>NZ_JBVISF010000008.1:0-332602 GCF_055575675.1 Streptomyces sp. NPDC034043
GCCGAATGTGATCTGCCTCCTGTGGGGCGCCTCACCGCCCCACCCCCCGAACCTCACCCCCCGTATCCGTCCGGCACCTTTGTGATGCGTGTCCCGGGTCACTTCCGGGCCCGGATCCGAAGGAAACGGGCGCGTCGAACGCCGCTTTCCTCGTCGCCCGGCGCAACGCCTTCAGCAGCGTCCCCCCGAGCGTGAGCGTCAGGACGACCGTGAGCGCCGCGCGCCCCAGGTCCCAGCCCACCGAAGTCGCCAGGCAGTACGCGACGAAGCGCGCAAGGTTCTCCGGCACCGGATCGCCGGGGTGGAAGGAGATGCCCTGGCCCATGCCCTGCAGGATCACCCAGCCCTGGAGGTTCATGACCGTGCCGTACGCGAAGGAGCCCAGGAACCCGTACGCGGCGAGCATCGCGAGCTCGGCCCGCCCCCGGATCCTCCCCGGCCCGGGCAGCAGCCCTGCGCCCAGCGAGAACCAGCCCAGCGCCAGCATCTGGAACGGCATCCACGGCCCCACCCCACCCGTGAGCAGGGCGGACGCGAACATCGTGACGGAGCCGAGGACGAAGCCGAAGCCCGGCCCGAGGACCCGGCCGCTGAGCACCATCAGGAAGAACATGGGCTCCAGCCCGGCCGTGCCCGCCCCCAGCGGCCGCAGCGCCGCCCCCACGGCGGCGAGCACCCCGAGCATCGCGACGGCCTTGGAGTCCATGCCGCCGTCGGCGAGGGTCGCGATGACGACGGCCACCAGGAGGGGGAGCAGCGCGGCGAAGAGCCACGGGGCGTCCTGGGAGTGCGCGAGCCCGGACTGGCGGTCGGCGAGCAGAGGCCAGCCGAAGGCGGCGACGCCGATGAGGGTGACCAGGAGCAGGGCCGCGGCGGCGCGGGGGCCGACGCGGACGGGACGGGCGGGACGGGCGCGGGTCATCGGGAGTCCCCGAGGGCGGCGGCGACCTGGGGCACGGTGAGCCAGCGCCCCGGGGCCAGGATCTTGGCCACCTGCGGGGCGAAGGCCGGGGAGGACACCACAACCTCGGCCGTCGGGCCGTCCGCGACGACCTCTCCGCCCGCCAGGATCACCACCCGGTGGGCCAGCTCGGCCGCCAGCTCCACGTCGTGCGTCGCGAGGACGATGGCGTGGCCCTCGGCGGCGAGGCCGCGCAGCGTCTCCACCAGACGGGCCTTGGCGGCGTAGTCCAGGCCGCGGGTCGGCTCGTCCAGCAGCAGCAGGGCCGGCCGGCCGGTCAGCACCAGCGCCAGGGCCAGCGTCAGCCGCTGGCCCTCGGACAGGTCGCGGGGGTGGGTGTCGTCCGGTACGCCGGGCAGCAGGGCGGTGACCAGGGCGCGGCAGCTCCCGGGCGCGGCCCCGGCGTCGGCGTCGGCCGCGGCGCACTCGGCGGCGACGGTGTCGGCGTAGAGGAGGTCGCGGGGCTCCTGCGGGACCAGACCGACGCGGCGGACCATCTCCGGCGGCGGGGTGCGGTGCGGGGTGAGGCCGCCGACGGTCACCTGGCCGGCGGAGGGGGCGAGGGTGCCGGTGAGGGCGGCGAGGAGGGTGGACTTGCCGGCGCCGTTGCGGCCCATGAGGGCCACGGTCTCGCCGGGAGCCACCCGGAGGGTGACGTCGTGGAGCACCTCGGCGCGGCCGCGGCGGACGCCGAGACCCGTGGCGACGGCGGCGGCGGTGGTGTCGCCCGGCCCGGCCGGGGCGTCGGCGGCCGGGGCGCGGCGCGCGAGCCGTGCCAGCCGGCCGAGGAGGCCGGGGGCGGCCGCGTCGCACGGTCCGGCCGTGCTGCGTACGTCGGCGGCGCTTTCGGAGGCACCGGCGGGCGCGACGGGCCCCCCGCCCGGGGGCGCGGCGACGGCCACCGGGCCGGCCGGGGTCCGGGACGGGCCCGGGGACGAGAAGGCGGCCGGGCCCGGGGACGCGGACGGCTGCGGCAGCTCCCCCGCCGCGGGTGCGGTCACGGACGACAGGCGGGCCCTGAGCGGAGCCGCACGCCGGCGGGCGTCGCGGACGGAGAGGGGGAGCGGGCTCCAGCCCGCCAGGCGGCCCAGGGAGACCACCGGGGGGTGGACCGGGGAGACGGCCATGACCTCCGCCGGGGAGCCCAGGACCGGGGCGGCGCCGGGGGACGGGAGGAGGAGGACGCGGTCGGCGTACTGGACCACCCGCTCCAGGCGGTGCTCCGCCATCAGCACCGTCGTGCCCAGGTCGTGCACCAGCCGCTGGAGCACCGCGAGGACCTCCTCGGCCGCCGCCGGGTCGAGCGCCGACGTGGGCTCGTCCAGCACCAGCACGCGCGGGTGCGTCGTGAGGACGGAACCGATCGCCACCCGCTGCTGCTGCCCGCCCGACAGGGAGGCGATCGGACGGTCCCGCAGCTCGTTCAGGCCGAGCAGGTCGAGCGTCTCCTCCACCCGGCGGCGCATCACCGACGGCCGCAGCCCCAGGGACTCCATCCCGTACGCCAGCTCGTCCTCCACCACGTCCGTCACGAAGTGGGCGAGCGGATCCTGCCCCACCGTGCCCACCACGTCCGCCAGCTCGCGCGGCATGTGCGTACGGGTGTCCCGGCCCGCCACCGTCACCCGCCCGCGCAGCGTCCCGCCGGTGAAGTGCGGGACCAGTCCCGACACCGCCCCCAGCAGGGTCGACTTGCCGACCCCCGACGGGCCGACCAGCAGCGTCAGCTCACCCTCCGGGAGGGTGAAGTCCGCGTCCCGGAGGGAGGGGTGCGCGGCGCCGTCGTACGTCACCGACACCTGCTCGAAGCGGATCAACGGGAAGACTCCTCGGGAGGTACGGGGGCCACGAAGGCCGGGAGCAGGCCGATCAGGATCGCCGCCGCCGGCCACAGCGGCAGGGCGGGCGCGACCAGCGGGACCACGCCCGGCCGCAGCCCCTCCGGGTCCAGCGAGCCCGCGTGGATCAGCAGCGCCGCGACGGCCGCCCCGGAGCCGGCGACCAGCCAGGCCCGCACCCCCCACCGGTCGGGCCGGTAGCGGGTGCGGACGCTGCGCCGCCCGCCGAGCCGCAGCCCCGCGAGGGCCAGCACGAGGCCGATGCCGAGCACGGGCAGCCCGAACGCGGCGCCCTCCGCCGCGAGCAGCCCGTACGTACCGGCGCACATGCCGAGCAGTCCGCCGAGGGTGAGGGCGTTGGTGGTGTAACGCACGGCCGGCGCGACCCGCGCGGTACGCCCGTACCCGCGCGCGTCCATCGACGCGGCGACCGCCACCGAGCGCTCCAGCGCCCCCTCCAGCACCGGCAGCCCGATCTGCAGGACCGCCTTCACCCCGCCGGTGGGGCGCCCGCGCAGCCGGCGGGCGGTCCGCAGCCGGGCCACGTCGGCGACCATGTTCGGCGCGAAGGTCATGGCGACGACCACCGCCACCCCCGCCTCGTACAGCGCGGCCGGCAGCGACTTGAGCAGCCGGGCCGGGTTGGCGAGCGCGTTCGCGGCACCGACACAGATCAGCAGGGTGGCCAGCTTCGCGCCGTCGTAGAAGGCGAAGGCCAGCTGCTCGGCGGTGACCCGGCCACCGAACCTGATGCCCTGCGCCCAGTCGGGCAGCGCGATCCCGGGCAGGGTGAAGAGGGTGTGCGAGCCCGGAATCGGGGAGCCCAGCAGCACGGAGAAGACCAGTCGGAGCCCGATGACGAAGAGGCCGAGCCTGAGGAAGGCGCCGTAGGACCGCGCCCACGGCGCCTGCGTCCGGCGCGCCGCGACCACGTACCCGGCGACGCCGACGATCAGCCCGAGCAGCAGCGGATTGGTGGTCCGGGAGGCGGCGGTCGCGAGCCCGAGGGCCCACAGCCACCATGCCCCCGCGTGCAGGGCGTTCCCGCGCCGTGCCTCGGGGGCCCGCCAGCGCCGTTCCCTTCCGTACGCGGGCCCGTGCGAGGGGCTGGCCCGCCCGGCCGCACCCCGCCGGGCCGGGGGTGCGTCGGCACGTGCCCCGCCGTGGGTGGGGCGCTCCGTCATCGCCTGCGGCGGCGGGACTGCCAGACGGTGGCGGAGCCCAGGGCGAGCAGCGCCGCGATGCCCAGGAACAGGCCCGCCGAGGGGGCGGAGGAGCCGCCGTCCGAGGAGGCCGACGGTGCCGGGGCGGAGGCCGAAGGCTTCGGCTCCGCGTCGGGGAGCGGCTCGCCGCAGCCCGTCCTCGGGTAGCCGGAGATCCCGCAGAGCAGGGCCGCGCCGTTGTAGCGCAGCGGCTTCGCCACCTCCGCCAGGGCCTCGGCCGCCGTGGCCCCGGGCGCCAGCTGTGCGCAGGCGGTGCGCGGGGTGTCCTGCGGCACGCCCTCGCCGTCCGGGGCGTCCCCGGGCACGCCGAAGTCGATGACCAGCGCCACGCGCTTCTTGCCGTCCACCGGGGCGGTACCGCCGCAGACGGCCTGGAAGTCGGCGCCGGCGCGCGGCTGGGCCGCCTCGGCGGCGGCGTCCTTGCTGACCGAGAAGCGGAAGCCGAGCGTGGCGCCGTCGGCGGGACGGGCCGTCGAGGGGCCCTGGGTGGCGTACGTCCAGCGGCCGTCCGCGCCGTCCCAGAACGACCAGTAGCGGTAGCTCGCCGCCAGGGCGGGGGCGGCCGCGAACAGGGTCAGCGCCAGACCCAGTACCCCGAGGAGGCCGAGGGCTCCGGCGACCGCGCCGGCCCGTGTACCCCGCGTACGCGTACGGCCGGGGATCACGGCTGGTTCTTCTTGCGGCGGCCGCTCAGCAGGATGCCGATGCCCATGCCGGCCGCGGCGCCCGCGCCGACGATCCACCAGACGTTCCCGTTGCCGGAGCCGGGCTTCTCCTCGCCCTCCACCGTCTGCGGTTCGGTGTCGGCGACGGCTTCCGGGGCCGGACCGGTGGCGTTCAGCGCCGCCACCAGGTCGACACCGCCGAAGGCCTTCGGGTCGGTGCCCGTCGCGTGGGCGGTCAGGACGAGGGTGGCCAGCGCCGCCGGGTTGCGGTTGGCCCAGGCGGTGGAGTTCTTCTGGAGCCACTCCAGGGCGCCCGCCGCCGCCTGCCGGTGTCCGGCCGCGGCCAGGGCGATCACCGCGTCGGCGGTGTTGCCGGTGTCGGCGGTCGGCTGGTCGGCGCCCGGGGTGACGGCCGTCAGGTGGCCGTCCTTCTTCAGGGCCTCGGCCAGGTAGCCGGCCGCGCCCCGGGCCGCGCCCGCCGGGTCGGCGGAGCCGGCCGGGCAGGCCGGCGCGGCGGCCGGGGTGTCCGTGGCGGCCGGGTCGACGACCATGCCCTTGCCGAGGCCCGCCAGCGCGGCCGCGGCGGTGGCGTCGGCGTTCGCGGCGAGCTTGCCGTCGGCCGGCTGGTACCCGAAGGCACCCCGGTCCGAGGCCGGCTCGGCGGAACACCCCAGCTGGAAGGAGAGCAGCCCGTCGTACGCCGACTTGCCCGCCTTCGACTTCACCTCGGCCGGCTTCTCGCCCGCCACGGCCAGCGCGCTGATCACCAGGGAGGTGGAGCTGCCCTCGCTGGGGGAGCCCGGGACGTAGGCCCAGCCGCCGTCCTCGTTCTGTACGGACTTCAGCCAGTCCGTGGCCTTCTTGACCTCCGCGTCCTTGCCGCCGAGGGCCTTCAGGGCCTGCACGGCGACCGCGGTCGCGTTGGTGTCGTACATCGTCTTGTCGTCGCACGGCGCGGCCGCGCGGAAGGAGGCGAAACCACCGCTCGGGCACTGCTGGGAGACGAGGAACTCCACCGCCTGCGCGGCGGGCTTCACACCGGCCGTCCGCTGGGCGAGCAGGGCCAGGGACTGCCGCCACACCCCGTCGTACGTCGGGTCCGCCTTGCCGAACAGGCCGGCCGGCAGGGCCGGGGAAGCGGCGGGGGAGGGCGGCGGCGTGTCGGCGAGGGCGGCGGGAGCGGCGCCCACGCAGAGCACGGCGGATGCGGCGAGCGCGGCGGCGCTGCGGCGGACGTTCATGGCGGGGAGGGTGCCTCTCGTGCGGGGGGCGGGAGACAGGCACGCGCAGGCACCGGGCTCCGGCTCCGTTTACCTCGACGGTGCCGGCCGCCGGAGGACCCGGCGGCACGAGCCGCGCACCTCCGGTACGGGGCATTCCGGCTGCCGTCCCGCGTACTGCGGGCCGGGTCACGGTTGCGGGTCAGCGCCGGATTCGCACCGGCTTCCCCCCGTACGGAAGTGTGGACGACGGCCCTACTCTACCGGCCCGTAACTCACCGCCCCGGTGGCTCGGGCCCCCCGCGGGCGGCCCCCGGCCGGCCGTGCGGCGGCCTACAGCGCCCGGTACGCCACGGGATCCGTGCCCGGGACCGCCTCCGCCCGGCCTTGTTTCACCAGCCGCCGCAGATGCGCCTCCGCTTCCGAGACGGCGATGTTCCGCGAGCCGTACGGGATCTGCTCCCAGGGCCGGTTCCACTCCATCCGCTCCGCGAGCCCCCAGGGGGTCAGGGGCTCGGCCAGCAGCCGCCACAGCCCGGCCAGCCGGTCCTCGTGGTGCTCCAGCAGCTCCCGTACGCGGGCGGCAGCGTCGGTGAAGGCGTACTGGTGGGCCGGGAGCACCTCGGAGGGAGCCAGGCGGCCGACGCGTTCGAGGGAGTCGAGGTAGTCGCCGAGGGGATCGGTGACACGGGTGTCGCCCGGGGCCTCGTACAGGCCGATGTGCGGGGAGATCCCGGGCAGCAGGTGGTCACCGGAGAAGAGCCGGCCGTTCCCGGGGAGGCCGGCCGGGTGGGCCTCCTCCAGGTGCAGGCAGACGTGGCCGGGGGTGTGCCCCGGGGTCCAGACCGCGCGCAGCCGGCGCCCGGCGAGGGGCAACAGCTCCCCGGGCACGATCTCCCGGTCGGGCACGGCGGAGCTCAGCCCCGGGAGGGTACGGACGCGCCCGCCCTCCCGGGCCGCGCGGAGCGGAGCGATGTGCTCCTCGGGGGCCCCGGCGGCTGCCAGCTTCTCGCTCATGTAGTCGAACCAGACGGCGGGCTCGGCGGAACGGGTCCGTACGACGACCTCGGCATCGGCGGCGTGCATGGCGATCCACGCCCCGGAGGCCTCCCGCACGCGGCCGGACAGGCCGTGGTGGTCGGGGTGGTGGTGGGTGATGACGACGCCGTGGACATCGGCGACGGCGGTACCGAGCGCGGCGAGCCCGGCGGTGAGGGTGTCCCAGGAGGCGGGGTCGTCCCAGCCGGTGTCGATCAGGACGGGCCCGCGGTCGGTGTCGAGGACGTGGACGAGGGTGTGGCCGAGGGGGTTGTCGGGGATGGGCACCTTGATGGCCCGGACGCCACCGCCGTGGTCGGTGATGCGGGGGGTGGGTTGGGGGTGGGGAGGGGCTTGGGGGGTGGGTTGGGGAGTGGGTTCCGTCATGGGGCTCTCCCTGGGGCTCTGGGCAACTGGGGTGGAACATGCGAGAACGTGTTGCAGTAGTAGCCCAAGTCGACCATCTGCGGGGCTTCCTGGCCAGCAGTGAGATCCTGCCGCGCAGTTGACGTCCGTGTCGCCGACCACGTCCCGACCGTGGACTCCTTGAAGTAGAACTGGTATCAGTTCTGCGACATCGGTGAGATCGTGCGCAGCTCCTGGAGGCATCGGACATGACCGAGCTCGTGGAACACGGCCAACTGTTCATCGGCGGGGAATGGACGGATCCGCTGGGCACCGGCACCATCCGGGTCGTCTCCCCCCACACCGAGCAGGTCATCGGCAGCGTCCCGCACGCCTCCGAGGCCGATGTGGACCGGGCCGTGACCGCAGCCCGCAAGGCCTTCGACGAAGGCCCCTGGCCCCGCCTGTCACTGGAGGAGCGGACCGCCGTCGTCTCCCGGATCAAGGACGCCATCGCCGTCCGGCACGAGGAGATCGCCCGCTCCATCAGCTCCCAGAACGGCTCCCCGTACTCCTGGAGCGTCCTCGCCCAGGCGCTCGGCGCCATGATGGTGTACGACTCCGCCATCAAGGTCGCCGCCGCATACCCCTACGAGGAGCGCCGTCAGGGCGCGCTCGGCCCGATCCTCGTACGCCGCGAACCGGTCGGGGTCGTCGCCGCCGTCATCCCGTGGAACGTCCCGCAGTTCGTGGCCGCGGCGAAGCTCGCGCCGGCGCTGCTCACCGGCTCCTCGGTCATCCTGAAGCCGTCCCCCGAAGCCCCCCTGGACTCCTTCATCCTGGCCGAGATCGCACGGGAGGCCGGGCTGCCGGAGGGGGTGCTGTCGGTGCTGCCCGCCGACCGGGAAGTCAGCGAGTACCTGGTGGGGCACCCCGGCGTCGACAAGGTCGCCTTCACCGGCTCCGTCGCCGCCGGCAAGCGGGTCATGGAGGTCGCCGCCCGCAACCTGACCCGGGTCACCCTCGAACTCGGCGGCAAGTCCGCCGCCGTGATCCTGCCGGACGCCGACCTGGAGAGCACCATCGCCGGGATCGTCCCGGCGGCCTGGATGAACAACGGCCAGGCCTGCGTCGCCCAGACCCGCATCCTCGCCCCGCGCGGCCGCTACGCGGAGGTCGCCGACGCCCTCGCGGCAGCGGCCGGCGCCCTGGTCGTCGGCGACCCCCTCGACCCGGCGACGCAGCTCGGGCCGCTCGTCGCCGAGCGCCAGCAGCGGCGCTCGCTGGACTACATCCGGATCGGCCAGGAGGAGGGCGCGAAGGTCCTGGCGGGCGGCGGCCGCCCGGCGGGCCTGGAACGCGGCTGGTACGTGGAACCGACCCTCTTCGGCGACGTCGACAACTCGATGCGGATCGCCCGCGAGGAGATCTTCGGCCCCGTCGTGTGCCTGATCCCGTACGGGGACGAGGCGGAGGCCGTACGGATCGCCAACGACTCGGAGTTCGGCCTGAGCGGCAGTGTCTGGACGGCCGACGTGGAACACGGCATCGACCTCGCGCGGCGTGTGCGTACCGGCACCTTCAACGTGAACACCTTCAGCCTGGACATGCTGGGACCGTTCGGCGGCTACAAGAGCAGCGGCGTCGGGCGGGAGTTCGGCCCGGAGGGCCTGAGCGAGTACCTGGAGCACAAGATGATCCACCTCCCGGCGGGTGCCTGATGGGGGACCGCTGGCAGGTCGAGGTCGACCGGGGGGTCTGCATCGGCTCGGGCATGTGCGTGAGCCACGCCCCCGACGCCTTCACCCTCGACTCGGCCCGCCAGTCCCACCCCCGCTCTCCGGAAACGGACGCCAACGAACCGACGCTGACGGCCGCCGAGGGCTGCCCGGTGGAAGCCATTCTCATCACCCTGTCCCCGTCGGGGGAGGCGGTGTTCCCGCCGGAGGAGTGAGGGGTGGGGTGGGCGGGGGCTGCGGGGGGCGGGGTTTCGGTGGGGCGGTGTCAGGGCTGGTTCGGGGGTTTCCCGTCAGTCCCATCGTCCTTCCGTGTCGTGCCGGCCCGTCAAGGGCGCTCACTTCGTTCCCGTCACTGCGTGATGGCCTTCGGCCACCCTTGACCGACCAGCCCGCCCCGGAAAGACAAGGACTGCCGGGAACCCCCCAAAAGAACGGTCACGGGGCAGGAAGGGGAGGGGCGGGTCCCTCAGTGACGAGACGAGGGGCCGGGCGCCGGTCCGCCGGGCATCCGGCCCCCAAAGACCCTCAACGGTCCACCCCCGCGCGTCAGATCGCTACGCGCTCCTCATGGCATAGCGTCCGGCGACCGTCTTGGGCTGATACCCGCACCACATGTCGATCAGGGCCCCTTCCGGTGCCGGTGGGCGCGTCAGATCGCTGCGCGCTCCTCATTGCTTGGCGTCTGACGACCGTCTTGGGCTGGTCGTGGCTCACAGGTGCGTGGCATGCAGGGCTTCGAGGGCTTCCCTTGCGGAGAAGGACTCGAGGAGGCGGAGGGTCGGGCCCTGTTCGGAGGCCAGGACGGCGTAGTGCGCGGGAATGAGGGAGAGGTCGCCCCAGGGCTCCTCGACGTGCGCGCGGGCGAGGAGGCGGCCGGACGTGTGCCGGATCCAGGGGATGACGAGGAGATCGGCCAGGCCCGGGTAGGGCAGGGGTGTGGTGGTGGGGTGTTCGACGATTTCCACCGGGCTGGGGAGACCGTCACCCCGGCAGGCGAGCAGACGGGAAGCGATGTCCCGCCGCACACCCCAGCTCTCCGCGATGACGGAGATCTCCACCCGGGTGGTCTCACTGATGGCCACCTGGTGTTCGAGGAGACCGCACACCAGCAGGTCCAGTCCGGCCTCCTGCTCGCCGATGTCCCAGCAGACCTGGACCTCGCGCCCCTCGGCATCCGGCAAGAGGCGGACGAAACGGTTCCATACGTCGGCTTCAGCGATCATCCGGAGAGGCTAACGGTCAATCCCATTGTGGTGATCACCTCCGTGGCGAAACGATGCGCCCATGGATCAGCCGAGAGACACCATTGACTGTGAAGGCTTCGTTTTGCGGCGCTGGCGGGAGGGCGACTTCGATGCTCTCCTCCGCCTGAGCGAGGAATCCCTCGACCACCTGAGTCCGTGGATGCCGTGGGCGAGCTCCCACACGCCGCAGCACACCCGGGACTTCCTCGCCGGCTGCGATCCGAACTGGCGCAGCGGTGAGGCGTACAACTACGCGATCACCGTGAACGGCCGGCCTGTGGGAAGCCTCTCCCTCTACCTCGCCGACGAACCGCAGGGACGCGCCGTCGGCTACTGGCTGCACCCGGCCGCCACCGGCCGGGGCATGGCCACCCGGGCAGCGGCGGCCGCAGTCCGCGAGGCGTTCGCCCTGCCGGGCGTGGAGTACGTCGAGATCGCCCACGATCCGGCCAACTCCGCCAGCGCCGCCGTCCCCAAGCGCCTGGGCTTCACGTTGTCCTCGCAGGACGCAACGGACGTCATCTGGCGACTGCACACGCCACCAGCAGCCGATTGGCCCGTAGCGATCTGACGCGTCCATCCGTCCCGGATGCTGCCCTGGTCAACATGGAGTGCAGGTATCGGCCCATGACGGTCGTCAGACGCCTCCCGGGCGGAAGCGCGTAGCGATCTGACGCGCCCACCGGTCCCGGAAGGGGCCCTGATCGTCATTTCGTGCGGGTATCGGCCCATGACGGTCGTCGGACGCCAAGCCGGGAGGAGCGCGTAGCGATCTGACGCGCGGGGGTGGACCGCCGAGGGTCTTTGGGGGCCCGGATGCCCGGCAGGGCGTGGCCCGGTCCCTCGTCTCGTCACTGAGGGACCCGCCCCTCCCCTTCCTGCCCCGTGACCGTTCTTTTGGGGGGTTCCCGGCAGTCTTTCGGCTTTCCGGGGCGGGTCGGTCGGTCAAGGGTCGCCGAAGGCGATCACGCAGTGACGCGAACGAAGTGAGCGCCCTTGACGGGCCGGCACGAACCGGAAGGACGATGGGACTGACGGGAACCCCCCCAAACCGGCCCTGACACGGCCCAACAGGACCCCGCCCCCGGCGCCCCCTACACCACAATCAGGCCTTTCCCGTGGATCCGCCCGCAGTTCCCCCCGCGACCCCGCCCGCCCCCGCCCCCGTCAGGTCGATCAGCCGGCACACCGTCTCGATGTCGATCTTCACCTGGGCGATCGACGCGCGGCCCGAGAGCCAGGTGATCAGGGCCGAGTGCCAGGTGTGCTCGATGACCCGGACCGCCGAGAGCTGTTCCGCAGTCGGCGGGGCGTCGAGGCCCATGGCGTCCAGGATGATCGCGGTCGTCAGCCGTGAGACCGTGTCCACCTCGGGGGAGACGCTCCGGTCCGCGAAGGTCAGGGCGCGCACCATCGCGTCCGCGAGGTGCGGTTCCCGCTGGAGGGCGCGGAAGGCGCGCATCAGGGTTTCCGCGACGCGGGCCGCCGGCTCCTCGCCCGCCGGGGGGCGCTTGCGCAGGGTCGTGTGCATGTGCTGCAGCTGGTCCTGCATGGTGGCCACCAGCAGGTGCACCTTGGACGGGAAGTAGCGGTACAGGGTGCCGAGCGCGACGTTCGACGACTCGGCGACCTCCCGCATCTGCACGGCGTCGAAGCCGCCCCGGCTGGCCAGCTGCGCGCTCGCGTGCAGGATGCGGCGCCGACGCGCCTCCTGGCGTTCCGTCAGGGGAGGCGTCACGGCCTTCGCTTCCGCTGTCATGTGTCCCGTTCCTGGCGTTCCGTGTCGTCGCGGCGGCTGATTCCGGGATGGTCCGGGGGCCAGCATGTCAGGCGTCCGAGCCGTGGCGCGAATCACCTGCTCCGCCTCTTACGGTGCGGTTTCCGGCCGGTAGATTCAATGGTCTTCAGAGGATCAAGTCTGAAACTTGTTCTACATTATCCGAGCGGTTACGCTCCGGCGAAAGTGCAGGGAGAAGGGGGCCGAGAGTGACCGCAGAGGCCATGGTGACGAGCCCTTTCGTGGGTTCCGCCACTGACGGCGACCGCCCGTTGCGCATCGCACTCCTCACCTACAAGGGGAACCCGTTCTGCGGCGGCCAGGGCGTCTACGTCCGGCACCTCTCCCGGGAGCTCGTCAAGCTCGGGCACTCCGTCGAGGTCATCGGCGCCCAGCCCTACCCGGTGCTCGACACCGGTGCCACGCTCACCGAGCTGCCGAGCCTGGACCTCTACCGCAGCCCCGATCCGTTCCGTACGCCCAAGCGCGACGAGTACCGGGACTGGATCGACGCCCTCGAGGTCGGCACGATGTGGACCGGCGGCTTTCCCGAGCCGCTGACCTTCTCGCTGCGCGCCCGGCGCCACCTGCGCGCCCGCGCGGGCGAGTTCGACGTCATCCACGACAACCAGACCCTCGGCTACGGCCTGCTGGGCGATCTCGGCGCGCCCCTGGTGACCACCATCCACCACCCCATCACCGTCGACCGCAAGCTCGACCTCGCCGCCGCGAAGGACCGCAAGAAGCGCGCCTCCGTGCGGCGCTGGTACGCGTTCACGCGCATGCAGGGACGCGTGGCCCGACGGCTGCCGTCGGTGCTGACCGTCTCCGGTTCCTCCCAGCAGGAGATCGCCGAGCACCTCGGTGTGCGCGGCGACCGCATCCACGTCGTGCACATCGGCGCCGACACCGACCTCTGGTCGCCGGACCCCTCCGTCCCGGAGGTTCCCGGGCGGATCGTGACCACCTCCAGCGCCGACGTCCCGCTCAAGGGGCTCGTCCACCTCGTCGAGGCCCTCGCCAAGCTCCGTACCGAGCAGCCCGGCGCCCACCTCGTGGTCGTCGGCAAGCGCGCCGAGAGCGGGCCCGTCGCCCGCGCGATCGAGACGTACGGGCTCCAGGACGCGGTGCGGTTCGTCAAGGGCATCACCGACGCCGAGCTCGTGGACCTGGTGCGCAGCGCCCAGGTCGCCTGCGTGCCCTCCCTGTACGAGGGCTTCTCGCTCCCGGCGGCCGAGGCGATGGCCACCGGCACCCCGCTGGTCGCCACCACCGGCGGGGCCATCCCCGAGGTGTCCGGCCCCGACGGGGAGACGTGCCTGGCCGTGCCGCCCGGCGACGCGGGGGCGCTGGCCGTCGCGCTGGGCCGGCTGCTGGGCGACGCCGGGCTGCGCGCCCGGCTGGGGGCCGCCGGGCGCGAGCGGGTCCTGACCCGGTTCACCTGGGCCAAGGCCGCCGAGGGCACCGTCGCGCACTACAGAGCCGCCGTCGCGCGGGCGGCCGCCGCCCGGACCCGGTGAGCTCCGGAGCCTGCCCCAGCGCACCACCGAGACCCGAAGCACCCGAAGCACCCGAATGAACCCGGAGCGCCCCCACCACGTCGAGCGCCCCGGGCACCACCCGGCAGTTCCTCTCATCCGCAACACCCTTCACCCCCGTGACCGCGAAGGCAGGACCCCGTGCTGACCGTCGATTTCTCCCGGTTCCCGCTCGCCGCAGGCGACCGTGTGCTCGATCTGGGCTGCGGCGCAGGCCGGCACGCCTTCGAGTGCTACCGGCGCGGCGCCCAGGTCGTCGCCGTCGACCGCAACGGCGAGGAGATCCGCGAGGTCGCCAAGTGGTTCGCCGCCATGAAGGAGGCCGGTGAGGCCCCGGCCGGCGCCACCGCCACCGCCATGGAGGGCGACGCCCTGGCCCTGCCCTTCCCGGACGAGTCCTTCGACGTCGTCATCATCTCCGAGGTCATGGAGCACATCCCCGACGACAAGGGCGTGCTCGCCGAGATGGTGCGCGTGCTCAAGCCCGGCGGCCGCATCGCGGTCACCGTCCCGCGCTACGGCCCGGAGAAGGTCTGCTGGGCGCTGTCCGACGCCTACCACGAGGTCGAGGGCGGCCACATCCGCATCTACAAGGCGGACGAGCTGCTCGGCAAGATGGAGGCCGCGGGCCTCAAGCCGTACGGCACCCACCACGCGCACGGCCTGCACTCCCCGTACTGGTGGCTCAAGTGCGCCTTCGGCGTCGACAACGACAAGGCGCTGCCCGTCAAGGCGTACCACAAGCTCCTGGTCTGGGACATCATGAAGAAGCCGCTGGCCACCCGCCTCGCCGAGCAGGCCCTCAATCCGCTCATCGGCAAGAGCTTCGTGGCGTACGCGACCAAGCCCCACCTGCCCGTCGGCGCAGCCGGCTCCGCCCAGTGAGCTCGCCGGGGCGCACCGTACCGGAACACCTCGTCCTGGACGGCGTACTGACCGCCGAGCAGGCCGCGCGGACCGTGGAGGGGATCCTGGCCGTGCAGCGCGCGGACGGGGCCATACCGTGGTTCCGCGGCCACCACCTCGACCCGTGGGACCACACCGAGGCCGCGATGGCCCTGGACACGGCGGGCGAGCACGAGGCGGCCGAGCGGGCCTACGCCTGGCTGGCCCGGCACCAGAACCAGGACGGCTCCTGGTACGCGGCGTACGCGGACCGGCCCGACGGCGTGGACACGGACGCGCCGCAGGACGCGAGCCGGGAGTCCAACTTCGTCGCGTACATCGCGGTCGGCGTCTGGCACCACTACCTGGCCACCGGCGACGACACCTTCCTGGACCGGATGTGGCCGGCGGTCGTCGCGGCCGTCGAGTTCGTCCTCGCGCTCCAGCAGCCGGGCGGCGAGATCGGCTGGAAGCGGGAGGCGGACGGCACCGTCGTCACCGACGCCCTGCTGACCGGTTCCTCCTCCATCCACCAGGCGCTGCGCTGCGCGCTCGCCATCGCGGACCACCGGGGCGACCCGCAGCCGGACTGGGAGCTGGCGACGGGCGCGCTCGCGCACGCGATACGCCGGCACCCGGAGCGGTTCCTGGACAAGGACCGCTACTCGATGGACTGGTACTACCCGGTCCTGGGCGGGGCGCTGTCGGGCCCGGAGGCGAAGGCGCGGATCGAGCGGCGCTGGGAGGAGTTCGTCGTCCCGGACCTCGGGGTGCGGTGCGTGCTGCCGAACCCGTGGGTGACGGGCGGCGAGTCCTGCGAGCTGGCGCTGACCCTGTGGGTGATGGGCGAGTCGGACCGGGCGCTGGAGGTCCTGCGCTCGATCGGGCACCTGCGCGCCGACAACGGCATGTACTGGACGGGCTACGTCTTCGAGGACCGGGCGGTGTGGCCGGTGGAGCAGACGACCTGGACGGCCGGCTCGCTGCTGCTCGCGGTGGCGGCGCTGGGCGGGGACGAGGCGACGGGGGAGGTCTTCGGCGGGCTGGCCCTGCCGTCGGGCCTGGAACCGGACTGCTGCCGCTGACGTCGCGCGGGGGACCCCCGAACGGGTCCCCCAGGTGGTGGGGCCGGGTGCCGGGGGTGAGGCTGCGGGGGACACCTCAGTCCCCGGAGGAAACCGTGGCCGTATCCGCAACCGTCCGTATCCGTAGAGCCCTCACGGCGGTGGTGCTGTCCACCGCGCTGCTGGCCGGTGCCACCGCGTGCGGCAGCGGCGGCGACCGGGGGCAGCGGGAGGAGGTCTCCTCGGCCGCCGCCGCGGAGCTGGCCGTCCTCGCCGTCGCCGAGCCGAACGCGGCCGCCGCCGACGAGCTGGCCGCCGTGACGCCCACGCCCAGCACCGAGGCCGAGAGGCAGAAGTTCGCCAAGACGCGGTTCGTCGCCAACGCCGGGCTCGCGGCCGGGGCGACGTACCAGTGGATCGTCAAGCCGTACCGCGAGGGCAAGTTCAAGAAGGGCGCGAAGGGGCGTACGTTCGCGCTGATCAAGGCGGGGCTGGCGGGGGCCTTCGCCTACAACCGGCTGAAGGCGGCCGCCGAGAACGCCAAGGGCGACCCGCTGCTGTCGAAGGCCATGGGTCCGCTGACGGCGGGCATCGACTCCCTCAAGGGGCTGGGCAACAAGCTCCGCAAGGGCGAGGCGGGCGACGCCGACATCGACGCCTTCGACAACGTCATCAACGGGGTCAAGGAAGCCGGCAAGAACGCGGGCGCCGTGGTGACCGACAAGGTGCCGAGCACCTCGCAGCTGACCGGCTGAGCCGCCCGCCTGTTTCAATGGCGGTGTGATCGAGTTCCTGTTCCTCTCCCTCGCGGCCGGCGGGCTGGGCTGGCTGCTGCGGCGCAGGCACCGGCAGCGGCTGGCGGCCGGCAGTCCCGCCGGAATCCCGGGCATGGCCCGGATCCCGGCGGGCGAGGGCCGTTGGCGCCCCGGCCGGCTGTACGCGGACCAGGGCGCGGCCCGCTGGCAGCCCGCCCGGCGCCCGGCCGTGCCCCTGGCCGGCGCCCGGGCCACCGCCGTCCGGGTGCCCTCCGTGCGGGAGGGGATCTCCATCAACCCGGGCTCGCGGATCGTGGCCTGCGCCCTGGAGGGCGGGGGGACGATGGAGATCGCGGTGATGCCGCTGGACCTGCGCGCGCTCCTCGAAGCCGTGCCGGAGGAGACGCCCTAGTCCCGGCTCAGGCGTTGAGCTCCGCCAGCACCCTCAGGGTGTGAGGGTCCGGGGCCGTGACGAGCAGGTCGGTGACGGGACCCGCGCGCCACAGTTCCAGGCGTTCCGCGATCCGCTCGCGCGGGCCGACGAGGGAGATCTCGTCGGCGAAAGCGTCCGGGACGGCGAGCACCGCCTCCTCCCTGCGCCCCTCCAGGAACAGTTCCCGGATGCGCCGTGCCTCGGCCTCGTAGCCCATGCGGCCCATCAGGTCGGCGTGGAAGTTCCGGGTGGCGTGGCCCATGCCGCCGATGTAGAAGCCGAGCATCGCCTTGACGGGGAGCAGCCCTTCGGCGACGTCCTCGCAGACCTCGGCACGGGCCATCGGGGCGATCATGAACCCGTCGGGGAGGTCCGTCAGCGAGGCCCGGTAGACGTCGGTGCGGGTGGGTGACCAGTAGAGGGGGAGCCAGCCGTCCGCGATGCGGGTGGTCTGGGCGATGTTCTTGGGGCCCTCGGCGCCGAGCAGCAGCGGGAGGTCCGCGCGCAGCGGGTGGGTGATGGGCTTGAGGGGTTTGCCGGTGCCGGTGCCGTCCTGCCCGCGGTAGGGGTGGCTGTGGAAGCGGCCGTCCAGGGTCACCGGGCCCTCGCGGCGCAGCACCTGGCGGACGACGTCCACGTACTCCCGGGTCGCGGTGAGCGGGCTCGCGGGGAACGGGCGCCCGTACCAGCCCTCCACCACCTGCGGCCCGGACAGACCGAGGCCGAGCATCATCCGGCCGCCGGAGAGGTGGTCGAGGGTGAGGGCGTGCATGGCGGTGGCGGTGGGGGTGCGGGCGGCCATCTGGGCGATGGCGGTGCCCAGCCGGATGCGGGAGGTGTGCGCGGCGATCCAGGTCAGCGGGGTGAAGGCGTCGGAACCCCAGGCCTCGGCGGTCCACACCGAGTGGTAGCCGAGGCGTTCGGCCTCGGTGGCGAGGCCGAGGTGGGCGGGGGCGGGTCCGCGGCCCCAGTAGCCGAGTGCGAGTCCGAGGCGCATGTACGATCCCCTCCGCGAAGCCGGATCTGACGGTACGTCAGGTAGCGTCAGGCGACTGTAGGGCACGCGCGCCCCGCCGGGAAGTAGGGAACGGCCCCCCTCCCCGCGCGGGGAGGGGGGCCGTACGCCCTGGTCCGGGCGGGGCGGTCAGCCGCGCTGGATCCCGGAGGTGTCGTTCAGGACGCCGCGGCGGCCGTCCTGGGTCTGCGCGATCAGCGCCGACGGGCCGCGCTGGTCGACGGCCAGGTACCAGGTGCCGGGGGCCAGTTCCGCGATCGGGACGGGGGAGCCGTCCTCGCCGTACAGGGGACGGGCCACCGGCACCGCGAACCAGAACGGAGTGAAGTCCGCCGCCGGCGCGGCCGGAGCGTCCTGCGGTCCGGGCGCCGGGGTGCCCCCGTACGGCGGGGCGGGCTGCGGGCTGGCCCCGTAGGCCTGGGGCTGCTGCCCGCCCGGGTAGCCGTACCCGGTGCCGGGCTGGCCGCCGTACGGCTGGGGGGCGACGGGCCGGGGCTCGGGCACGAGCGGCCCGGCCAGCGCGGGGACCTTCGCACCGGCGACGGCCACGCCCGCCAGCGCGAGGTTGGCGAGGAAGGCGATGATGCAGCCGGCGCCCAGGTCGGCCCGGGCCGGGCTGGTGATCAGCGACCACAGTGCCGCCCAGGCCGCCGCCACGGCCAGCACGGTGCCCCACGCCGTCAGCGTCAGGCCTCCGAGCTTGCGGCCCTCGGGCAGGAAGCGGGCGCCGATCAGCAGGCCGGCGGCGATGAACCCGGTCAGGAAGATGGTGGGCAGCGCCAGCCCGTAGACGTCGGTGTCCCACGCACTCGGGAGGTCCAGGCCGGTGGCGGAGTAGAAATCGAGGAACGAGGCGATGAACAGCAGCACCGCTGCTCCGATCACCACGCCGTCACCTCGAGTGAGGGAGCGGATGTTCACGTCTTGGGGTGTCCTTCTCGGTCTTGGCTGGGCGGAGCGGGCGCCCCCATGGTACGGAGCTTCGCGCGGCCGAGAGGATCGGGGCGGCGAGCCGCCCCGGGACGACTGCCCGTGAACTACCCGCCCAGGAAGCCGACGATGCCGTCGGCGATGCCCTGCGCCGCCTTCTGCCGCCACTCCGGACTCATCAACTGCGCCGCGTCCTTGGCGTCACGCATGTTGCCGCATTCGAGGAACACCTTGGGCCGGGTCGAGAGGTTGAGCCCGCCCAGGTCGTCGCGGACCACCAGCCCGGTGCCGCTGCCGAGGTAATTGGCCGGGGCGGAGCCCGTGGTGCGGCCGAAGTTGCGCGCGATGCGCTCACCGAGGTCGCGGGAGGGGCCGACGATCTTCGCGGTGTCCGCCGCCCCGCCCTTGACCCGGGCCGGGAGGATGACGTGGAAACCCCGGTTGCCGGCGGAGACGCCGTCGGCGTGGACGGAGACCACGGCGTCGGCCGCCGCGTCGTTGCCGATCCGGGCCCGCTCGTCGATGCAGGGGCCCCACGGGCGGTCGGCCTCGTGGGTGAAGACCACCTTGACGCCCTTGGCCTCCAGCAGCGCGCGCGCCCGGCGGGAGACGTCGAGGGTGAACTCCGCCTCCTTGTAGCCGGAGTTGGTGGTCGTGCCGGTGGTGTCGCACTCCTTGCGGTGGGTGCCGACGTCCACCAGCTTGTTGATCTCGGAGCCGTGCTGGAAGTTGCCCGTGTTGTGGCCGGGGTCGATGACGACGGTCCGGCCGGCGAGCGGGCCCTTGGCTGCCGTGGGGGCCTGGGCCCCGGTGCCCGGGGCGGGGCTCTGGGCCGGCACCTGCGCCGGGCTGGGCGAGGCGCTGGACTTCGCGTCCGTCGAGCCCGTGGCGTGCGAGGCGGTGAGGGACGGGCCCTCGGGCTGCCGCCCGTCGGCCCCCGGGCCGGTCAGCACCTGGGCCAGCACCCAGCCCGCCAGACAGGTCGGGGCAAGCGCCGCCAGGGCGACCGTGAGGGCGGGCCGACGCGCGAACCAGGGCCGGTCCGGGCTGATCGAGGACCGGGACTCGGGAAGCGGGGGGCTTTCGTCGTAGCGCACGTCGCGATGCTAGAACGCCCGGCCGGGCCCCGTACGGACCATGGGCCATCCGGGGGCGTGGTGTGATTGTCGTCCAATGATCCCGGACGGGCGCACGTCCGTGGCCCCGAGGCCCGGACGTCGGCCTAGAGGCCCGGACGTCGGCCTAGATGCCGGCTCCGGTACGCCGCAGCACGCGGAGGGAGTCCGTCACCGAGACCTCCTCGAAGGCGCCCGAGGCCAGGGCGCGCAGGTAGATCCGGTACGGGGCCTGGCCGCCGTCCGCCGGGTCCGGGAACACGTCGTGGATCACGAGCGTGCCGCCCTCCACGAGGTGCGGGGCCCAGCCCTCGTAGTCGCCGGTGGCGTGTTCGTCGGTGTGGCCGCCGTCGATGAAGACGAAGCCGAGCTTGCCGCCCCAGGCCGCGGCGACCTGCGGGGAGCGGCCGACGATCGCGATGACGTGCTCTTCGAGGCCGGCCCGGTGCAGGGTGCGGCGGAAGGCCGGCAGGGTGTCCATCAGGCCGATCTCCGGGTCCACGACGGTCGGGTCGTGGTACTCCCAGCCGGGCTGCTGCTCCTCGCTGCCCCGGTGGTGGTCGACCGTGATCGCGGGCACGCCCGCCTCGCGGGCCGCGTCGGCCAGCAGGATCGTGGAGCGCCCGCAGTACGTGCCGACCTCCAGCAGCGGCAGCCCGAGTGCGGCGGCCGCGGCGGCCGCCCCGTACAGGGCGAGGCCCTCGCGTACGGGCATGAACCCCTTGGCGGCCTCGAAAGCGGCGAGGGTCTCCGGCTTGGGAGTGGCGGCCACGGTGGTTCCTCCGGCGGTGAGCGGCTGTGGCGGCCCATGGTGCCCTACCGCCCGGTAGGGCACCATGCCGGGGTCCGCGCCCTCGCCGCGCGGGCGGCGGCTGGACCCGGCGGAGCCGCGGGCGGCGGTGGCCGGGCCGGCGGGGCCCGTGCGCGCCGCCCTTGCAGGTGGCGGGAGTTGACACCTCTGTATGATCCCCTCCCGTACCTGGGGAGGGCGGGAGGGGCATGGAGCCGTTAGGGCCGTCGGGTCCGTCGTACGTGGGGCCGTTCAAGGTGCTGGGCGTGCTCGGCGAGGGCGGGATGGGTCGGGTGCTGCTCGGCGCCGCGCCGGACGGCCGGCTGGTCGCCGTCAAACAGGTCCTCGCGCGGTTCGCCGACGACGAGGGCTTCCGCGCCCGGTTCCGGCGGGAGGTCGCCGCGTCCCGGAGGGTGTCCGGGGCCTACACGGCGGCCGTGATGGAGTCCGACGCGGACGCGCCGACCCCCTGGCTGGCCTCGGTCTTCGTCTCCGGCCCGTCGCTGGGGGCGGCCGTGGCCGAGGTCGGGGCGCTGCCCGAGGAGACCGTACGCCGCCTCGCGGCCGGCCTGGCGTCCGCGCTCGCGGAGATCCACCGGGCGGGGCTGGTCCACCGGGACCTGAAGCCCGAGAACGTCCTGCTCACCGAGGACGGGGTCCGGGTGATCGACCTGGGCATCGCACGGGCGGCCGAGAGCGGGGCCGACACCCGGCTGACGCACACGGGACTGGTGATCGGCTCGCCGCCCTTCATGTCGCCCGAGCAGGCCGAGGGACGCGAACTCACGGCGGCCAGCGACGTGTTCTCCCTCGGGTCGGTGCTGTACCTGGCGGTCACGGGGCGCCACCCGTTCGCGGGGTCGTCGACCCTCCAGACCCTGTACGACGTGGTGCACGCGGAGCCCGAGCTGTCGGACGTCCCGGCGGGGCTGCGGGAGGTCGTGGAGCGGTGCATGGCCAAGGACCCCGCCGCCCGGCCGTCCCCGGCGGACCTGTTCGCCCTCCTCGGCCCGGTCGCCCCGTCGGGCCGCCAGCCGTGGCCTCCGGCGGTGCACCGCATGATCGCCGAGCAGGGCGCGGCCATCGACCGCCTGCTGGGGGGCGGCCCGCAGGAACCGGCGACGCTCGTGGCGGAGGTGGTGCCGGAACCGGAGCGGGAGCCGGAGCCGGAGCCGGTACCGGTACCGGTGCCGGAGCGGGCACCGGCATCGGAGCCGGCGGGGCAGCCGCAGCCGGCGCGGGTCCCGGATCCACGGCCCGCCCTCGTGACCCTGCCGGAGGAGCCGCCCGTCACCGTGGGCGCCCTGGCCTCCGCGCCGCCCCGGCGCCGCGTGCTCCGCGTGGCCGGGCCACTGGCGGCGGCCGTCGCGCTGGTGGCGGCCGGCGCCGGCGTATGGGCGTACGGACAGAGAGGCGGGTCGTGGGGGGAGAAGGTGCACACGAAGCTGGACCGCTGCGACAACGCGTCCGCCAAGCTGCCGCTGCCGCCCGGGGCCGAGCCGGCGCCGACGCTGGAAACCGTCCTGCCGGAGCGCGGTGACGGACCCACCACCTCGGTGCGCTGCTACTGGTTCGGCGGGGGGAAGCCCCGCGTGATCGTGGAGTGGTCCCTGAAGCTCAACGGGGAGGGCGGCGGCCGGAAGGGGCGGGAGGAACAGCGGGAGCGGCTCGCCTCGGAGCGCCGGACGGTGCGGGCGGCCGTGGGGACGGTGGAACAGACGAAGGTGGGGCTCGGCGACGAGACGCTGTGGAAGGACAGCTGCGAACTCGTGGTCCGGGACGGGAACCTCCGGCTCTACGTGTGGAGCGGAGGCGATGCGGACCAAAGCCGGGCCGATGACAGCGGGTCGGACGAAAGCGGCGCGAGCGGGTCGCCCGCCCCGCCGTCCGGGTGCCGGAAAGAGGCCGTGGACATCGCCCGCGCCGCCCTCGCGGCCGTGCCGGCCGGCTGAGGGCGGGGGTTCGGCTCCCGCCGGGCGGCGCCACGCGTCGGCCCGGCCGGCCGCATCAGGTGCACCTCCACCGCTGTTCGGGCCTTGGCGTCGGCGGCGCCCCGCCCCCGGCGGCTGCGGCGGTACGAGACGCCCGTCGCCGTCACCCTCAAGGGGCGTACGGGGAGCCGAGAAGAACCCGTTTCTGACCTTCCGTCAGATTGGAACGTGTTCTACTCTGCCGCGCATGGGCATCGGAATCACGCGGGAACAGCGGGAGTTGGCCGACGCCGTGCGCGGCTGGGTGGCGCGGGCCGTACCGCCCGAGGAGGTGCGCAAGCTGCTCGACTCCCCGCCGCGGACGGGGGTCCGGCCCGGCTACTGGGACGGGCTGGTGGAATCCGGGCTGGCGGTGCCCCATCTGGAGGGCGGAACCCTGCTGGACCTGGCCGTCGTGGTGGAGGAGGCCGCCCGGGCGGCGCTGCCCGGGCCCTTCCTGCCGAGCGCGCTGGCCTCCGTACTCCTGGACCGGGCGGGGGCCGAGCCGCTCGGCGGCCGTATCGGGGCGGTCGCCCTGGGTCCCGGCACCCTCACCGCCGTCCCCGTCGGAGGCGGCGGGTGGCGGCTGGACGGGGACGCGCCCCCCGTGCTCGGCGCGGGCGAGGCCGACCTGGTCGTCCTCGCCGCCGACGCGGAGGGCGTCACCCGCTGGTTCGCGGTCGACTCCGCCGTGCTCGGCATCCGCACCCACGAAGGCGCCGACCCCACCCGCCCCACCGCCGAGGTCCGGGCGCGGAACGCCACCGTCCCGCCCGGCCGGCTGCTGCGACTCGACACCGCCCTCGTCCGCGATCTGGCCTGCGTCCTCTTCGCCGCCGACGCCTGCGGCACCGCCGCCTGGGCCGTGCACACCGCCGCCGAGCACGCCAGGACGCGCGAGCAGTTCGGCAGCCCCATCGGCCGCTTCCAGGGCGTCAAGCACCTGTGCGCCGACATGCTGGTCCGCCTCGAACAGGCCCGCGCCCTCGCCTGGGACGCCGCGAACAGCGCGGACGACACCCCGCGCGTACGCTCGCTCGTCACCGCCCTCGCCGCCGCGACCGCCCTCGACGCCGCGTACTCCTGCGCCAAGGACTGCATCCAGATCCTCGGCGGCATCGGCTTCACCTGGGAACACGACGCCCACCTCTACCTGCGCCGCTCCCTCGTCGCCCGCCAGCTCCTGGGCCCCGGCGACGGCCACCGCGTCCGCGCCGTGCGCCTCGCCGCGGCCGGCGCCCGGCGCGAGCTGCGCCTCGAACTGCCGCCCGGGGCCGAGGCGTACCGGGCGGCCGCCCGCGCCGCCGTCGGGGCCGCCCGCGGCCTCGACCCGGCCGCCGCCCGCCGGGTGCTGGCCCCCACCGGGTACGCGGCCCCCCACCTGCCGCCCCCGTACGGACTCGGCGCCGGGCCCGTCGAACAGCTCGTCGTCCAGCAGGAGCTGAGGGAGGCCGGCGTCAGGCTCGCCGACCTCGGCATCGCCACCTGGGTGGTGCCCTCGCTGCTCGCCTACGGGACCGACGCGCAGCGCGCCGCCCACGTCCTGCCGGCCCTGCGCGGGGACACGACCTGGTGCCAGCTCTTCTCGGAGCCCGGCGCGGGCTCCGACCTGGCCTCCCTGCGGACGCGCGCCGAACGCGCCGCCGACGGTTCCTGGAAGGTCAACGGGCAGAAGGTGTGGACGAGTTCCGCGCACACCGCCGACTTCGGGATCCTGCTGGCCCGGACCGATCCGGTCGCGCCCAAGCACAAGGGGCTCGGGTACTTCGTCGTCGACATGAGGAACACCCCCGGCATCGAGATCCGCCCGCTCAGGGAGATCACCGGCGAGGCCCTCTTCAACGAGGTCTGGTTCGAGGACGCCGTGCTCCCGGCCGACGCCCTGGTCGGGGCGGCCGGCGGCGGGTGGCAGGTAGCCCGCAACACCCTCGGCAACGAGCGCGTCCACATGGCCGACCAGATGAGCTTCGACGCCGCCCCGGGGCCGGGCGGCCAGGGAGGCCCCTCCGGTCTGGAGGCGCTGATCGCCGGGTCGGTGGAGCTCGACGGCCCGTACCCGGCCCGCATCGGCGCGCTCGCCGCCGAGGCGCACGCCCTCGCCTGCATCGGCCTGCGGACCACCCTCCAGCAGGTGTCCGGGCTGGATCCGGGCGCGGGGGCGTCCGTACGCAAGCTCGTGCAGACCCCCCACCAGCAGCGGACCGCCGAACTGGTCCTGGAACTGCTCGGCCCGGCGGGCGCGGTGCGGGAGGGCGCGGGGGAGCGGGCGGTGCACGGGATGCTCATGTCCCGCTGCCTGACCATCGCCGGGGGCACCACACAGGTCCAGCTCAACGTCGTCGCCGAGCGGATCCTCGGCCTCCCCAGGGACTGACGGACTTACGGACGAGGAATCAACGGGCATGAAGTCATACATCGTGGGCGTCGGCATGACGAAGTTCGAGAAGCCGGAGTCACGGGACTGGCAGTACTGGGACATGGCCGAGGAGGCCGGCGGCGCGGCGCTCGCGGACGCCGGCGTGGACTACGGGCTGGTCGAGCAGGTGCCGGCCGGCTACTGCTTCCAGCCCTCCACCGCCGGGCAGCGGGCGGTGTACGGGCTGGGCCTGACGGGCGTCCCCGTCTACAACGTCAGCAACAACTGCGCGACGGGCTCCACCGCCCTGATGATGGCGCGGCAGTTCGTCCAGGGCGGCCTGGCCGACTGCGTGCTCGCCGTCGGTTTCGAGAAGATGAAGCGCGGTGCGCTGGGCGGCGGCGCCGACGGCGGTGACTTCGCCGCCTCGCCGGTGGCCCGGCACTACGGGATCATGGCGGCCGCGCACGGCTTCGAGATGTCCCCGCCCACCGCGCAGATCTTCGGGAACGCCGCCCGCGAGCACATGGAGCGGTACGGCACCACGCCCGCCCAGCTGGCGGCGGTCGGCGCCAAGAACCACCGGCACTCCGCGAACAACCCGAACGCGCAGTTCCAGGACGTGTACACGGTCGAGGAGGTCCTCGTGGCCAAGACCGTCCACGCCCCGCTGACCAAGCTCCAGTGCTCGCCCACCTCCGACGGGGCCGCGGCCGCCCTCGTCGTCTCGGAGCGGTTCGTCGTCGCGCACGGACTGCACCACAAGGCCGTCGAGATCGTCGCCCAGGCGATGACCACGGACACCGCCGAGAGCTTCGGCGGCTCCTGCATCGACGTCGTCGGCAAGCCCATGACGGCCGCCGCGGCCCGCCGGGTGTACGAGGCCTCCGGGCTCGGCATCGAGGACGTCGACGTCGTCGAACTGCACGACTGCTTCTCGGTCAACGAACTGCTGACGTACGAGGCGCTCGGCATGTGCGCCGACGGCGCCTCCGGCGAGCTCGTCGAGAGCGGTGCCACCACCTACGGCGGGCGGTGGGTGGTCAACCCCTCGGGCGGCCTGATCTCCAAGGGCCACCCGCTCGGGGCGACGGGGCTCGCGCAGGCCGCGGAACTGGTGTGGCAGCTGCGCGGCGAGGCGGGCGCCCGCCAGGTCCCCGGCGCCCGGGTCGGGCTGGCGCACAACATCGGGCTGGGCGGCGCGGCGGTGGTGACCCTGCTGCGCCGGTGAACTCCCCGCGGCGGCGGAGCCGTGCCGGAGTGCCGTGCCGGAGTGCCCCGCCTGACGCCTACGCGGGCACGAGCCGCGGCATCAGGCGCAGCGCGTTCTCCCGGTTGATCGCGCGGCGCAGCGCGGGCGTCAGGGCCGGGTCCGCGGCCAGCGCGGGTACGGCGATGTCCGCGACCACGCCGGCGGGGCAGGCGGGCCAGTCGCTGCCGAAGAGGATCCGGGCCGGGTCCACGGTGGCCAGCAGGGTGCCGGCCGGGGACATCGGGCCGGCGGTGTCGTAGTAGAAGCGGTGCAGGTGGTCCCGGACCGCCGCGGGCTCCACCGGAGGGTCGAAGGAGCCCGCGAAGGCCTCCAGCCGGGTCGCGATGTGCGGGAGGAAGCCGCCGCCGTGCGGCAGGACCACCGACAGGTTCGGGAAGCGGTCGAGGGTCCGGTTGCGGATCATGTTGGCGGCGGCGCGGGTGGTGTCGAGGAGGAAGTCGCACAGGAAGTTCGGCAGCCCCGGCACGGTGGCCCCGGGCGGTCCCCCGGCCCCCGGCCGGCCACCCGCGCCGGGTCCGCCCGCGCCGGGTCCGCCCGCGCCGGGTCCGCCCGCGCCGGGCGGCGGGCCCGCCGGGACGGCCGGGAGGTTGTGCGGGTGGGTGTCCACCACGGCGGCGCGCTCGTCCAGCTCGGCGAAGATCCCGTCGTACGCGGGGTCCCCCAGGTACACCCCGCCGTAGTTGGCCGTGACGTTCACCCCCACCGCGCCCAGCTCGTCGAGCCCGTGGCGCAGCGCCCAGGAGGAGACCTCCAGGTCGTCCAGGAAGAGCGGGGTGTGGAAGAAGAACCGTCCCGGATGCGCCTCGGCGGCCTCCACCGCCGCCCGCAGCGTCACGGTGACGGCCTCCCGCAGCTGCGCGGAGCTCTCGTACCGGGCGGGCAGCATCGGCTTGAGCACGGCGGTGGCGATCCCGGCCCGGTCCATGAGCGCCAGCGCGGACTCCGCGTCCCAGCGGGCCCACGGCGGCAGCGCCCGCGGATCCACCAGCCCCCGCGCCTCACCCCACTCCCGCCAGGCCGGGGCGCAGAAGTGGTGGTGGACGTCGATCACCGCCCGGCTGCCGTCGTCGTCCTCCGGGGCCGCGGTGGCGGGCCCTGCTGCTCCACTGGCGGCGAAACCGCCGGCGCCGTATTCCGGCATGGGCGCATTCCCTCTCTTCGGGCCGCGGAACGGGATCGCGGAACGGGGTCGCGGAACCTGATCAGCGAACACCTTAGGGCGGGCCCGGACCGCCGCCGCCCGGACATTCCCGAGGGGGTGCATTCGGCTCCGAACGGGTCAACGCGGTTTGGCCGTCATTCGGCCCAGGGAAAGGAGCCGACTGTCCATTCCGGGATACCCGAGAGGTATGAGCGCGTGACGACTGAACCGACGGTGGCAGTGGGGGACGGACCCGCGCTCGAAGACGCGGTGGCGGCGGTGACGAAGGGCACGCCGGAATACCGGCAGTGCCCCTATCCGGTCTACCGGTCGCTGCGGGAGAAGGCCCCGATCGCCCGGCTGACCCCCGGGCACGGGGTGCCCACGTACCTCATCACCCGGTACGAGGACGCCCACGCGATCTTCGCCGACCATCGCGTCGGCAAGGACATGCACGAGGCCATCGACACCTACCACGCCCTCTTCGGGGACGCGTGCGAGGCGCTCGACGACAACCTCCTCTTCGCGGACCCGCCCCGGCACACCCGGCTGCGCCACATCGCCAAGACGGCCTTCACCCCGCGCCACGTCAAGGACCTGCGCCCGCACATCCAGGAACTGGTGGACGGGCTGCTCGACCGGTGCCCGACGGACGAGCCCGTCGACCTGATGGCGGCCTTCGCGCTGCCGCTGCCCGTCATGGTCATCTGCGAGCTGCTCGGCATCGTCGGGGACGAGCGCGTCGAGGTCCTGCGGTGGTTCGCCCAGGTGACCCGCTCCCGGTTCAGCAGGGACCTGAAACACGAACTGGTCGAGGCCGAGCACTGGCTGCGCGATTACTTCACGGACCTGATCCACCGCACCCGCGAGAACCCCACCGACGACTTCCTGAGCGTGCTGGCGGAAACCCCGCACGACGAGGAACCGCTGACGGACGACGAACTCGTCTCGATGATCTGGGTGCTGCTCTTCGCGGGCCACAAGACCACCACCCTCCAGATCGGCAACTGCGTCTACAGCCTGCTGACCAATCCGGAACAGCTGAAGGCCGTCCAGGAGAACCGGGAACTCCTGCCGCAGGCGATCGAGGAAATGGTCCGTTTCGAGGGCTCGGTGGAAACCTCCACCTTCCGGTACGCGCTGGAGGACGTGGAAATCGGCGGGACGGTCATTCCGCGGGGCGCCGTCATCCAGATCGCGATCGCCTCCGCGAACCGGGACCCGGAGAAGTTCCCCGAGCCCGACAGGCTCGACTTCACGCGCGAGGGGCTGCAGGGCAACCACCTCGGCTTCGGTTTCGGGGCGCACTACTGCCTGGGCGCGCCGCTGGCCCGTCTGGAGCTGGAGATCTGCCTGACGTCGCTGCTGGACCGCTTCCCCGACATGGTGCTGGCGATGCCGTCGGCGCACGGTGGCGACTGGCTGAAGGGGCCGTTCCCCGCTTTCCGGGGGCTGGAGCGGCTGCCCGTGGCGCTGGACCCCTCACGGACGGTCGACGACTGGACGAAGCCCGCGGGCTGAGCCCCGCCCCGGCGCGGCCGGAGGCCCTCCGCCGTCACCGGCGGAGGGCCTCCGCGCGTCCGCGGCGGCCGGCCGCCGGCCGGTCAGCCGGTCAGCCGGTCTGTCGTTCTACGGGCCCGCCAGCGCCGGGTCCACCACCGTCTCGCCCGTGGAGGCGCGGCGCAGGCAGTCCGCCAGGTCCTCGACGGGGCCGTCCCGCAGGACCAGTCCCGCCGCGCCCGCCGTCAGGGCCGCCTCCAGCAGGCCGGGGCGGGCCGAGCCGGCGGTCAGCAGGACCCGGCACTCGGGATCGTCGGCGAGCAGCGCCGTCACCGCGGCGACCTCCTCCACCAGCGCCACCTGCGGCCGGGCGGTGGGGGAGTCCACCACCTCGATGTCCGGCTGGAGGCCGAGCAGCAGCGCGAGGGCCGGGTCCGGCGGCTCCAGCAGGACGCGCAGCGAGCGCGCGGGCCGGTGCGTCAGGGGCATTTCGTCCACCGCCGAAGCGTAACGGCCGGCCCCGGCGCCGAGGCGCAACACGCTTTGCATCAGGCTGATCTGACGTGAAGTCAGCAGTCTTCCCAAGTGCCGGGGCGTGCGTTATACATGCCTTCGGCCCGGTGCTAGAACGCGTTCTAGAACGCGTCCCGGCATGCGGCCCCGCACACGACCTCGGTGCGGCCGACGGTGCGGACGGCCGTGCCGGGGTCTTCCAAGGAACCGAAGGAGCAGCATCCTCATGCCGATCGATGCCGCCAGGGCCCTCGCCGCCGAACCCCGCCGGGGGGACATCGGCTGGGACCACAAGGACATCCAGCTCTACCACCTCGGCCTCGGAGCGGGAACGCCGCTGCACGGCCAGAACCTGGCCACCGACCCCGACGAGCTGCGCTACACCCTGGAGTCCAGGCTCCACGTCCTGCCCAGCTTCGCGACCGTCGCCGGAGCCGGCATGGCCATGCTCGGCGGTCTCGCCGCCCCCGGCATCGAGGTCAACCTCGCCGACGTCCTGCACGGCGGCCAGTCCATCGAGCTGCACCGGCCCATCCCCGTCAAAGGCAGCGCCACCTCCTCCGCCAGGGTCGCCGCCCTCTACGACAAGGGGAAGGCGGCCGTGATCGTGCTGCGCACCGAGGTCGCGGACGCCGACGGGCCGCTGTGGACCAGCGACGCGCAGATCTTCGTACGCGGCGAGGGCGGCTTCGGCGGCGAACGCGGCCCGTCCGTCAGGGAGGAACTGCCCGCACGCGGCCCCGACCGCACCGAGGAGCGGGCCATCCGCGAGGAACAGGCGCTGCTCTACCGGCTCTCCGGGGACTGGAACCCCCTGCACGCCGACCCCGAGTTCGCCAAGCTGGCCGGCTTCGACAAGCCGATCCTGCACGGCCTGTGCTCGTACGGGATGACCCTCAAGGCCGTCGTCGACACCGCGCTCGGCGGGGACGTGTCCCGGGTCCGCGCCTACCGCACGCGCTTCGCCGGGATCGTCTTCCCGGGGGAGACGCTGCGCATCCGGATGTGGCAGGAGGAAGGCCGCGTACTGGTCTCGGTGACCGCCGTCGAACGGGACGACGCGCCGGTCCTCGCCGACACCGTCGTCGAACACTCGTAGCATCCACGGAAGGAGCCGCACCGTGCGCGCAGCACTGCAGAGCGAGACAGGCCAGGACAAGCTCGAGGTCGTCGACGACATGGACGCCGTCGGCTTCGGCCCCGGCAAGGTCCGGATCCGCGTCAAGGCCACCGGCCTGTGCCACTCCGACCTCTCGGCGATGAGCGGCGTACTGCCGCAGCCCGCCCCCTTCATCCCCGGCCACGAGGGCTCCGGCGTGATCACGGACGTCGGCGACGGGGTCACCGGCCACGCGATCGGCGACCGCGTCCTCGTCTGCTGGCTGCCGCCGTGCGGCCACTGCCCCGCCTGCGGGCGCGGTCAGGGGCACCTGTGCCTGGAGGCCTTCGGGAACGTCGCCACCCCCAACTTCAAGCGGGCGGCCAGTGACGTCTTCGGCTTCGCCGGGACCGGCACCTTCGCCGAGGAGATGGTCGTCCCGGCCGCCTGCGCCGTCCCGATCCCCGACGACCTGCCCTTCGACATCGCCGCGCTGATCGGCTGCGGCGTCACCACCGGACTCGGCGCGGCCATCAACACCGCCCGGGTGGAGGCCGGTTCCTCGGTCGCCGTCATCGGCTGCGGCGGCGTCGGGATATCCGTCGTCCAGGGCGCCAAGGTCCAGGGCGCGGCGCAGATCCTCGCCGTCGACCCGGTCGCCTCCCGGCGCGAGGCGGCGCTGGGGTTCGGCGCGACCGAGGCCGTCTCCCCGGAGGAGTTCGCCGACGCCAGGAACCGGATCACGGCCGGCGAGGGCTTCGACTACGTCTTCGAGGTCGTCGGCAAGTCCGCGACCGCGCGGACGGCGTACGAGATGACGCGGCGCGGCGGCTCGGTCGTCGTGGTCGGCGCGGGCGCCCTCGACGACGACTTCCAGGTCAACATGTTCTCCCTGTTCTTCGACGAGAAGAAGATCCTCCCGTCGATGTACGGGGGCGGCGACGTGCTCCGCTCGTACGAGCGCACCATCGCGCTGTGGCGGGCCGGCCGGATCGACCTGGAGAACCTGATCACCCACCGGGTGACCCTGGCCGAGATCAACGACGCCCTCGACCAGATGCGCACCGGCGTCGCCCTGCGCACCTGCATCGAACTCTGAGACCACTGCCCACGAGCCGGTGCTCGACGACCACTGCTCCACGACCGCTGAGAGGAACGCCACGGATGTCACTCCCACTTGAGGGGCTCTCCGCCATCGTCACCGGCGCGGGCCGCGGGCTCGGCCGGGCCGAGGCGCTCGAACTCGCCCGGCTCGGCGCGAGCGTCGTCGTCAACGACTACGGGCAGAGCGGGCGCGACGGCTCGGGAGAGGCCTCGGCCGCCCCGGCGGAGGAGGTGGCCGGGGAGATCCGCGCGGCGGGCGGGCAGGCGGTCGCGCACCTCGGTGACGTGGCCGACTTCGAGCAGGCCCGGGAGCTGGTCGCCCTGGCGGTCTCCCGCTTCGGCAAGCTCGACGTCCTCGTCAACAACGCGGGAATCCTGCGCGACCGGATGGTCTTCTCGATGACGGAGGACGAGTGGGACTCGGTGATCCGGGTCCACCTCAAAGGCCACTTCAACACCACCCACTTCGCCTCCGCGCACTGGCGCGAACGCTCCAAGGCGGCGGGCGGACCCGTGTACGGGCGGATCGTCAACACCTCCTCGGAGGCCTTCCTCGGAGGCTCGGCCGGCCAGCCCAACTACGCCGCCGCCAAGGGCGGCATCGTCGGCCTGACCACCTCGACCGCCCTGGCCCTGGCCAAGTACGGGGTGACGGCCAACGCCATCTGCCCGCGCGCCCGCACCCGGATGACCGAAGACGTCTTCGCCGGCTTCCAGGTCCCCGAGGACGGCGGGCTCGACGCCCTCGCCCCCGAGCACGTCTCCCCGCTGGTCGGCTACCTGGCCTCACCGGCCTCCGCCAAGGTCAACGGGCAGCTCTTCGTGGTGCACGGCGGGATCGTCGCCGTGATGGAACGCCCCCGGGTCGCCGCGAAGTTCGACACGGCCAAGGAGGCCTTCACCTTCGAGGAGCTCGACGGGCTCCTCACCCCGCACTACGACTCCCGCCCGCCGAACGAGACCTTCGCGGCGACCGAGGTCCTGGGCCTCAAGCACGGCTAGCGCCGTGCCGGCGGCCCGGGGAGGGGACCCCCGGGCCGCCGGACCCGTACTCAGGACAGGAACGCGAGCGCCGCCCGCAGGTCGGCCGGCAGGGTCCAGGGAGGCGTTGGTCACGAGCACCAGCGGGAGCCCGGCCGCCCGCGCCGCGCGCAGTACGGAGACCACCGCCGCGTCGGCCGTGAAGGGGGACCGGGTCATCGCCCCGGCCAGCTCCCGCGCGCCCTCCTCCGGTATCCGGCCGGAGCGGGCGAGGGCGTCGGCGATGGAATCCCGCCACTCGTCCCGGGTGATCCGGCCCAGCAGCAGCGGGCCGTCCAGCTCCGGGGAGAAGGCCACCGCGGTGGTGGTGCCCTCCGGCAGCCCGGCCAGGCGTTCCAGTTCCGCCAGGCGGGTCGGGTCGTAGAAGCGGATGACGTTGTCGAGGTCGCACAGGAGCACGTCGAAGGGCCTGCCGGCAGCGGGGGCCGTGGAGTTCGCCATGCCCCCGCCCCTGTCACGATGCCCGGCGCCGCCCCGTCAGCGCAGCGGCGCCTGCTGGAGCGGTACCGGCCGGGTGGGGGGCGGCGGGGGCGGGTCCACGCGGACGGGCGGCGGCGGGGCGGGCGGCTGGCTCAGGCTGACGACCCCGCAGGGCACGGCGGGGGTGGAGTACGGCAGGCACAGCCGCCCCTGCGGGGTCCACAGCCCGCTCCCGAGCCAGCCCTCCGGGGCGCCCAGCCGGAAGACGTACCGGTCGGCGGGCCGCCACAGCGCGAGACCGCCTCCGCCCGTCCGGAGCGCCACCCCGCAGGTCTCCGGCATCAGGACCTGACCCGGCTGCACCGCGAAGGGGTGGGCGTCCTCCAGCCGCAGGCACTCCGGGAAGCGGACCGGGCGCTCGCTGCCCAGCACCCCCCAGCCCAGCCGAGGCTCACCCGGGGCGTCCGAGCGGATCAGCAGCAGCCCGCTGTCCGGGGCGGCCAGCAGCAGCCGGTCGTCGCTGTCCTCGGCGATCTGGAGCAGCGGGCTGACCACCCCGCCCCGGCCCAGGTCCACGGCGACGGCCTTGGTGCGGCCGTCCACCTCGCGGTCCAGGGCCAGGAGCCGGCCCGTGCGGTCCAGCCAGACCCCGCCGGAGCAGCGGCCCGGGACCACCGCGGCCCGCCGGGGCCCGCCGGAGGCCCCGGCCACCTGCCAGACGGTGCTCTCCTCGGCCCCCACCGCCAGGGCGTAGGCCCCGCACCCGTCGGGCGACGGCGGCAGCAGGCGGACCCGTACCCCCTCCTCGGCGGCGACCGAGCCCAGCCGGGCCTCCCCGGTGCGCGGGCCCGTCGCGGCGCCGGAGGGGTACAGCAAGGAGAACGCGTGCCGGTCGGCGACGCGGCGGTGGATCAGTACCTGCCCGTCGGCCAGCGCGAGCACCTCGCTGTCCGCCTCCTCCGGCTGCGCCAGGGGCAGCGGTACGGCGTAGGGCTCGGGGCCGCCCAGCGTCCAGCGCTCCGGGTAGCGGGCCTCGCCCTCGCCGGCCAGCCGGGCCGCGTACGCCCCGTCGGCGGCGATCGTGAGGGCGGGGGCCTCCGCGGCCGGGGCCGTGACCCCGGGGGCCGCCGGAACCGGGCCCGGCTCCGGTCCCGTGGCCTCAGGGTCCGGGGACGTGCTGGTCTTCGTGATCTCGGTGGCACAGACAGTCATCCGGGCCGTCACCTCCGCAGAGGAAGCTAGTTTTCGCACTCCCAGCCGAACAGCGCGACCCAGCGCGCTTCACACGTACGGGTGGCCCCCCGCCGATTCGCCGGTGACGGACGAGGCGGTTGTGCTGCCCACCCGGCCAGGGGACCACCGGTCGCCACGGACGGTAGCCTTGGCCCGTGCCCCGTCTCTCTGAAGTCATCGCCGCGCTGGACGCTCTCTGGCCCCCCTCGCGGGCCGAGGAGTGGGACGCCGTCGGAACCGTCTGCGGCGACCCCGATGCCGAGGTCACCCGGGTGCTCTTCGCCGTGGACCCCGTACAGGAGATCGTCGACGAGGCGGTGAAGCTCGGGGCCGACCTGGTCGTCACGCACCACCCCCTCTACCTGCGCGGCACCACCACCGTCGCCGCGGACACCTTCAAGGGCCGCGTGGTGCACACGCTGATCAGGAACGGCATCGCCCTGCACGTGGCCCACACCAACGCCGACACCGCCGCCCCGGGGGTCTCCGACGCCCTCGCCGGAGCCCTCGACCTGCGCGTCACCGGCCCCCTCGTGCCCGACCCCACCGACCCGGCGGGCCGCCGGGGGCTCGGCCGGATCTGCGAGCTGGACCACCCCGAGACCCTGCGCGAGTTCGCCGCCCGCGCCGCCGCCCGGCTGCCGCGCACCGCGCAGGGCATCCGCGCGGCCGGTGACCCGGACGCGCTGATCCGCACCGTCGCCGTCAGCGGCGGCTCCGGCGACAGCCTCTTCGCGCAGGTCCGCGCCGCCGGTGTGGACGCCTTCCTCACCGCCGACCTGCGCCACCACCCGGTGTCCGAGGCGCGCGAGCAGAGCCCGCTCGCCCTCGTCGACGCGGCGCACTGGGCCACCGAGTGGCCCTGGTGCGAGCAGGCCGCCGCCGAGCTCGACGCGATCTCCGAGCGCCACGGCTGGGGTCTGCGGACCCACGTCTCGCGCACGGTCACCGACCCCTGGACGGCGCACGCGCCGTCCGTCACACCCCCTTCTAGTGCCTCTGGAGCCCCCAACTGAACGCCGAGCCCGCCGACCAGATCCGACTTCTCGACGTCCAGGCCCTGGACGTCCGGCTGTCTCAGCTCGCCCACAAGCGCAAGTCGCTGCCCGAGCACGCCGAGGTCGACTCCCTGACCAAGGAACTCAGCCAGCAGCGCGACCTCCTCGTCGCCGCCCAGACGCAGGCCAGTGACGCCGCCCGCGAGCAGACCAAGGCCGAGCAGGACGTCGACCAGGTCCGCCAGCGCGCGGCCCGGGACCAGCAGCGCCTGGATTCCGGCGCGGGCATCTCGGCCAGGGACCTGGCGAACCTGCAGAGCGAGGTCGCCTCGCTCGCCAAGCGGCAGGCCGACCTGGAGGACGTGGTCCTGGAGGTCATGGAGCGGCTGGAGGGCGCGCAGGAGCGGGTCACCGCGATCACCGAGCGGGTTTCCTCGCTGGAGGCCAAGCTGGCGGACGCCACCGCGCGCCGCGACTCCGCCACCGGCGAGCTCGACACCGAGGCCGCGAAGATCGCCAAGGACCGTGAGGTCATCGTCGCCTCCATGCCGTCCGACCTGATGGCGCTGTACGAGAAGATCCGGGTCAAGCAGGGCGGGGTCGGCGCCGCGCGCCTGTACCAGCGCCGTTGCGAGGGCTGCCGGCTGGAGCTCGACATGGCGGAGATCAACGAGATCAAGGCCGCGGCCCGCGACCAGGTCGTCCGGCACGAGAACTGCGGCCGCATCCTGGTCCGTGCGGCGGACTCGGGCATCTGATGCCGCGTTTCGTCGTGGAGGCGGACGGCGGCTCCCGGGGCAACCCGGGTCCCGCCGGCTACGGGGCGGTCGTCCTCGACCCGGTCACGGGGGAGACCCTGGCCGAGCGCGCCGAGTTCATCGGTGTCGCCACGAACAACGTCGCCGAGTACAGGGGTTTGATCGCGGGCCTGAAGGCGGCGCGCGAGCTGGCGCCGGACGCGGTGGTGCGGGTCCGGATGGACTCCAAGCTGGTCGTGGAGCAGATGTCGGGCCGCTGGAAGATCAAGCACCCCGACATGAAGCCGCTCGCGGCGGAGGCGGCGAAGATCCTTCCGCGCGGGCAGGTCACGTACGAGTGGATCCCGCGCGAGAAGAACAAGCACGCCGACCGGCTCGCCAACGAGGCGATGGACGCGGGCAAGCGCGGCAAGCAGTGGGAGCCGTCGGCCTCCACGGCCGACCTCGCCGCCGCCCCGGCTCCGGCCGGGCCCCCGGGCGACGCGGCGAAGGGCGCCGCGGCGGTCCGCGCGGCCCTCGCCTCCGGCGCCGGTACGGGCGCCCGCGCGGCCGCCGTCGCCGGTACGGGCACCCTCGCGCCCGACTCCGACGTACGGGCCGCCCGCAGCGCGGCCGCCTCCGGGGCGGGGACGCTCTTCGGTGATGCCGAGGGCACCGCGGGGGCCGTGACCACGGCCCCGGTCCCGGTCGGCATCCCCGCACCGGGCTCCGGCACGGCCGCGGACGCCACCCCGTCGGCGGCCGGCGCCCCCCGCGCCACCGGCACCGGCTGGGGCGGACCCGACATGGGGACCCCCGCCACCTTCGTGCTGCTGCGTCACGGCGAGACCGCCCTGACCCCGCAGAAGCGCTTCTCCGGCAGCGGCGGCACCGACCCGGAGCTGTCCCCGGCCGGCCGCCGCCAGGCCACCGCCGTCGCCGAGGCGCTGGCCGCGCGGGGCACCGTACAGGCCGTCGTCAGCTCCCCGCTGCGCCGCTGCCGGGAGACCGCGCAGGCCGTGGCCGACCGGCTCGGGCTGCCGGTCGCGGTCGAAGAGGGCCTGCGCGAGACGGACTTCGGCGCCTGGGAGGGCCTGACCTTCGCCGAGGTGCGGGAGCGCTTCCCGGACGACCTCCAGGCGTGGCTGGACTCCCCGAGGGCGGCGCCGACGGGCGGCGGGGAGAGCTTCACCGCCGTCACCCGCCGGGTCTCGGCGGCGCGTGACCGGCTGCTGGCCGCGCACGCGGGCCGCACGGTGCTGCTGGTCACGCACGTGACGCCGGTCAAGACGCTGGTCCGGCTCGCCCTGGGCGCACCGCCGGAGTCCCTGTTCCGGATGGAGCTCTCCGCGGCGTCCCTGTCGGCGGTGGCCTACTACGCCGACGGCAACGCCTCGGTCCGGCTCCTGAACGACACCTCGCACCTGCGCTGATCACCGCGAGCACGCGAAGGCCCCCGCCGCCCGGCGGGGGCCTTCGCGCGTGGCGGCCGCGGTGGTTCCCGAAGGACCCGTCGAGGGTGCTCGTCCGCGTCGGCGCCGCGCGACCGGTCTCGGAAAGGGACTGTCCCGTGACGAGGGCTCCCGCCGACGCGTTTCGGCTGCTTAAGCTGATCGCCGCTCACGTCCCGGGCCGGGTGATCGGCATCAGGCGCCGAGCCCGACGTCGACCACCCAGCGCAGGAGCAGCCATGACCACCCCTCAGCCCGGCCAGCAGCCGCCCCCGCCCTACGGCTACCCGGCCCCGCCGCCGCCCCCGGGGAAGAGCAACACCGGCAAGATCATCGGCTTCGGCTGCGGCGGTCTGGTCCTGCTGTCGCTGCTCCTCTTCGGCTGCGGTGCCGCGGTCCTCGCCGGCTCCAAGGGCGGCGCGCCGGACGTCAGAACCCCGGCCTTCCCGGCCCCCATGACCCCCACGGCCCCCGCGGCCCCCTCCGGCGCCCCGGCGCAGTCCGGGCCGCCGCCGGCCCCGGCGCCCGACACCACCGCCGATGTGGTGGTGACCGCCTCACCGGCCGCCTACAAGGCCGGCATCCTCGCCCAGGGCGGTGACCACACCTCGGTCCAGGTCACCGTCATCAACAACAACGCCGAGGAAGTCGACGTCAACGTCTTCTACTTCGAGGTGACGACCGAGGACGGGACCCGCAAGCAGATCGAACTGGCGGCGGCCGAGGACCAGATCGACACCGTCAAGCTGGCCAAGGGCGAGAAGGCCTCCGGGACGATCACGGTCAAGGGGAAGGTCACCGCGAAGACGGTCCACTTCAAGAACGGCCTGCTCGGGAAGACGTACAGCGCCCCGGTGAAGTGACGGCGGTGCCCGCTCCGGCTGCGCCGCTCCGGCGCGGGCACACCCGGCGTACCGATCTAGATGCGCGAGTTGCGCAGCGACTGCCACGCGGCGCCGGCCAGCGCCCTCGCCGCCCGCGGGACCGACAGGTGCTCGTGCTCGCGGTACAGGGCCCAGTTGTACTGCACGAGCGACAGCTTGTTGGAGGACAGCGACCCGGCCTGGTGGGCCCGGTACACCGCGAGCGGCTCGGTCAGGCCCCGCGCCTCGGCGCCGTCCCGCATGATCGACAGCCAGAGGGCGTAGTCCTGGCGCTTGCGCATCTCCGGCATCAGCCTCGTGCCCAGGACCTTGCGGTCGTACATGGCGGTGAGAGCACCGATGTGGTCCCGGACCAGCATCGCGCGGTAGTCCACGTGCTCCCGGGCACGGACCACCCGCCCGTTCGGGACCCAGTCGGTGCTCTCGCCGGCGTGGTCGGCGTCCATCTTGAAGTAGGAGGTGAACGTCAGGGGCGCATCGCCTTCCGCGGCGAAGGCGAGCTGCTTCTCGGTCTTCTCCGGAAGCCACATGTCGTCGCTGTCGAGAAAGGCGACGTAGTCCCCGCGGGCCCGTTCGATCGCGAGGTTGCGGGCCCGGCCGGCACCGCCCTGTGAGGGTGCCGACTCCGGCAGGACGCGCTCGTCCTGCTCGGCGAACTCGCGGAGCAGGTCCATGGAGCCGTCGGAGGACCGGTCGTCGGTGACCAGCAGCTCCAAGTCGACGTGGGTCTGTGTGAGCACCGATCGGACGGCTGCGCCGAGGGTGGCGGCCGAGTTGTACACGGGCATCACGACAGACACCAGGGGCACAGCGCTTCTCCTTGCCGGACCGGGAACGACGGTCCATTCAAGCACCGCGACGGAGGAGGAGCCTCCGCGGGTCGCCCGCCTCGTGCGGGAAGGGGAACGGCAGACGAGCCGGCCTGTACGCCGGGTTCTGTCACCCGGTGACCTCGCGGTCGCCGGGGAGACGGCCATCCATCTAGGACCGGCGTTGCCGCCGGTCTCGTGCGGTCTACCCGCGAACATCGGGCGGGCAGCCCTCAATCGTTCGCGCAGACCCGTCCGGGGACGGATCCTCTTGACCTTGCTCCAGGTGGGGTTTACCTAGCCGCCTGAGTCACCTCAGGCGCTGGTGGTCTCTTACACCACCGTTTCACCCTTACCGGGGACCGAAGCCCCCGGCGGTCTGTTTTCTGTGGCACTGTCCCGCGGGTCACCCCGGGTGGGCGTTACCCACCACCCTGCCCTGTGGAGCCCGGACGTTCCTCGGCGGGATCCGGGGATCCCGACGCGGCCGCCCGGCCGACTCGTCTGTCGTGCCGACCATGCTACCGGCTGTCCGCGGCGGCTTGACCTTGACGCAGCGGCAGGGTTTCTACTGGCGGCATGCGGATCGGAGAGATCGCCGCGCTGGTCGGGGTCACGACCCGGGCGGTCCGGCACTACCACCACGTCGGGCTGCTCCCGGAGCCGCCGAGACGCCCCAACGGCTATCGGGCCTACACCGTGCGCGACGCCGTACTCCTGGCCCGGGTGCGCCGGCTCACCGAGCTCGGGCTGGGCCTCGGCGAAGTGCGCGGCGTCCTCGCCGACGACGCGGGGCGCGAGCCGGCCGACGTGCTCCGGGAGCTGGACGCCGACCTCGCGCGGCAGGAGGCCGAGCTGGCCGGGCGCCGGCGCCGGCTCGCGGCGCTCCTCGCCGCCGCCCCCGACGAGGGCGAGCCGGTCCCGCCCGCGCTCGCCGCGCTGCTGGCGAAGGCGCCGCCGACGGACTCCCCGGCCGCCGCGAAGGACCGCGAGCACCTGACCCTGCTCGATGCCCCGGGCGCCGGCGGCGAGGAGCTCTACGCCCTGCTCGAGCCGCTGGCCTCGGACCCCGCGGTGCTCCGACTGTACGAGCGGCTGGACGAGCTGGCCGACGCCCCCGCCGACGACCCCCGGATCGGCCCGCTCGCCCGGGCCATGGTCGCCGCCGTCCCCGACGCGGTCTTCGACGCGATCCCGTCCGGCGGGCCCGTCGTCGCCGGGTTCGGGGAGGCGCTGCTCGCCGAGTACGCCCCCGCGCAGGCGGAGGTGGTGCGCCGGGTGATGGCGGCCTTCATCGCGAGGGGGCGGCCATGAGCGCCGTACGCGCGGCCCGGATCGCGGCCGTCGCCGTGATGCCCGGCGAGCTGCTCCTCGTACTCTGCCTCACGGCCGGGGTGCGCCCGCCCGGGTGGGCGACGGCCTCCGCCGAGGGGCTGCTGCTCGGGGCGCTGCTGCTGGAGGCCTGGGTGCTGTGCTCGCTGCGGCGCCGCACCGGCTCCTGGCGGGCGGCCGTACGGGCCGCCGTACCGGAGCCGGTCCTGCGGCTGCTGCTGCACGAGCTGCGGGCCACCGCCTCCCTCGGGCGGTGGATCGCGCGCCGCGAGCACGGGGTGCGGCCGGGCGATCTCACCGCCCGGTACACGGGACCGCAGACGGCCATGATGTACGGGCTGCTCTTCGTGTCGGTCGTCGAGACCGCCGCGCTGGCCGTGCTCATCCCCTGGCCCGCCGTGCACCGGGTGGTGCTGGTGCTCGACGTCTACGGGGTGCTGCTGGTGCTCGCCCTGCACGCCGCCTGCGTCACCCGCCCGCACGTCCTGCGGGCCGACGGGACGCTGTGGATCCGTTACGGGGCCCTGTTCGACCTGACCGTCCCGCCGGACGCGGTGGCCTCGGCCCGGGTGGAGCGGCGCTACCCCGAGGGCCGGCTCGTCACCCTCTCCGACGACGGGGTGCTCGACCTGATCGTGGGCGGCCAGACGACCGTCACCCTGGAGCTGAACCGCCCGCTGGACTTCCGCCGTCCGCTCGGCGCCCGCGGCAGGGCCCGCACGGTCCGTTTCCACGCCGACGACCCCCGCGCGCTGGTGACCGCACTGCGGCGGGCCGCGGCCCCGTGACGTCACCCGTACGTGACGGTTGACGCCCGCTCACGCCCGCTCACGCCCGCTCACGCCCGCTCACGCCCGCGCGAAGAGGATCTTCGCCGCGCCCGGGTCGGCGTGGGTCAGGCGGACCCGGATCCGTTCGCCGAGCGGCAGCCGCCCCTCCTGGGACTCGACGCGGCCCACCACCGCCGGGTTCTCCAGGTGGACCGTCCCGACCTGCGGTTCCTGTTCCCTGACGTCGATGACCGTCGCGTCGAAGGTCTCCCCGACGCGGTCCTTGAGCAGGGCCGCCTCCACCAGGTCCACGCACTCCCGCTCGGCCGAGTTGGCCAGCCGGGTGCCGCCCGCCATCTCCCGCGGCAGCGCCTCCAGCGCCTCGACCGCCCACGCCGGGGGTTCCGCCCCCGCGGCCGCCGCCACGCACAGCTCACCGGCGTAGCGGTCGGCGAGCCGCCGCAGCGGGGCGGTGCAGTGCGCGTACGGGGCGGCTACCGCCGCGTGGAGGGCGGGGTCCGGGGTCCGGCCGCCGGTGAAGACCGTGTAGCCGGCGCCGCGCAGCAGGGTCGTGCACTCCTGGAGGAAGGCGGCGTGCGCGGGCAGGTGCGGGTCGAGGGAGCGGACGAGCACCGCGTACGGGACGTGGTGCGGCCACTCGATCCGCAGGGCCTTCGCGGCCCGGCGCAGCCGCCCGACCGCTCCGTCGGGGGCGGCGGGGAGGGTGCGCAGGATGCCCGTGCCGGAGGCCAGCATCAGTTCGGCGGCCGCCATGCCGGTCATCAGGGAGACCTGGGCGTTCCAGCCGTCTGCCGGGAGGGGGGCCCGGTAGGCCAGGCTGTACGAGCCGTCGTGCGCGATGACCTCCTGCTCGGGCACGCCCAGGGAGATCCCGCCGCGTTCGGCCTCCAGGGCCTCGCGCAGGGTGCCGATGTCCTTCAGCAGGGCCAGGGAGGGGTCGGCGGTGCCGGTGTCGACGGCCTTCTGGACGCCTTCGTAGTCCAGCCTGGCCCGGCTGCGCACCAGGGCCCGGCGCACGTCGGTGGTCTCGACCCGGCCGTCGGAGTCCAGGTCCATCCGCCATACGAGGGCCGGGCGGGTGCGGTCCGGCAGCAGGCTGGCCGCGTCCTCGGAGAGCACGGGCGGGTGCAGGGGCACCTTCGTGTCGGGGAAGTAGAGGGTGGTCACCCTGCGGTGGGCCTCGGCGTCGAGGGCGCCGCCCGGGCCGACGAACGCGGCCACGTCGGCGATGGCGTAGTGCACGCGGTAGCCGCCGGAGGACCGCTTCGCCAGGTGCATGGCCTGGTCGAGGTCCATGGAGGCGGGCGGGTCGACGGTGAAGAAGGGCAGGCCGGTCAGGTCCTCGGACGGCAGCCGGGGGGCGGCGGCCGCCCGCTCGGCCTCGGCGAGCACCTCGGCCGTGAAGGGTCCGGGCACGCCCAGCCGCGTCCGCAGGTCGCCCAGCGCGGCGCGCAGGGCCGCCCCGTCCGTTCCGGCCATGTGCATGTGACGGCGTGGCATGGACCGAGCGTAGGCCGACTCCGCCGGATCCGCGCGGGCCCGCCGGGCCGCCGGCGGACGGGGCGCGGGCGTGGCCGTTCGCCTGTGACCGGGTGGCGGCGGGCCGTCTACCCTGGCTCGGGGGCCGCATCCCCTGCGCCGTGTCGTCATGAAGGAGAACCACCGTGCTCGTGCTGCTGCCGCCCTCCGAGGGAAAGGCCGCCGGCGGCTCCGGCGCACCGCTCGACCCCGCGTCCCTGTCACTGCCGGGCCTGGCCGCCGCGCGGGCGGCCGTACTGGAGGAACTCGTCGAGCTGTGCGCGGCGGACGAACCGAAGGCGCGTGAGGTGCTCGGCCTCAGCGAGGGGCTGCGCGGGGAGGTCGCGAAGAACGCCGCCCTGCGCTCGGCGCCGGCCCGCCCGGCCGGGGAGATCTACACCGGCGTGCTCTACGACGCCCTGGACCTGGCGGGGCTGCCGGCGCCCGCGCGGGAGCTGGCCGAGCGGTCGCTGCTGGTGTTCTCCGGGCTGTGGGGCGCGGTGCGGGTGACCGACCGGATCCCCTCCTACCGCTGCTCGATGGGGGTCAAGCTGCCGGGGCAGGGCGCGCTGGGCGCGTACTGGCGTACGCCGATGGCTGAGGTGATGCCGCAGGCGGCGGGGGACGGGCTGGTGCTGGACCTGCGCTCGTCGGCGTACGCGTCGGCGTGGAAGCCGAAGGGGGAGACGGCGGGCCGGACCGCCACCGTGCGGGTGCTGCACTCGCAGATCGTGGACGGGGTGGAGAAGCGCTCGGTGGTGAGCCACTTCAACAAGGCCACCAAGGGCCGCCTGGTACGCGACCTGCTGCTGGCCGGGGCCGTCCCGGCGTCGCCGGCGGAGCTGGTGACGGCCCTGCGGGATCTGGGCTACGTGGTGGAGGCCGAGGCCCCCGCGAGGGCGGCGAAGGCCTGGTCCCTCGACGTGGTCGTCACCCAGGTCCACTGACCCGCGCGCCGCGGGCGCATCGCGCGCGGGCACCTGCCCGTCGGCGGCGCCCCGCGCGCGGGCGCGAGCCGCCCGCACGGCCGGCCCACCGGCCTGCGGGCGGCGGGGTTTCAGCGTCCCAGCGGCCAGGCCACCGCGGCCGGGGTCTGGTCCGTCGTGCCCGCGTACTGGGCGCAGGCGTCCGTGAGGGTCTCCAGGAGGGTCAGCGGGTCCGGGAGCGGGTGGCGGACGTCGCGCAGCCAGCTCACCGAGTGGTCGCCCGGCAGGGCGGCAGGGGGGAGCAGTACGTAGCTGCCGCGGCAGTGCCAGCGCAGGCCGGGGTGTTCGTCCATGGTCTCGGGGTGGCAGTCCAGTTCGCAGGGCCACCATTCGTCCTCGTCCTCCGGCGTCCCGCGGGTCGCCGTGAAGAAGAGCATCCGGGCCTGTTCGCCGGTGCCGCCCGATTCGGCGACGGGGCCGACCTCGATGCCGGCGGCGAGCAGGCGCTCCAGCGCGCTGCGGCCGGCTTCCAGGGGGACGTCCAGGACGTCGTGCACCATGCCCGTCGCGGTGATGAAGTTGGCCTGGGGCTGGTTGCGGGCCCAGCGCTCGACCTGCGCGCGGTCGGTGGTCGACTGGGTCTGCCAGGCGAAGGAGACGGGGTGCCGTGCGGGCGTGGGACAGCCGATGCGGTCGCACGAACATCGGTACCCCGCGGGATGCGCGGCCGGGGCGAGGGGGAGTCCGGCGGCGGCGACGGCGAGCAGCAGGGCTTCTCGCTCCTTGCCGGGGTCCTCGGGGGCGGGTTTCGAGCGGCGGCGCAGCCACTGGGAAATCCTGCTCTGCTCGCCGCGTTTGACGCGGCCGGTCTCAGACCCCATCTATCCCCTCACCTCACCGTTGCCCCGGCAGACCATTCCATGGTCCCACCATCGGGGGCGCCGGGTGACCGCACCCCCCGAACGGACTCCGCGATCGAGATCCCCGCATAAACAGATAATCCGGCCATATGCTTCTCGGCCGCGCCGCCGTCACCCGCCCGACCGCCGCCCGGCGGTGACGTATCCCACGCCGCCCAGCACCGCGTCCACCAGCGCGTCCGCGAACGCGTGCGTCAGCGGCGCGGTCCGCATCAGCCACCGGTACGTCAGCGGACCCACCAGCATCTCCACGGTCAGCCGTAGATCCAGGTCCGCCGGGAGCTGACCGGCCTCGGCGGCCGCCCGCAGCCGCGCCTCGTACAGCGCCAACTGCGGCTCCAGCAGCTTCTCCGTGAAGCGCGCCCCCAGCTCCGGGTCGGTCGCCCCGGCGGCGGTCAGGGCGCGCGCGGGGGCCTCGTACCGCGGGTCGGCGAACTCGTCGACCGTGGCCCGCAGCACGGCCTTCAGGTCCGCCGCCAGGTCCCCGGTGTCGGGGAAGCCGCTCCAGCCGGCCTCCGCACCGGCGTCCCCGGCCAGCGCCAGCGAGGCGTCCAGCAGGACGGCGGCCTTCGACGGCCACCAGCGGTAGATCGTCTGCTTGCCGACTCCCGCGCGGGCCGCGATGGCCTCGATGGTCAGCTTGTTGTAGCCGACCTCGCCGACCAGCACGAGGGCGGCGTCGAGGATGGCGCGCCGGGAACGGTCGCTGCGCCGGGTGGCGTCGGGAGACTTGGTCACCGGTCCAACGTATCAAGCCGGTCCGAGACGTATCGTCTCCGAGCCGTTGTGGTAAACCACCCGATCAGTTCACTGCGCGGTCACCCCGGAGGAGAGACGATTCTCTCGACACGCACAGCACCGTGAGTCCGTAGTCGTAGTCGTGAGGAGCCTTCTTTGCGCAGAGACGCCACACCCCGGCGCTACCTGATGTGCCCACCCGCGCACTTCAGGGTCACGTACTCCATCAACCCGTGGATGGACCCCACGAAACCGGTGGACCTGCCCCTCGCACAAGCCCAGTGGGAAGACCTGAGGGACCGCTACCTCTCCCTCGGCCACACCGTCGAGACCCTCCTCCCCGATCCCGGCCTGCCCGACATGGTCTTCGCCGCGAACGGGGCCCTCGTCATCGACGGCCGGGTGCTCGGCGCCCGCTTCGCCTACCCGGAACGCGCCGCCGAGGCGGAGATCCACCTCGACTGGTTCCGCGCGAACGGCTTCACGGACGTGCACGAACCCTCGCACGTCAACGAGGGCGAGGGGGACTTCGCCGTCACGGCCGGCTACATCCTGGCCGGCCGGGGCTTCCGCTCCAGCCCGCTCTCGCACGACGAGGCGCAGGAGTTCTTCGGCCGCCCCGTCATCGGGCTCGACCTGGTGGACCCGCGCTACTACCACCTGGACACGGCGCTCTGCGTCCTCGACGGCGACGAGATCATGTACCACCCGCCGGCGTTCTCCCCGGGCAGCCGGGCCGTGCTGCGCAGGCTGTTCCCGGACGCCCTGCTCGTGGAGGACGAGGACGCCGCCGCCTTCGGCCTGAACTCGGTCTCCGACGGACGCCACGTCCTGCTCCCGCAGGGCGCGACCGGACTCCTGGCCCCGCTGCGGGACCGGGGCTTCGAGCCGATCCCGATGGACCTCGGCGAGCTGCTCAAGGGCGGCGGCAGCGTCAAGTGCTGCACCCAGGAGCTGCGCCCCTAGGCCCTGTCGTGGTCGTGGCCCGGGGCGGGGGGCCAGGCGTCGCCCCATTCGGCGTCCCGGGCCGCCTTGTAGAGGGCGCCGTGGCGCTTGGTGACCGTCGCCCGGGACAGCCCCGTCTCCTCGGGACCGCACAGGTCCAGCAGGACCAGCCCCTTCCGGATCTGCGGCTTGCGCGTGATCCGGGAGGGGACCGGCGTCACGGGGAACCGGGTCGCCGCGACGTAGCTGAACTTCTCGTCCTCGTACGGCAGGGACCCGCCCTTGACCTGCCGGTGCAGGGAGGAGCGGCTGACCCGCGCCGAGAAGTGGCACCAGTCCTGCCCGGCCTCGATGGGGCAGGCCCCGTCGTGCGGGCAGGGCGCCGCCACCGTCATCCCGGCCTCGATCAGCTGCTCGCGGGCCTCGCGGATGCGCAGGTACCCCTCGGGCGTGCCCGGCTCGATCAGCACCACCGCCCGGCCCGCGCGGGCCGCCTCCGCGACGACCGCCCGACGGGCCTGCGCGGTCAGTTCGCCGAGTACGTACGACACGGTCACCAGGTCGGCGTCGGGCAGGACGATCCCGCTCCCGATGACGGCCCGGCGCCATTCGGCCGCGCGCAGCACCGCGGAGGACGAGCGGCCCGCCAGCTCCTCGCCGAGCGCCAGCGCCGGCTCCGCCCAGTCCAGCACCGTCGTCTCGCGGGGCCCGTCCCAGGTGGCGTCCACCGCCCAGGTCGCGGCACCCGTGCCGCCGCCCACGTCCACGTGCGAGCCCGGCGTCCACTCCGGCGCGGCTCCGGCCAGCCCGTCCAGGGCGGAGCGCACGGCTTCGAAGGTGGCCGGCATCCGGTACGCCGCGTACGCCGCGACGTCGGAGCGGTCGCGCAGGACGGGGGCGTCGGTGGGGGTGGTACCCCGGTAGCTGGCGATCAGGCGCTCGACGGCGGCCGAGGCCTGCTTCGGCGGGAGCCCGTCGAGCAGCCCGGCGAGGGCGCTGCGGAGGGTGTCGGCGGTGGTGGGGGCGGGTGCGGCGGTCACCAGCGAAGTTTACGGCGCCCCGGGCGCCGCGGACGCGGCCGGTCCGGGGGGGGCCGCCGGGGTGCCCGGGGCCGCCGGGGCCGCCGGGGCCGCCGGTGCGCCGCCCGGTACGGCGGCCAGGGGCTCGCGCAGCCGCCAGGGCCGGCACATCCCGAGGAAGCAGGCCACCGCCAGCAGCGAGCAGCTCAGCTGCACCACCGCCATCGGCACCGCCGTGTCCTCCCCGGCGATCCCGACCAGCGGCGAGGCGACCGCGCCGACCAGGAACGAGGAGGTGCCCAGCAGCGCGGACGCCGACCCGGCGGCGTGCGGGGTGCGCATCAGGGCCTGCGCGTTGGTGTTCGGCAGCACCAGGCCCATCGCCGACATCAGCACGAACAGCGCGGCGGCGACGGGCACCAGCCCGGCCTTCCCGAACACCCCGGCCGACATCAGCAGCAGGGCGACGGAGGCGGCGGTGATGACGGCCAGGCCCGCGCCCAGGGCCTTGTCCAGGCTGATCCGGCCCACCAGCAGCTTGCCGTTGATCTGGCCGACGGCGATCAGCCCGACGGAGTTCAGGCCGAACAGCAGGCTGAAGGCCTGCGGGGAGGCCCCGTAGATCTCCTGCACGACGAAGGGCGAGGCGGCTATGTAGGAGAAGAGCACCGCGAAGGCGAAGCCGCCCGCCAGGGTGTATCCGGCGAAGACCCGGTCGCCGAGCAGACCGCGCATGGTCCGCAGCGCGGCCCCCACCCCACCGGTCTGGCGCCGCTCGGGCGGCAGGGTCTCGCCGAGGCCGCGCCACACCAGCAGGGTGAGTGCGAGGCCGACGGCGGTGAGGACGGCGAAGACCCCGCGCCAGTCGGCGAAGCGGAGCACCTGGCCGCCGATGAGCGGCGCGATGATCGGGGCGGCCCCGGATATCAGCATCAGCGTGGAGAAGAAGCGGGCCATCTCCACCCCGTCGTACAGGTCGCGCACGACGGCCCGCGCGATCACGATGGCGGCCGCCCCGGCCAGGCCCTGGAGCAGGCGGAAGCCGATCAGCAACTCGGCGCTCGGGGCGAGGGCGCAGATCGCGGTGGCGAGGACGTAGACGGCCATGCCGGTCAGCAGTGGCCGGCGGCGGCCCCACTTGTCGCTCATGGGGCCGATGACCAGCTGGCCGAGCGCCATGCCGGCGAGGCAGGAGGTGAGAGTGAGCTGGACGGTCGCGGCCGGACTGCGCAGGGCGGTGGTGACCTCCGGCAGGGCCGGCAGGTACATGTCCATGGAGAGCGGGGGGAGCGCGCTGAGGCCGCCGAGGACGAAGGTGACCAGCAGGCTGGTGCGGCGCGCCGCCGTCAGGGGGGCAGTGGTGCCGGGGGACTTCCGGGACGGGGGCTCGGGGGGCGGTCCGGACGACGGTTCGGGGGACGGCTCGGGTGACGGCCCGTGCGAGGGGGCCGTCGGGGGGCCACTCTCCGACATGCGGAACTCCAGTCTTTTCATCTGCTTTATCCACCCCTGGCCGACCCATGCTCTCAGCTGTCGGAACGCCCCGGGCCGTATGTCCGCTGTGACGTACTCTGCGGCCCCATGAGCGCACCCGCGAAGAAGACCGCTGTAGTGACCGGAGCCGGTTCCGGGATCGGCCGTTCCGTGGCCCTGGCCCTGGCCGGCGCCGGCTGGTCGGTGGCCGTGGCCGGGCGGCGGACCGGTCCGCTGGAGGAGACGGCCGCCGCGGCCGGGGCGGGCGCGGACGTGCTGCCCGTACGGGCCGACGTCAGCGACCCGCAGGACGTCGCCGCGCTGTTCGACACGGTCCGGGCCCGCTACGGACGCCTCGACCTGCTCTTCAACAACGCCGGCACCTTCGGTCCCGCCGGGGTCCCGCTGGAGGACATCGCGTACGAGGCCTGGCGCCAGGTCGTGGACGTCAACCTGACCGGCTCCTTCCTCTGCGCGCAGGCGGCGTTCCGGCTGATGAAGGAGCAGGACCCGCAGGGCGGCCGGATCATCAACAACGGCTCCATCTCCGCCCACGTCCCCCGCCCCCACTCCATCGCCTACACCGCGACCAAGCACGCCATGACCGGCCTGACCAAGTCCCTGTCGCTCGACGGGCGGCCGTACCGGATCGCCTGCGGCCAGATCGACATCGGCAACGCGGCCACCGAGATGACCGAGCGCATGCGGACCGGCATCCTCCAGGCGAACGGGCAACTGGCGGTGGAGCCGGTGATGGACGCCGCCGACGTGGCCCGCACGGTGCTGCACATGGCGGAGCTGCCGCTGGAGGCCAACGTCCAGTTCGCGACGGTGATGGCCACCGCGATGCCGTACATCGGCAGGGGCTGACCGCCCGGCCCGAACCGCCCCGGCCCGTCCCCGGGGCGCGGCCGCCCCGGTCAGGTCCGGGACTCGGCGGGGGCCGGGGTCCCGGTCGCGCCGCGCAGGCGGGCCGGGAGGAGGAAGAGGGTCAGGACGACCGCCAGGTAGAGGGACCACACCGCCAGCTGGTGGACGGTCGGGTCCGGCTGGAAGTTGAAGACGCCCTTGAGGAGGACCCCGTACCAGCTGTCCGGCGGCACCGCCGAGCTGACGTCGAACGCCTTGTCCTGGAGGCCGCCGAGGAACCGGGCCTCCTGGAGGTCGTGGACCCCGTACGCGAGCACGCCCGCGGCGACGATCACCAGCATCCCGCCGGTCCACGTGAAGAACCTCGCCAGGTTGATCTTCAGGGCGCCGCGGTAGAACAGCCAGCCGAGGACGACGGCGGTCGCGATGCCCAGCAGTACGCCGACCAGCGGCGCGGAGGACCCCTCGCCGCTCGCACGGACCGACGCCCACACGAACAGGGCCGTCTCCAGGCCCTCGCGGCCCACCGCCAGGAAGGCGGTGGCGACCAGCGCGCCGGTACCGATGGCGAGCGCCGAGTCGAGCCTGCCGTGCAGTTCGGCCTTCAGGTGCCGCGCGGTGCGCTTCATCCAGAAGACCATCCACGTCACCAGGCCCACCGAGACGATCGACAGGGTGCCGCCCAGCAGCTCCTGCGCCTCGAAGGTCAGCTCCTGGGTGCCGAACTCCAGCAGCGCGCCGAAGGCGAGCGAGAGCCCGCAGGCGATCGCGATGCCGAGCCAGACCGGGCGCAGCGCGGCCCGGTTCCCGGTCTTGACCAGGTAGGCGACGAGGATGCAGACGACCAGGCTGGCCTCCAGCCCCTCGCGCAGGCCGATCAGATAGTTGCCGAACACGGCGTTTCCTCTCCGGCGGGTACTCGGGCGAACGGCGGGGACTCATGCGAACAGGGTCCGGCCCCACCAGTCGTCCTTGTCGCGGACGCCCGGCGGGACGGCGAAGACCGCCGAACCCACGTGCTGGATGTACTCGTTCAGGACGTCGGACTTCGCCAGCCGGCGCTGGATGGGGATGAAGCCCTTGCGGACGTCACGCTGGTAGGCCAGGAAGAACAGGCCCGCGTCGAGGCGGCCCAGGCCGTCCGTGCCGTCGGTGAAGGAGTAGCCGCGCCGCAGGATCGTCGCCCCGTCGTTGCTGTCGGGATGCGCGAGGCGCACGTGCGCCTCCGGCTTCATCGCCTTCAGGAAGGGCTCGTCGCGTTCCTTGGACTTGCCCACGGGGGCGCCCTCGCCCTTGTCGCGGCCGAAGATGTCCTCCTGCTCCTGGAGGGAGGTGCGGTCCCAGGTCTCGATGTTCATCCGGATCCGCCGGGCGACCAGGTACGAACCGCCCGTCAGCCAGTCGCTGCCGTCGCCCGCGCCGACCCACACGTGCTGGTCGAGGGCGGCGGTGTCGGTGCCCGAGATGTTCCGGGTGCCGTCCTTGAAGCCCATCATGTTGCGCGGGGTCTGCTCGTCCGGGGTGGTGGACGAGGTCTTGCCGAAGCCCAGCTGCGACCAGCGCACCGCGACCTTGCCGAAGCCGATGCGGGCCAGCTGGCGGATGGCGTGCACGGCGACCTGCGGGTCGTCGGCGCAGGCCTGGACGCACAGGTCGCCGCCGGAGCGGGCCGCGTCCAGGTTGTCGCCGGGGAAGAGCTCCAGGTCCACCAGCGCCTCGGGGCGCCTGCCCTCCAGACCGAAGCGGTCCTTGGCGAACAGGCCCGGGCCGAAGCCGACGGTCAGGGTGAGGCGGGAGGGCTTGAGGCCGAGGGCCTCGCCGGTGTCGGTGGGCGGGGCCTCGGGCAGGCCGCCGTACGCGTCGCCGACCGGCTGCCCGGCCGTCATCAGCCGGGCCGCCGCCGTCCAGTCCTTGAGGAGCCCGACCAGCTCGTCGCGGCTCTTCGTCCGCACGTCGAAGGCCGCGAAGTGCAGCCGGTCCTGGACGGCGCTCGCGATGCCGGCCTGGTGCTCGCCGTGGAAGGGCACCGCCGCCCCGGCCGCGGCCGCGGGGGAGACGTCCGGGCCACCGCCGAAGGCGGCCACCGCGCCGCCGGCCGCGGCCGCGCCGACCGCCAGCCCGGCCCCGCCCCAGCCGAGCACGGCGCGGCGCGAGGGCGCGCCGGCGGCGCCCGTGGTCTCTTCCGGCACCTCGTCGGTCATGGTGGGTCTCCCGCCTCTGCCTGGCTCCGGACTACTTGACGACCGCGGCGGCCAGCTTGGAAAGGGGCTCGGCCAGTGCGTTCACACCGTCCGAGAGCTCCTTGCGCTCCGCCTCGCCGACCTTGTCGTAGGAGGTGAACTCGTAGCCGTTCTTGTCGGCGCGGTACTTGTCGAGCAGGGTGTTCAGCGCGGCGAACTGGGTGTCCAGCTGCTTGGCGAGCTCCGTCTCGTTCTTGACGGTGACCGCCTTGAGGAGCTCGTAGGACTTCTGGGCGCCCTCGACGTTGGCCTTGAAGTCGACCAGGTCGGTGTGGCTGTAGCGCTCTTCCTCGCCCGTCACCTTGCCGGTGGCGACCTCGTCGAGCAGCTCCTTGGCGCCGTTGGCCATGGACGTGGGGGTGATCTCGGCCTGGCCCACCTTCTTCTGCCATGCGGTCAGGTCGGTGATCAGGGTGTCGGCGAGCTCCTTCTCCTCGTCGCCGATCTTGCCGTCCTGGAAGAGGGACTTCTCCAGGCGGTGCCAGCCGGTCCAGTCCTTGGCCGGGTCCTGGCCGGCCTCCAGGCCGTCCTCGCGGACGTCGACCTTCGGGTCGATGTCGCCGAAGGACTCGGCGACGGGCTCGGTGCGCTCCCAGCCGATGCGGGAGGGGGCGTAGGCCTTCTTCGCGGCCTCCACGTCCCCGGCCTTGACGGCGTCGGCGAAGACCTGGGCCTTCGGCAGGGTCTCGTCGGCCTGCTCCTGGACGTACTTGCGGTACGCGGCGACCGCGGCGTCCAGCTCGGGGCTGCGCTTCTCGGTGCCGCCCTTGCCGGTGGCCTTGACCTTCGTGCGGATGCCGTCGCCCTTCATGCCGGGCTTGCAGACGAACTCGTACTCGCCCGCCTTGATCTCGGCGGTGATGGTGGCCTTGGTGCCGGGGCCGATGTTCTCCCGCTCGGAGACGATCCGGTCGTCCGGGAAGAGCACGTAGAGCTCGGTCACCTTGGAGCCCTTGTTCTCCACCTCGATGGAGACCTTGCCGGCCGGGAACTCGGTCCGCGAGACCTCGCAGGCGCTGTCGGTCGCGTTCACGTGGATCGCTCCGGAACCGCTCTTGTCGCTCTTCTCGGCGCAGCCGGTGACTGCGGTGAGCGCGGCGACGGCTGCTGCCGCGGTGAGCACGGTGAGGCGGGCGGGGCGCATGGGGGCTCCTGGGGAAGCGGGGGCAGGCCGGTGAGGCTGCCCTAACTTAACCGAGGCGTACCTGACCGTCACCCAGTCGTCCAGTGATTCGTCTCTCAGGTTCCGGCCCCGGACACGGGCCCGTCACGACCCCTCCATGAGTCCCTCAAGGGAGGGTCAAACGGGGGTCAAACGCCGTCCGATCCGGCCCCCGCGGGGCCCGGCGGGGCGGCGCGGACGCGGAGTGCGGCGGCCCCGTACCGGGACCGCCGGCGGGGCGCCCGTGCGCGGATGGGCGAGCACCTCCACCGGCATCCGTGCGCTCCCCGGCCACCGGGCCCGGACGCCGCGCCGTGCTTGAATGCCAGCGTGAACGATCTAGACGTGATCAAGGTCTTCTGCGCGGGTGACGGCCGCTTCGGCAACCTGCTCGGAGTCGTCCGCGACGGCCGCACCTGCCCGGACGACGCCTCCCGGCAGGCCCTCGCCGCCGAACTGGGCTACAGCGAGACGGTGTTCGTCGACGACCCCGAGCGCGGAGTCGTCGACATCCGCACCCCCGGCACCCGGATGTCCTTCGCCGGACACCCGCTGGTCGGGGTCGCCTGGCTGCTGGACATCGAGGAGCTCCAGCCGCCCGTCGGCTCCGTATGGGCGCGCGACGACGGGGAGTTCACCTGGATCACCGCCCGCCCCGAGTGGGTCACCGGCAAGCGCACCGAGCGGTACGCCACCCCCGCCGAGGTCGACGCACTGCCCGCCCCGCCGCCCGGCGAGGGCTGGCTCTACGCGTGGGCCTGGGAGGACGAGACCGCGGGACGGATCCGCGCCCGCGGCTTCCCGCGCCGCCCGGACGGGGTCATCACCGAGGACGAGGCCACCGGCTCGGCGGCGATACTCCTCACCGCCGAGCTGAACCGCGCCCTCAACATCACCCAGGGCGCCGGCTCCCAGATCCTCACCGCCCCCGGCCCCGACGGCACGATCGAGATCGGCGGCCGCGTCCGCTTCGCCTCGTGACGGACGAGGGGGCCGGGCCGGTGCGCACACACCCGCCCGGCCCCCTCCCGCCGCACCGCTCGGCCGCCCGGGCCTACGCGCTGAGCGGGAACTCCTCGCCCAGCTCGCGGAAGACCGCGCCGTTGAAGTCGAAGGCCCGCTTGCACTCGTCGATGATGCGCTGCTTCTCCAGGTCGTCCGCGGCGATCGCGTCCAGCAGCTCCCGGTAGGTCCGCTTGAAGGCGGCCGGGTTGGAGATGTCCGCGAAGACGTAGAACCGCACGCCGTCGCCCTTGCGCTCGAAGCCCCAGGTGCGCTCGGCCTTGTCCCGGATGATCTGGCCGCCGGAGAGGTCGCCCAGGTAGCGGGTGTAGTGGTGGGCGACGTACCCGCCCGGCCAGGAGGCCGCGCACTGCGCGACCCGGTCCGCGTACGCCCGCGTCGCGGGCAGCGCGCTGACGGCGTCCCGCCAGCCCGGGCCCAGCAGGTGGGCCAGGTCGCGCTCGATCTCGGCGACGCGCATCAGCTCGGGCCGTATGAAGGGGCCCGCCACCGGGTCCTCGCGCAGCGACTCGGCGCCGTCCTCCAGCGCCCGGTACACGAACCACAACTGCTCGGTGTAGCGGGTGTACGCGTCCACCCCGAGGCGCCCGCCGAGCAGGTCGCTCATGAACGTCGAGGTCTCGGCTTCGGTGTGCTGCTCGTGCGAGGCGACACGGATGACCGTGGAGAACGCGTCCAAGACTGACCTCCGGAGAAGAGGAACGGGCCCGGCGGCACGCCGCCGCCACGCCCGATCCTCCTGCTTAGGATTACCTCAGTCAATGTGTTCCCGACGCCTTGTCGGTAAAAACCCTCCGGCGGGCAAAGAACTCGCCGCCGCGCCCCGCCGCCGCGCCCCTACGGCAGGGTCAGGATCTCCGCGCCGGTGTCCGTCACCACCAGGGTGTGCTCGAACTGCGCCGTGCGCTTGCGGTCCTTCGTGACGACCGTCCAGCCGTCCTCCCACATGTCGTACTCGTGGGTGCCCAGCGTCAGCATCGGCTCGATGGTGAAGGTCATCCCGGGCTCGATGACGGTGGTGGCGTGCGGGCTGTCGTAGTGCGGGATGATCAGGCCGGAGTGGAAGGACGAGTTGATGCCGTGACCGGTGAAGTCCCGGACCACCCCGTACCCGAACCGCTTCGCGTACGACTCGATGACGCGGCCGATGACGTTGATCTGACGGCCGGGCCTGACCGCCTTGATCGCCCGGTTCAGGGCCTCCCGGGTGCGCTCCACCAGCAGCCGCGACTCCTCGTCCACCTCGCCGCACAGGTAGGTGGCGTTGTTGTCGCCGTGCACCCCGCCGATGTACGCGGTCACGTCGAGGTTCACGATGTCGCCGTCCCGCAGGACGGTCGAGTCCGGGATCCCGTGGCAGATGACCTCGTTCAGCGAGGAGCACAGGGACTTCGGGAACCCCCGGTAGCCCAGCGTCGACGGGTAGGCGCCGTGGTCGCACATGTACTCGTGCGCGACCCGGTCCAGCTCGTCGGTGGTCACCCCGGGCGCGATGTGCTTCGCGGCCTCCTCCATCGCCTGCGCGGCGATCCGGCCGGCGATGCGCATGGCCTCGATCGTCTCGGCCGACTGCACCTCCGGTCCGGTGTACGGAGCGGGCGCGGGCTTGCCCACGTACTCGGGCCGGCGGATGTTGCCGGGGACGGAACGGACGGGAGAGAGCTCGCCTGGTACGAGCAGCGACTGGCCAGACATGCAAGCGAGTGTATCCAGCGGCGATGGGGCAGCATGGCGACGAGGAGCGGTATCGAACGGTATCGAGCGGCGGTACCGGACAGCCGGCGTCGAGAGGAGCCCCGAGGCGATGGCCCTGTTCAAGAAGCGTCAGGTGGGAAAACCGGGCGAGTGGTACTACTGCCTGGTCCACAGCAAGGTCGAGGAAGGTCCCGAGTGCCCGGCCAAGGACCGCTTCGGCCCCTACACCACCCGTGAAGAGGCCGCCCACGCCATGGAGACCGCGCAGGAACGCAACCTCGAATGGCAGAACGACCCCAAGTGGAACGACAAGACCCGCGAGGACGGGGAAGGCGGCGGCGCCACCCCCTGACCGGGCCGTCCGCGCCGGCGCGGCCTACCAGCGGCTGGGCGGGGGAGCGGTCAGCCGCTCGGCCAGCCCGGCCAGCCGGTCGCGCAGCCGCCGCGGCCCCCGCCGCTCCGGCGGGCCGTTCTCCCCGGCCGCCGCGCTGACCAGGTGCTGCACGGTGTCCAGATCCAGCTCGGAGGTGGCCGGCGGCACCGACAGGGCGTCGTGGGCGAGGGTGCCCAGGTCGGGGTCCCCGCCGTCCAGGGACAGTACGGTCGCCCCCGCGCGCCGGGCGTCGTGCACCCGCTCCAGCAGCCCCGCGCCGGGCCGCTCCGGCGCCACCACCAGCAGCGTGTGCCCGCGCCGGGCCGCCTCCAGCCGGCTCAGCCCCACCGACAGGTGCGGCGGCTCACCCGGCCGCACGTGGTGGCGCACCAGCGTCGGCGCCAGCTCCGGCTGACCCGACCAGGCGGCCTCGTCCACCAGGTGCGCCGCCAGGTGCCAGGGCTCGTACCGCTCGGTGCCCACCAGCAGCAGGCTGCCCCCGCACGGCGCCACCGACCGCCGCAGCGAGCCCGCGAAGCGCCGGGCCTCGTCCGGCCACCCGGTCCCGGCGAGCACCTCGCGCAGCAGCGCCACCCTCACGGCATCCATGGCGGCATCCTGCACCATCGGACTCTCCTCGTCCGGCCTACTCGGCAGTACCCTCGCCCCCATGACTTCCTCAGACAGCACCCAGAAGCCCCCGGCCAAGGACCCCTGGGACCTCCCGGACGTCTCCGGCCTCGTCGTCGGCGTCCTCGGCGGCACCGGCGACCAGGGCCGGGGCCTGGCCTACCGGCTCGCCCGCGCGGGCCAGAAGGTGATCATCGGCTCCCGTGCCGCCGACCGCGCGCGCGGCGCGGCCGAAGAGCTCGGCCTCGGCGTCGAGGGCGCCGACAACGCCGAATGCGCCCGCCGCAGCGACATCGTGATCATCGCGGTGCCGTGGGAGGGCCACGCCAAGACCCTCGAAGCGCTGCGCGAGGACCTCGCGGGCAAGCTCGTCGTGGACTGCGTGAACCCCCTCGGCTTCGACAAGCAGGGCGCCTACGCCCTCCAGGTCGAAGAGGGCAGCGCCGCCCAGCAGGCCGCCGCCCTGCTCCCCGACTCGCGCGTCACCGCCGCCTTCCACCACCTCTCCGCCGTCCTCCTCCAGGACGCCTCGGTCGAGGAGATCGACACCGACGTGATGGTCCTCGGCGAATCCCGCGCCGACACCGACCTCGTCCAGGCCCTCGCCGCCCGCATCCCGGGCATGCGCGGCGTCTTCGCGGGCCGCCTGCGCAACGCCCACCAGGTCGAGGCGATGGTGGCCAACCTCATCTCCACCAACCGCCGCTACAAGGCCCACGCCGGCCTGCGCCTCACCGACGTCTGACCGCCCCGCCCCCGGGGCCCGCGCCGCTCCCGGACCCGCGCCGGCGGCGGGGGCCCGGGCGGGATGGGGGACACTGGAGGGGTTCGACCCCCTTACGTGCCCCCGAGGAGCTGTTCCCGATGCCCCGCCTTGCCGTGTTCGCCCTTGTCGTCTGCGTCCTTGCCGTGGCCGCGGCCGTGGTCGCCTTCGTGGAGGGCAGCTTCCTCGGGATCGTGTGGGTGCTGCTGGCCGGCGTCACGTCCAACATGGCCTGGTTCTACGTACGCAAGGCCAAGGCCGAGAAGCAGCAGCGGGCCGCCTGACCGGCCCGGCCGGGGCCGTCGTGCCCCCGCCGGCCCGCAGGACGCGTACTAGTCCTGCGGGGCCGTGCAGAAGAACCCGTCCGAGTCCTGCCAGAAGCGGTACAGGTCGCGGCCGCAGTACGTCTCCAGGTCCGAGACGCCGAGCCCGCGCAGGACCCCCCGGACCGCGTCGAAGAAGACGGCGTTCACCTCCGGGATCCACAGCAGGACGAACACCCCGATCAGCGCGAACGGCGCCAGCGGGGCCAGCTCGCGGCGGACGCGGTGGGGGAGCCAGGGCTCGATGATCCCGTAGCCGTCCAGGCCCGGCACCGGCAGGAAGTTCAGGATCGCCGCCGAGACCTGGAGCAGCGCCAGGAAGGCGAGCGCGAAACGGAAGGGGAGCGGGACCCCGTCGAGGGCGCCCAGCCAGAACGGGGCGGTGCAGACCACCGCGAAGGCCACGTTCGTCAGCGGCCCCGCCGCCGAGACGAGGCTGTGCTTCCAGCGGTCCCGGATCCGGTCGAGCTCGATGTACACGGCCCCGCCGGGCAGGCCCAGCCCGCCCAGGATCACGAACACCACCGGCAGGACGATGCTGAGCAGCGGATGCGTGTACTTCAGCGGGTTCAGGGTGAGGTAGCCCTTGGCGCCGACCGTGATGTCACCGCCGTGCAGCGCCGTCCGGGCGTGCGCGTACTCGTGCAGGCACAGGGAGACCACCCACGCGCACGTGACGAAGAGGAACACGGCCAGCCCCGTGCTCGCCGCGTAGTCCGTCCACACCGCCCAGCCGGTCACGGCCATGACGGCGACGATGCCGAGGAACACGGAACTGATCTGCCGCTCGCTGCGGACGCCCTGATGAACCATGCCGCGAAACCTACCCCGGGCTCGGCGCGGCCGGGGGCGCGGTGCCGGAGAGAATGGGCAGGTGCGCTACGCGATTCTCGGCACCGCCCAGGCCATCCGCGACGACGGGACCACCGTCGCCGTCGGCGGAGCGCGCCTGCGCGCCCTCCTGACCGCGCTCGCCCTGCGGCCGGGCCGTGCGGTGCCGGCGGGGCTGCTGGTCGCCGAGGTGTGGGACGCGGCCCCGCCGGCCGACGCCGTCGCGGCGCTCCAGGCGCTGGTGGGGCGGCTGCGGCGGACGCTCGGGCACGCGGCCGTGCGGTCCGTGGAGGGCGGCTACCGGCTGGAGGCGGAGCGGGACGACGTCGACCTGTACCGCTTCGAGCGGCTGGTGCGCGCCGCCGCGGCCGAGCCGGACCCGGCCCGGGCGGCGGCCCTGTACGACGAGGGGCTCGCGCTGTGGCGGGGGCCGGCGCTGGCCTCCCTCCCCGATGCGGCGGCCGAGTCCGCGCGCTGGGAGGCCGTACGGACGGACGCGCGCCGGGGCCGCCTGGGCGCGGCGCTGGCGCTGGGCGAGGCGGAACAGGCACTGCCGGAGCTGACCGAGCTGTGTGCGCGGCAGCCGCTGGACGAACCCTCGCAGGTGCTGCGGATCCGGGCCCTGCGTGCGGCGGGCCGCCCGGCGGAGGCGCTGGCCGCGTACGAGACCGTCCGTCAGGACCTCGCCGCCCGCCTCGGCACGGACCCGGGCCCCGCGCTGCGCGCCCTCCACTCGGAGCTCCTCTCCCCGCCCCCGCCGGGCACGCCCCCCGCCCCGGCCCCCATCCCGCTCCCCACCGCCCCCGCCGCCCGGCACGACGCCGCCCGGCACGACGCCGGGCCCCACGGGAACCTCCGGGCGCGGCTCACCACCTTCGTCGGGCGGGAGGACGACATCCGCGTCATCGGCGACGACCTCGCCCGGGCCCGGCTCGTCACGCTCCTGGGCCCCGGCGGGGCCGGGAAGACCCGGCTCTCGCAGGAGGCCGCCGAGACGCACGCCCGCGCCGCCGCCGACGCCTGGCCCGACGGGGTGTGGTTCGTCGAGCTGGCGCCCGTGGAGGACCCGGAGGACGTCCCCGAGGCGGCCCTCGCCGCACTCGGCGCCCGCGAGACCAAGCTGCGCGGGGCCGCCGCCGAGGAGCTGCGCGCACTGACCGACCGGGCCGGGGACGACCCCCTCGACCGGCTCACCGAGCACTGCTCCCGCCGCCGGCTGCTGCTGCTCCTCGACAACTGCGAGCACGTCATCGGCGCCGCCGCGGTACTCGCCGAGCGGCTCCTGACCCACTGCCCCGGCGTGCGGATCCTCGCCACCAGCCGGGAACCCCTCGGCGTGCCCGGGGAGTTCCTGCGCCCCGTCGAACCGCTGCCCGACCCGGTCGCCCTGCGGCTGCTCGGCGACCGGGGCGCCGCCGCCCGGCCCGGGTTCCGGGTCACCGACGACCCGGCCGCCGCGGCCGAGATCTGCCGCCGCCTCGACGGGCTGCCGCTCGCCATCGAGCTGGCCGCCGCCCGGCTGCGGCTCCTCACCCCGCGCCAGATCGCCGACCGGCTCGACGACCGTTTCCGCCTGCTGACCGGCGGCGCCCGCACCGTCCTGCCCCGCCAGCAGACCCTGCGCGCCGTCGTCGACTGGTCCTGGGACCTGCTGGACGAGCCGGAACGGGCCGTCCTCGGACGGCTGTCCGTCTTCGCGGGCGGCTGCGACCTGGAGGCCGCCGAAGCCGTCTGCGCGGACCCGGACGCCGGCCCGGACACCGACGTCGCCGATGCCATGGCCGCCCTCGTCGACAAGTCCCTCGTCGTGGCCGCGCCCGGCCCCGCCGGCGACATGCGCTACCGCCTCCTGGAGACCGTCGGCGAATACGCCGCCGAGCGCCTCGCCGAGGCCAGCGCGGGAAAGGACCGCGAAGCCACCGAGCACCGCCACCTCGTCCACTACCGCGAACTCGCCCGCACCACCGAACCCCTGCTCCGCGGCCACGGCCAGCGGGCGGCCGCCGACCGGATCGCCACCGAGTACGAGAACCTCCGTACCGCCCTGCGCCGGGCCGTCGCCGCCCGCGACACCGGCGAAGTGCTGTGCCTCGTCCACTCGCTCGGCTGGTACTGGCACATGCAGGACCTCCGCGCCGAATCCCGGCACTGGTCCGAGGCCGCCGCCGAACTGGGCCCCGACCCGTTCCGGCCGCCCCACGTCCCCGCCGGGCCCGTCTACGAACGGCTCGTCGACTCGCCCCCGCCCTACTCCGGCGAGGTGCTCACCGAGGGCTGGCGCGCCCTGCACCTGGTGCGGCTGGCCTCCCGGGACCAGACCAGCACCGACTGGGACAGCCCCGAGGTCCGCGAGCAGGTGGCGGGCGTGCTCGCCACCTACCGGCCCGGGCTCCCGCAGACCTGCCGGACCCCGGCCTCCCTGTGGATCTACGCCGTGATGATCGCGGGCGACGCCGGGCTGCTCAAGCGGGTCGTGGACGCCACCGTCGACACCGCCCGCGAGCTCGGCTACCGCTGGGAGCTCGCCTCCGCCCTCCAGCTGCGGGCCAACATCCTCGCCAACCGCGCCGACTGGGCCGGCGACGCCTCCCGCGACGCCGACGAGAGCCTGGCGCTCTTCCGTGAACTCGGCGACCACTGGGGCTGCGCCGAGGCCCTGTCGGCCCGCGCCGAGTCCCGCGAGAAGCGCGGGGACCACGCCCTGTCCGCCCGGGACTACCGCGAGGCGATCGAGTACGCCGAACGCCTCGGCGCCAAGGCGCAGGTGACGGTGCTGCGGGTACGGATGGCCGGGTCCCTCGTGGAGAGCGGCCGGATCGAGGAGGCCGAGCGGATCCTCACGGAGAGCCTCACCACTCTGGACCGGTTCGGGAACGAGGCCATGCCCGCCGCCCGGATGTTCCTCGCGGGCGTCTACGGCCGCACCGGCCGCATCGCCGAGGCCCGTGACCAGATCCGGACGCTGCGCGAGGAGTTCGCCCTCGGCGCCTTCGCCGTCTTCGACGTGTTCCTCCTCGCGACCACGGCCTGGCTGGACAACCAGGAGGGCAAGTACGAGGACGCCCTGCGGCTGGCCCGGGAGGCGGCGGGAGCCGTCCGGCACCCGCTGGCGATGATGGTCGCCCCGCAGATGCCCGCCCTGTACCTGCTGACGGCCGCGGTGGCCCGGACCGGGCTGGGCGGCACGGGGCAGGCGTACGAGAGCGCGCGGCTGCTCGGCGCCTACCGCGCCCACCTGCCGGCCGGGCACGTCCCGGTCTCCTCCGAACGCGAGGACGCCGCCCTCGCCGGGGAACGGGCGCGGGCGGCGCTGGGGGACGCCGCGTACGAGGCGGCGTACGCCGAAGGCGGCGGCCTCACCCTGGAGGAGGCCACCGCCCTCATCTGATCCGGCCGGCCCCCCGTGCGGTGCCGTCCGGGACGCGATCCTGACGGACCGGCCGGCCGGGGATCAGGTCTTCTGGCGGAACTTGCGGACCGCGACCGGCATGGTGACCGCCGTGATGGCGACCGACCAGGCCAGCGTGACCCACACGGAGTTCCCCAGCGGGGTGCCGTTGATCAGGCCGCGGGCGGCGTCGGCCAGGTTGGAGAGCGGGTTGTAGTCCGTGAAGGACTGCAGCCAGCCCGGCATCGTCGTCGGCGGGGCGAAGATCGAGCTGCCGAACTGCAGCGGCATCAGGACCAGCATCGCCATGCCCTGGACGGCCTGCGCGGTCTTCAGGGTCAGACCCAGCAGGATGAAGATCCACATCAGGGAGGCGCCGAAGACGGCCGACAGCCCGATGGCGAGGAACAGGTCCAGCACCGAGGACTTGATGGACAGACCCAGGATGAAGCCCACGGTGAGCAGGATGGCGATGGCGACCATCATCCGGCCGAGCTCGACCACGATCTTCGCGACGAGGACCGAGGACCGGGCGATGGGCATGGACCGGAAGCGGTCCATCACGCCCTTCTTGAAGTCGTCGTTGACGCCGGTGCCGACCCCCATCGCGATGTTCATGCCCATCATCGCCATCAGGCCCGGGACCACGTAGTTGACGTACTCGCCCTGGTTGCCCTTGCCGGAGATCGCGCCGCCGAAGACGAACACGAACAGCAGCGTGAAGATGATCGGCATGAACAGGACGTCGAACATCGACTCCGGGTCCTGCTTGATCTGGAGGGCGTTGCGCCGGACGAGCGCGCCGATGTGGCGCAGGTTGGCCCGCAGGCCGATCCGGCCCTCGGAGGGCGGGCGGGACGCGGCCGTGACGGCCGCGGTGGTGCTGGGCTTCGTCGTGGTGGCGGTGCTCATGCCGCGACCTCCTGGTTCGGCTCGGTCTTGCGGGTGGGCGCGGCGTCCTCGGCCGTCGCCGGCTTCTGGCCGGTGATGGACAGGAACACCTCGTCCAGGCTGGGCAGGTACGTGCCGAGGTCGGCGATCGCGTATCCGCGGGCGGCCAGCAGGCCGACCACCGCGGTCAGCTGCCCGTCGCTCAGGATCGGCACCAGCAGCACGCCCTCGTCCGGCACCGCCTGGGAGCCGGCCACCCCGTCCAGACCGGCCTCCGCCAGCGAGCGGGCGATGTCCGGCAGGTCGGACGGGTGCACCGGCCGGATCCGCAGGGTGCGGCCCCCGACGCGGGCCTTCAGCTCGTCGACCCTGCCCTTGGCGATGACCTTGCCGCGGTCGATGACCGTGAGCTCGTTCGCGAGCTGCTCGGCCTCCTCCATGTACTGGGTGGTGAGCAGCACGGTGGCGCCCTCGGCGACCATCCGCTGCACCTCGTCCCACACCTCGTTGCGGGTACGGGGGTCCAGACCGGTGGTCGGCTCGTCCAGGTAGAGCACCGCCGGGCGGCCGATCATCGAGGCGGCCAGGTCCAGCCGGCGGCGCATCCCGCCGGAGTAGTGCATCGCCGCCTTCTTCGCCGCCTCGGTCAGGGAGAACCGCTCCAGCAGCTCGTCCGCGCGGGCCCGGGCGTCCTTGCGGGACAGGTCCAGCAGCCGGCCGATCATGTAGAGGTTCTCCCAGCCGGAGAGCTTCTCGTCGACCGAGGCGTACTGGCCGGTGAGGCCGATGGTGCGGCGCAGCTGGCGGGGCTGGCGGACCACGTCGAAGCCGGCGACCGTGGCGGTGCCCGCGTCGGGGACGATCAGGGTGGACAGGCAGCGGACCAGGGTGGTCTTGCCGGCGCCGTTCGGTCCCAGCACGCCGAGCACGGTGCCCTCGCGGACGTCCAGGTCGACCCCGTCCAGGGCCTTGGTCTCGCCGTAGTGCTTGACCAGCCCCCGCACTTCCACGGCGTGGGAGTTCTTGTCGTTTCGCGTCATGTCCACCATGGGACCAGCCGTCACTGACAAAGCTCCGACAGGCCTCCGACAGCCATCCCACACGCAGCCGACAGCCCGCCGGCGGGCCTGCCGGCGGGCTGTCGGTCAACGGCGACTTGGACGACGGGGACTAGTGGAAGGCGTGCTCCTCCTGCGGGAACGTTCCGCCCACCACGTCCTCGGCGAAGGCCTTCGCCGCGTCGCCCATGGTCCGGCGCAGGTCCGCGTACTGCTTGACGAAGCGCGGCATCTTCCCGCCGGTCAGGCCCATCATGTCGGTCCACACGAGCACCTGCGCGTCGCACTCCGAGCCCGCACCGATGCCGACGGTCGGGATGTGCAGCGACCGGGTGACCTCGGCGGCCAGCTCGGCCGGGACCAGCTCCAGGACCACCGCGAAGGCACCCGCGTCCTGCGCGGCCTTCGCGTCGCGCAGCAGCTGGTGCGCGGCCTCGTCGGTGCGGCCCTGCACCCGGTAGCCCATGGCGTTCACGGACTGCGGGGTCAGACCCAGGTGGGACATGACCGGGATGCCGGACTGGACGATCAGCTCGGTCTGGTGCAGCGAGCGCTCCCCGCCCTCCAGCTTGACCGCCCCGACACCGGCCTCCTTCACCAGTCGGGTCGCGCTGCGCAGCGCCTGCACGGCGCCTTCCTGGTAGGAGCCGAACGGCAGGTCGCCGACGACCAGGGCCCGGCTGGTGCCCCGTACGACGGCCGCCGACAGCAGGGTCATCTCGTCCATCGTCACGGGGACGGTGGTGTCGTAACCGAGGTGACAGTTGCCCATGGAGTCACCGACGAGGATCACCGGGATCCCGGCCTCGTCGAACACGGACGCCGTCATGGCGTCGTAGGCGGTGAGCATGGGCCACTTCTCGCCGCGCTCCTTGGCGAGGTTGAGGTCGCGGACGGTGATCCGCCGGTTGCCCGTGCCCCCGTACAGGGTGGGGGAGGCGGCTTCGCGGGCAGGCGAAACGGCATGCGTCATTGCAACTGCTCCTTGTGTCATCTCGAGGCACCCTTACGGCGTCCCCGGACTCACCCACCATGGTGGCACCCGTCCGGCCGTGGACGGAAGTGGGAGGGCCGCGGCGCGCTGACCGGTCCGTCACACTCCTGGCCCGTCTCCAGGCGCGCCGGAGCCAATGTGCGCGTTTCGTGACAAGCGGAACCCTTGCCGCACGGCCGTTCGTCCTCCCGGTTGTACGGCCGCGAGGACGGCACGGAAGGCTCCCGACATCGCCTAGGGTCAAGGCACGGGGACGGAGCGCGAGCACGGCAGCGAGGACATGGCATGGCACAGGCGTACATGACGGAGACGGGGAACGGCGGCTCCGAGCCCGGGCCCCCCGGATCCGGACTGAAGCGCCTCCTGGCCGAGCTGCGGGGCGACCGCGGCATTTGGAAGCGCGGCATCGTCACCGCCGGGGTCGCCGCCCTGATCTCGCTGGTGATGATCTTCCACGCCGAGCTCTCCAACGACGTGGGCAACCTCGGCAGCCTCGTCGAGACCTTCCTGCCCTGGCTGGGGCTGGCCGTGCCGGTCCTGCTGGCCATCGCCGTGATCCGCAGGTCCGCGACGGCCCTGATCGCGATACTGCTGACGGCCGCGGTCTGGGTGAACCTCTTCGGCGGCCTGGTCACCGACAAGTCGGGCTCCCGCGGCAACCTGATGGTCGCCGCCCACAACGTCGACGCCGACAACCCCGACCCGCGCGGCACCGGCGAGGCGCTCGCCACCTCGCGGGCGGACGTGCTGGCCCTGACCGAGCTCAAGGCGAGCGCCGTCCCCGTCTACGAGAAGGCCCTCGGAGGCGCGTACAAGTACCACGCGGTCGAGGGCACGGTCGGCGTGTGGAGCAAATACCCGCTGACCTCCAGCAAGCCCGTGGACATCCGGCTCGGCTGGACCCGCGCCATGCGCACCACCGTCGCGAGCCCCTTCGGCGAGATCGGCGTGTACGTCGCCCACCTCCCCTCGGTCCGGGTCAAGCTCAACGCCGGCTTCACCGCCAACCAGCGCGACAACAGCGCCGACGCGCTCGGGGCGGCCCTCGCCGCCGAACCGCTGAAGAACGTCATCCTGCTCGGCGACCTCAACGGCACCATGAACGACCGCGCCCTGTCCGAGGTGACCTCGCAGATGCGTTCCACCCAGGGCGCGGCCGGCGACGGCTTCGGCTTCAGCTGGCCGGCGCAGTTCCCGATGGCCCGGATCGACCAGATCATGGTGCGCGGGGCGAAGCCGGAGGCCTCCTGGACCCTGCCCCGCACGGGCAGCGACCACCTCCCGGTGGCCGCCCGGGTGACCGTACGCAGGTGAGCGGCGCGCCGCCCGCGCGAAGCCAGGGGGCCCGCCGCTCACGCGGCGGGCCCCCTGGCTTCCCCGTCGGGCCGGCTGCGGCGGCTACGCGCGCTCGCGCCAGCCGTTGGTGATGGGCAGCCGGCGGTCCTTGCCGAAGCCCTTCGCGGAGATCTTGGTGCCCGGCGGGTACTGGCGGCGCTTGTACTCGGCCGTGTCCACCATCCGCAGGGTCCGGGCCACCAGCTGCCGGTCGAAGCCGGCCGCGACGATCTCCTCCAGGCCCTGGTCCCGGTCCACGTACAGGTCCAGGATCGCGTCGAGCACCGGGTAGTCCGGCAGCGAGTCCGTGTCCACCTGACCAGGGCGCAGCTCGGCGCTCGGCGGCTTCACGATCGAGTTCTCCGGGATGGGAGGGGTCTCGCCCCGCTCGACGGCGGCCCGGTTGCGGTACCGGGCGAGCCGGAAGACGTCGCTCTTGTAGACGTCCTTGATCGGCCCGTAGGCGCCGACGGAGTCCCCGTAGAGGGTGGAGTAGCCGACGGCCAGCTCGGACTTGTTGCCCGGGGCCAGCACGATGTGCCCCTCCTGGTTGGACACCGCCATCAGCAGGGTGCCGCGCAGCCGGGACTGGAGGTTCTCCTCGGCCAGGCCGGTCAGGCCCAGCGAGCCCATGTAGGCGTCGAACATCGGCTCGATCGAGACGGTGCGGAAGTTCAGCCCGGTCCGTTCCGCCAGATCGGCGGCGTCGCCCTTGGAGTGCTCCGAGGAGTACTTCGAGGGCATGGCGATGCCGTACACGTTCTGCGCCCCGACCGCGTCGCAGGCGATGGCCGCGACGAGCGCCGAGTCGATGCCCCCGGAGAGCCCGATCAGGACGGAACGGAAGCCGTTCTTCCTGACGTACGCGCGCAGGCCCACGACCAGCGCGTCGTACACCTCCTCGTCGTCGTCCAGGCGCTCGGCGTAGCCACCGGTCACGACCGGCTCGTACGCCTCCACCGGCTCCTCGGAGAGGATCACGCGGTCGATGCGCAGGCCGTCGTCCACCACCCCCTCGGGGGCGTCCGCCCGAGCGGCCGGCAGGTCCAGGTCGACCAGGACGCAGCCCTCGGAGAACTGCGGGGCGCGGGCGATGACCTCGCCGGACGCGTCCACGACGATCGAGTCGCCGTCGAAGACCAGCTCGTCCTGGCCGCCCATCATCGCCACGTAGGCGAGGGTGCAGCCGGCCTCCTGGGCGCGCTTGCGGACCAGTTCGAGGCGTACGTCGTCCTTGTTGCGCTCGTACGGGGACGCGTTGACGGAGATCAGCAGCCCGGCCCCGGCGGCGCGGGTGGCCGGGACGCGGCCGCCCTCCTGCCAGAGGTCCTCGCAGATGGCCAGGGCCACGTCGACGCCGTGCACCCGGATGACGGGCTGGGTCTCTCCCGGCACGAAGTACCGGAACTCGTCGAAGACCCCGTAGTTGGGCAGGTGGTGCTTGGCGAACCGCAGGACGACCCGGCCGCGGTACAGCACGGCGGCCGCGTTCTCCGGGGATCCCGCGGGGCGCCCCAGCCGGGGGGCGGCCCGCTCGCTGCGGTCGAGGTAGCCGACGACGACGGGGAGCCCGCCGAGCCCCTCGTCCGCCAGCCGCCGGGCCAGCGCGGCCAGCGCGGTGCGGGACGCTTCCACGAAGGAGGCCCGCAGGGCCAGGTCCTCGACGGGGTAGCCCGTCAGCGTCATCTCCGGGAACGCCACGAGGTGGGCGCCCTGCTCGGCGGAGTGCCGCGTCCAGTGCACGACCGAGTCGGAGTTGGCGGCGATGTTGCCGACCTGCGAGTCGATCTGATTCAGAGCGAGGCGTAGTTGAGGCACGGGCCCAGTCTAATCGTCTTTCTGACGCGATGTCCTGGGCCGGGCCGTGACGCCGTCGTTTCCGGGGCCCGGCGGACGGTTCGGCGGATGGTTCGGCGGACGGTTCAGCGGACCGGCCCCGTGAACTTCGCCGGGGGCAGCAGGACGCCGGGGGAGAGGTCCGCGCTGATGGACTTCGTGCCCTCCGGCACCTCGAAGGCGGCACTGCCGGACGCCGAGTGGCCCGGCTCGATCACCGTCTCGACGCGCTTGGGCATCCGGCCGTCGAAGACGAGCTTGCCGGGCCGGCCCTGGTCGTCGACGACCGCGGGAATCGCGTGGATGACGCGGTGGGGCCGGTCGGAGGTGTTGGTGATGGTGAAGTCCACCCGCACCGCGTTGCCCACCTCGATCCACTTGCTGCTGGTGGTGTACTTCCGGGGTTCGGCGATGCGCACCTGGATCCCGCTGGGGTACGTGTACGTACGGCCGAAGTCGAGCGGGGTCGTGATGCCGGGGCCCGACGGGGGCAGGGCGGCGTCCTCGTCACCTTCGACCAGGTCGTCCTCGTCCCACTCCTGGTCCCACTCCTCGTCCCACTCCGGATCCACGGTGATCTCGCGGCCGGCGCGCTCGACGGCCCGGTCGACGACGGCGACGGTGAGGAACCAGCCGCCGACGCAGGCGCCCAGGCTGAGCAGGCCGAGGCCGGCGCCCACGAGGGACATCACCTTGCGCGGGGCGCCGGCCAGGGCGCGCACGAGGGCGGCGATGCCGAGGCCGAGGGCGGTCATGCCGAGGAGCGCGCCGATCCAGAACACGAACGGGACGATGGCCACCGGGACGGCCACCAGGCCCAGGACCAGCGCGGCGACGGCCATCCCGTTGGAGGGTGCGACGGGCGCGGGCCGGAAGCCGGGATGGGCGGCGTAGCCGGGGTACGCGGCGTAGGGCGGCGCCGGCGGCGGGCCGACGTGGCCCCAGGCGCCGGTGGGCGGCGCGGGCTGGCCCCAGGCACCGGTGGGCGGGGCGGAGGCGCTCGGCGGGAACTGCGGCGGGGCCGCTCCGGGGGCGGGCGCGGCCCACGGGTCGAACTCCCCGGGCGGGGGCGTCGGGGCCGGGGCGGGCGGGATGTCGGCGGGGGGTGCGTCGGCAGGAGGGGTCTGGGCGGGCTGGGCCTGTGCGGGCGGGGCGTCGGCGGGCGGCGCGTCGGCCGGCGCGGCGTCCGCCGGCGGGGCCTCGGCCGGCGGGGCGTCCGCCGGCGGGGTCTTCGTCAGCGACGGCCGCACCGGCTCGGGGGCGGAGACGGGGGCCGCCGGCTCCGGCGCGGACGCGGCGGTGTCCGTCCGCGGCTCCTCCAGTGACGGCTTCTCCAGTGACGGCTTCTCCGCCCCGGGTATGGGCGCGTCCGCGGGCTCGGGCGGCGGACCGGACGGGGTCCCGGGCGGGTTCGGGGGCGTACTCATGCCTGAGGCGTCCTTGGAGTGTGCGGCGTACGGGGCGCGGAACGCGGTGTACGGACGATGCGGGCAGCCTGCCATGCCCCCCGGCACCCTCCAAGCGGATTCGGCCCCCGCGCCCCGGCCCGGGAGCGGAATCGGCCGAAGTGCCGGAATCCGGACTCCGGCCCGGGGAACGCGGCAGGCGGCGCGCACGTTCTCCCCGTGCGGGACTGGGCCGGATGGCCCTGGGCGCGCATCCCGGCGATCCCGGCCGCGGCACCGCCCGGGGGCGCCGCACGCCGATGCCGGATCTGCTGAGGATCATTCACCCCATGCGTACAGAACGCCCGAAACGTCCGCACCGCCCCGCAGGAGTCGCACCCCCGAGCACCAGGCCCGTCGCCCTCCTCATCGGCCTCGGCGCGGCCGCGTACACCGCCTGGGTGCTCGAAGTCGTCCTCTCCACCGGCCTCAACCCCATCGAGACCTACGTCAGCGAACTCGCCGCCCAGGACCAGCCCCTCGGCGGCCTCTTCCGGGCCACCGACTTCACCGCGGGCCTGCTCGTCCTCCTCGGCGGGCTGCTCGCCCTGGCGCGCCTGGTCCGCCACCCCCCGTCCCGGGGCATCTGGGCCGTCGCCGGCTGGTGCGGGATCACCCTCTTCGGCGCGGCCACCGCCGCCGACGCCTGGCTGCCGCTCAGCTGCCGGCCCACCGCCGACCCCGAATGCGCCGCCCGCGAGACCGCCGGACTCGTCCCGGCCACCCATCAGGCCCACGCCATCAGCAGCAGCCTCGCCATGACCGGCGCCCTCATCGGGACGGTGGCGCTCACCGTCGCCGCCCGGCGGTACGGGCGCCTCGCGCCCCTCGCCCGCTACGGCCCCGCCCTCGTCACCATGGAGCTGCTCGCCACCGCCTGGACGCTGACCGCCATCGCCCTGTTCACCGCCGGGCACGGCACCTGGGCGCTCGGCGCGGGACAGCGGCTCCAGGTGCTGCTGGTCGCGCTCTGGCTGGGGCTGCTGGCCCGCTCCGTCCACGAGGAGCGCCGTACGTGAACCCCCCGCCCCGTTTCGTCCGCGTGTACGGGATCCCGCTGCACGTCGTCCTTGAGGGCGCCGGGCCGCCCGTGGTGCTGAGCGCCGGGCTCGCCATGGCCTGGTTCGACTGGGACCCGGTCGCGGCCCTGCTCGCGGCCCGGGACCGGACCGTGATCCGCTTCGACCGGCCGGGGCACGGGCTGAGCGCCCCGGCGACCGAGCCGCCCGGCGCCGCCGGGGAGGCCCGCCGGATCGCGGGCCTGCTGGACGGGCTGGGCCTGGGCGGCACGCCCGTCACCGTCGTCGGGCACTCCATCGCCGGGTTCCACGCCGAGGCCTTCGCCCGCCTGTACCCGGAGCGCACCGCCGCCCTCGTCCTGGTCGACTCCAGCGTCGAGGAGGCGCCCCGTACGGTGCTGCCCGCCGCGCTGCGCACCGGCGCCGCCCGCGCGCTCGGCCGGGCCGTGACCGCCGCCGGGCTCCCGGCCGCGCTGGGGCCCGCGCTGCGCGGCGGGGCCGTACGCGCCTCCCGGGCCGGCCGGGCCGCGGATCCGGCCGCACGGGACCTCGTACGCCGCTGCTACCGCACGGGCCGGGTCTGGCGCGGGGCCCTCCTGGAGAACTCCCGCTACCCCGACACCGCCGCCGAGCTGCTCGCCCTGCGCGCGGAGCACCCGCTGACGGCGCCCGCCACCGTCCTGGCCGGCCACGACGGCTCACCGGGCGACGCCGCCCGGCGCTGGCTCGGCCGCCAGGCGGCCCTCGCCGAGGTGCTCGGCGCCCGCTTCGAGGTCGCCGAGCCGGCCGGACACCTGGTCATGCTGGACCGCCCGCACCAGGTGGCGCGGGCGGTCCTGCACGCCCGCGGGTAGCCGCCGGGCCGGGCGGGGGCGGGCTACCGCGGCGCCGCCCCGCGCCCGCGCAGCATGTCCGCCATCAGCGTCAGCTCCGACTGCTGTGCCTCGACCATGCCCTGGGCCAGCGCCCGCTCCGCCGGGGTGGCGCACTGGCGGGCACAGCCCTCGGCCATGGCGACGCCGCCCTTGTGGTGGTCGGTCATCAGCTGGAGGTACAGCACCTCGGCGTCCCGGCCGTTCGCCGCGCCGAGCCGCGAGAGCTCCTCCTTCGTCGCCATCCCGGGCATCAGCGCCCCGGGCTTGGCGCCGGCGTGCCCCGCGTGGCCCCCGGACCCGCCGTGGCCCTCCTGCGAGGACATCCACGACATCGGCGGCTCGTCCGCCACCACCTTCGGCAGCCCCCACAGGTCCAGCCAGCCCAGCAGCATGCCGCGCTGGTTGGCCTGCGTGTTCGCGATGTCGTACGCGAGGGTGCGCACGGGCTCGTCCTGGGTGCGGTCGCGGACGATGAAGGACATCTCCACCGCCTGCTGGTGGTGCACCGCCATGTCCCGGGCGAAGCCCGCGTCCGGCGAGTACAGGGCCGGCGCGGCGGCGGACGGGGAGCGCCCGCCGTCACCGTCCGGGCCGTTCGCGGTGGCGACCGTGGCCCCCACCGCGAACAGCACGGCGAGCACGACGGCCGCGCCCGCCGCCCAGTACGTACGGGTCACTTCTCGCCCACCCCGTTGGTGCAGGCCGCGCCCGGCTCGGGGGTCTGCTGGCCCTGCACGTACTTGGTGAAGAACTGCGCCACGCGCGGGTCGTCCGCCTTGTCCACCGTCAGCTGCTTGCCCCAGGCGCTGAGCATGATCGCGCCGGCCTGCTCCTTGACGGGGCTGAGCAGCGTGTACGGGGTCTTGCCGACCTTCTCGGCGAGCTTGTCGACCTCGGCCTTGTCGGCCTTGTCGTTGTACGTCACCCAGACCGCGCCGTGCTCCAGCGAGTGGACGGCGTTCACCTCGGGGATCGGGTTCTTGTAGACGTCGCCGTCGCAGTTCATCCAGCGGGGGTGGTGGTCGCCGCCGACGGGCGGGTTCATCTCGTACTTGACCGCGGTCTCGACGTGGTTGCGGCCGAGCTTCTTCGCGTCCCAGGTCTGCTCGCCCGAGACCGGCGCCTTGCGCGCCGCCTCCGCGTCCTTCTCCTTCTGCTTCTGGTCGATCAGCACCCAGGCGCCGAATCCGACGAGACCGGCGACGATCGCCGTGGAGACGCTGATCGCGAGGATCTTGTTGCGCCGCTCGCGCGCCTGCTCGGCGCGGCGCATCTCGGCTATGCGCTGCTGGCGGGAGTTCTGCTGTGACGTCCTGCTGGCCATGTGCCCTGTTCCTTCTGCTGAGGGGGTGTGGGGGTGGAGCCGGTGGTGCCGTCCGGTGCGCCGGAGCGCTCAGGTCCGCAGCACTTGCAGGACGTGCAGGCCGGGCGCGCGCGCGAGGGTCCCGGGCGGCCGCACCGGCCCCGCGGCCGCGCCCGGGCGGGCGGCGGGCACCGGCCCGCTCCGGGGCAGGGCCACGGCGGGCGGCGGGGCGGGCAGCACGGCCGGGGTGACGTGGGAGAGGGGGGAACAGCCCGGAGGGTCGTACGGGGACACACAGGTGGCGTGCGCGGCGTGCCCGCCGTGCCCGGCGTGCACCCGTCCGGGCTCCGCCGCGGGCCGCACGCACAGGAACGCCACGCCGGCCGCCACCCCGGCCGCGATCAGCAGCACGAGGAAGGCGCGCCGGAAGGGACGCCCGCGGCGTCCGCTCCCCGTGTACTCCCAGCCCCCCATGGGCGCCGATGGTAATGCTCATGACTTGTGCGCGGTCGGAGCGGGGGTGCCATCGGCTCTGGGGGGTGCGTAATGTGGCGGAAACCACCACTGGCGATACTGGACGGGCCCGACCGCGCCCCTCCGCCCTTTTGGGGTGGTGGTGCACGGATCGTCTGAACTGCGAGGATGAAGGCATGGACAAGCAGCAGGAATTCGTCCTCCGGACGCTCGAGGAGCGCGACATCCGCTTCGTGCGCCTGTGGTTCACCGATGTGCTGGGCTTCCTGAAGTCCGTCGCGGTCGCCCCCGCCGAGCTGGAGCAGGCCTTCGACGAGGGCATCGGCTTCGACGGCTCGGCGATCGAGGGCTTCGCCCGGGTCTACGAGTCCGACATGATCGCCAAGCCGGACCCCGGGACCTTCCAGATACTGCCGTGGCGCGCCGAGGCCCCCGGGACGGCCCGGATGTTCTGCGACATCCTGATGCCGGACGGCTCCCCCTCGTTCGCGGACCCGCGCTACGTCCTCAAGCGCATCCTGGCCAAGACGTCCGACCTGGGCTTCACCTTCTACACCCACCCGGAGATCGAGTTCTTCCTGCTGAAGGACAAGCCGCTGGACGGCACCCGCCCCGTCCCGGCCGACAACTCCGGCTACTTCGACCACACGCCGCAGAACGTGGGCATGGACTTCCGCCGCCAGGCGATCACCATGCTCGAATCCATGGGCATCTCGGTGGAGTTCAGCCACCACGAGGGCGCCCCGGGCCAGCAGGAGATCGACCTCCGCTACGCCGACGCCCTCTCGACCGCCGACAACATCATGACGTTCCGCCTGGTCATGAAGCAGGTCGCCCTCGAACAGGGCGTCCAGGCCACGTTCATGCCGAAGCCCTTCTCCGAATACCCGGGCTCCGGCATGCACACCCACCTGTCCCTCTTCGAGGGCGACCGCAACGCCTTCTACGAATCGGGTGCCGAGTACCAGCTCTCGAAGGTGGGCCGCTCCTTCATCGCGGGCCTCCTGAAGCACGCCGCGGAGACGGCTGCCGTCACCAACCAGTGGGTCAACTCCTACAAGCGCATCTGGGGCGGCTCCTCCCGCACCGCCGGCTCCGGCGGCGAGGCCCCCTCGTACATCTGCTGGGGCCACAACAACCGCTCGGCGCTGATCCGCGTCCCGATGTACAAGCCGGGCAAGACGGGTTCCTCCCGGGTGGAGGTCCGCTCGATCGACTCCGGCGCCAACCCCTACCTGACGTACGCCGTACTCCTGGCGGCGGGCCTCAAGGGCATCGAGGAGGGCTACGAACTCCCGGCGGGCGCCGATGACGACGTCTGGGCCCTCTCCGACGCCGAACGCCGCGCGATGGGCATCGAACCCCTCCCGCAGAACCTGGGCGAGGCCATCTCCCTGATGGAGCGCAGCGAACTGGTCGCCGAAACCCTCGGCGAACACGTCTTCGACTTCTTCCTGCGCAACAAGAAGCAGGAGTGGGAGGAATACCGCTCCGAGGTCACCGCCTTCGAGCTGCGGAAGAACCTCCCGGTGCTGTAGGGCTTGGCTCCGTCCGGGCGGGCCGTCGGTCGGGGACCGGCGGCCCGTCTGTGTTTCGGCGGGCTGGCGGGGGCTACGGCTTGGCGCAGGTGAGGGTGACCTGGTCGCTGCGGGCGCTCAGGCCCGCTGACGGCACGTGGAGGGTCATGAAGACGCTCGGGGAGACGCCGTTGACGGTCGCCGGGAGGTTGACCACCTGGAGGAGCGAGTGGCTTTGGATGCCGGGTTCGAAGTGGGCCTTGCCCTTGGCGTAGGGGTCGGCGCTGGAGGCGAAGGTCCAGTAGTAGTCGACGTCGCCCTTGCCCGTGCCGGTGATCCGGCCGTCGAACTCGGCCCTGCTCGGCTTGGAGCAGTCGACCACGGTGCCGGGTTTGGTGAGGGTGACGACCTCGACCTTGGTGACCTTGACCTTTCCCTGCTTGCCGCCGTCCTGCTGGCCCCGGGGCGGTGTGGTGCAGCCGATGCGGCTGCCCATGGAGCTGACGGTGTACTTGCCGTAGCGGACGTCGTGCTTGTCGAGTGCGCCCTCGTCGTCCACCCGGGCGCGCTGGTTCGTCCGCGGGCCGTTGATCGTGACGGACTGGCCCGGCTCGAATCCCTCCAGCACGAGGTCGTACGAGGTGTCCTTGCCCTCCCCGGTCGCCACCAGCTCGCAGGAGCCGACGGCGGGCGCGGCCGCCGGGGCGGCCGCGGCCGGGGTGAGGACGGCCGAGGAGGCGAGGAGCGGGGCGGCGAGGAGTGTGAGGAAGCGGTGCTGGTTCATCGTGCTGCCCTCCGGGCGGGATGCCCCCGATGCTCGATGCTCCTCCCAGGATATCGGCGGTCGGCCGGCGCCCGCCTGCGCGGCGGCGGGTCAGGCGGGGGGCGTCCGGACCGCCGGGTGCCAGGTGGGGCGGGGGCCGGCGGGGCGGGTGGTCGTGGTGTGGAGCCGGGCGTCCAGGCCCAGGACGGCCGTGGTCGTGGTTCCGGCCGGGCCGAGTACGGCCGCAGGGGCGCCCGCGTACAGCATCCCGGACTCCGTCCAGGCGGGCGGCCCGCCCAGGGTCGCCGCGGCGACGGTGCCGGTGTCCGCCCGGCCCGTCACCGTGCGGCCCGCGGCGCCGACCGCGCCGTAGCCGGCCCGGCCGCCGGACTCCGAGACGCCGGAGACCCGCGGGGCACCCGCCCCCGCCGTGACGAGCGCGCTGCGGACCACCCCGGAGTCGGGGCGGCGGAAGTAGAGGCGGATGCCCGCGCCGTCCCGGGCCGCCGAGAGGGGGACCGTGGTGGCGGGCAGCCCGGTGGGGTGCGGCCCGGCGAGCGGGGCGCCGGGTGCGGGCTGCGTCCAGGCCAGCACGGACGCGGTGGTGGCGGCGTACACGTGACGCCGGCCGGCGGCGTCGACCACCGCGACCGGGTCGCTCTGGAGGTCCTCGCCGCCCAGCTGCTCCCAGTCGGTGAAGGCTCCCGACGGCTGCTGGGCGCGGGCGCGCAGGGTGCGGCGCGAATCGCGGAGGTAGACGGTGAGGCGGCCCTCGGCGTCGACGGCGGCCGAGGGGGTGCTGATGGCCGAGGTGCCGGGCTCGTCGTCCGGCTCGGGGGTGCCGAGGGAGGCCCACGCCCCGAACGGGCCGTCGGGCGCGGACTGGACCGCGTACACCACCTCGCGCCGGTAGTCGGCCGGGCGGGGCCCGAGCACGGTGCGGGTGGCGAGGACCGCGACGCGGCCGCCGGGGAGGCGGACGGCGGTGGCGCCCGGGTCGATGCCGGTGCCGGGGAGCAGGACGGGCCCCGTCCAGGTCCCGGCCCGGTCGCGCGTCCAGACGGCCATCCGCCCGTCCAGCGCGGCGAAGGCCCAGAGCCGGCCGGGGGTGCCCTCGGTGAGCCAGGAGGTGGTGTCGGCGCGGGCGTAGCGCAGCGACTGGGCCCAGTGGCGGCCGGTGGGGCTGCCCGCCACCTTGCGGTCGCCGCAGCCGGAGGGGGAACCGCAGTAGTCGGCCCGGTCGTGCCAGGCGTACGTCTTCAGGAAGCCGGTCTTCGTCTCGGCGGTCTGCGGGTCCAGCGCGTGCGGGAGGCTGCCGTTGTGGTAGCCGAGGTAGCTCTGGACCGAGAACCGAGGCCGGTCCGCGACCCGTTCCGCGTACAGCGCGGTGGCGGCCTGCACGAAGCGGGCGCCGTACATGTGGTCCTGGTGGTCGGTGTACCTCCCGGTGGCTGCGTACCGGTTCGGCGTCGGGTCCTGCATCCGTATCGTCGTCGGCCGGTACCGCTCCAGGATCCCGGCTATGGACTCGATCACCTGGTCCTTGGTGTACGAGAACTCCTGCTTGACCGGGGTGCCCGTGGTGAGCTGGGAACCCAGCGCCGGTATCCGGCCGTTCCACAGGCCGCGCAGGCTGTCCGGGTTGTCCGCGGCCGGGTTGCGGGCCTCGCGCAGCTGGAGCCAGACCAGGTTGACCTGCGGGCGGGCGACGAGGACGTCGAGCTCGGCCTGTCCGCCGCCGGCCGTGGGTATGACCGTACGTTTCCAGGCGCCGGCGCGGTCGCCGGTGGCCATCTCGGCGTAGGCGGCGCGTATGCCGTTCTGCCGGGCCTCCGCGTACCGGGCGCGGTCGGCGGGCTGCTCCGGGTCCTTGGCCTCTCCGCCGCGCGCTTCGTTGCGGCCGTCGGCCTCGCCGGAGGTGAGGTAGGCCGTGGTGACGGGCAGTCCGGCCAGCAGGGAGCGGCTGAGGTCGGGGTTCATGAAGAACAGGTCGTCGTCGGGGTGCGCGACGACCTGGACGACCGTGCCGGAGGTCGCGCTGGCGGGCAGGGCGGCGGCCGGGGCCTTCCCCTCGCCGGTCTCGGCCGCCGTCTGCTGGCCGGAGGTGACGGCGAGGACGCCGGAGGCACCCACGGTGAGCACGGGAAGCACGGCCGCGAGGAGGAGACGGCGGCGGGAAAGGGGCATGGTCACGGCCTCTTGAGGTCGCTTCGGGCAGGAAGAACCGCTGTGCGGTCACTGAGAGGCCGAATCGGGGCAGTTGGTTCACCGATTCCGACGATGACGCACGCTTTTCCGAAAAAACGACCGGATGTGATTGTGCCCTGCCCTGCCCTGCCGGTGCCGGTGCCGGTGCCGGTGCCGCGCTCCGGCGCCGAACCGACCGGATCGTGGACGCGGTTGAGGTGGTCTCCACGCCGCCCGGGCGCCCCGTACGCGCGTTGGCGCGGTCCTGCCGGTCCGGCTTACCGCCCGCCGGCGCGGGTGTTGCGCGGCCCCACCGGCTGCCACGGAGCCAGGTGCGCGTCCGTGTCGTCCGCCGACGAGGTGACGTACAGCCGCGCGTCGAGGCCGACCACGGCCAGGCTGACCAGGTTCTTCCCCGTCATCGTGCTGGACGGTGCCCCCACGAACATCAGCGGCGAGCGCTGCCACGCCCCGCTCGGCCCGACGTCCGCGCCCAGCTGTCCGCCCGCCGAGCGGCCCGCCAGCACGTGCCCGCTCGCCGTCACCGGCCCGAAGCCCTGGAGCCCGCCCAGGTCGGTCAGGCCGTTCACCCGCAGCCCGCCCTCGGCCGTCACCAGCGCGGAACGCACGTTGCCCGACCCCGGCTTGCGGAACAGCAGCCGCACCCCGCCCTCGCGCCCCTGCGCCGTCAGGGGCAGCGTGGTCTCCGGCAGCCCGGTGGGGGTGGCCGGGCCCAGCGGGGCGCCGGGCTCCGGCTGCGCCCAGCCCGTCACCGTCTTCGTGGTGGCGGCGAAGACCATCCGCCGTCCGGCCCCGTCGGTCGCGGTGGCCGGGGTGCCGTGCAGGTCGGAGCCGCCGAGGCCCTCCCACGGGCCCCACTCCCCGCCGGGGTGCTGGACGCGGCCGCGCAGGGTGGAGGCGCCGTCGCGCACGTACACGGCGAGTGCCCCGGTGCCGTCGACGGACACGGCGGGCGCGCTGATGTCGGAGGTCCAGGTGTCGTCGGCGGTCTCCGGGGTGCCGAGCGACTCCCAGGGGCCGAACTCCTCGGAGCCGGGGGCGCGCTGGACCGCGTACACGACCTCGCGCAGGTAGTCGGCGGGTTCGTCGCCGAAGGAGGTGCGGGTGCCGAAGGCGGCTATCCGGCCGTCCCGCAGGGTGACGGTGGAGATGCCCTGGTCCATGCCGGTGCCGGGGAGCAGGCGGGGGCCGCTCCAGCTGCCGATCAGGCCGGTGCGGTGCCAGACGGCGACCTGGCCGTCGAGCACCTTGAACGCCCACAGGCCGTGCGCGCCGTCGGAGGTGAGCCAGGAAGTGCTGGTGCCGCGCGCGTAGTTGACGGTCTGCGTCCAGCGGTTGCCCGAGGGGCGGTCGGCGACCTTGAGGTCGCCGCAGCCGGCCTCGCTGCCGCAGTGGTTCTCCCGGTCGAGCCAGGCGTAGGTGCCCAGGATGTCCAGCTTCTCCTTCGCCTCGCCGGGGTCGAGGGTGCTGGGGAGGGAGCCGTTGAAGTAGCCGATGTAGTTCTGCACCGCGAAGTGGGGGCGGTCCTTGACCTCGCGCGCGTAGGCGTCGGTGGCCAGCTGCGCGAAGCGGGCGCCGTAGAGGTGGTCCTGGTGGTCGGTGTACCGCTTCGTGTCGGGGAACCGGCCGGGGGTCGGGTCCTGGACGCGGATGGTGGTGGGCCGGTACCGCTCCAGGATGCCTTCGATGGTCCGGACGACCTGGTCCTTGGTGTACGTGAACCCGTGCTTGACCGGGGAGCCGGACGCGAGCACCGACTCCAGGTGCGGGACCTTGCCGTCCCACAGGCCGTGGAGGCTGTCGGGGACGTCCGCGTGGACGTGGCCGGCCTCGCGCAGCTGCAGCCAGACGAGGTTGATCTCGGGCTTCGCGACGAGGACGTCGACCTCGGCGTACCCGCCGCCCTCGGTCGGGACCACGGTGCGCTTCCAGGCGCTGCTGCGGTCGCCGGTGGCCATCTTGGCGTAGGCGGCGCGGATGCCGTTCTGGCGGGCCTCGGCGTAGGCGGGCTTGTCGGGCGGGGTGGAGGCCTGCTTGGCGGCGCCCGCGTTGATGCCGTCGGCTTCGCCGGAGGTGAGGTAGACGGAGGTGACGGGGTGGCCGGCGGCTATGGAGTACCGCAGGTCCGGGTTCATGAAGTACAGGTCGTCATCGGGGTGGGCGACGATCTGGAGGACGCGGCCGGGGTCGGGGGCGTCCACGGTGGTGGCGGTGGTGGCCCGGGAATCGGCGGTGACGGGCGTGCCGAGGGCGGCGAGGGCCTCGTTGCCGCGGAGCACGAGCATGCTGCCTGCGGCGGTGGCGGCGAGGAGCCCGACGGCCTTGACGATCCTCCGTGCGACCGGATGCCGGGGGGCCGCGCCGTGGCCCTCCCGGGTGCCGCGCGCGCTGCCCGAGCCTGCGTCGGGCCCGCTCGCCGCGCCGTCCGCCCCGCCCCCGGCGGCTTCCGCCCCGCCCCCGGCGGCCTCCGGGCTCGTCGCCGGGGCGGGTACGCGGGCCCGCGACCCGGCGTCGGGCCCGCTACCGGCACCGGTGCCCATGCCGTCGTCCGCGCCGCGCTCGGCAGGCGCGTGACGCTCAGGAGCGCGGTCCTCCGCCAGCGCACCACCGCCCCCGCCACCAGCCCCGGCGTCCGCGCGGCCCGCCCCCTGCGCCGGGGCGGCGGAGGTACCGCGCTGCCGGGGGACCCGTACAGCGGGGATCGAGGACGGCTCGGGGGCGCGCGAGGAGGGCGGGGTCGCGGCGGAGCTGGCGGGTCCGTCGGACATGGGGGCTCCTCGCGGCCGGTCGGGTGGGGACCGGGCCCCCTGGCACATAGATCTAACAAGTAAGCAGATAATCCGATAATCCGCCTCATGGTATTGGTCACGGTGCCCGGTGAGTCGAACGCCTGCTCCGGCTAGGCTCGCTCCCAGGCCGGCCACACCCCATCGGCAGCGACACACTCGGGAGGCGGCGGGATGACAGTCCCGGGACGCAGGAGCAGCACCTTCATCAGGCTGCTGCGCAGCGGGTTCACCGACCCCACGCACGCCGCCCGGCTCCTCGACGCCGACGCGCTGGCCGCCGTACGCGCCGACCCGGTCCTCCTCGACGCCCTCGGCGCCACCGCCGACCCCGACCTCGCCCTGCACGGGCTGGTGCGCCTCGCCGAGGCCCAGACCCCCGAGGAGCTGCCCCGGCTCCTCGACACCCTCGTCAGCGCCAAACCCCTGCGCGACCGCCTCCTCGGCGTGCTCGGCGCCTCCGAAGCCCTCGCCGACCACCTCGCCCGCCACCCCCGCGACTGGCAGGCCCTCGTCACCTACGAGGCCGCCGACCTGCACCCCGGCCTCGCCGAGTTCGAGCAGGGCCTCGCCGACGCCCACGACCCCGTCGCCCTGCGCGTCGCCTACCGCCGCTGCCTGCTCTCCATCGCCGCCCGCGACGTCTGCGGCACCACCGACGTCGCCCAGACCGCCGCCGAACTCGCCGACCTCGCCACCGCCACCCTCCGCGCGGCCCTGCGCATGGCGACCGCCGCCGCCCCCGAGGACGCCGCCCAGTGCCGCCTCGCGGTGATCGCCATGGGCAAGTGCGGCGGCAACGAACTCAACTACGTCTCCGACGTCGACGTGATCTTCGTCGGGGAGGCCGCCAGCGGCGCCGATGAGCACAAGGCCCTCCAGGCCGCCACCCGCCTCGCCTCCCACCTCATGCGGATCTGCTCCGAGACCACCGTCGAGGGCACCATCTGGCCCGTCGACGCCAACCTCCGCCCCGAGGGCCGCAACGGCCCCCTCGTCCGCACCCTCTCCTCCCACCTCGCCTACTACCAGCGCTGGGCCAAGACCTGGGAGTTCCAGGCCCTGCTCAAAGCCCGCGCCGTCGCCGGCGACCCCGACCTCGGGGCCCAGTACGTCGAGGCCATAACCCCCCTCGTCTGGCAGGCCGCCGAACGCGAGAACTTCGTCGCCGACGTTCAGAAGATGCGCCGCCGCGTCGTCGACAACATCCCCGCCGCCCAGGTCGACCGCGAACTCAAACTCGGCCCCGGCGGCCTGCGCGACGTCGAGTTCGCCGTCCAGCTGCTCCAGCTCGTCCACGGCCGCAGCGACGCCACCCTCCACTCCGGCACCACCCTCGACGCCCTGCACGCCCTCGCCGCCGGCGGCTACGTCGGCCGCGCCGACGCCGCCCAGCTGCACGACGCGTACCGCTTCCTGCGCGCCATGGAGCACCGCATCCAGCTCTACCGGCTGCGCCGCACCCACCTCGTCCCCGAGGACGAGGCCGACCTGCGCCGCCTCGGCCGCTCCATGGGCCTGCGCACCGAACCGGTCGCCGAGCTCAACAAGGCCTGGCGCCGGCACGCCTCCGTCGTGCGCCGCCTGCACGAGAAGCTCTTCTACCGGCCCCTGCTCGACGCCGTGGCCCAGCTCGCCCCGGGCGAGGCCCGGCTCTCCCCGCGCGCCGCCGGCCAGCGCCTCGAAGCCCTCGGCTACGCCGACCCGGCCTCCGCCCTGCGCCACCTGGAGGCCCTCGCCTCCGGCGTCAGCCGCAAGGCCGCCATCCAGCGCACCCTGCTGCCGGTCCTACTCGGCTGGTTCGCCGACTCCGCCGACCCGGACGCCGGACTCCTGGGCTTCCGCAAGGTCTCCGACGCCCTCGGCAAGACCCCCTGGTACCTGCGCCTGCTGCGCGACGAGGGCGCCGCCGCCGAGAACCTCGCCCGCGTGCTCTCCGCCGGACGCCTCGCCCCCGACCTCCTCATGCGCGCCCCCGAGGCCGTGGCCCTGCTTGGCGACCCCGAAGGCCTGCAGCCCCGTACGCACGAAGCCCTCGAACAGGAGGTGCTCGCCGCCGTCGGGCGCGCCGACAGCGCGGAGGCCGCCGTCGCCGCCGCCCGAGGGGTCCGCCGCCGCGAACTGTTCCGCACCGCCGCCGCCGACATCATCGCCTCCTACGGCACCGAGGAAAACCCCGCGGAGAAGGACTGCGGCGCCCTCGTCGACCGGGTCGGCGACGCCGTCTCCGACCTCACCGCCGCCACCATCGCCGGAGCCCTGCGCGCCGCCGTGCGCGAGCAGTGGGGCGATACCCTCCCCACCCGCTTCGCCGTCATCGGCGTCGGCCGCTTCGGCGGGCACGAACTGGGCTACGGCTCCGACGCCGACGTGCTCTTCGTCCACGAACCCCGCGAGGGCGTCGACGAACAGGAAGCCGCCAAGGCCGCCCAGACCGTCGTCGCCGAGATGCGCAGGCTGCTCCAGCTGCCGACCGCCGACCCGCCGCTGCTCATCGACGCCGACCTGCGTCCCGAGGGCCGCTCAGGGCCCCTCGTGCGCACCCTCTCCTCCTACGCCGCCTACTACCGGCGCTGGTCCCTGACCTGGGAGAGCCAGGCCCTGCTGCGCGCCGAGCCCGTCGCCGGGGACGTCGACCTGGGCCGCCGCTTCATCGAGCTGATCGACCCGCTGCGCTACCCCGTCGAAGGCCTCGGCGAGGACGCGGTCCGCGAGATCCGCCGCCTCAAGGCGCGCATGGAGTCCGAACGCATGCCGCGCGGCGCCGACCCCACCCTGCACACCAAACTCGGCCGCGGCGGGCTCAGCGACGTCGAGTGGACCGTCCAGCTGCTCCAGATGCGGCACGCCTGGGCCGAACCCGGCCTGCGCACCACCCGCACCCGCCACGCCCTGGCCGCCGCCCACGCCGCCGGACTGCTCACCACCGAGGAGGCCCAGACCCTCGACGACGCCTGGGTCCTGGCCACCCGCGTCCGCAACGCCGTGATGCTGGTCCGCGGCCGCGCCGGGGACACCTTCCCCTCGGACGCCCGCGAACTGGCCGCCGTCGGCCGCTACCTGGGCTACCCGGAGGGCAGGGTCGGCGAGGTACTGGACGACTACCGGCGCACCACCCGCCGCGCCCGCGCGGTCGTGGACGACCTGTTCTACGGCGCGTAGCGACAGCGGCACGCCCCGACGGCACCCGCCGCCGACCCGAGGAGAGACAGCCCCGTGCCCGCCGCCGACACCGTCCTGACCGGAGCCCGCGTCCGCACCCTCGACCCCGGCCGCCCCCGCGCCGGCGCCGTGGCCCTGCGCGGCGGCGAGATCGTGGCCGTCGGGGAGGAGGCCGACGTACGCGACTGGCGCGGCCCCGGCACCCGCGTCCTCGACCTCGGCGGAGCCACCCTCACCCCCGGCCTCACCGACGCCCACAGCCACCCCGTCTGGGGCGCCGAGGCGGCCACCGGAACCGACCTCTCGGCCGTCCGGGACCTCGACCGGCTGCGGGCCGTCCTGCGCACCGCCGGCCGCACCGGCGGCTGGGTCCTCGGCTTCGGCCTCGACCACAACGCCTTCGGCGGCCGCCCCGTCGACCGGGACCTCGTCGAGGACGTCCTCGACGGGACCCCCGCCTACCTGCGCCTCTACGACGGCCACTCCGCCCTCGCCACCGGCCCGGCCCTCGCCGCAGCCGGCATCACCGGCCCGCGCGCCTTCGACCAGCGCTCCGAGATCGTCTGCGACGGCGACGGCCGCCCCACCGGGCACCTCGTCGAGCACGCCGCGATGTCCCTGGTCGGCGCCCTGACCCCCCGGCCCCGCCCCGCGGAGCGCCGCTCCCGCCTGCTCGCCGTGCTCGACGCCATGGCCGCCACCGGACTCACCGGCGCGCACGTCATGGACCTCGGCGACGGAGACGTACCGGCCCTGCTCGCCACCGTCGAGTACGAGACGGACCTGCCCCTGCGGCTGCGGCTGTCACCCTGGTGCATGCCCGGGGCCGACGCCGCCACCCTGGACGGACTGATCGGCCTCCAGGGCGTACGCGGACGCCACTGGCAGGTCGGCGGCGTCAAGTTCTTCATGGACGGCACCGTCGAGGGCGGCACCGCCTGGCTGGAGCACGCCGACTGCCACGGCCGGGGCACCGAGGCCTTCTGGCCCGACCCGCGCGCGTACGCCCGGGCCGTACGGGTCCTCGACGCGGCCGGGGTCCGCACCGCCACCCACGCCATCGGCGACGCCGCCGTCCGGCACGTGCTGGACACGGTCGCGGCCCTGGGCGGACCCGCCCGCATGCGACACCGGATCGAGCACATCGAGACCGTCCCCGACGACCAGCTCAAGCGGTTCGCCGAGCTCGGGGTGATCGCCTCCATGCAGCCCCCGCACACCGCCCACACCCGCGCCGACCACACCGACGAGTGGTCCAGGCGGCTCGGGGACGAACGGGCCCGCCGTGCCTGGCGCTGCCGGGACCTGCGCGACGCGGGCGCGGTCCTGGCCCTCGGCTCGGACTGGCCCGTCGCCCACCACGACGCCCGCCAGGTCCTCGCCACCGCCCTGCGCCCCCGCGGCGCGGCATCCGGCGGCCGCTCCCTGACCGGGCTGATGGCACTGGAGGGCATGACCTCCCACGCCGCGCTCGCGGCGGGGGAGCAGGCCGTCGCGGGCCGGATCGCCCCGGGCTGCCGCGCGGACCTGACGGCCCTCGCCCTCGACCCGGTCACCGCCGCCCCCGACGAGCTCGCGGAGGCACCCGTACGCCTGACCGTGTCAGGCGGCCGGATCACCCACGACGGGCTCTAGCGGAACCGCGCGACGGCCCTACGCCCGGCGGAAGCGGTTCAGCAGCTCCGACGCCGGATGCGGACCGGTGTGCACCGGCCGGCGCGGCAGCCGGTGCGGCAGCGATCCGTACCAGGCGCGGGAGACGGCGTACCCGAAGGCCAGGCACAGCATGCCGCCGACGGCGTCGAGCCAGAAGTGGTTGGCGGTGGCCACGATCACGACGAGGGTCGCCGCCGGGTACAGCAGTCCCAGGATCCGCGCCCAGGGCGCGGAGGCCACCGCGAAGATCGTCAGCCCGCACCAGAGCGACCACCCTATGTGCATGGAGGGCATCGCGGCGTACTGGTTCGACATGTTCTTCAGGTTCCCCGAGGCCATGGAACCCCAGGTGTGGTGCACCAGCACGGTGTCGATGAAGGTCTCCCCGTTCATCAGCCGGGGCGGCGCGAGCGGGTAGAGGTAGTAACCGACCAGGGCGACGCCCGTGGTGGCGAAGAGGACGAGGCGGGTGGCGGCGTAACGCCCGGGATGGAAGCGGTAGATCCACACCAGCACGCCGATCGTCACGATGAAGTGCAGCGTGGCGTAGTAGTAGTTCATGCCGACGATCAGCCACGTCACCGAGTTCACGGCGTGGTTGACGGACCGCTCCACGGCGATGCCGAGCCCGTGCTCCACGGCCCAGATCCAGTCGGCGTTCGCGAGCGCGGCCGCCTTCTGCTCGGGCACGGCGTTGCGGATCAGCGAGTACGTCCAGTAGCTGACGGCGATCAGCAGGATCTCGAACCAGATCCGCGGCCGTCGCGGGGCCCGCAGCCGGTGCAGCAGCGTGCGCTCCGGCGCCGGACGGGTCTCCTGCTCCGTCACGAGGGGTGACGAGACGTCCGTCCGGGTTTCCAGTGTCTTCACGCTCGCTTCACCCATGGGCAGAGAGTCTGCCAGATGCCTTCCCGCCTCCGATCATCCCTCCGGACGGTCTTCGGCGCCTCCGCTCAGCCCTGCGGACTACCGCGAAACCCCTAGGGGGTACGCCGCTGCGCCGGCCCGGAGGCGGTGGAGCCGCGGACCACCAGCTCGGGCAGGAACACGAACTCGCTGTGCGGGGCCGGAGTCCCGCCGATCTCCTCCAGCAGGGTCCGTACCGCGGCCTGCCCCATGGCCTGCACCGGCTGCCGGATGGTGGTCAGCGGCGGATCGGTGAACGCTATGAGCGGGGAGTCGTCGAAGCCGACCACCGACACGTCCTGCGGCACCCGCAGCCCCTGCTGCCGGGCGGCCCGGATCGCGCCGAGCGCCATCATGTCGCTCGCGCACACCACCGCCGTGCAGCCCCGCCCGATGAGCGCGGCCGCGGCGGCCTGGCCGCCCTCCAGGGAGTACAGGGAGTGCTGGACCAGCTCCTCCGTCTCGGCCTCGGTGAGCCCGAGCCGCTCCCGCATCGCGGCCCGGAAGCCCTCGATCTTGCGGACGACCGGCACGAACCGCTTCGGGCCGACCGCGAGGCCGATCCGGGTGTGCCCCAGCGCCGTCAGGTGGGTCACGGCGAGCTGCATCGCGGCCCGGTCGTCGGGGGAGACGAAGGGGGCCCGCACCTTGTCGGAGAAACCGTTGATGAGGACGTACGGGACGCCCTGGCCGCGGAGTTGGTCGTAGCGGCCCATGTCGGCGGTGGTGTCGGCGTGCAGCCCCGAGACGAAGATGATCCCGGAGACCCCGCGGTCCACCAGCATCTCGGTCAGCTCGTCCTCGGTGGATCCGCCGGGCGTCTGCGTCGCCAGCACCGGCGTGTATCCCTGCCGGGTCAGCGCCTGGCCGATGACCTGCGCCAGTGCCGGGAAGATGGGGTTGTCCAGCTCGGGGGTTATCAGTCCGACGAGGCCCGCGCTGCGCTGGCGCAGCCGTACGGGCCGCTCGTAGCCGAGCACGTCGAGCGCGGCCAGCACGGACTCGCGGGTGCCTGCGGCCACACCGGGCTTGCCGTTGAGCACGCGGCTGACTGTGGCTTCGCTGACCCCCGCCTGGGCTGCGATGTCGGCTAGCCGTGCGGTCACGGGATTGGACTGTACCGGTAGCGGCCTCACATCGCCCACCACGTGCAGGAATCAGGGGGAAGACGGACCGTGCGGCCGTCGGTCTCCACCGGGGCGCTGGAGAGCACCGGCCGGCCGGGGGAGGGCATCGTCACCGGCTCGGGCCGGGTGTTGAGGGTGCAGGCGAAGCCGGGGCGGGTGAAGAGGAGGACCCCGTCGGGTGCGGGCCGCCAGCGCATGCCCCGCGCGAACACCGCAGGTCCCGCCCCCGTCCCGGGCCACTCCTCGCGGCACCCGCCCTGCCCCGACTCCGGCGCGCCCAGGCCCGGCATGGCCCGGCGCAGCTCCAGCGCGGCGCGGTACAGCTCCAGCGTGGAGTGCGGGTCGCCGGTCTGGGCGGCGACGGTCAGACCCGCCCAGTCGGCGGGCTGCGGGAGCCAGCTGTCGCCGGGGCCGAAGCCGTACGGGGGCGCGTCGCCGGACCAGGGGAGCGGAACGCGGCACCCGTCGCGCAGCCCGTCCTGCCCCTCCGCCTCGGCCACGGCAACGGCTTCGGCCACCGCCACCGCCTCGGCTCCGAGCCCGGTCACGGCAACCGCCACCGCCTCGGCCACGGCCACCGGCTCGGCCCCGAGCCCGGTCGAAGCCACGGCCACCGCCTCGGCCCCGAGCCCGGTCGAAGCCACGGCCACCGGCTCGGCCCCGAGCCCGGTCGAAGCCACGGCCACCGGCTCGGCCCCGAGCCCGGTCGAAGCCACGGCCACCGGCTCGGCCCCGAGTCCGGCCCCCGCCGCCCCCGCCCCCGCGCCGCCCCCGGCCGCCTCCGCCCGCCGCCGGCCGCGGCGGAACGCCGGGTCCTGGCGGGCCCCGTCCGGGAGGTCGGTCACCTCCGGCAGGCCGAGCTCCTCGCCCTGGTAGACGTACGCCGACCCGGGCAGCGCCAGCATCAGCAGTGCCGCCGCCCGCGCCCGGGCCAGGCCCCGCGCCCCGCCCCCGTACCGGGTGACGTGCCGCACGACGTCGTGGTTGGACAGCACCCAGGTCGTCGGGGCGCCCACCGAGGCGGTGGCGGCCAGGGACTCGTCGATGACGGTCCGCATCGCCGCCGGGTCCCAGGGGCAGTTCAGGAACCTGAAGTTGAAGGCCTGGTGCAGTTCGTCGGGCCGTACGTACAGCGCGAGCCGCTCCGAGGTCGGCGCCCAGGCCTCCGCGACCCCGATGCGCTGGCCCTCGTACGAGTCCAGCAGGCGCCGCCAGGAGCGGTGGATCTCGTGGACCCCGTCCTGGTCGAAGAAGGGCAGCGGCTCGGTGCCGATCAGCGTGGCCTGCGCGCCGCGGCCGATGTCGGGCAGGCCCGGGGCCTTGACCATGCCGTGGGCGACGTCCACGCGGAAGCCGTCGACGCCCAGGTCGAGCCAGAAGCGCAGCACCGAGGCGAACTCCTCCGCGACCTCCGGGTGCTCCCAGTCCAGGTCGGGCTGCTCGGGGGCGAAGAGGTGCAGGTACCAGTCGCCGTCCGGGACGCGGGTCCAGGCCGGGCCTCCGAAGACGGACTCCCAGTCGTTCGGCGGCAGCGACCCGTCCGCGCCGCGCCCCGGGCGGAACAGGTACCGATCACGGGCGCCGGGCACCCCCGCGAGGGCGTCCCGGAACCAGGGGTGTGCCTCGGAGGTGTGGTTCGGCACCACGTCCACGATCACCCGCAGGCCCAGCGCGTGCGCGGCCCGGACGAGGTCGTCGGCGTCGGCGAGGTCGCCGAAGAGGGGGTCGACGGCCCGGTAGTCGGCGACGTCGTAGCCGCCGTCCGCCTGCGGGGAGACGTAGAAGGGGGTCAGCCACACGGCGTCCACCCCGAGCCGGGCCAGGTGGGGGAGCCGCTCCCGCACCCCGCGCAGGTCCCCGACGCCGTCGCCGTCACTGTCCGCGAAGGAGCGGACGTACACCTGGTAGATGACGGCATCGCGCCACCAGCCGCCGGTCACGGTCGGGTCGCTGGAAGCTCTTGCAAGCGGGACGGCCGTCAACTCGTGGTTCATACCGGAGTCAACGCGCGTGCACGCCCCGTGGTTGCGGGCCCGTGGAAGAGAAGCGCACTCGAACCAACAGCAAGCGTCGGCAACCGTAGGGACACACGGATGTAACGATCGCCTCCGCTTGCAGAAAATTGCCGCAAGGCCTTTCCGTCGGCTTTCAGGCTTGTTACGTTCCTCGCAACTCGGGACCGCGAGGGCGCGGCCGGGATCATCGAAGGAGTTCATATGCGGCGTGGCATAGCGGCCACCGCGCTGGTCGCGACCCTGGCGCTCGCGGCGACGGCTTGCGGCGGTGACACCAAGGGCGACGGTGGCGAGACGAAGGCCGGCGGCGAGCTGTCCGGCACCGTCACCTGGTGGGACACCTCGAACGACGCCGAGAAGGCGAGCTTCCAGAAGATCGCCGAGGCGTTCACCGCGAAACACCCGAAGGTGACGGTCAAGTACGTCAACGTGCCCTACGGTGACGCCCAGAACAAGGTCAAGAACGCCTTCAGCAGCGGCGCCGACGCGCCCGACGTGATCCGTGCCGACGTCGGCTGGGTCGCCGACTTCGCCTCGCTCGGCTACCTCGACGAGGTCCCGGCCGAGACCGCGAAGAAGATCGACGCCGAGTTCCTGCCGCAGGCCGCGGCCAGTGGCAAGTTCGAGGGCAAGACCTACGCCGTCCCGCAGGTCATCGACAGCCTCGGCCTCTTCTACAACAAGAAGATGCTCGCCGACGCCGGCGTCCAGCCGCCCAAGACGCTCGAAGAGCTGAAGACCGCCGCCACCGCCATCAAGGCCAAGACCGGCAAGACCGGCCTCTACCTGCGCGGCGACGACTCCTACTGGTTCCTGCCGTTCATCTACGGCGAGGGCGGCGACCTCGTCGACGCCAAGACCAAGACGGTCACCGTCGACAACGCGGCCGGCGTCAAGGGCTTCAAGGCCGCCCGCGACCTGATCACCTCCGGCGCGGCGGTCACCAACGCCACGGACGGCTGGACCAACATGCAGACCGCCTTCAAGTCCGGGGAGGTGGCGATGATGATCAACGGTCCCTGGGCCGTCGCGGACAGCTACGCGGGCGACCAGTTCAAGGACAAGTCCAACCTCGGCGTCGCCCCCGTCCCGGCCGGCTCCGCCAAGGCCGGCGCCCCGCAGGGCGGCCACGACCTCGCCGTGTACGCCGGCTCCAAGAACACCGCCGCCGCGCACGCCTTCGTCGAGTACATGACCTCCCAGGACGTCCAGGTCCAGGCCGCCAAGGACCTGAGCCTGCTGCCGACGCGCACCGCCGCCTACGAGCAGCCGGACGTCAAGAGCAGCGAGATGGTCCAGTTCTTCAAGCCGGCCGTCGACAAGGCCGTCGAGCGGGCCTGGATCCCGGAGAACGGCTCCCTCTTCGAGCCGCTGAAGGTCGAGTACACCAAGGCCGTCACCGGCGCCTCGACCCCCGAGGACGCGGCCAAGGCGGCCGGCGTCGAGTTCCGCAAGATCCTCAAGGGCTGGAAGTAGTACGGACGATGGCTGCTGACACCAGCCGGTCGGTGGCGAAGGCCGCGGGCGGCGAGAAGGACCTCGCCCCCCGCGGCCCCAGCCGCACGACTGCCCCCGGAAGCCCGCGCGGCGGTTTCGCCCGCGCCCTCGCCACGCACTGGTACGCCTGGGCCATGGTCGCCCCGGTCGTGCTCGTCCTCGGCGTGATCGTCGGCTGGCCGCTCGTACGCGGCGTCTACCTGTCGCTGACCGACGCCAACGAGCGCAACGTCGCCCGCACCATCGGCGTGCGCCACATCGAGGCCACGTACGAGTTCGTCGGGCTCGACAACTACGCGGCGGTCCTCGGCGACCCCCTCTTCTGGCAGCGGCTGGTGTGGACGGTGGTGTGGACCGTCGCCTGCGTGTCCATCACCTTCGCCCTCGGCCTGGGTCTGGCCACCATGCTCAACCGGCGGTTCCGGGGCCGCGCCGCCTACCGGATGGCGCTCATCCTGCCGTGGGCCGTGCCCGGCTTCGTCTCGGTCTTCGCCTGGCGGTTCCTCTTCAACCGCGACAACGGCATCCTCAACAAGATCCTCGACGGGGGCGGCATCGCGGCCGTCCCGTGGCTCGACGACCCCACCTGGGCCAAGCTCGCCGTCGTCGCCGTCAACGTCTGGCTCGGCATCCCCTTCATGATGGTCGCCCTGCTCGGCGGTCTGCAGTCGATCCCCGGCGAGCTGTACGAGGCCGCCGAGATGGACGGCGCCGGACCCTGGCAGCGGTTCCGGCACATCACCCTGCCCGGACTGCGCGCCGTGAGCATGACGGTGATCCTGCTCTCCACCATCTGGACCTTCAACATGTTCCCGGTGATCTTCCTGCTGACCCGGGGCGGACCCGGCGACTCCACCGAGATCCTGGTGACCCAGGCGTTCCGCGAGGCCTTCATCGCGAGCCCGCGCGACTTCGCCGGCTCGGCGACCTGGGGCGTGCTCATCCTCGCCCTGCTCATGATCTTCGCGCTGGTCTACCGGCGCTCGCTGCGCAAGCAGGGAGAGGTGTGGTGACCGTGACCTCCGCCAAGCAGACCGCCGCCGGCCGGCAGCGTGCCGCCGCCCGCCCGCGCGGCAGCCGCTCCCCGCTCGCCTCCTTCGGCCTGCACGCCACGCTCGTCGTCGCGTCCGTGATCGCCGTCTTCCCCGTGCTGTGGATCCTGCTGACCTCGCTCAAGCCGGCCGAGCACGCGATCACCACGGACTTCGTGAAGGAGCCCACGCTCTCGAACTACGCGTACCTGCTGGAGTCCAGCCACTTCCTCAGCTGGTTCGCGAACTCCGTGCTGGTCGCCGGCGTCACCACCGTGCTCGGCGTGTTCATCGCCGCCACCACCGGCTACGCGGTCAGCCGCTTCAAGTTCCCGGGCATGAAGCCGCTGATGTGGACCCTGCTCATCACGCAGATGTTCCCGATGGCCATCCTGATCGTCCCGCTCTACAACCTGATGGGAGAGCTCGGGCTGCTGAACCAGCCGCTCGGCCTGATCATCACGTACCTCACCATCGCCGTGCCGTTCTGCGCCTGGATGATGAAGGGCTTCTTCGACACCATCCCGGTCGAGATCGACGAATCCGGCCGCGTCGACGGACTCAACCCCTTCGGCACCTTCTGGCGCCTGATCCTGCCGCTCGCCAAGCCCGGCCTCGCCGTGACCGGCTTCTACGCCTTCATCACCGCCTGGGGCGAGGTCGCGTACGCCTCCGCCTTCATGGTCGGTGAGGAGAACCTGACCCTCGCGGGCGGGCTGCAGACCTTCGTCACGCAGTACACCTCCAACTGGGGCGCCATGAGCGCGGCATCCGTCCTCATCGCGATCCCGGCGGCGGTCTTCTTCCTCTTCGCCCAGCGTCACCTCGTCGCCGGCATGACGGCGGGCGCCACCAAGGGCTGACCACCCGCGCCCGCCCCGCTCCACCGGCCCGATCTCTCCAAGGACACCATGACCCAGCACCTCGCCGACGCGCTCCCCACCCCGACCGGGACCCAGCCCGGCTGGTGGAGAGACGCGGTGATCTACCAGGTCTATCCGCGCAGCTTCGCCGACTCGAACGGCGACGGCATGGGGGACCTCGAAGGCATCCGGAGCCGCCTGCCCTACCTGCGCGACCTGGGCGTCGACGCCGTGTGGCTCAGCCCCTTCTACGCCTCCCCGCAGGCCGACGCCGGCTACGACGTCGCCGACTACCGGGCCATCGACCCCATGTTCGGCACCCTGCACGACGCCGACGCCGTCATCCGCGAAGCGCACGCGCTCGGCATGCGGATCATCGTCGACCTCGTCCCCAACCACTGCTCCGACCAGCACGAATGGTTCAAGCAGGCACTGCGGGAAGGCCCCGGCAGCACCCTGCGCGAACGCTTCCACTTCCGGCCCGGCAAGGGCGCGAACGGCGAACTCCCGCCCAACGACTGGGAGTCCATCTTCGGCGGCCCGGCGTGGACGCGCGTGGCGGACGGCGAGTGGTACCTGCACCTCTTCGCCCCCGAACAGCCCGACTTCAACTGGGAACACCCGGCCGTCCAGGACGAGTTCCGCTCCGTCCTGCGCTTCTGGCTCGACCTCGGCGTCGACGGGTTCCGCATCGACGTCGCCCACGGGCTGGTCAAGGCCCCCGGCCTGCCGGACCTCGGGCGCGACGAACAGCTGAAGCTGCTCGGCAACCAGGTGCTGCCCTTCTTCGACCAGGACGGCGTCCACGAGATCTACCGGTCCTGGCGGACGGTGCTCGACGAGTACGCCGGTGACCGCATCGGCGTCGCCGAAGCCTGGACGCCGAGCGCCGACCGGACCGCGCTCTACCTGCGCCCCGACGAGCTCCACCAGGCCTTCAACTTCCACTACCTCAGCACCGGCTGGGACGCGGCCGCGCTGCGCGCCGCCATCGACGACTCCCTCGACGCGATGCGGCCCGTCGGAGCCCCCACGACGTGGGTGCTGTCCAACCACGACGTGGTCCGCCACCGCACCCGGTTCGGCAGCCTGGACCGGGCGCGGGCGGCCGCGCTGCTGATGCTGGCCCTGCCCGGGTCCGCGTACGTCTACCAGGGCGAGGAGCTCGGCCTGCCCGAGGTCACCGACCTCCCGGACGAGGTGCGCCAGGACCCCTCGTTCTTCAAGGAGAACGGGCAGGAAGGGCTGCGCGACGGATGCCGCGTACCGCTCCCGTGGTCGGGCGACGAGGCCCCGTACGGCTTCGGCGGCGGTGGCAGCTGGCTCCCGCAGCCGCCGGAGTGGGCCGGGCTGAGCGTCGCCGCGCAGACCGGTGACCCGCAGTCGACGCTCGAGCTGTACCGCACCGCCCTGCGGATCCGGCGCGAGCACACGGACCTCGGCGCGGGCGACGCGGTGGAGTGGCTGGACGCCCCGCAGGGGGTCCTCGTGTTCCGCAGGGGCGCCTTCGTGTGCACCGTCAACACCACGGGCGAAGCCGTACGCATACCCGCGCCGGGTTCCGTGCTCCTGGCGAGCGGCGCGCTGGCCGACCCCGACGTCCTGCCCGGCGACACGGCGGTGTGGTGGCAGGGGTGACCTCCCCCCTCCGGCTGACGGACATCGCCGCGCAGGCCAAGGTCAGCGAGGCGACCGTCAGCCGTGTGCTCAACGGCAAGGCGGGCGTGGCGGCCGGCACCCGGCACCGGGTGCTGGCCGCCATGGACCTGCTCGGCTACGAACGCCCGGTCAGGCTCAAACGCCGCAGCAACGGGCTGGTGGGGCTGCTGATACCCGAGCTGACGAACCCGATCTTCCCGGCGTTCGCCCAGGTCATCGAGCAGGCCTTGGCCGGGCACGGCTACACGCCGGTGCTGTGCACGCAGACCCCGGGCGGGGCCACCGAGGACGAGCTGGTCGAGCAGCTGGAGGAACGCGGCGTCACCGGGATCGTCTTCCTCTCCGGCCTGCACGCCGACGCCTCCCAGGACCCGTCCCGCTACCAGCGGCTCGCGGCCCGGGGGCTGCCGTTCGTCCTCATCAACGGCTTCAACGAGGCCATCAGCGCTCCCTTCGTCTCCCCGGACGACCGGGCGGCCGCCGACATGGCCGTACGCCACCTCGAGGAACTGGGACACCGGCGCATCGGCCTGGCCATCGGGCCGACCCGCTACGTCCCCTCGGCGCGCAAGGAGCAGGGCTTCCTGGCGGCGCGGCCCGGGGCGGCGGAGGAAGGGCTCGTCCAGCGCACCCTGTTCACCGTCGAGGGCGGCCACGCGGCGGGCGGCGCCCTGCTCGACCGGGGCTGCACGGGGGTGGTCTGCGCCAGCGACATGATGGCGCTCGGCGTGATCCGCGCCGCGCGGGAGAGGGGGCTGCGCGTGCCGGAGGACGTCTCGGTGGTCGGCTTCGACGACTCCCCGCTGATCGCCTTCACGGACCCCCCGCTGACGACGATCCGCCAGCCGGTCCGCGCCATGGCCACGGCCGCGGTGGGCGCCCTCCTGGAGGCGGTGGCCGGCACCCCGGTCCAGCGCACGGAGTACGTCTTCCAGCCGGAGCTGGTGGTCCGCGGCTCGACGGGCACGGCCCGGGAGTAGGGGGCGGGGCCCGGCCGGCCGGGGGCCGGCTCGCCGTGAGAGTCTGCGCCGCGTGAGCATCGCGAAGAAGGGCACCCGGACGATCGTCGTGGACGGGGACCGTTACCGCTGGGTGGTCGCGCCCGATGACGAGCCGGGGCTGGCCCTCGTCGTCGTGCACGGTGACGTGAACGGGCAGCGCCTGGTGAGGTGGTTCGAGCACGGAGTCGTGATCGGCCCCGGGCTCGTCGCGGCGACCGTCCGCCGGGCGCTGCGCGAACACGGGTGGGCGCCCCGGGAGCGCGGTGGGCAGCTCACGCTGCGGTAACGCCGAAGGGGCGGCCGACGTTGCTGCCGGGCCGCCCCCACGGGGTCAAGCGTTGGGGATCAGGCGCCCAGGTGGGAGCCCTCCGCCCACTCCTTCGCGCCTTCCTTGACACAGGTCGAGTTGTAGACCGGGCCGGCGAACGCCGGGAGGTTGTGGGGGATCGCGGCGAACGTCGAGCAGGTCGACGAGTAGGCCTTGCGGCCGCCGTCGAAGTAGTCGATTTCGACCCCGTCGGCCGAGGCGGCACCGGCCCCGCCGAGCAGGATGCCGGCAGCCAGGACGGACGCGGTGACAGCAGAACGAATACGCATGACTCCCCTAAGGATCACTGGACGGACGCGCCGGCTGATCTGCGCGTCGGCCGGTCCAACCGTCCAAGGGCGCTGTTGGGAACGGGCGTTCACTCCAATGCCGGTAGCTGAATCGTTTCGGCGGCGAGGCCCCCGTCCGCCCGGCTGTTTCCTTGCCGCGTGGCCCGTGCAAGCATCTGCGGATGATCACACTTGCCGATGACCTCGGCCACCTCTCCTACGTCGTCACCGGTGACGGACCGCCGCTCGTCCTCGTGCACGCCGGCGTCGCCGACCACCGCATGTGGGACGCCGTCGTGCCCGGTCTGGCGGAGCGGTACACCGTCATCCGTTACGACCTGCGCGGCTTCGGTGAATCCGCCCCGCCGACCGGCCCGTACAGCGACACCGACGATCTGCGCCGCCTCCTCGACCACCTCGGTCACGCGCGCGTACGCCTCGTCGGCGCGTCCTGGGGCGGCCGCGTGGCCGTGGACTTCACCCTGGCCCACCCCGGCCGGGTGCACTCCCTGGCGCTGTTCGCCGCGCCGTGGCCGGGCTACGACTGGTCCGCGGAGATGCACGCGTACGACGCGGCGGAAACGGCCGCGATGGCCGCCGGCGACGTGGACGCCGCCACCGGCGTCAACCTGGACATGTGGCTGCGCGGACCGGCCCGCGGCTGGGAGGACGTCGCCCCCGGCCTGGCCGACCGGGTCCGTGAGCCCATGCGTACCTCGCTCGTGAACATGGCGGTCCGCGACGAGCACGCCCAGGGGCCCGGAGCCGGGGACCTCGCGGACATTTCCGTCCCCACCCTCGTGGGGACGGGCAAGCTCGACGTCGCCGACTTCCAGGACATCGGCCGGCGCTACGCAGCCGGGATCCCGGGCGCGACGCTGGTCGAATTCCCCGACGCCGCCCACCTCATCGCCCTGGACGCCCCCGCCGAACTCACCGCGGCGCTCCTCCCCTTCCTCGCCCGCTAGGGGCTGTCCCGCACCGGCTGCCGCGGCCCTTGCGGTCGCCTCCGGTGCGGGTACCGGCCCGTACGGGCGCCGGGCCCGCCTCTCTCGTGTCAGCGCCGGGGGACCGTCCCGAACCCTCCCGGAGACCGCCGGGTCCGCGTCCGGAACCACCCCGGCCGGGTGACGGCCGGAAACAATTCTGCAATCTCTTGCGCAAACTCTTGCAACACTCCTGGGCGCCCCCTACGGTCGCGTGCAATCCCCACCTTCCCGCCAGGAGGACCCCCACATGGCTCGATCCGTATCCGCGCGCGCCGCCAGAGCCGCCCTGGCCGCGGCCGCGCTGGCCGCCGCCTCCCTCACCGCGCAGGCACCGCAGGCCTCCGCGGCCCCGCCCGGGGAGAAGGACGTGACCGCCGTGCTGTTCGAGTGGCGCTTCGCCGACGTCGCCACGGCCTGTACGGCCTCCCTCGGGCCCGCCGGGTACGGGTACGTCCAGGTCTCGCCGCCGCAGGAGCACGTCCAGGGCTCGCAGTGGTGGACCTCGTACCAGCCCGTCAGCTACAAGATCGCCGGGCGGCTGGGTGACCGCGCCGCCTTCAAGAGCATGGTCGACACCTGCCACGCCGCCGGCGTGAAGGTCGTCGCCGACGCCGTCATCAACCACATGGCCGGCCCGGCCGACGCCGGCGCCACCCTCACGGGCACCGGCGGGTCGACGTACGGCAAGTACGCCTACCCCGGTCTCTACTCCGGCGCCGACATGGACGACTGCCGGGCGGAGATCTCGAACTACCAGGACAAGGGCAACGTCCAGAGCTGCGAGCTGGTCAAGCTCGCCGACCTCGACACCGGCGAGGAGTACGTGCGCGGGCGGATCGCCGCGTACCTGAACGACCTGCTCTCCCTCGGCGTCGACGGCTTCCGGATCGACGCCGCCAAGCACATGCCCGCCGCCGACCTCGCCGACATCAAGTCCCGGCTGGCCAACCCGTCCGTCTACTGGAAGCAGGAGGCGATATTCGGCGCCGGGGAGGCCGTATCGCCGTCCGAGTACCTCGGCAACGGGGACGTGCAGGAGTTCCGCTACGCCCGGGACCTCAAGCGCGTCTTCCAGAACGAGAACCTCGCCCACCTGAAGAACTTCGGGGAGGGCTGGGGGTACATGGCCTCCGGCAAGTCCGGGGTGTTCGTCGACAACCACGACACCGAACGCAACGGCGAGACCCTCACCTACAAGAACGGCTCCCCGTACACCCTCGCCAATGTCTTCATGCTGGCCTGGCCCTACGGCTCCCCGGACGTGCACTCCGGCTACGAGTGGACCGACAAGGACGCCGGCCCGCCCAACGGCGGCACCGTCAAGGCCTGCTACTCCGACGGGTGGAAGTGCCAGCACGCCTGGCCGGAGATCTCCTCCATGGTCGGCTTCCGCAACACCGCCCGCGGGCAGGGCGTCACCGACTGGTGGGACAACGGCGGCGACCAGATCGCCTTCGGACGCGGCTCCAAGGCGTACGTCGCCGTCAACCACGAGACGGGCGCGCTGACCCGCACCTTCCAGAGCTCCCTCCCCGCCGGCACCTACTGCGACGTGCAGAGCGGCCGCGCCGTGACCGTGGACTCCGCCGGCCGGTTCACCGCCACCCTCGGAGCCGGCACCGCCCTCGCCCTGCACGTCAACGCCAAGACGTGCACCGGGACCCCGCCGGCCGCCGGAACCGGCGCCTCGTTCGCCGTCAACGCCACCACCGTCCCCGGCCAGAACGTCTACGTCACCGGCGACCGCCCCGAGCTCGGCGGCTGGAACACGGCCGCCGCCCTCAAGCTCGACCCGGCCGCCTACCCCGTGTGGAAGCTCGACGTGGCCCTCCCGGCCGGGACCTCCTTCGCCTACAAGTACGTCCGCAAGGACGCCTCCGGGAACGTCACCTGGGAGAGCGGGGCCAACCGCAACGCCACCGTCCCCGCCAACGGCAAGGTCACGCTGACCGACACCTGGCGCAACTGACCCCTCCCGGCACCTCAGCCCGACCCCAAGGAGACCCCTTGACACGCCCCGCCGCAGGAGCCCTCGCCGCCGCCCTGGCCGTGACGCTCCTGCCCGCCCTCCCCGCGGCCGCCGCCGCGCAGGCCCCGGCACCGCCCTCGGACGCCAGACTCGCCGCGGAGTCCGCCCGCCACGACCTGACCCGGGAGCAGTTCTACTTCGTGCTCCCGGACCGGTTCGCGAACGGCGACCCGCGCAACGACCGGGGCGGGCTGACCGGAGGCCGGCTGGAAACCGGCCTGGACCCCACGGACAAGGGCTTCTACCAGGGCGGGGACCTCAAGGGGCTCACCGACCGGCTCGACTACATCAAGGGGCTCGGCACCACCGCCATCTGGCTGGCGCCGATCTTCAAGAACCAGCCCGTGCAGGGCGCGGGCGCCGACGCTTCCGCCGGCTACCACGGCTACTGGATCACCGACTTCACCCAGGTCGACCCGCACTTCGGCACCAACGCCGACCTGGAACGGCTCATCGACAAGGCGCACGGGAAGGGGATGAAGGTCTTCTTCGACGTCATCACCAACCACACCGCCGACGTCGTCGACTACCGCGAGGGTTCGCACGAGTACCTGTCGAAGGGGGCCTTCCCCTACCTGACCAAGGACGGGGTCCCCTTCGACGACGCGGACTACGCCGACGGGAAGAAGAAGTTCCCCGCCACCGGACCGGGCTCCTTCCCCCGCACCCCCTTCGTGCCCGACGCGAAGAAGGACCTCAAGGTCCCCGCCTGGCTCAACGATCCGGCGATGTACCACAACCGGGGCGACTCCACCTTCGCCGGGGAATCCTCCGGACACGGCGACTTCTCCGGCCTCGACGACCTGTGGACCGAGCGCCCGGAGGTCGTCAGCGGGATGGAGAAGATCTACGAGAAGTGGGTCAGGGACTACGAGATCGACGGCTTCCGCATCGACACGGTCAAGCACGTCAACACCTCCTTCTGGACCCAGTGGGCCACCGCCCTCGACGCGTACGCCGCCAAGCGCGGCCGTGAGGACTTCTTCATGTTCGGCGAGGTGTACTCCGCCGACACCGCCGTCACCTCCCCGTACGTCACCCGCGGCCGCCTCGACGCCACCCTCGACTTCCCGCTCCAGGACGCCATCCGCGCGTACGCCTCCCAGGGCGCGCCCGCCGGCCGGCTGGGCTCCGTACTCGCCGAGGACTACCGGTACACCACCGACAAGGCCAACGCCTACGAGCAGGTGACCTTCCTCGGCAACCACGACATGGGCCGCTTCGCCCACTTCCTGAAGCAGGACCGGCCCGCGGCGGGGGAGCGGGAGCTGCTCGACCGCTACCGGCTCGCCAACGAGCTGATGTTCCTCTCCCGCGGCAACCCGGTGATCTACTCCGGCGACGAGCAGGGCTTCACCGGCTCCGGCGGTGACAAGGACGCCCGCGCACCCCTGTTCGCCACCCGCGTCGCCGACTACCTGGACGACGACCAGCTCGGAACGGCGCGCACGCACGGGAGCGACGCCTACGATCCGGAGCACCCGCTCTACACACAGATCAGTGCTCTTTCGAAGCTGACCAAGGCCCACCCGGCCCTGCGCGACGGCATCCAGAGCGAGCGCCTCGCCGACGGCTCCGCCTACGCCTTCGCCCGCACCGACCCCAAGAGCCGCACCGAGTACCTGGTCGCCACCAACAACAGCGGCACCGCCCGCACCGTCGACATCGACGCCCCGCCCGGCGCCCGCTACCGCCCCCTGTACGGAGCCACCGGCCCCGGCGGCACCCCCTACGCGGGCCCCGCCCCGGTCACCGCCTCGCCCGCCGGCAAGCTCACCGTGAACCTGCCCGCCCTCGGCGCCGTCGTCCTCCAGGCCACCGCCCCCCTGCCCGCCCCGGCCGCCCGGCCCGCCCTGACCCTCAAGGCCCCCGCCCCCGGCGCCACCGGCACCGTCGAGCTGTCCGCCGACGTCACCGGCGGCGGTCCCGGCGCCCTCACCCGCGTCGTGTTCGCCGCCCAGACCGGCACCGGTCGCTGGGAGGTCCTCGGCTCCGCCGACCACGCCCCCTACAAGGTCACCCATCCCATCGACCCGGCCACCCCGGCCGGCACCCCCCTGCGCTACAAGGCCGTCGCCGTCGACTCCGCCGGCCGTACCGCCGCCGCCCTCGCCGCGTCCGCCACCGGGCAGACCCCGCCGCCCACCGTCCCCACCGCCACCCAGCGCGACTACGCCGTCGTCCACTACAACCGCCCCGACGGCGACTACACCGGCTGGCGGCTCTACGCCTGGGGCGACATTGCCGAAGGCGAAGCCACCCCCTGGCCCGAGGGACACCCCTTCACCGGCCGTGACGCCCACGGCGCCTTCGCGTACGTCCGCCTCAAGCCCGGCGCCTCCTCCATCGGCTACCTCGTCATCGACAAGGACGGCAACAAGGACGTCGCCACCGACCGCACCCTCGACGTCACCAAGACCGGCGAGATCTGGCTGGAACAGGGCAAGGAAGCCGTCCGCACCGACCGCCCCGCCCAGCCGCCCCAGGACCCGACCAAGGCCGTCCTGCACTACCAGCGCCCCGACGGCGCCTACGACGGCTGGGGCCTGCACGTGTGGACCGGCGCAGCCAACCCCACCGACTGGTCCAAGCCGCTGCTCCCGGCGCGCACCGACTCCTACGGCGCCGTCTACGAGGTCCCCCTCGCCCCCGGCGCCACCAGCCTCAGCTACATCCTCCACAACGGCGACCAGAAGGACCTCCCCGCCGACCAGTCCCTCGACCTGAAGGCCACCGGCCACGAGGTGTGGATGCTGGGCGGCCGCGAGAAGTACCTCCTCCCGCAGCCCGCGGGCTCCGCCGCCGCCCTGGACCTCACCAAGGCGGAGGCCGTCTGGATCGACCGCGACACCCTCGCCTGGAACGCCCCGCCGGCGGCCGCCTCCCTCCAGCTCCTCGCCTCCCGCGACGGCCGGATCACCGCGCAGAACGGCATCCTGAGCGAGAACGGCGCCCAGTGGCTGCGGCTGGTCCGCTCCCAGCTCACCCCCGCCCAGAAGCAGAAGTTCCCGCACCTGGCGGCGTACACCGCCCTCACCGTTGACCCCCGCGACCGCGACCGGGTACGCGAAGCCCTGCGCGGCCAGCTCGTCGCGAGCGCCCGCACAGCGAACGGGGCGGTGCTCGCCGCCACCGGCGTCCAGCTCGCCGGAGTCCTCGACGACCTCTACGCGGCGAACGCCGGCGGCAAGGCCCTCGGCCCCGTCTTCAAGGACGGCCGCCCCACCCTCTCCGTCTGGGCCCCCACCGCCCAGCAGGTCTCCCTGGAGATCGACGGCCGCACCGTCCCGATGCGCCGCGACGACACCACCGGCATCTGGTCGGTGCGAGGCGAACGTTCCTGGACCGGCAAGCCCTACCGCTACGCCGTCACCGTCTGGGCCCCCAGCACCCGCCAGATCGTCCGCAACCTGGTCACCGACCCCTACTCCACCGCCCTGACCACCGACTCCACCCACAGCCTGGCCGTCGACCTGGCCGACCCCCGGCTCGCCCCGCCCGGCTGGAAGGACCTGCGCAAGCCCGCGCCCGTCCCCTTCACCGGCGCCCAGATCCAGGAACTGCACATCCGTGACTTCTCCGTCGCGGACGCCACCAGCGGACACCCCGGCCAGTACCTGGCCTTCACCGACACCGGCTCGGCCGGCATGCGGCACCTGCGCGAGCTCGCCGCCGCCGGCACCTCGTACGTCCACCTCCTGCCCGCCTTCGACATCGGCACCATCCCCGAGGACCCCGAGGACCGCACCAAGCCCGCCTGCGACCTCAAGGCGTACGCACCGGACTCCGAGGAACAGCAGGCCTGCGTGGCCGCCGCCGCCGCGAAGGACGCCTACAACTGGGGCTACGACCCGCTGCACTACACCGTCCCCGAGGGCTCGTACGCCAGCGACCCGAACGGCACCGCGCGCACCGTCGAGTTCCGCAGGATGGTCCAGTCCCTGAACGGCGCCGGCCTGCGCACCGTCATGGACGTGGTCTACAACCACACCGTGGCCTCCGGCCAGTCGGACAAGTCGGTCCTCGACCGCATCGTCCCCGGCTACTACCAGCGCCTCCTGCCCGACGGGACCGTCGCCACCTCCACCTGCTGCGCCAACACCGCGCCCGAGAACGCCATGATGGGCCGTCTCGTCGTGGACTCCGTCGTCACCTGGGCCAAGCAGTACAAGGTCGACGGCTTCCGCTTCGACCTGATGGGCCACCACCCGAAGGCCAACATCCTCGCCGTCCGCAAGGCCCTCGACGAGCTGACGCCCGCCAAGGACGGGGTCGACGGCAAGAAGATCGTCCTCTACGGGGAGGGCTGGAACTTCGGCGAGGTCGCCGACGACGCCCGCTTCGTCCAGGCCACGCAGAAGAACATGGCCGGCACCGGCATCGCCACCTTCTCCGACCGCGCCCGCGACGCCGTGCGCGGCGGCGGCCCCTTCGACGAGGACCCCCGCGTCCAGGGCTTCGCCTCCGGCCTGTTCACCGACCCCAACGGCTCCCCGGCCAACGGCACCCCCGCCGAGCAGCGCACCCGCCTGCTGCACGCCCAGGACCTGCTGAAGGTCGGCCTCTCCGGCAACCTCGCCGGGTACGCCTTCACCGACTCCGCGGGCCGCCGCACCAAGGGCTCCGAGGTCGACTACAACGGCGCCCCGGCCGGCTACGCGGCGGCTCCCGGAGACGCCCTCGCCTACGCCGACGCCCACGACAACGAGTCCCTGTACGACGCCCTCGCCTACAAGCTGCCCGCCGCCACCTCCACCGCCGACCGGGCGCGCATGCAGGTCCTGGCCATGGCCACGGCCGCGCTCTCCCAGGGCCCGGCCCTCTCCCAGGCGGGCACCGACCTGCTCCGCTCGAAGTCGCTGGACCGCAACTCCTACGACAGCGGCGACTGGTTCAACGCCCTGCACTGGGACTGCCGCGACGGCAACGGCTTCGGCCTCGGGCTGCCGCCCGCCGCCGACAACCGCGCCAAGTGGCCCTACGCGAAGCCCTTGCTGAGCGGCCCGGTCCCCGGCTGCGCGGAGATCCGGGGCGCCTCGGCCGCCTACCGCGACCTGCTGCGGATCCGTACGACGGAAAACGCGTTCGCCCTCACCACCGCCGAGGCGGTGCAGCAGCGGCTGTCCTTCCCGCTCTCCGGGCCGCAGGAGACCCCGGGCGTCCTCACCATGGCCCTCGGCGACCTGGTGGTGGTCTTCAACGCCACACCCGCCGACCAGCACCAGCGCGTCCCCGCCCTCGCGGGCACCGGCTACGCCCTGCACCCGGTGCAGGCGGGCGGCTCGGACCCGGCGGTGAAGCGGTCGGCGTACGACCCGGCGACGGGGGAGTTCACCGCCCCGGCGCGCACGGTCGCGGTGTTCAAGCGGGCCTGACCACCACCCGCGCACGACAGGACGGCGGTGCCGGAGTTCCTCCGACACCGCCGTTCCGCGTCCCGGGCGGCCGGTTCAGACGTCGAGGCGCCGCTCCAGCAGGACCACCCCGTACACCCGCCCGTCCTTGGCCTGCTTCGAGGGGAACTCGCCGACCACCCGGTAGCCCGCGCTCCGGTAGTACGCCAGCAGCCTCGGGTTGCTCGACACGCAGTCCAGGCGCGCCCGCTCCCGGCCCGTCCGGGCGATCCGGTGCTCGGCGTGCTCCAGGATCCGCATCCCCGCCCCGGCCGGTGCGGCCTTCCGCTCCACCATCAGCCGGTGCACGTATCCCGCGACCGGGGGCTGTACGCCCCAGGCCTCCTCGTCGGACCACCAGAGCTCGTAGGCGCCCACGACGCGCCCGTCGGCGTCCTCGGCGAGCCAGACCTCACCGTCGCGCATGCGCGCGCGGAAGTGTTCGGCGTCCTTCTCTCCCGGCTTCCACTGGTCGATCCCCCGCCCGAGCATCCACCGGGCGGCCTGGTCGTACAGCTTCACCAGCGTGCCGGCGTCCTTCTCCGCGGCCGGCCGGAACAACATCCCGTCGTCAATGATCACGCCTGGCATTATCGCCAGCGGCGTTCACTCGCCCCGGCGGGGTCCCGGCACCAGCGCCGCCAGCCGCCCGACCAGTTCCCCGAAGGGCCCGTCGGCCGGCTCGTCCGCCAGGATCCGTACGAGGATCCCCGCCATCTCCGCGTCGTACGCGGCGCTCACCGCCGCCAGCGCGGCGAAGTCGTGCACCAGCTGGAGTTCCAGTTCGCCCCGGGGGATGCGGCGCCCGTCCAGCCACAGCAGCGCCGTGGACTCGGCCAGCGAGACCCAGGACCGCACGACGAGCTCCAGCCGGGCCGGCGGGTCCTGTACGCCGATGTGGACGAGGATCTGCTCGTACGCGGCCTGCCGCACCTCGTCGATCATCGCGTTGGCCCGGCTGCTGCCCGCCGCGGGACCGCCGCGCAGCAACGCCGAGAAGCCGGGCCCGTGTTCGTCGACGAAGGCGAAGTACCGCCCCATCACCCGCAGCAGCCGGAGCCCCAGCGGGCCCTCCTGCGGTTCGACGAAACGCTGCGCCAGCTCGTCGGCGGCCCGCCGCAGCGCGGCCTCGTACAGGCTGAGCTTGCCCGGGAAGTAGTGGTAGACGAGCGGGCGGGATATCCCGGCGGCCGCCGCGATCTCGTCGATCGACACGTCGTCGGGGGAGCGGTGGCTGAACAGCTCCAGGGCCACCCCGATCAGCTGTTGCCGCCGCTCCTCGACACCCATCCTGCGTCGCACCCCGGTTGTCATGCCGACACCCTACTTCCCGTGCGGGGGTGGGCCGTACGGGTGAGGTCCCCGCCGCTACAGGTCCAGTACGAGCCGGTCCGAGGCCGCGCGGGAGACGCACAGCAGCATCGAGCCGGCGCGCTCCCCGTCGGTGAGGAGTCCGTCCCGGTGGTCCACCCGGCCCGCCAGGACCCGGTGCCGGCAGGTTCCGCAGAAGCCCTGCCCGCAGGAGTACGGGGTGTCGGGCAGGACCCGGCGCACCGCCGTGAGCGTGGACTCGTCGGGGCCGACCTCGACGGTGCCGCCCGTGCGGGCGAGTTCCACCGTGAAGGGCTTCGCCTCGGCCGGCGGCGCCGCCGCGAAGCGCTCCAGCCGGACCGCGCCCGGGTCCGGGACGGCCGCGGTGACCGCCCGCATCAGGGGCTCCGGGCCGCAGCAGTAGACCAGGGTGCCGGGCCGCATCCCGGCCAGCGGGCTCAGGTCGGGCAGGCCCGCCTCGTCCTCGGCGGTGACCGTCACCCGGTCCCCGTAGGCCGCCAGTTCGGGCAGGAACGGCATCGAGGCGCGCGAGCGGCCGCCGTACAGCAGGGTCCAGTCGGCGCCGGCGGCGGTCGCCGCGCGGAGCATCGGCAGGACCGGGGTGATGCCGATGCCGCCCGCGACGAAGGCGTACGAGTCCGCGGGCTCCAGCTCGAACCGGTTGCGCGGCGGCCGCAGTTGCAGCCGGGTGCCCTCCACCAGCCGCTCGTGCACCTCGCGCGAGCCGCCGCGGCCGTCCTCGACGAGCCGGACGGCGATCGTCCAGCGCCCCGCCTCGGCGGGGTCCCCGCACAGCGAGTACTGGCGCACCAGCCCCGAGGGCAGGGTCAGGTCCACGTGCGCGCCCGGGGTCCAGGACGGCAGTTCCTCCGACTCCAGCACCAGCCGCAGCACCCCCTCGGCGGGCTCGGTGCGGGAGACGACCACGGCGTGCAGTGCCCGGCGCGGGGAGTACCCCGACACCGGGTTCTCCAGCGCGGGCAGGGGCCACAGGGGGGAGCGGCCGATCCGCCTGAGCAGCGCGCGCCGGGCCAGGACGGCGGCCCCCGCCACCGCCGTGACGGCCAGCGCCCGCCTCACGGCCGCACCCCGCCGTTGGCGCCGGGCGAGGAGGCCAGGTAGGCCTGCGCCTGGGCGGTCGAGCCTTCCTGCGAGGGGTGGTACGTACGGGAGAGGTAGGTCGGGATGGAGCGGGCCATCGCCCGCGCCGAGGGGAGGACGCCCTTGCGGCCGGCCCGCAGGAACTGCCCGTAGGAGGCCTTGGCGCCCGGAAGGTGGGGGTCGTTCTCCATGAAGAAGCGGGCGCCGCGCTGCCAGAGGAAGAGCAGGGCGGCGAAGCCGGTGGCCCAGGTCCGCACCCGGCGGCGGTAGTTGCCGTCGAGGTGCATGAAGAGGTCGAAGGCGACCGACCGGTGCTCGACCTCCTCCGCGCCGTGCCAGCGCAGCAGGTCCAGCATCATCGGGTCGGCGCCGCGCCGGTCCAGTTCCTTCGCGTTGAGCACCCAGTCGCCCAGGAACGCGGTGTAGTGCTCGATCGCGGCGATCATCGCGACCCGCTCCTTGAGCCACCACGCGCGGGCCCGGCCCGGGGGCAGGGTCCGGTCGCCGAGGAGCTTCTCGAAGAGCCAGTCCACCTGGGCGGTGTACGGGGTCGGGTCGAGGCCGAGGCGCCTGAGGTGGGGGAGGACGTCGTCGTGCGCGGCGGCGTGTATCGCCTCCTGCCCGATGAAGCCGATGACGTCCGCCCGCAGCCGCTCGTCCTCGATGTGGGGGAGGGCCTGCTTGTAGACGTGCACGAACCAGCGCTCGCCGGCGGGCAGCAGCAGGTGCAGCACGTTGATGGTGTGCCCGGCGAAGGGCTCGCCGGGCAGCCAGTGCAGCGGGGTGTCCTCCCAGGAGAAGGAGACGTTGCGGGGCGCGAGGTCCGTGTGTTCCGACGCCACGGGGGCGGGGGCGGGGGCGGGGGCGGGCGGCCTATTAGACATGGCGTCAATGTACTGATGGGTACCCGTCAGGAAAACCCCTCTGCGTCCCCGGATCGCCCCGCCCGGGTACGCCCCCGGGGGTGGGCCCGGGGTGGGCCCGGGGTGGGTCATCCGCCCCCGGTGTCCTCGGCCTCCCAGCGCAGCAGATCGCCGGGCTGGCACTCCAGCACCTCGCACAGCGCGGCGAGCGTCGCGAAGCGCACCGCCTTGGCGCGCCCGTTCTTGAGCACCGCCAGATTGGCGGGAGTGATCCCCACCCGGTCCGCGAGCTCGCCCACGGACATCTTCCGCCGGGCCAGCATCACGTCGATGTCCACGGTGATCGGCATCAGATCACCTCGTCCAGCTCGGCCCGCAGCCGCGCGGCCTCGACGTCGCGCGCGACGGCCTGGGCGAGCAGCATCCGCAGGACGAGCACGATGAGCGCCACCCCCAGGATGGCCACCCCGACCCCGCCCATGATGACGGTGACGCCCGGATCCTCCCGCTGGCCCGGCGCGTTGAGGGCCGTGACCGCGAACCACAGGAGGGCGGCCGCCGCGATCGCGCCGATCACGGCGTCCACGTACCGGAAGGCGGCGTCGGAGAAGACCGTCCCGCGGCGCACCATCGTCACCAGCCGCCCGACGCAGACCAGCGCGACCTGGGCCGCCACCATGCCCAGGATCGTGATCACCCGCAGCGGGGTCAGCGGGAGCGGCCCGTCCTCCGGATCGGCGGCCAGCGCCCAGGCCATGGACACCTGGACGAACACGGTGCCGGTGAGCACCACGGCGAGCACGGCACGCAGTGCGGCCACTGTCAGCTTTCCCATGGCGCGTCCTTCCATCGAGTCACGATGGAAACCTATCGAGTTTCGATAGGTCAGGCAAGGGGTGAGCTGGCGCCCCTCCGCCTTGCGATGTACGGCACCGGACGCCGCGGACCTGACCGGCGCTACTTTGACGACAGGACCTAGCGGAGCACCCCCGCCTTGCTGCCGTCCGTGAGCTTGCCCGACAGGTCCACCTGCGCGCCCTCCGGCGCCTTCAGGGCCAGCCGGTTGCCGTTCGCGCTGCCGCTCACCCCGGCGCCCGACGCCGACAGCGAGGCGAACTGCGCGCTGCCCGCCGCCAGTACGTACCACTGCCCCGCCCGGGACTTCCACAGCACGCCCGCCAACACCCGCGGCTCCCGGGGCCCGCACGCCGGGGACCCCTCCGCCTTGGCCGCCTGGACCGCCAGCGGCGCCCCCGGCGCCAGGAACTGGGCCTGCACCCGGTCCGTCGTGCCCTGCCAGGTCTCGGCCCGGGTGCAGAGCCAGGTGGCCGTCCCGTCGCCCTCTGGCAGCGGCTGCTTCGCGTACGTCCAGGCGTTGACGGAACGCACCCCGTGCGAGCGCACCGACGGCAGCAGGCACGCCGTCTTCGACCACTCGCCGAGCTCCGCCGCCTCCGTCACGTCCCGCGCGGCGCCCGGCGCGCCCGAGGTGAGCCGCGCCGCGGTCAGTTCGCCCAGGTCGGTCACCAGCCGGGTGGCGCCGTCGCCGGTCAGGGACAGCGCGCTCCAGCTGGTGCAGTCGCCGTTCGGGGCGGGACCCAGCACCGGCGGGGTGACCCCGTCCGGGGTGAGCTTCAGCGGGGCCGCCTGCTCCCCGGGCTTGAGCAGGTCGCGCAGGGCGGCGCCGGTCACCCAGGGGGCCGTCAGATAGCGGACGTTGCCGTCGACCCGGCTCAGGACCAGGGCGGTCGCGGTGTCCGCCGTCGCCCCGTCCGCCCGGGCGAAGTCGAGGGCGGCGCCCGCCGTCCCGTTGCGCGGCTCCGCGTACCGCACCACGCGCAGCCCGTCGTACAGCAGGACCACCACGGCCTGGTCTACCGTACCGGCGAACAGCAGCTGCGCCGGCCCCATCGGCGGCCCCGACGGGGTGCCCGGGGTCGCCGAGACCACCACCTCCCCGCCGGGCCGGGCCCACACCGAGAGCGCCCGGCGCAGCAGTTCCGCGTCCTGGGCGCGGTCGCCGCGCGCCGGCCAGGCGGAGTAGTCCGTACGGGAGGACGTACGCCACACCGTGGGCGCGACCCGCACCAGCTGCCCGGGATCCAGGGCCTGTTCCGCCGCGGCGTTGCGCGCGTACAGCGGAGCGGAGGGGCCGTCCGAGCCCCAGCCCCCGCCCGGCAGCGCCAGCAGCGCCCCGCACACCGCGAGCGCGGCCGCGGCCGCCAGCCCGGCCCGCGCGAACCGGCGCCGCCGCAGCAGGTCGGTGGGCCGGGCCTGGAGCACGCACGGGTCGAACTCGGGGGAGGCGAACAGCCCGTCGTGCGCCGGGTCCCCGGACTCCGCGACCGCCGCCGCCGGGTCGGCGACCCCGGCCTCCGCGAGCACCCGGAGCACGTCCGGCTCGGCCAGCCCCTCCAGCGCCCGCAGCACGCAGGCGGCCCGGCCCGGTCCGTTCAGGGTGGCCAGCCACTGGTCCAGGGCCAGCTCCTCGGCCCCGCCCGCGCGCGGGAACAGCCGCAGCCCCCAGACCTGGGGCAGCAGCGCGGGCAGCTGCCCGCGCAGCGGGAGCGCCTTGAAGGTCAGCGGGATCCCCGCCTCCAGGGCGGAGCGCAGCACGCGCAGCCGGACGTACGCGTAACCGGACTCGGGCCCGCCCAGCCCGCCGCGCTGCGCCGGTACCCCGCCCTGCACGGCTGCCGGGTCGGAGCCCCGCCGGCCGCGCGGCAGCGCCCGCTGGGTCAGCGAATGGGCGGTGAGCACCCGTCGGTTGCGGCCGAGCGCGGGCGGCAGCACCAGGTAGGCGAGCCGCACCAGCCGCGGGTAGTGCTCGACGATCGCGGCCTCGGCCTGCTCGACGTCGGGGGTCAGGGGTCGGGTGGCGGTATCCGGCGCAGTCACGTTCAGCAGAACGAGCGAATCATCGGATGGTCACCCACCCTCGCTTGCCCGTTCGAGTGAATTCCGCGCTCCGAGGTGTACGAGGCCCCGCGCCCGGAGCGGCTCAGGCCGTCAGCCTGGCGCGCAGCGCCGCGACCGTCTCCTCGGACACCCCGAGGCCCTCGTGCACGTACTTCTCCATCGAGCCGTAGCGGACGCGGATCTCGTCCAGGCCGGCCTCCAGGTAGGAGGGGAACACCCCGATCAGCGCCAGCGCGATGTCCGGGTCGCCGCCCGAGGCGGTGAAGCCCTCGATCAGCGGGGCGAAGGCCTGCTTGACCGCCGGGTTCACCGACAGGTACTCGGCCATCAGGGTGTCCTCGTCGGCGCCGAGCAGCGCGAGGATCAGCGTCGCGCCCCAGCCCGTACGGTCCTTGCCCGCCGTGCAGTGGAAGAGCAGCGGGCCCGCGTCGGGGTCGGCGGCCTCGGTGAGCAGCGTGCGGTACGCGGTGTGCGCGGAGCCGGTGCTGACGAAGGAGCGGTACACGGACCCGAACAGGGCCCGCGCCTTGCCGCCGCCCAGGTGTTCCTCGGCCACGATCGGGTCGGCGAGGAGGTCCTTGAGCTGGGTGGCGGCGGGCATCCGGTGGTCGCTCATCTTGTCGGCGAGCACGTCGCGCACCAGCAGCCGGACCCCGTCGGGTATCCGGTCCGGGTGGTCCGCCCGCTCGGCGTCGCTGCGCAGGTCGATGACGGTCCGCAGCCCCAGCGCCGCCACCGCCGGGTCGGCGTCGAGGTCGAGCCGGTCCAGCGCGCCCGAACGCAGGACGAGGCCGGGGCGGACGGTGCGGCCGCCGGCGAGCGGGGTGCCCCCGAGATCGCGGAGGTTGGCGACGGTGGTGGCGGGGGTGGCGGTCATCGCGGCGGCTCCAGCGGGGTGGCTTGCTCGGGGGAAGTGGCGTGCGCGGGGCGCTGTGCTCGGGGGTGCGCAGGGGCGGCGTACTCGGGTGGGTGCTCGGGTGGGTGGGTGGGGGCGTGTGCGTGTGGCGGCACGCCGTCCCTCCCGGTCGGGACAATTCGGTCAGATGTGAGCGATTTTCCGATGCTTCGAACCGGAAAGACAATCGAAGGCGACCGACAGGCCTATCCCCAGACCGAGCGCCACCAGGTGGCCCGCGTCGGTGAAGGTCCGCCCGCGCCGCAGCACCGGCTGCGCGGCGACCGCCAGCAGGCCCGCCCGGGCGCTGTTGCGCACCGCCCCGCGCGGCAGCGCCGAGGTCAGGGCGCCGAGGACCGCGTTGAACCCGTAGCTCGTGCCCACGTCCAGGGCCCGGCGGGTCTGCCGGTCGGCGGTGCGGCGCAGGGCCCCGTAGACCAGGAGCGTCGCCGTGGCGTGCCCGAAGAGGAAGACGGCGGCCGTCCACCACGCCCCGTACGCGTACTCCGCGTAGCCCAGCACCGCGACCAGCAGCAGGGCGTACGCCAGCGGCATGGGTTCCTCGACCACACAGGCGCTGCTCAGCAGCGTCTCCCAGCGGCCGGCGGCGAGGTTGTCGACGTTCGTCGAGCAGCCGCGCAGCACCCGTTCCCGCTCGACCGGATCCAGCCGGTCCAGGGCGTGGGCCCCGAGCTGGACCGCGCCCGCGTAGACCGCTCCCAGCGGCACTGACCATGACCATGGCGATGGGTTCACCGGTCCATGATCGGGCACGGCCCTCCCGCGCGCGGCGGCGGCCCCCGTGAGACCATGACCGGAACATGACTGGATCCCCCTCCCGTGCGCCGATGCGCGGCACGCGAGCCGCGATGTTCGCGGCCGTGTGCGTGGCATTGGGTGCGATGGGGCATTCGTACATGTCCGGGATGGATGTCCCTTTCAGTGGCCTTCTGGTCGCTTTCGCCTTGACCGGGGCCCTCGCCTGGGCCGCCGCCGGACGACGCCGCGGCCCGGCCGGAATCACCGCCGCACTGCTCGCCGTACAGGGCGTCCTCCACCTCGCCTTCACCGCCGGCCAGGCCCCGGGCCGCCGGCACACCGCCCCCGCGCCGGTGCCGGCCGCGGTGCCCGAGCCGATGCCCGGTCACCACCACGTGCCCGGCATGCCGATGGACGCCCCCCTGGGCGGCGCCACGGTCACCGCCGGCACGGACGCGGTGTCGGGCGCGGCTGAGCTCCCCGGCACGGGCGACATGGCCGCCATGGGCGACATGGCGGGCATGGCCGGGCACGGCGGCCTCGGGATGATCGCCGCGCACGTCCTCGCCGGGCTCTTCTGCGCCGCCTGGCTCGCCTGGGGCGAGGCCGCCGTCTTCCGCCTCGCCGGGGCCCTCGGCGCCACCGCCCTGCTGGCCGCCCGGCCGGTCGCCCGCGCGCTCGCGCTGCTGCGGACCCGGGTGGCCCCCCTGCCGGCCCCGCCCGCGCACCACCCCCCGTACGAACGCCCGCGCCGGCTGCGCGGAGCCGTACACGCCCACACCGCGGTCCGCCGCGGCCCGCCCGGGTGGCGAGACACCCGCACCACGGCCCCGAGGCCGTGCCGCCAGAGCCCCGCCCGGCCGACGGCCCCCGCCGCGTACGCCCACCGCGTCGCCGCGGGCCGCCGGTGCGCCCCTTCGCGCGCGCACGCACCGGGCACCACCGGCCCCGCCCGCGGGGCGGCCGGAGGCCTTCCGGCGGCACCCGTCCCGCACCCCGCGCACGCCTGACCGTCGCGTTCCCGGGCGACGGACGAGACCTGGGGCCGGTCCCCCGTTTCGCCGAACCCCAGGACCGACATGTCCCTTGACGAGCTCCAAGAAAACCCCGCCCAGGACTCCGGAACACCGGCCGGGCCCGCCCGCCGCACGGCCGGCGGCTGGGCCGCGCTGCGGCCGCTGCTGCTGCGCGTGCACTTCTACGCGGGGCTGCTGATAGCCCCCTTCCTCTTCCTCGCGGCCGCCACCGGCCTGCTGTACGCGGGCTCCTGGCAGGCCGAGCGCATCCTCTACTCCCACGAGCTGACCGTCGACAGCGTCGGCGAGCGGGCCGTACCGCTCAGCACCCAGGTGAAGGCCGCCCGGAGTGCCGCCCCCCAGGGCAAGGTGCTCGGCGTGTGGCCCGCGCCCCAGGACGACGCGACCACCCGGGTGATCATGGAGGACCCGGGCCTGGCCGAGGGCGAGACCCTCACCGTCTTCGTCGACCCCTACACCGCCGACGTGCGCGGACAGCTGACCACCTCCGGTGACGCGCTGCCCCTGCGGGCCTGGCTGAGCGAGTTCCACGCGAGCCTCCAGCTCGGGGAGTTCGGCCGCAACTACAGCGAACTCGCCGCCAGCTGGCTCTGGGTGGTCGCGCTCGGCGGCCTCGCCCTGTGGATCGGGCGCCGCCGCGGCCGCAAGGCCGACCTCGTCCTTCCCGACCGCAAGGCCACCGGCCGCCGCAAGACCCTCTCCTGGCACGGAACCGTCGGCCTGTGGGCCGCCGCCGGACTCGTCGGCCTCTCCGTGACCGGCCTGACCTGGTCGAACTACGCCGGTGAGAACATCGGACAGCTCCAGGACCGGCTCGGCGGCGCCACCCCCGCCGTCGCGGCCACGCTCCAGCCGGGCACGGCCGCGGGCACCGGCGCCGACGCCGGCGACGAACACGCCGGGCACGTCATGACCGACGGCATGGAGATGCCCCCGCCGGCCCCCGTCACCGACATCGGCATCGACAGGGCCGTGGCCGCCGCACGCGCCGCCGGCGTCACCGAGAGCCTGCGCGTGACCCTGCCCGCCAAGGGCAAGGGCTACGTCGTCAAGGAGAACGACAAGACGCTCCCGGTACACCTCGACTCGGTCGCCGTCGACCCCGCCGACGGCCGGATCATGGACGACCTGCGCTTCGCCGACTACCCGCTCCTCGCCCAGCTCACCCGCTTCGGCATCGACCTGCACATGGGCCTGACCTTCGGCATCGCCAACCAGCTCGCGCTGGCCGCGCTCGCCGTGGCGGTGATGTTCCTGGTCGTGTGGGGCTACCGCATGTGGTGGATGCGCCGCCCCACCAAGGAGAGCCGGCTCCCGGTGGGCCGCGCCCAGCCGCGCGGCGCCTGGCGCAGGCTGCCGGTGACCGTGCTGCTGCCGTTCGCCTGCGCGACGGCGGTCGTCGGCTGGTTCGTCCCGCTGCTGGGCATCAGCCTGCTGGCCTTCCTCGTGATCGACCTGGCCGCCGGGTTCACCGCGCGCCGGCGCGGGACGCCGACCGCGTAGGCGGAGCTCGGACACAGGTGGGCCCGTACGCGCTCGACCGCGTACGGGCCCACCGTCATTCCCGGTGTCAGGGCGTGTACTTGTAGCCCACGCGGCGGACGGTCTGGATCGCCCCGCGGTGCGCCGCGCCCAGCTTGCGGCGCAGCCGGGCGATGTGGACGTCGACCGTGCGGCCGTCGCCGACGTGCCCGTAGCCCCACACCGTGGTCACCAGCTGGTCCCGGCTGTGCACCCGGTGCGGGTGGGCCACCAGGTGGGCGAGCAGCTCGAACTCCAGGTAGGTCAGGTCCAGCTGCTCGCCGTCGACCTCGGCCGTGCGCTGCGCGGCGTCGATCCGCACGAGCGCGTCGCCGTCGGCCGGCGGCGACGCGGGCGCGGGCCGGGCGGAGTGCGGGACCGGTCCGGCGGCCGCTCCGGCGACGGGCGCCGGGACGGACTGCGGGGCGAAGGCGATCGGCTGCTGGTCGGCCGGTACGAGGACCAGGTAGCCGACCATCGGCGGCTGGCCCGGCAGCGCGGGAACGGCGTGCTGGGGCGCGGGCAGCCAGGTGGCGCCGGGCGGGAGCAGGTCCACGACCCGGGCCACCTCGTCCCGGTCCACGGCCCGCAGCCGGTGGCGCGGAGCGGGCGGGAAGGGCAGGGGGGCGGAGGTCGCGGCGGAGGCGGCAGGAGCGAAGGAACGGGTGCTCGTCATGAGTGGTCAGCTCTTTCACGCGGAGTGGTCGGCAGAAGACGTACGTGTGCGTGTGCGTGTGCACGTAGTCGTTGCGTACCGCGCAGACCGAAGGCCCCGGGCGGGTCTGGTGAGAGGTCCCGGAAGCTTTAGAGGGCCGGCGCGTTCTCGGCGCGGCAACACACCCGGTCGAAGTCGTGGTCCTGACGGGAGGGCCAGAACGGCTCCAGGTCGCTGCGACCTGTCGGGGAGTACGGATGGCTGGCCATGGGCGCCATTGAAGCAGAAACGGGGGCCCGGGGCAGGCGTCATCTCACTTGCTGGATCGGAATCTCACATAGTGTCGTCAACTCTTCGTCGGGCTGACACATTCCCGACAAACCGTCAGCCGGACAGCCGCTTGCGCCAGTCGAGCCCGGTCACCCGTATCGCATCGTGGGCCGAACCGTCCCACTCCCACGACAGCCCCACCCCGTCCAGCGCCGCGACCACCTCCCGGCCCACGGAGACGGTCGGCTCCTCGCCGGACGCGAAACCCCCGTAGAGCAGGTACAGGTTCCCGCCCTCGGCCGCTCCCTCGGTGCACTGCGCGTGGAAGAAGACGAACCCGCGCGCGTCCTCCTCGCCGGCGCCACGGATCTCCGCGAGGCCGCAGGAGCGGCAGCAGGCGAAGTTCTCACGCGCGGTGATCCCGGCCGCGTCGAGCGCCCCGAAGGCCCGGGCCAGCCGCTCCGGGTCGGTCTCACCCGCCCACCCGGCCTGCTCGGCGACCCGCTCCCGCCAGAGCCGGTCCACCAGCTGCGCGGCCTGCGCCCGGGACACCGGCCGGTCGTCACCGTTCACCAGGTACTCCTCGGCGTGCTCCGTCAGGGCCGCCCGGTCGTCGTACCCGCAGCGCAGCCGGCCCCGCACGGCCCCGGTCAGCTCCTCCTCGGCCTCCGGGTCCAGCGGCACCACCTCCTCCACCGGGAAGTCCAGCCGCTCCCAGACCGGTCCGCGGTCCCAGCCCGCCTCCCCGGCCGCCCAGCGGAGCATCACCTCCACCACCTCGTCCGCCGTCTCGACGAACGTCTGGAAGTGCCGCTCGGGGGTGCCGGCGCGGTGCTCCAGCTGGTAGTCGCCGCCGGTCTCGTGCCAGACCTGGACGTAGACGTCCGGATCGTCCGGGACCCGGTTCACGACGAGGAAGCGGTCGCCCGCCCCGCCTATGCGCGCCACGAGCGCGGACAGCGGCTCGCGGCTGCCGGGTCCGGAGAGGTCGTGGAAGCCGCCCGGCTCGGTGTGGACTCTGACCGGCCGGATCGCGATGGGGTGCGTGGGATGCATACGGACACCGTGGCACCCGCCACTGACAACGACGGCGGCGCCCGCCTCCGGGAGGGGAGGCGGGCGCCGCCGTGAGCGCTGAGCGGCCGTGCCCGCGGTCTCAGGCCGCGGGCTTCAGACCGCGGGCGTCAGGCCGCGGTCAGACCAGGCCGTCCCTCTCCAGGCCCGTGCAGCAGGTGTCCGTGATCAGGCGGGTCACCACGTACGGGTCCACGTTCGCGTTCGGGCGGCGGTCCTCGATGTAGCCCTTGCCGTCCTTCTCCACCTGCCACGGGATGCGGACCGACGCGCCGCGGTCGGAGACGCCGTAGCTGAACTCGTTCCACGGAGCCGTCTCGTGCAGACCCGTCAGGCGCTCGTCGATGCCCGCGCCGTAGTTCTTGACGTGGTCCAGCGGCTTGCTGCCCTCGCCCAGCGCCTCGCACGCCGAGATGATCGCGCGGTAGTCCTCGCGCATCGCCTTCGTGGAGAAGTTGGTGTGCGCGCCGGCGCCGTTCCAGTCGCCCTTCACCGGCTTCGGGTTCAGCGTCGCCGACACGTTGAAGTCCTCGGCCGTGCGGTACAGCAGCCAGCGGGCGATCCACAGCTGGTCCGAGACCTCCAGCGGGCCGAGCGGGCCGACCTGGAACTCCCACTGGCCGGGCATGACCTCGGCGTTGATGCCGGAGATCTCCAGGCCCGCCGCCAGGCAGTGGTCCAGGTGCTTCTCGACGATCTCGCGGCCGAAGATCTCGTCCGCGCCGACACCGCAGTAGTAGCCGCCCTGCGCCGCCGGGAAGCCGCCCACCGGGAAGCCGAGCGGGCGGGTGCCGTCGAAGAAGGTGTACTCCTGCTCGATGCCGAAGACGGGCGCCTGGCCGGCGAACTTCTCCGCGACCGGCCGCAGCAGCGCGCGGGTGTTCGACGCGTGCGGGGTCATGTCGATGTCGAGGACCTCGCACAGCACGAGGATGTCGTTCCCGCCGCGGATCGGGTCCGGGCAGGAGAAGACCGGCTGGAGGACCCGGTCCGAGGCGTGACCCTCGGCCTGGTTCGTGCTCGAACCGTCGAAGCCCCAGATCGGCAGCTCCGCGACGTCGGCGGGGGTGCCGCCCGTCAGGATCTTCGTCTTGGAGCGGAGCTTCGCCGTCGGCTCGGTGCCGTCGATCCAGATGTATTCAGCCTTGTAGCTCACGGGACCATCCTGACTCTGCGGGTGCGGCGGATCGCTGCGGTGTTGACGGCAGCGTGCCCCGTGGCGATTTCTCATCGGTTGCCCATGTGTGAACCCCGTGTTACCGGCGTTTACGCCGCAGGTCGGGTGGCTTGTTCGGGTCGGTGGCTGTGCATCCGTCCGAGTGGGGCACACTGAGCGGGTGAGCATTTCGTACGATTTGAACTCCTCCGGTGACGGCGCGGGCGACGGCCCCGCACGCCCCCGCCCCCGCGTCGGCCTGCTCGGTACCGGCCCCTGGGCCCGCCGCACCCACGCCCCCGCCCTCGCCGCGCACACCGGCTCCGAATTCGCCGGGGTCTGGGGCCGGCGCCCCGAAGCCGCGGCCGAGCTGGCCCAGGCGTACGGGGTGAAGGTGTACGAAGACCCCGACGCGCTGTTCGCCGACTGCGACGTCGCCGCCTTCGCCCTGCCGCCGGACGTCCAGGCCCCGCTCGCCGTGCGCGCGGCCGCCGCCGGCTGCCACCTGCTGCTCGACAAGCCCGTCGCCACCACGGTGGAGGACGCCCGGGCCGTCGCCGACGCCGCCGGGGCGCACGGCGTCGCCTCCGTCGTCTTCCTCACCCTCCGCTTCGCCGAGCCCACCGCGGGGTGGGTCCTCGAACAGGCCGGACGCACCGGGTGGTTCACCGCCTCCGCGCACTGGCTCGGCGCGGTCTTCCCGCCCGCCGGCGAACCCAGCGCTTACGCCGACTCGCCCTGGCGCAAGACCAAGGGCGGGCTGTGGGACGTCGGCCCGCATGCCCTGTCCGTCCTGATCCCGGTCCTGGGCGAGGTCACCGCCGTCTCCGCCACCCGGGGCCCGTCGGACCTGGTCCAACTGGCCCTGCGGCACGCCTCCGGTGCCGCCAGCACCGCCGTGCTCAGCCTGAGCGCGCCGCAGGCGGCCGCCGGAGTGGGGCTGGAACTGCGCGGGGCCGAGGGCGTCTTCGCGCTGCCGGACTGGAGCGACGTACCGGGCGCCTGCGGGCGCGCCCTGGACGCGCTGCTCGACGCCGCCCGCACGGGGGTGCCGGACCCGCGCGGGGCGGAGTTCGGGGCCCGGCTGACGTGGATCCTGGCCGAGGCGGAGCGGCAGCTGGCTACTTGATGAGGGCGTTGGCCACGATGATGGCCAGCCCGATCGCGGCGTCGGCCAGGCCGATGAGCAGCGCCGAGGCGATCCGGTAGCCGACCCGGATCGCGACGAAGGCCCCCCAGCCGAACAGCAGCGCCGTGTTCAGTCCGAGCCCGGCGGCCGTCACCCCGTACGGCTCCCAGTGCGCGACCCCCGCGAGCAGGAGCAGCAGGACGGTGGGGAGGGTGGCCGCGATCATCGGCCACTCGTTCCACAGGGCCCGGCCCAGCAACCGCCACCGGTGCGCGGCGGAGCCGGCCCGGTGGTCGGCCATGTGGTGCGCGTACCCGTGCGCCAGCGCGGCGGTGACGGCGGTGACCAGGACCCAGCTGGCGTCGTAGAAGGGGGTGTACGCCTCCCCCTGCTGCTCCAGCGCGGCCAGCAGCCCACTGGCCAGCACGGTCCCGTACACCCCTCCGAACATCCAGTCGGCCCCGCGCCGGGACGGCGCGATGGGGTAGCGGGGGCTGGTGGTGGGGCTGGGGTCGGGTTGCTGCTCCGTCACGGCGCCGGTCCTTTGGTGCGGTTTGTCTGCTTTTGCTCCTCGGGCCACCCTAGCGGGGCGGGGCGTGGGGGCGGCGTGAAGGCCGGGGCGGGGGGTGGGGGAGCGGGGTCCGGCGGGCCCGTCTCAGGGCGGGTCCGGGGGCTTCCCGTCAGTCCCATCGTCCTTCCGGTTCGTGCCGGCCCGTCAAGGGCGCTCACTTCGTTCGCGTCGCTACGCGATGTCGCTTCGCTCCACCCTTGACCGACCGACCCGCCCCGAAAAGCCGAAAGGCTGCCGGGAAGCCCCCGAAGGAACGGTCACGGCGCAGGAGGAGGGGGGTGACTCCCCCAGCGAAGAGACGAGGGACCGGGCCGCAGCCATGTCCCGCATCCGGGCCCGTGCCCTGCCCGGCCATGCCGGGGCCCGACTACCCACACCTCATGACGATCAGGACCCCGTCCGGGACCGGCGGGCGCGCCAGATCGCTACGCGCTCCTCCCGGCATGGCGTCCGACAGCCGTCTTGGGCTGATACCTGCACCACATGTTGATCAGGTCCCCATCCGGGAGCGGTGGGCGCGACAGATCACCACGGACGGCAGGAGGGGGGAGTGGGTACCTTGATCAACATAGTTGACCGATTCCTGAAGAAAGCCCCATCGTGAGCGAGTCGCGCCCCCACCTCCTGTTCTCCTTCGGCACGCTGATGGACCCGAAGGTTCAGAAGGCCCTCTTCGGCCAGGCCGTGCCCAGCCGTCCCGCGTCGCTGGCCGGGTACGCGACCAGGCCGCTGAAGATCACCGACCCGGACGTGATCGCCGCCAGCGGCCTTGACGTACACCTGATCCTGGAGCGCAAGCTCGGCAGCGTGGTCGAGGGATCCGTCCTCCACCTCACCGACCGGGAACTCGCCGCAGCCGACGCCTACGAGGTCGACGACTACACCCGCCGGCGCGTCATCCTCTCGTCCGGGGAGAGCGCCTGGGCCTACCTAGACGCGAAGCCGCTGCGCCCGGCGGCGCGGATCGTGATCGTGGGCGACAGCATCGCCTACGGCCGATGTGATCCGCAGGGCGGCTGGGCGGCCCGTCTGGCGGCTGCCCACATCGCCGAGAACGAGACGGCCCACCGGGTCTTCAACCTCGCCATACCCGGCAGCACCCTGGCCGCCGTCAGCGAGCAGACGCCCGCCCTGCTGGCCCCTCGCCTTCCCGACACCATCCTGCTCGCCGCAGGGATCAACGACTCCGCCGTACCGCTCTCCGCGCCGGACGCCGACGGACTCGTGAACCTCACGGACGGTCTCGACGCGCTCGCCGCGACGGCCCACGCGCACAACGCCCGCCTCGTCGTCCTGGGCCCCGTCTGGCTGGACGAAGAGCGCACCGGCGACTACGAGGGCCTGCGCTTCACGGAGAACAGGGCGTTGGCCCTCCGGGAATCCCTCCGGACGTGGTGCGAGGGCAACCACATCGACTTCGTCGACATGTGGGACCCGCTCCGGGGAAAGCCCGACCTGCTCATAGACGGCATACACCCCACCCCTGAAGGCCACCAGGCGCTCTACCGGCACCTGGCCGCCTGACCCGAGACCGCCGGACGCCGTACCGAGGGAAGCGCGTAGCGATCTGCTGCGCCCACCGGTCCCGGATGCTGCCCTGTTCGTCATTTGATGCGGGTATCAGCCCCGGACGGTCGCCGGACGCCAAGCCATGAGGAGCGCGTAGCGATCTGTCGCGCCCACCGGTCCCGGACGGGGCCTGATCGGCAGGTGGTGCGGGTAACCTGGCCCCCGGCCTTGCCGGGCAGCGCACGGGCCCGAATGCGGGGCATGGCCAAGGCCTGGCCCCTCGTCTCGTCGATGAGGGACCCGCCCCTCCCCTTCCTGCCCCGTGACCGTTCTTTTGGGGGGTTCCCGGCAGTCCTTGTCTTTCCGGGGCGGGCTGGTCGGTCAAGGGTCGCCGAAGGCCATCGCGAAGCGACGCGAACGAAGTGAGCGCCCTTGAGGGACCGGCACGAACCGGAAGGACGATGGGACTGACGGGAAACCCCCAAACCAGCCCTGACCCGGCCCAGGTTCAGCGGGCCGCCGTGATCCCGTCCAGGAAGGTGGCCCAGGTGGTGGGGGCCACTGTCAGCTCGGGACCGCTGGTCACTTTGGAGTCCCGGATGCGGACGGTTCCAGTACCGGCGGCAATCTCGATGCAGTTGCCTTGGTCGGCCCCACTGTGGCTGGACTTTATCCACCAGTCCTGTTCCGGGGCAGGGTGCATCTTCACGTCAGTTTCTCCATCTGTTCTCTGATGAGGTCTGCGCTGCGCCGCGCGGAAAGAGCCTCGCCCATCAGGTCCTCGAAGGCACGCTGTGCTGCCCGCACATGCTCCGGCTCATCGATGATTCCGGTAGTACGGTACGCCTCCACGCAGACCACGGTCACGTGGCTGGGGGCTGTGAGGAAGCTTGCTGAACTGTTGATCATCAAGTGTGCCTCGGCGTCGAGGGGCAGCACGCGGATGCCGATCGTGGGGTGCTCCATGTGCGTCAGCAATGCCCCGAGTTGAGCTCGCATCACATCGCGGTGCCCCAAGTGGCGATGGAGTACGGATTCGCACAACACCACGCGCACCTGCGGAGGGGCAGCGCCCCGAAGGATGTCCTGACGAGTGAGTCGGGCGCGTACGGCCTTCGTGATCTCGGTCTCGCCGATGCGAGGGTCACCTTTGCAGAGAATGGCACGCGCGTAGTCGGAGGTCTGCAACAACCCAGGTACGACGTGCTGGGACCATTCCCAGATGGCGATCGCCTCCCGCTCCAGCCTCATGCGGCGTCGATGTATCGCCGGGAAGCTCTGCGCGACGGTCTCTTCGTACAGTCGCTTGAACAAGCCGTCGGTCTGAAAGATTTGATCAAGCACCGCCGGCAGCTCCGGAGGGACCGGCCCTTCCCCTGATTCCACACGGCTGATCGTGCTCTTCGACGTGCGCGCCAGACGGGCCGCATTCGTCTGGGAGAGGCGGTGCTCCGGGTACAGCTCCCGGGCACTTTTGAGTTCCTCGGCGAATCGGCGGCGTGGATCCGGCTCCACGGGCGCTCCCTTCCCACGTTCCCATGCGGTTGGTCACGACCGGGCCCGACGCGTTCCCCCAGGTCGAGCAGGTCGGAATATGCCACTCCGACCAAGGTGCAGGTCGGTCATTCGGACGCTTTCGATCGTAGCTCCGCTGGCGTAACTCTGTTGTCACTCAACGTGATTGAGTACTCGAACGAATGGTGGGATGTCATGCATGACGCGACGGGTGCTGGTTCCGAGGACGACGTTCAATGGCTCGCCAACGTCCTCCCCCAGCTCGACCGCGCCTGGGCCGATCTGGTCACCGGCCTGGACGCCGCCCTGCAAGGCCTCGTCTTCGTGCAGCGGTTCAGTGCCACCGCGCGCGGTGCGCGGCTGGCCCGGCATCTGGCGCTCGTCCAGCTCCACGCCTGGGGGTTTCCGCACGGCGGCAGGGTCTCCGACGATGTCGGGCTCGTCATCGCCGAGCTCGCCGCCAACGCCGTGACGCACGGGCGGGTGCCCGGGCGGGACTTCGAGCTGCGGGTCAGCCGCCTCGGTGAGGTGGTGCGGGTCGAGGTGTCGGACGGGCGGAGGGACCGGCGGCCCAGCCCCGGCGGGAGCGGGTACGGGCTCCAGCTCGTCGGGGCCGTTGCCGCCGCCTGGGGGGTTTCGGACCGGCTGGTCGGGAAGACCGTCTGGGCCGAATGTGCCCTCAGGGGGTGAATGCCTCCCGGGCTGCCGTCAGGAAGTCGCGGATGGTGGTGCGTTCGGCGGGCGAGAGGGGGGTGAGGGCGCCGAGCAGGGTGTTGATCGCCGGCCCGAAGAACTCCTGCCCCAGTCGGACCGCCTCCGGCCGGACCCGGAGCAGGACGCGGCGGCGGTCTTCGGGGTCGCGGACGCGTTCCACGTGGCCCAGGCGCTCCAGGCGGTCGATCACGCCGGTGGTGCCCGCCGAGTTGAGGCCGAGCCGGGTGCGCAGGAGGCCCGGTGTGGCGGGTTCGGCGGCGCGGGCGGCGTCCAGGAGGCAGATCAGGGCCCGTACGTCAGTCGGGTGCATGCCGTTGGCAGTGGCGAACTCCGCCTGGCGCAAGCCGAATTCGACGGCCACCGCACGCAGCAGGTGCACCAGTTCGAGGTTGCCGTCCACGTCATCGCCCACGTCATCGCCCTCGTCGCGGTTCAAGCCCTCGTCCACATTGCCTCCCGCATCGACCCGGCCTAGGATCTCTCGCTGAGCGAGATTATCGCCCAGCGAGGCATTGGAGCCAGCCATGTCCCGGACGTCCTTCCGTGCCGCCTACGGCGAGGTGCTCGCCCAGTGGCCCCGGCCCGTCGAGGCCGTCGACGTGCCCACGCCGTACGGAGTGACCCGCGTCAACAGCTGCGGTCCCGTCGGGGCGCCGCCGCTCGTGCTGCTGCCCGGGGGCGGGGCCACCTCCACCGTGTGGGGTGCCTGCGTCGCCGCCGGGCCGGCCCGGAGCCGGCGGGTGCACGCCGTGGACCTGGTCGGAGAGCCCGGGCTCAGCGTCCCGGCGCCCGGGCGGGAGATGCGGACCGTCGCGGACCTCGCGGACTGGCTCGACGCGCTCCTCGACGGCCTGCGCGACCTCGGCGGCCTCGACGGGGGGCCCGTCACGCTGGCCGGGCACTCATACGGGGCCTGGGTCGCCGCCCACGCCGCAGCGCGGCGGCCCGGGCGGCTCGGCCGGCTCGTCCTGCTCGACCCGACCCAGGTCTTCGCCGGGCTGCGCCCCGGTTACGTCCTGCGCGCGCTGCCCGTGCTGCTACGGCCCACCCCGGCCCGGATCCGCTCCTTCCTGGCCTGGGAGACCGGCGGGGTGCCGCTCGACCCCGCCTGGACGCGGCTCCAGGAGGAGACGGCCGCCTTCCCCACCGTGCGGCCGGTCACCGGCCCGCGCCCGGACGCGGCCGGGCTCGGCGGGCTGCCGGTTGAGGTCCTCTTCGCGGGGCGGGCACGCTGTCACGACCCCCGCCGGGCCGCCGGCGCCGCGCGCGCCGCACTGCCGGGCGCGCGGGTCGGCGTACTGCCCGGCGTCTCCCACCACGCGCTGCCCCTGACGGCGCCCGCCGAGATCGCCCGTCTCCTGGCCCCGGCCCAGTTCCCGTACTAGGAGGCCCCGCCCGTGCGGGAAAGGGCGTCGCGGACGGCTTCCTCGGAGCGGGCGACCACGGCCGTGCCGTCCTCGGCGGTGATGATCGGGCGCTGGATCAGCTTCGGGTGGGCGGCGAGGTGGGCGATCCAGCGGGCCCGCGCCTCGTCGGTCTCCTCGCGCGGCAGGTCCCGTACGCCGGTCTCCTTCGCGAGGGCGTCGGAGGTGCGCGTGATGTCCCACGGCTCCAGCCCGAGCCGGCCGAGCACCTCCCGGATCTCGTCCTCGGACGGTACGTCCTCCAGGTAGCGGCGCACCGTGTAGTCGGCGCCCTCCGCGTCCAGCAGGGTCAGCGCGCTCCGGCACTTCGAGCAGGCGGGATTGATCCAGATCTCCATGCCGGCAAGGGTAGTCAGACTCCGCGCGGCCAGGGCTTTTGTCAGTGCCCCCCACTAAAATCGAAGGAGCACGACAGGAAGCCAACTACCGTTTGGGAGGCTGTAGATGGCCGCTGCCGCGATCATTTCGATGCCCAAGAAGAAGCCGCTGCCGGCGGGTCTGCCCCGCGAGTGGTACGAGAACCACAACCGCCGTCTGAAGGCCATGCGCCTGGCCATCTCCCTGCTCGACACGGGGACGTACGACGCCAAGCGCGCCACCAACCGCAAGATACGGACGATGGCGGTGCGCGTGGGGATCCACCGCCCGTCCAATGTCACCTGCCGGATGGTCCGCGCCTTCATCGTCGCCAACGGGGGCTGACATGCCGGCCGGCCGGCCCGTGCGCCGGCCGGCCCGGCTCACTTCTCGTCGAAGGTGATCTCCTCGACCGGGCGGGTCATCCTCATGGTCCCGTCGTCCACCTTGACGATCCGCTGGAGGCCGGTGAGCCGGTCGGCCTTCCCCTGGAGGTAGAAGCGGTCGCCGGCTCCGGCGAGGAAGGCGGGGAGGCAGGCCAGGGGCGGGCCCTCCAGGTCGAGGTCCAGGTAGTCCTTCAGCCGGCGGAACAGCTTCGGCAGGATCACCGCCCCGTTGTCGGCCGTGATCGACTCCATGTCGGTGACCTTGAAGCCGTCGGTGGTCACGTCCTGGGCCCAGACGCCCTTCCTGGGGACCGCGTCCTTCGCCGCCTTCGCGGCGACGGCCAGGGCGGTGCGCAGGTGGTCGGGGAAGCCGGTGTAGAACGTCGGATAGGCCAGGCCCTCCTTGACCAGGTGGTGGTTGGCGGTCTTCTTCAACTGGTCGACGTCGACGTCGATCCCGTACCCGTTGAACGCCGGGGGGTTCCTGCGGCCGACCAGGGCCACGCACCGGCCGTAGACGTCGGCGCCGCCGGTGAGGACGAAGCCGGGCACCGCGTCGGGGATCGTCGAGGTGATGGTCTCCTCCTCGTCGCGGTGGAAGTCGGTGAAGCCGAGCCATTTCAGCAGTTCGTCCGCGGCCCGGTGCGCCAGCGGCAGGGGCTGGTGCTGCACCCCCGACTCGTCGTCCCCGTAGTGGGTCTCCAGCGCGTCGACGCCCTCCAATCGGACGGCGGCGCGGCCGTCGGCCTTCGGCAGGATCCGGTGGACGCCGGGCACCCGCTTCCAGTCCGCCACGTCGTCCGGGGTGAAGGAGACGGTGTCACCGTCCGGCTTGAAGCCCTTCGCCCGGAAGGTCCCCCTGATGATCAGCATGGACATGCTTCCTCCCGTACCTCAGGGACGATGACGCCCCGTACGGATCTCGTGGTCCGGGGACAGCAGCAGCAGCGCGACATCGTCGCGCGGGCCGCCCCGGGTGAAGGCGGCGAGGTCCCGCCAGACGGCCGGGACCAGCCCGGCCGGGTCGTTCGCCAGCACCGGCACCCGGGCGGACAGCGGGTAGAAGTTCCCCGCCGCGTCCCGTGCCTCGGTGACCCCGTCGGTGTGCGCGAGCAGCCGGTCGCCCGGCAGCAGCGGGACCTCGGCCACCACCGCGCCGGCCGGCCCGGCCAGCCCCAGACCGAGCGGGGGCCCCGGTTCCACGGCCACTTCCGTGACCGCGAAGCCCCGTAGCAGCAGCGCCGGCGGATGCCCGCACGACACCACCCGTACGACGGGCAGCCCGGGCGGGAACTCCAGCAGCAGCGCCGTCGCGAACAGCTCCGGATGCGCGGCGGACTCCGCGGCCGCGTCCGCCGTCAGCCGCCGGTCCAGCCGCGCCGCCACCGCCGCCAGCGCCGGGTCGTCCAGGACCGCCTCGCGGAACGCGCCGAGCAGCGACGCCACCGTCCCGACGGCCGCCAGCCCGTGCCCCTGCACGTCCGCGACCACCGCCCGCACCCCGTACGGCCCGGCCCGTACGTCGACCAGGTCGCCGCCGACCAGCGTGCCCCGCTGCGCCGCCCGGTACAGCCCGGCGCAGCGCACCCGGCCGACCCGCTCCGGGACCGGCGGCAGCACCGCCAGCTGGGCGGCCTCGGCGACCGTCCGCACACTGACCAGCTGGGTGTCCCGGCGCCGCCGCACCCAGGCGATGATCACGCTGAGCAGTCCGACGGTGGCCACGGTGGCCAGGTCGCTGCCGCGGGCCTGTCCCACCCCGAGGTCGGGAATGCCCAGCAGGAGGAGCACGAGCCCGGCGAAGACGGCCGTGCCGGCGGGCCCGTACGCGAAGGCGGCCACGGCGGGCAGGGCCGCCAGGAAGTAGGCCAGCTCCGCCGTACGGGTGGTCCACTGGGTGAGGCAGAGCGCCACCATGGCCACCGCGGGCGCGATCCGGGCCCAGCGCGGCGGCGGGGCCCCCTGCAGCCGGCCCGGCTCCTCCCGTCCGCGTCTCACCCCTCCACCCTGGTACGGCGGCCCCGGCCGCGCACGCCGGGTGGCCCCGGCAGGCGCGGGCGGGGACAGTGGTCCCGTGACGGACGTGCGGAGCGCGGCGATCAGCACCCGGCTGAACTGGCTGCGGGCCGGGGTGCTCGGAGCCAACGACGGCATCATCTCCACCGCGGGCCTCGTGGTCGGCGTCGCCGGCGCCACCACCTCGCGCACCGTGATCCTCACGGCGGGCGTGGCCGGGCTGCTGGCGGGGGCGCTGTCGATGGCGGCGGGCGAGTACGTGTCGGTCAGCTCACAGCGGGACTCCGAACGGGCGGCGCTGGAGGTGGAGCGCAAGGAGCTGGCGGAGGAGCCGGAAGCGGAGCTGGACGAGCTGACGGAGCTGCTGGGCGCCCGGGGCCTGAGCCGCGAGGTGGCCCGCGAGGCCGCCGAACAGCTGACGCAACGGGACGCGCTGCGGGCGCACGCGCGGGTGGAACTGGGGATCGAGCCGGACGAGCTGGCGAACCCGTGGCACGCGGCCTTCGCGAGCCTGGTGGCCTTCACGGCGGGGGCGGTGCTGCCGCTGCTGGCGGTCGTCCTGCCGGGGGCGTCGTGGCGGGTGCCGGTGACGGTGGTGGCGGTGCTGGGGGCGCTGGCGCTGTGCGGGGTGGTCAGCGCCCGGCTGGGCGGGGCCGCTGCGTCCCGGGCGGTGCTGCGGAACGTGGTGGGCGGGGGCGTCGCGATGGGGGTGACGTACGCGGTGGGCACCTGGCTGGGCGGAGCCTGACCCTGCGGGGCCGGTGGGGCGCTCGCGGGCCGGTGCGCCGCTGCGCGGGGCGAAGTCCCCCACCCGCCCTCCGCCCGTTCCCCGGGCTGCGCCCGGACCCCCTCCTGGGGCTCCGCCCCGGACCCCGCGCCTCAAGCGCCGGCGGGGCTGGATTGGGCAGGCGGGCGGCCGGACGGCGGACAACCCCCCGCACGACACCTCCCGGCAGGGACACTGGCCGCATGCGTATCGCCCTCACCGGATCCTCCGGACTCATCGGCCAGGCCCTCGTGCGCTCCCTCCACGCCGACGGCCACCGCACCGTCCGCTTCGTGCGCCGCGCCCCCGCCGCCCCCGGTGAGGCGCGGTGGGATCCCCGGGCCGGATACGTCGACCCCGACGGGCTGCGCGGGTGCGATGCCGTCGTGCACCTCGCCGGGGCCGGCATCGGGGACCACCGCTGGACCGACGCGTACAAGCGCGAGATCCGCGACAGCCGGGTGCTCGGGACCGCCGCCGTCGCCCGGGCCATGGCCGCCCTCGACACCCCGCCGCCCGTGCTCGTGTGCGGCTCCGCCGTCGGGTACTACGGCGACACCGGGGAACGGGCCGTCGACGAGAGCGCTCCCGCCGGCACCGGGTTCCTGCCCGAGGTCTGCGCCGAGTGGGAGGCCGCCGCCGCCCCCGCCCGGGAGACCGGGATCCGGACCGTGTTCGCCCGCACCGGCCTGGTGGTCGCCGCCGGGGGCGGGGCGTGGGGGCGGATGTTCCCCGTCTTCCGGGCCGGGATCGGCGGCCGGCTCGGCAGCGGCCGCCAGTACTGGTCGTTCATCTCCCTGCACGACGAGGTCGCCGCCCTGCGGTTCCTGATCGACACCCCGGGCCTCTCCGGCCCCTTCAACCTCACCGCCCCGCAGCCCCTGACCAACCGGGAGGTCACCGCCGCGATGGGACGCGTACTGCGCCGCCCGGCCGTGTTCGCCGTCCCGGCCCCCGTCCTGCGCCTCGTGCTCGGCGAGCTGTCGCAGGACGTGCTGGGCAGTCAGCGGGCGCGCCCGGCCCGGCTGACGGAGGCCGGGTTCGAGTTCACGTACCCCGGCATCGAGGAGTCGATCAGGGCGGCGCTCAAGCCGTAGACGGCGCAGGCTCCCGATCGTGTGCGACCGTTCGTGACCCGTGTGCGACCGTCGTGCGACCGGAGTTGTACGGAATCCCCACCGCAAGTGGGGTTCTCCCGGAGTCCGTTGGGGGAAGGAGGATCCCCACACAGCCGCGCCGACCTCGGGGAGGGGCACGTGCTCAGCAGCTCACACCATGCCGCACATCACGCGGACGTCGTCATCGTAGGAGCCGGAGTCTCAGGACTCGCGGCCGCGCACCACCTGATCGCGGCCGGGGTCACCGTCAGCGTCCTGGAGACCGCGGACGACCCCGGCGGCCGCATGGCCACCGAATCGGCCGACGGGTTCCGGCTCGACCGGGTCGGCCAGCTCCTCAGCACCGCGTACACCGAACCGGCCCGCACCCCGGGCCTCACGGGGCTGGTCCTGCGCCCCTTCGCCCCCGGGGTGCTGGTGCACGGCGCCGACGGCAGGCAGCAGCGGGCCGGGGCCCTGACCCCCGCCCGCGCGCTGGCCAGCGGCTCCCTCGACCAGGCCCGCTTCAGCGCCGCGCTCGGGCGGCTCGCGGCGCTGCCCGTGGAACGCGTCCTCGCCCGGCCCGAGCGCACCGCCCTCGCCGCCCTCGGCTCCCGCGGCCTGCCGCCGCGCACCGTGGCCGGCGTCCTGCGGCCCCTGCTGTCCGCCCTGCTCCGCGACCCGGAGCTCACCACGTCCAGCCGCGTGGCCGACCTCGCGCTGCGCACCTTCGCCAGGGGCCGCCTCGCGGTGCCCGAGGGCGGCGCCGCCACCCTGCCCGGCCTGCTCGCGGCGTCCCTGCCGCCCGGCACGGTACGGACCGGGATCCGGGTGCGGTCGGTGGCGACCAACCTCGTCACCACCGAGGAGCACGGGGAGTTCGGCTGCCGTGCCGTCCTGCTCGCCACCGGCGCCCGGGCCGCCGCCCAACTGCTCCCGGGGCTGCGCGTGCCGGGCTTCCACGAGGTCACCGTCATCCACCACGCCACCCCCGCACCCCTGCCCTGGGACGGCTCGCTGCTCCTGGACGCCGACCCCAAGTGGCCGCTCGCCCACACCACCGTGATGAGCGCGGTCGACCCCACCCGGGCCCCCGCCGCCCGCGGCCTGGTCACCACCACCGTGCACGGCCCGCCGCCGCCCCTGCGGACGGTCGCCTCCCGCCTGGCCCGGCTGTACGACACCTCGACGCGGGACTGGGAGCTGCTGACCGTCCACCACACCCCGGAGGCCGTCCCGGCGATGCCCCCGCCGCACGACCGGCAGCGGCCGGTACGGGTCCTGGCCGGGCTCTACGTGTGCGGGGACCACCGCGACTCCAACACCGTCGAGGGGGCCCTGCACTCCGCCCGCCGCGCCGCCACCGCCCTGCTGCGCGACTTCGGCATCCCGCTGCCGGCCCAGCCGGAGTCCGCGCTGCCCGCGGCGGCCTGACGGCACGGCCGCCCGAGCACCGGGCCCGGTCCCCGCGCGGGGCCGGGCCCGTCCGGCCGGGCCCATCCATCCGGCCGGGCCCATCCATCCGGCCGGGCCCATCCATCCGCGCCGGGACCCGTCAGGACAGCGCCGACACCCGGTCCCGGTACGTCCGCACCGCCGAGGCGTCCCGGTACGGCTCCAGCCGCCGCTCGAAGTCCCGTACGTACTCCACCGCGCGCACCGACCGCATCTCCATCGCCTGCTGCGCCGCCTCCGCCCCCAGCGCGCACGCCTGGTCCAGCTCGCCGAGCCCCAGCCGCGCCGTGGCCAGCACCACCCGGCAGAACAGCCGCGAGCGCGCGAAGCCCGGTGCCCGCAGCTGGAGCGAGCGCTCCGCGTGCTGGGCGGAGGCCCGGTACTGCTGGAGGTCGCGGTGGCAGTGCCCGAACTCGTCCGCCAGCTGCCCTTCGTCGAACAGCCGGGCCCAGTGCGGTACGTCGTCCCCCGGCCGGGCCGCGCCCAGCGCCCGCTCGGCCCGCACCAGCGAGGCCGTCGCCGCCCGCACCTCGCCGAGGACCGCGTGCCCCCGCGCCTCCGAGGCGTGCAGCAGCGACTGCACCACCGGCGGCGGACCCGAGCCCACGCCCTGCTGCGCGACCCGGGCCAGCTGCACCGCCTCCCGGCCGTGCCCGAGGTAGACCGCCTGACGGCTCATGGTGATCAGCACGTAGGACCCGTACTGCCGGTCCCCGGCGGCCTGCGCCAGCCGCAGCGCCTGGACGAAGTACCGCTGGGCCAGGCCGTGCGCGGCGATGTCGTACGAGGTCCAGCCCGCGAGCCGGGTCAGGTCGGCGGCGGCGGCGAACAGGCGGCGGCCGGTGGTCTCGCCGTAGGTGCCGCGCAGCATCGGCTCGGCCTCGTGCTCCAGGTACCGCACCAGGGCCTGCCGGGCGTGCCCCCCGCCGTAGGTGTGGTCCAGGGTCCGGAAGAGCTCGCTCACCGACCGCAGCGCCGCGATGTCCCCGCTGGTCACCCGCTGTCCGGGCCCCCGGTCGATCTGGCGCTGCCGGGGCACCGTGGTGCGGCCCTGGGCCGGGACCCGGTGCGCGGCGGGGTCGGCGCCGCGGGCGACGCGTTCGTCGGCGCGTCCGATGAGCCAGTCCCGGCTGGGCACCACCAGCCCGGCCGGGGTGAAGGCGATCTTGCGCAGCTCGGCGTGGGAGCCGGAGTCCTTGCGCCACAGCCCGCTCGCGATGTCCACGGCCTCCTCCGGGGTGGCCGCGAACTCCAGCCCGGCGTACACGGGGGCGCACGCGTCCAGGCCCAGGTCCTGCGCCGACAGCCGCCGCCCCAGGCGCCGGGTGAAGACCTCCGCGATCAGCGCCGGGGTGGTGCCGCGGGGCTGCTGGCCGCGTAGCCAGCGGGTCACGGACGTCTTGTCGTACCGCAGGTCCAGACCGTGTTCCAGACCGAGCTGGTCGACACGCCGGGCGAGCCCGGCGTTGGAGAACCCGGCTTCCGCGATCAGTGCCGCGAGCTGCCGGTTGGGGACACGCTGGGCAGGTCGTTCGGTCATCGGCTCCACGGTTTCCGTACGTGACGGACCGGGGTCCCGGCCCTGTGAACGGCGTGAATGTAGCGGCCAACTCTCCTCGGACCGCCCTCTCTGCCCCACATTCATCCGATCGTGTGCAGAATGGGTAGGGCTCTTTACGGACCGGTCCACTCGGTCCGCGTACGCTGCGCCACATGACCCGCCGGCCCCACGAGGCACACCGCCCCGATCCGTACGCGGAATCCACCGCCCCGCTGCCCGCCCCCGAGATCACCGAGGCGGAGTGCCGCCGCTGCGGCACCTACATCGCGGGCCTGGACGGGCGCTACGCGTGCGGGGTGTGCGGCTGGGTCAACGATCACTCCGAGGGTCACCGCAGGCTGCCGAGGGCCGACGAGGATCCCGACCGGCCGCCCGCGGGCCGCGGGCGGCCCCGCCGGCTGCCGGCCCTCCGGCCGGGCGAGACGGCCGCCGGGCCCGCCGCCGGGCCCGCGGGACGGTCCGGACCGGGGGCCTGAGGGGCCGCGCGCGGGCCGCCGTACTCTTGACCGGGGTGCGATACGTGCACACGGCAGGTTCCACACACAGCAGGTTCAACGAGGAGGCGCTGCGGTGACTGAGCTTCGGTTTGTCCATCTGGGCTTCGGGCCGGAATCCGTCGAGTACACCGCGGCCTGGGAAGAGCAGCGCCGGGTGCACGCCGCCCGCTTCGCCGACGAGATCGACGACACCTGCCTGATGGTGGAGCACGAGCCGGTCTACACCGCCGGCCGGCGCACGGATCCCAGTGAGCGCCCCTTGGACGGGACCCCGGTCATCGACGTGGACCGCGGCGGCAAGATCACCTGGCACGGCCCTGGCCAGCTGGTCGGCTATCCGATCATGAAGCTGCCGCGTCCCGTCGACGTGGTCGCCCACGTGCGCCGCCTCGAGGAAGCCCTCATCCGCACCGCCGCCGACTTCGGCCTGGAGACGACCCGGATCGAGGGCCGTTCCGGCGTCTGGGTGCTCGGCGACCCCGTGGAGCAGCGCCCGGCGATCGGCGGCCTCTCCCTCGACTTCACGGTGCCCGCCACGGACCCGCGTACGGGCGACGACGAGTTCGACGCCCGTCTCCACGGCCCCGAGTACGCCCCGTCCAACGCCGGCCAGCGCCGCGAGGACCGCAAGCTCGCCGCCATCGGCATCCGCGTCGCCAAGGGCGTCACGATGCACGGCTTCTCCCTGAACGTGAACCCGGACAGCACCTGGTTCGACCGGATCATCCCCTGCGGGATCCGGGACGCCGGTGTGACCTCGCTCTCGTACGAACTGGGCCGGGAGGTCACCATCGCCGAGGTGCTGCCGGTCGTCGAACGGCACCTGAGGGACGTGCTGGAGAACGCCGAGCTGCGGCCCCGCGAGATCGAAGCCGCCGGGGCCTGACCCCGCGGGGGAATGCGTCCGGCCGGCCCCCGGTTGGCGGACGTAAGAGCGTACGAATTTACGGGCGTACCCTGGTGGGCGCCGAAGAATCGAAGTCACAGGGAGCCGGTCGTGTCCGCAGTCGCACCCGACGGACGCAAGATGCTGCGCCTGGAGGTCCGTAACAGTCAGACCCCCATCGAGCGCAAGCCCGAGTGGATCAAGACCCGGGCGAAGATGGGTCCCGAGTACACCAAGATGCAGGCCCTGGTGAAGGGCGAAGGACTGCACACGGTGTGCCAGGAAGCCGGCTGTCCGAACATCTACGAATGCTGGGAGGACCGCGAGGCCACCTTCCTCATCGGTGGCGACCAGTGCACCCGGCGCTGTGACTTCTGCCAGATCGACACGGGCAAGCCCGAGGCCCTCGACCGGGACGAGCCGCGTCGCGTCGGCGAGTCCGTGGTCACCATGGACCTGAACTACGCCACCATCACCGGCGTCGCCCGCGACGACCTGGCGGACGGCGGCGCGTGGCTGTACGCGGAGACCGTGCGCCAGATCCACCAGCAGACGGCCGGCCGCGAGGCCGGGCACACCAAGGTCGAGCTGCTGGCCCCCGACTTCAACGCGGTTCCGGAGCTGCTGGAGGAGGTCTTCGCCTCCCGTCCCGAGGTCTTCGCGCACAACGTCGAGACGGTGCCGCGGATCTTCAAGCGGATCCGCCCCGGCTTCCGGTACGAGCGCTCCCTCGAGGTGATCACCAAGGCCCGCGCGTACGGCCTGGTCACCAAGTCGAACCTGATCCTCGGCATGGGCGAGGAGCGCGAGGAGGTCAGCCAGGCGCTGAAGGACCTCCACGAGGCCGGCTGCGAGCTCATCACCATCACCCAGTACCTGCGGCCCTCGCCGCGGCACCACCCCGTGGAGCGCTGGGTGAAGCCGGCCGAGTTCGTGGAGCTGGCGAAGGAGGCCGAGGAGATCGGCTACTCCGGCGTGATGTCCGGCCCGCTGGTCCGCTCCTCGTACCGCGCCGGACGCCTGTACAACCAGGCGATGGAGAAGCGCGCCCGGACCGGAGCGCAGTCCTCCTGACTCTGTGTGCGTGTGAACTCACGCACAATGCTTACCAATCGGTAACACCGCATCGGCGCGGCCCCTAGGCTTCTTTCGTGTGAGAAGTCCGGCGGGCCGCGTCTTTGTTTGCAACGTGTCCATCACATTTGACCGACCGGCCATGCCCTGGTAACACCAGTCGGTGACGCTGGATCCACGCACCGCACACGCCACAGAGCGAGCAGCGAGAGTAGGGGTCGACATCATGCAGGCCGCGCCAGTCCGCGCCATCGCCATCCCGTCCTTCAGCGAGGCCTTCCGGGGCCTGGAATCGCTGCTCATGAGCGGTGCCCGGCGCAATGCCTGGGCGGCCGTCCTGGAGGACCGCCGCCGGGCGAAGGACCGGGTGGAAACCGAGCACGTACTCGAGGCCGCGGCGACCCGGACCCCGCAGGACACGTAAACTCGCCTCATGGCGAGGAAGTCAAACGCAGAGACTGCTGCGAACCCCGGGCGACTGAAGCAGATCGCCCTGACGTACAAAATGACGCGCAAGGCCGACCCCAAGGTCGGTCTCATCGTCGCGGGCGTGGGAATCGTCACCTTCGGTGTCTTCCTTGCGATCGGCTTCCTGATCGGCCACCCGGTCTACCTGGGCATCCTGGGCTTCCTGGTGGCGTTCCTCGCGATGGCGATCGTCTTCGGGCGTCGGGCCGAGCGGGCTGCCTTCGGGCAGATGGAGGGGCAGCCGGGCGCTGCCGCGGCCGTACTGGACAACGTGGGGCGGGGCTGGACCACCACCCCGGCCGTCGCGATGAACCGGAACCAGGACATCGTCCACCGGGCCGTCGGCAAGGCGGGCGTGGTCCTGATCGCGGAGGGCAACCCGAACCGGGTCAAGACCCTGCTCGCGGCCGAGAAGAAGAAGCTGGCCCGGATCATGCCCGACATCCCGGTCCACGACTTCATCGTGGGCACCGGCGAGGGCGAGGTGCCGCTCAAGAAGGTCCGTACGACGCTGCTGAAGCTGCCGCGCGTCCTGTCCGGCCCGCAGATCACGCAGGTCAACGACAAGCTCCGGGCCATGGGTGACCTCATGAGCAACATGCCGGTCCCGAAGGGCCCGATGCCCAAGGGCATGCGCATGCCGCGCGGCGGAAAGATGCGCTGACCGTCTCCTCGTAACCCAGAGGGACGCGGAGGGACATGAAAGGGGCGCCTCCCGGCCGGATGGCCGGGAGGCGCCCCTTTGTGTATACGAGCGGCGTATACGAGCCACCGCCCCCGCGCGCGAACACCTCTACGCGACGGCGGTGGTGTACCGCTAGATCCTGACCTGGACGGCGCCCGCGAGGCGGTCGTGCAGCCCGCGCCCGTCACGGTCCCAGACCAGCGCCGGGACGACGAGGGCCAGCAGCAGGGTGCGCAGCACCACACGGGGGATGCCGAGGCGGCCGCCGTCCTGCCCGATCACCCGGAGTCCGAGGATCCGCTTGCCGGGGGTGAATCCCACGGTGGCCACGGTCAGCAGGGTCAGGGACAGGAAGAGCGCGAGCGTCCAGTTGCCCGCGGCGGCCAGGTCTCCGTGCGTGATGAGCCCGTAGGCGATCAGCTGGCAGCCGATCCAGTCGATGGCGACTGCGCCGAGCCGGCGTCCGAAGCGGGCCGCGGAGCCGGGGCCCGACTGGGGCAGGCCGAGCCGCTGGCCCGGATAGCCGAAGTCGACGCCCATCTCCTCGGCGGCCGCGCGCGGGCCGGAGAGCCAGGAACCGATTGCTTGCCTGTTGTCCACTCCACCACGGTACCGGTGCTCCTCCAGAGGACCTGGACCGGACCCTGGTTAACTTGTGCGAAACAAATGGGTCATGCTTGGGAAATCCCGTCTGCTTATGGTCGGGTCAGCGTGCGGCACCGCACTGACGCGCCACGAGCTATAAAGCCCGTCCCTGCCCCGGGACCGGGAGTAGGAGGAGTTGGATGTTCAAGAACGCCGACGAAGTGAAGCAGTACATCGAGGAGAACGACGTCAAGTTCGTCGACGTCCGCTTCTGCGACCTGCCTGGTGTGATGCAGCACTTCACCATCCCGGCGCGAGCGTTCGACCCGGCGGAGGAGCTTGCCTTCGACGGTTCCTCGATCCGCGGCTTCCAGGCGATCCACGAGTCCGACATGGCGCTGCGTGCCGACATCAGCACCGCGCGTCTGGACCCGTTCCGCAAGGACAAGACGCTCAACATCAACTTCTTCATCCACGACCCGATCACGGGTGAGGCCTACAGCCGCGACCCGCGCAACATCGCGAAGAAGGCCGAGGCCTACCTCGCCTCCACCGGCATCGCCGACACCGCGTTCTTCGGCCCCGAGGCCGAGTTCTACGTGTTCGACAGCGTGCGCTTCGCGACCTCCGCGAACGAGGGCTTCTACCACATCGACTCCGAGGCCGGCGCCTGGAACACCGGTTCCGAGGAGAACAACCGCGGCTACAAGGTCCGCTACAAGGGCGGTTACTTCCCGGTCGCCCCGGTCGACCACTTCGCCGACCTGCGCGCCGAGATCTCCCTCGAGCTGGACGCCCAGGGCCTCCAGGTCGAGCGCCAGCACCACGAGGTCGGCACCGGTGGCCAGGCCGAGATCAACTACAAGTTCAACACGCTGCTGGCCGCGGCCGACGACCTGATGCTCTTCAAGTACATCGTGAAGAACGTCGCCTGGAAGAACGGCAAGACCGCGACCTTCATGCCGAAGCCGATCTTCGGTGACAACGGCTCGGGCATGCACGTGCACCAGTCGCTGTGGGCCGGCGGCGAGCCGCTCTTCTACGACGAGGCCGGCTACGCGGGCCTGTCGGACACCGCCCGCTACTACATCGGCGGCATCCTCAAGCACGCCCCGTCGCTGCTCGCCTTCACCAACCCGACGGTGAACTCGTACCACCGCCTGGTGCCGGGCTTCGAGGCGCCGGTCAACATGGTGTACTCGCAGCGCAACCGCTCCGCCGCCATGCGCATCCCGATCACGGGCTCGAACCCGAAGGCCAAGCGCGTCGAGTTCCGCGCGCCGGACCCGTCCTCGAACCCGTACCTGGCCTTCTCGGCCCTGCTCCTCGCGGGCCTCGACGGCATCAAGAACAAGATCGAGCCGATGGAGCCGATCGACAAGGACCTCTACGAGCTCTCGCCCGACGAGCACGCGAGCGTCCCGCAGGTCCCGACCAGCCTCGAGGACGTCCTCAAGGCCCTGGAGGAGGACCACGAGTACCTCCTCGCCGGCGGTGTCTTCACCCCGGACCTGATCGAGACCTGGATCGACTACAAGCGCACGCACGAGATCGCCCCGATCGCGCAGCGCCCGCACCCGCACGAGTTCGAGCTCTACTTCGACCTCTAAAAACGCGGATCGTGCCTGATGGAAGGCCCCCCGCCGCTCTCCGTGGAGAGCGGCGGGGGGCCTTCTGCTTTTGACAGGCCGCTCGGCCCGCGCAACGGTTGATAGGAAGTAAAAGCCCGATAAGCCCGACATGTTCGGAGGTGCATGAAGATGCGCCGTAGGATCGTTGGAGCCGTTGTCGCCGGAGCCGCCGGACTCGCCCTGGGTCTGCTGCCCGTCACCAATGCCTCCGCCCACGACGGGGGCTGGGACTCCCGCTCGGACCACCGTCACTCCGGCCACTGGGACGACGGCTGTGGTGGGAACGGCCGCTGGCACGGCCACGACCGCGGCTGGAACGACAACGACTGGGGCAACCGGGACCACGCCGGCTGGCACCACCACGACGACTGGCACGACGACTGGGGCGGGTGGCGCTGACCCACGGCTGACCCACGCAACCGACTGTCCTCACGATGCCCCTGCTCCGCGCCTCAGCGGAGCAGGGGCATCGCGCCGGTGAGCTCGCGCAGGGCTCGGACGGCGAGGTCCGCGGGGGAGCCGGGGCCCGAGACCGGGCCGTCGCCGGCGGACCAGAGCTCCAGGGAGACGCGGATCGCGTCCGTGGCGGCCGCCGCGAGGAGGCGTACCGACATCGGGTCCGCCTCCGGACCGGCCAGCCGGGCCACCACGGGGACCAGTCGCTCCTCGGAGTCCTGGTTGACCCGGTACCAGACCGCCCGCAGGGCCTCGTCCGAGGCGGCGGCCCGCAGCAGGCCGCGGGTGACCCGCAGCCCCTCCTCGACGGTCTTGGAATCGCTCAGCGAGCGGGTCACCGCACGCTCCAGGGCCTCCGCGAGGGGAGTCCCCGGCTGCTCCTCCGCGAGCAGCGCGCGCCAGGCGTCCCCGCCGCCCGCCAGCAGCGGGGCCACGGCCTCCTGCTTGTTGCGGAAGTAGCGGTAGAAGGTGCGCAGGGCGACTCCGGCCCGGTGGGCGATGTCCTCCGCGGTGGTGCGGTCGGGGCCGTGCGCGGCGAAGAGCTCGCAGGCGGCGCGGGCGATGTCGAGCTGGGTGGCGGCCTTGCGGCGCTCGGTGAGCGACTGGGCTCCGGGGCCGCTCTGGGGGGAGTACGGGCGGGGAGATCTCACGGGTGCAGCCTACGCCAGGACGGGCTGTGGAATGCATTGGCTGCCAGTCTGGCAAACCGTGTCACCCACTCGGTACGCTCGCCCCATGAACCGTTACGAAGGACGCCGCGTCCTCATCACCGGCGGCGGCTCCGGCATCGGCCGGGCCACCGTCCACCGCATTCTCTCCGAGGGCGGCCGCGTCCACGCCGTCGACGTGAACGAGGCCGGACTGAAGGCCACCGCCGGGCAGGCGGCCGCCGACGGCCGGGCCGGCCGGCTGACCACCGCGGTCCTCGACATATCCGACGAGGCCGCCGTCCGGACGGGCGTCGCCGCCGCCGTCGACGCCCTCACCGGCATCGACGTACTGGTCAACGCGGCGGGCATCCTGCGCTCCGCGCACACCCACCGCACCACGCTCGACCTGTGGAACCAGGTGATCTCGGTCAACCTGACCGGCACCTTCCTGATGATCCGCGAGTCGCTCCCGGCACTGCTCGCGGGCGAGCAGCCCGTGGTCGTCAACTTCAGCTCCACCTCGGCGAGCTTCGCCCACCCCTACATGTCCGCCTACGCGGCCAGCAAGGGCGGCATCCAGTCCATGACCCACGCGCTGGCCGCCGAGTACAGCAAGCAGGGCCTGCGCTTCGTCTCCGTGGCCCCCGGCTCCATCGAGAGCGGCATGACCACCGGCGCCGGCCCGGGCCTGCCCGAGGACACCGACTGGAGCCTGTTCGCCAAGCTCGCCCCCGCCCTCGGCCAGGGCTTCGCCGGCCCGGAGACCGTCGCCGGGGTCGTCGCCATGCTGGGTTCCGAGGACGGCGCCTTCATCACCGGCACCGAGATCCGCATCGACGGCGGCACCCACTACTGACCGCCGAACCGCTCCCAGAGCCGGGGGAAGCGCTCCGCCAGCACGGCTTCGTTCTCGAAGTCCAGCGGGGTGCCCTCCGGCTCCTCCGCCTGCAACGGGATGCCCAGATCCGGCGCCACCGCCCCGGTGAGCTGCTCGTACGCCTCGTCGGCCGCGTACCCCAGCTCCTCGCCGTCCCCGTCGATCTCCTCGTCGAAATCGTCCAGCAGCTCCGCCAGCCGGTCCGGATCGTGCACCGCGCCCTCGAAGACCTCCCGGCCCTGCCCGATCAGCCAGCACCGGAAGTAGTCGAACGCGTCGTCGCTCGCCCCGCCGAGCAGCACCCAGGCCGCGCCCCACAGGTCCCAGGTGTACGCCCGGTTGTACCGGGACTCGAAGTGCCGCGCGAAGTCCAGCACGGAGTCGGGATCGAGCTGCGCCAGCCGTTCCACGAGCAGCTCGGCGTGTTCCTCGGGGTCGCCCTCGGCGGCCTCGCGGGTACGGTCGACGATCTCCCAGAACTCCGTCTCGTCCATCACCGCTCCAGCATCACGGGTGCGCCCCCGCGCCGCCACCGCTCATACGGCCAAAGGCCGGTGCCCGACCCCCCGTGGGGGTGGACACCGGCCTCCGGCACGTCAGCGGCACACGGCTCAGAGGCCGTAGCGCTCCCGGGCCTCCTTGACGGCGGACGCCGGGACCTCGCCGCGGCGGGCGAGCTGGGCCAGCGCGGCCACCGCGATCGACTGGGCGTCGACGCCGAAGTGGCGGCGCGCGCCCTCGCGGGTGTCGGACAGACCGAAGCCGTCCGTGCCCAGCGAGGTGTAGTCCTGCGGCACCCACTGGCTGATCTGGTCCGGGACCTGGCGCATCCAGTCGGAGACGGCCAGGACCGGGCCCGGGGCGCCCTCCAGCACGCGGGTCACGTACGGGGTGCGCTCCTCGCCGCGCAGCAGCGCCTCGTCGCACTCCAGCGCGTCGCGCCGCAGCTCGCCCCACGAGGTGGCGGACCAGACGTCGGCGGCCACGTTCCAGTCGGCGGCGAGCAGTCGCTGCGCCTCCAGGACCCAGTGGATCGCGGTGCCCGAGGCCATGAGCTGGATCTTCGGGGCGTCGGCGGCCGGCGCGGCCTCGCCCAGGTCCGAGGCCTGGTTGAAGCGGTACAGGCCCTTGAGGATGCCCTCTTCCACGCCCTCGGGCATGGCCGGCTGCACCTTCGGCTCGTTGTAGACCGTCAGGTAGTAGAAGACGTCTTCCGGCTGCTCGCCGTACATCCGGCGCAGGCCGTCCTTGACGATCACCGCGATCTCGTACGCGAAGGCCGGGTCGTAGTTGAGCGACGCCGGGTTCGTGGACGCGATCAGGTGCGAGTGGCCGTCCGCGTGCTGGAGGCCCTCACCGGTCAGCGTGGTGCGGCCGGCGGTGGCGCCGACGATGAAGCCCTTGCCGAGCTGGTCGGCGAGCTGCCACATCTGGTCGGCGGTGCGCTGCCAGCCGAACATCGAGTAGAAGATGTAGAAGGGGATCATCGGCTCGCCGTGCGTCGCGTACGACGTGCAGGCGGCGATGAAGTCGGCCATGGCGCCGGCCTCGGTGATCCCCTCGTTGAGGATCTGGCCGTCCTTGGCCTCCTTGTAGTACATCAGCTGGTCGCGGTCGACCGGCTCGTACGTCTGGCCGAGCGGCGAGTAGATGCCGGCCGACGGGAAGAGGGACTCCATACCGAAGGTACGGGCCTCGTCGGGGACGATCGGCACCCAGCGCTTGCCGGTCTCCTTGTCCCGCATCAGGTCCTTGACGAGGCGGACGAAGGCCATGGTGGTGGCCATCTCCTGCTTGCCGGAGCCCTTGATCAGCGGGGCGAAGGAGCGCTCGGCCGGGGCGGGCAGGGCCACGTGGTGGACCTTGCGGGCCGGGGCCGGGCCGCCGAGGGCCGCGCGGCGCTCGTTCAGGTACTGGACCTCGGGGCTGTTCGCGCCCGGGTGGCCGTACGGGACCTGGCCGTCGGCGAAGGCGCTGTCCGGGATCGGGAGGCCGAGGAGGTCGCGCATGTCCTTGAACTCGTCGGTCGTCAGCTTCTTCATCTGGTGGTTCGCGTTCTTCGACTCGAACCCGGCGCCCAGCGTGTAGCCCTTGACGGTCTGCGCGAGGATGACCGTCGGCGCGCCCTTGTGCTCCAGGGCGGCCTTGTACGCGGCGTAGACCTTGCGGGGCTCGTGGCCGCCGCGGGAGGTGTGGAAGCACTCGGCGATCTTCGCGTCGGACAGTACGCCGGCCAGCTGCACGAGCTCGGCGTTGACGCCGAAGAAGTGCTGGCGGATGTAGGCCACGTCGCGGGTCGCGTACGTCTGGAACTGCGCGTCCGGTACCTCGCGCAGACGGCGTACCAGGGCGCCCGTGGTGTCGAGCTGGAACAGCTCGTCCCAGGCGGTGCCCCACAGGGTCTTGATGACGTTCCAGCCGGCGCCGCGGAACTGGGCCTCCAGCTCCTGGACCACGCGGAAGTTGGCGCGGACCGGGCCGTCGAGGCGCTGCAGGTTGCAGTTGATGACGAAGGTCAGGTTGTCGAGCTGCTCGCGGGAGGCCAGGGCCAGGGCGGCGGTCGACTCGGGCTCGTCCATCTCGCCGTCGCCGAGGAAGGCCCAGACGTGCGAGTTGGAGGTGTCCTTGATCCGGCGGTTCTCCAGGTAGCGGTTGAAGCGCGCCTGGTAGATCGCGGAGAGCGGGCCGAGGCCCATGGAGACCGTGGGGAACTCCCACAGCCACGGCAGGCGCCGCGGGTGCGGGTAGGACGGCAGGCCGTTGCCGCCGGACTCCTGGCGGAAGTTGTCGAGCTGCTGCTCGGAGACGCGCCCGTCGAGGAAGGCGCGGGCGTAGATGCCGGGGGAGGCGTGGCCCTGGATGTAGAGCTGGTCGCCCGATCCGTCGGCCTCCTTCCCGCGGAAGAAGTGCTGGAAGCCGGTCTCGTACAGCCACGCGGCGGAGGCGAAGGTGGCGATGTGGCCGCCGACGCCGTACTTGGAGCCGCGGGTCACCATGGCGGCCGCGTTCCAGCGGTTCCAGGCGGTGATCCTGGCCTCCATCTCCTCGTCACCGGGGAAGGCCGGCTCGGCGGAGGTGGGGATGGTGTTGACGTAGTCCGTCTCCAGCAGCTTCGGCAGGGCGAGGCCGGCGGCCTCGGCGTGCTGGAGGGTGCGGCGGAGCAGGTATTCGGCGCGGCGCGTACCGGCGGCCTTGGCGACGGCGTCGAGGGAGGCCGCCCATTCGGCGGTCTCTTCGGTGTCGCGGTCCGGGAGCTGGTCGAGCTCGCTCGGAAGCTTTCCTACGGGGTCGGACATCGGTGTGCGCCGCCTTCCGGACAAAGGAGAGGAGGTGGTGAAGAAAACCCTGACGGGCAGGACAGGGTCGATGGGCCCGGGTGGGGCCCGCAGTGACTGTAAGTCCCTGATCGATGATCGATCAAATAAAAGTGACGAATATTCGACGATGAGACGAAAGTCGGCACCCGGTGCCATGAACGCAGGCACGCCGTGCCGGTTTCATGAGTACACGACAAAGGGCTGGCGATCCTCTGGAGGATCGCTCAAAACCGCAGGTCAGGCACTACGTGGGGCGCAGCCCAGGACATGCCGCTTCACCAGCACCCCGATGTCCGGGTCCTGGCTGCGGAAGGCCGCGACGAGTGCCTCGTGCTCCTCCGCGTAGGACTTCTGGACGGTTCCCAGCCACCGGATGGACAGGGCCGTGAACACCTCGATCCCCAGGCTCTCCCAGGTGTGCAGCAGCACGCTGTTCCCGGCCGCCCGCACCATCTCCCGGTGGAATCCCACCGTGTGCCGTACCTGTGCCGTGCCGTCCTGGGCGCGGTCGGCCTCCCAGAGGGCGGCCACGTGCGGCTCCAGCGCCGAGCAGTCGCCCGCCAGCTTCGGCGCGGCCAGCTCGGCCGCGATCTGCTCCAGGCCGGCCCGGACCGGGTAGATCTCCTCCAGATCGGCGGCCGAGAGGTTCCGCACCCGTACGCCCTTGTTCGGCGCCGACTCGATCAGCCGCAGCGTCTCCAGCTCGCGCAGCGCCTCGCGGACGGGCGTCTGGCTGACCTCCAGCTCCACGGCGATCCGCCGCTCGACGATCCGCTCACCCGGCTTCCAGCGGCCGCTGACGATCCCCTCCACGATGTGCTCGCGGATCTGTTCGCGCAGCGAGTGCACGACGGGTGGGGTGATCATCGGGGTTCAACTCCTGTGTGTGCGGCACGCGGGGCCTGATGCCTAGACAATAAGGCCGCCGTGGCCCGCTGCGATGGGTTCGTGGTCAGGGACGCAGGGTGAGGCTCGTTACAACGACGGCGCCCCCGGCCGGAAAGATCCCGGTCGGGGGCGCCGCGATGCGACAGACGGTGCTGCGCGAGGGCCTTACAGGCCGAGCTCGACCTCGAACTCGCCGGCCTCGAGGATCGCCTTGACGGCGGTCAGGTACCGGGCCGCGTCCGCGCCGTCCACCAGGCGGTGGTCGTAGGACAGGGTCAGGTACGTCATGTCACGGATGCCGATGTTGGTGCCCTCGGCGGTCTCGATGACCACCGGGCGCTTGACCGTGGCACCGATGCCCAGGATCGCGACCTGGTTCGGCGGCACGATCACCGTGTCGAACAGCGCACCGCGCGAGCCGGTGTTGCTGATGGTGAAGGTCGCGCCGGACAGCTCGTCCGGGGTGATCTTGTTGCCGCGGACCTTGGCGGCCAGGTCGGCGGTCGCCTTGGAGATGCCCGCCAGGTTGAGGTCACCGGCACCCTTGATGACCGGGGTCATCAGGCCCTTCTCGGAGTCCACGGCGATGCCGATGTTCTCCGAGTCGAAGTAGGTGATGGTGCCCTCGTCGTCGTTGATCCGGGCGTTGACGACCGCGTGGGCCTTCAGCGCCTGGGCGGCGGCCTTGACGAAGAACGGCATCGGGGACAGCTTGACGCCCTCGCGGGCGAGGAAGCCGGCCTTGGCCTTCTCGCGCAGCTTCATGATCTTGGTGATGTCCACCTCGACCACGGAGCTGAGCTGCGCCTGCGAGTGCAGGGCCTTCATCATGTTGTCGCCGATGACCTTGCGCATGCGGGTCATCTTGACGGTCTGGCCACGCAGCTCGGACACCGCGGCCGGAGCCTTGGCGGCGGCCGGAGCGGCGGCGGCCGGAGCCGGAGCCGCAGCGGCGGCCTTGGCGGCCTCGGCGGCGGCCAGGACGTCCTGCTTGCGGATACGGCCACCGACGCCGGTGCCCGTGACCGCCGACAGGTTGACGCCGGACTCCGAGGCGAGCTTGCGCACCAGCGGGGTCACGTACGCGCCCTCGTCGCCGGAGACGGCGGCGGGAGCGGCCGGGGCGGCGACCGGAGCCGGGGCGGCGACCGGAGCGGCCGGGGCCGGAGCCGGGGCGGCGACCGGGGCCGGAGCAGCCGGAGCGGCGGCCGGAGCAGCCGGGGCGGCAGCGGGAGCCGGAGCCGGAGCGGCCGGAGCCGGAGCGGCAGCCGGAGCCGGGGCGGCCGGGGCGGCGGCCGGAGCCGGAGCGGCGGCGGCAGGGGCGGCGGCCGGAGCGGCGCCCGCGACACCGATGACGGCCAGACGGGCGCCGACCTCGGCGGTCTCGTCCTCGCCGACCAGGATCTCCAGCAGGGTGCCGGAGACCGGCGCGGGGATCTCGGTGTCGACCTTGTCCGTGGAGACCTCGAGCAGCGGCTCGTCGGCCTCGACGGACTCGCCGACCTCCTTCAGCCAGCGGGTGACGGTGCCCTCGGTGACGGACTCGCCCAGCGCGGGCAGCACGACGTCGGTGCCGGAGGCGGCCTGGGCCGGAGCGGCGGCAGCCGGGGTCTCGGCCGGTGCGGGGGCGGCCGGGGCCTCGGCGGCGGGGGCCTCGGCGGCGGGGGCCGCAGCCGCGGCCGGCTCGGCGGCCGGCTCGGCGGCAGCGGCCGGAGCGCCGGAGCCGTCGTCGATGACGGCCAGCTCGGCGCCGACCTCGACGGTCTCGTCCTCGGCGACCTTGATGGAGGCCAGGATGCCGGAGACGGGGGAGGGGATCTCGGTGTCGACCTTGTCGGTCGAGACCTCGAGCAGCGGCTCGTCGGCCTCGACGCGCTCGCCCTCGGCCTTGAGCCAACGGGTGACAGTGCCCTCGGTGACGCTCTCGCCGAGCGCCGGAAGGGTTACGGAAACCGGCATGGTTTCAGTTGCTCCTAACGAAAGTGCGGAAGTGGTCGTCGCGCCCGTGACGATTAGTCGTGTGCGTGAAGCGGCTTGCCGGCCAGGGCCAGGTGGGCCTCGCCGAGGGCCTCGTTCTGGGTCGGGTGCGCGTGGATGAGCTGCGCGACCTCGGCCGGCAGGGCCTCCCAGTTGTAGATCAGCTGGGCTTCGCCCACCTGCTCGCCCATGCGGTCACCGACCATGTGGACGCCGACCACGGCACCGTCCTTGACCTGGACGAGCTTGATCTCGCCCGCGGTCTTGAGGATCTTGCTCTTGCCGTTGCCCGCCAGGTTGTACTTCAGGGCGACGACCTTGTCCGCGCCGTAGATCTCCTTGGCCTTGGCCTCGGTGATGCCGACCGAGGCGACCTCGGGGTGGCAGTACGTGACGCGCGGGACACCGTCGTAGTCGATCGGGACGGTCTTCAGACCGGCCAGGCGCTCCGCGACGAGGATGCCCTCCGCGAAGCCGACGTGCGCGAGCTGCAGGGTGGGGACGAGGTCGCCCACCGCGGAGATCGTCGGCACGTTGGTCTGCATGTACTCGTCGACCAGGACGTAGCCGCGGTCCATGGCGACGCCCTGCTCCTCGTAGCCCAGGCCCTGGGACACCGGACCGCGGCCGATGGCGACCAGCAGCACCTCGGCCTCGAAGGTCTTGCCGTCGGCCAGCGTCACGCGGACGCCGGTCTCCGTGTACTCGGCCTTGTCGAAGAAGGTGCCGAGGTTGAACTTGATGCCGCGCTTGCGGAAGGCGCGCTCGAGGATCTTCGAGCTGTTCTCGTCCTCGACCGGGACGAGGTGCTTGAGGCCCTCGATGACGGTGACGTCGGTGCCGAAGGACTTCCACGCCGAGGCGAACTCGACGCCGATGACGCCGCCGCCCAGGATGATCGCGGACTGGGGCACGCGGTCCAGGACCAGAGCGTGGTCCGAGGAGATGATGCGGTCGCCGTCGATGTTCAGGCCCGGCAGCGACTTCGGCACGGAGCCGGTCGCCAGCAGGACGTGGCGGCCCTGGACGCGCTGGCCGTTGACGTCGACGGACGTCGGGGAGGAGAGGCGGCCCTCACCCTCGATGTAGGTCACCTTGCGGGAGGCGACCAGCCCCTGCAGGCCCTTGTACAGGCCGGAGATGACCTCGTCCTTGTACTTGTGCACCCCGGCGATGTCAACGCCCTCGAAAGAGGCCTTGATGCCGAACTGTCCGGCTTCGCGCGCCTGGTCCGCGATCTCACCGGCGTGCAGCAGAGCCTTCGTGGGGATGCAGCCGTTGTGCAGGCAGGTGCCGCCGAGCTTGTTCTTCTCGATCAGCGCAACGTCGAGACCCAGCTGGGATGCGCGGAGCGCCGCGGCGTAACCGCCACTGCCACCGCCGAGGATCACTAGGTCGAAAACGGTGCTGGCGTCGTTCGCCACGTCACGTCCTCCATGCATGTGCGCCGGGCACCGGTCCTCTGTGACCGGGCGGCGGCTGGTAATCGGCCGCTTGTTTCTTCGGCCCTGTGGTGGGGGCCCTGTCCTGCCGAGAACCCATCTTCGCATTTGTCGGGGGGACGCGGGACGCCGGGCCCCGGGTGTGGACCGTGGTTCTGCCCGAGATCCGGGTTACCGCTGCGTAGAAACCTACTGATTCCCTAGGTTTCTTCCAGGGCGAACGCGCCCCGGGACCGCGATCGCGGTCCCGGGGCGCGGTGTGCGTCACAAGGGGCGTCTCACGGGGTGGTACGTGGGGCGCCGGTGCGACGGGGGCGGTACGTCAGCCCAGGTCACCGGTGGCGGTGCGCTCGGCCAGCCGCACCAGGGTGCGCACGGCGGAGCCGGTGCCGCCCTTCGGGGTGTAGCCGTACGGGGAGCCCTCGTGGAAGGCCGGGCCGGCGATGTCCAGGTGGGCCCAGGTGATGCCCTCGCCGACGAACTCCTGGAGGAAGAGGCCGGCCACCAGGCCGCCGCCCATCCGCACGCCCATGTTGGCGATGTCGGCGGTGGGGGAGTCCATGGTCTTGCGCAGGTCCTCGGGGAGCGGCATCGGCCAGGAGGCCTCGCCGACCTCCTCCGCGATCTCGTGGATCGAGGTGCGGAAGGCGTCGTCGTTGGCCATGATGCCGAAGGTGCGGTCGCCCAGCGCCAGCACCATCGCGCCCGTCAGGGTGGCGACGTCGACGATCGCGTCCGGGTTGTCCTCGGAGGCCTTGGTCAGGGCGTCGCCCAGGACCAGGCGGCCCTCGGCGTCCGTGTTCAGGACCTCGACGGTCTTGCCGCTGTACATGCGCAGCACGTCGCCGGGCTTGGTGGCGGAGCCGGAGGGCATGTTCTCGGCGAGCGCGAGCCAGCCGGTGACGTTGACCTGGAGGCCGAGCTTGGCGGCGGCGATGACGGCGGCGAAGACGGCGGCGGCGCCGGCCATGTCGCACTTCATCGTCTCGTTGTGGCCGGCCGGCTTCAGGGAGATGCCACCCGAGTCGTAGGTGATGCCCTTGCCGACGAAGGCGAGGGTCTTCTCCGCCTTGGCGTGGGTGTAGGACAGCTTCACCAGGCGCGGCGGGTTCTCGGAGCCCTTGCCGACGCCCATGATGCCGCCGTAGCCGCCCTTGACCAGGGCCTTCTCGTCGAGGATCTGGACCTTGACGCCGTTCTCCTTCGCGGTCGCGGAGGCGACGGCGGCGAAGGCCTCGGGGGTGAGGTCGTTCGGCGGGGTGTTGATCAGGTCGCGGGCGACGTTGACCTCGGTGGCGACGACGACGGCGCGCTCGGCCGCGGCCTTGTGCTCCTTGTCGCGCGGCTTGGCGCCGAGCAGGGCCACCTCGGCCAGCGGCTGCTTGGGGCCGCCGTTCTTGGAGGCCTTCTTCTCGCCCCCCTGGTAGGCGGTGAAGGCGTACGCGCCGAGCAGCGCGCCCTCGGCCACGGCGGTGACGGCGGAGGCGTCGTCCAGGGGGAGGGCGAAGGCGGCCTTCTTCGAGCCGTGCAGGGCGCGGGAGGCGGAGCCGGCGGCGCGGCGCAGGGCCTCCTCGTCGAAGGGCTCGTCCTGCTCCGGGGCCGTACCGAGGCCGACCGCCAGCACGACCGGGGTCTTGAGGCCGGCCGGGGCGGGCAGCTTGGTCGTCTCGCCCTCGGCGCCCGTGGCGCCCAGCGAGTCGAGCACGGCGGCGAGCTTTCCGTCGAACGCCTTGTCCACGGCCTCCGCGCCGGCGGCCACGACGAGCCCCTTCGGGCCCTTCGCCACGCCGACCACGAGGGCGTCGGCGCGCAGCGTCGCGGCGCCGGCAGTGCTGAGAGTCAGAGCAGTCACGGTGGTGAGGTCTCGCTTCCGTTTGTGTGAGTGGGCGCTTGGGTCGCGTCGGGGTCACCGGCCGCTCCGCAGCGATCGTATTAGGGCCCGGCGGCCGCCGGAAATGAGCCTACGCGTACGTACTCGCCCGTACGTCACTCCAGGGTTTGTCAAGTTGTTCGATCAATACGACGCCAGGTTCACCCATCTGTGGACTCTGCTCCAGGTTTGCCCTTTAGACCTGACGAGGTCCTGGAGACTCGGGTCACTCTCGCAAGGGGACGTGGGGTCCTTTTGCATGATTTCCACAGTGCCTCCCCGGCCCGGCCTTCCGCCACGGGCCGACGTCGAGGGATGCCTGCGGGGGGAAGGCCGAAATGGTCAACAAGAACCGGATGAACAGGGTCGCCGCGGCGATGGCTGCGGCAGCCCTGATGTCCGTGGCAGTACCCGCCGCGACCGCCCGGGCGGCGGTCGTGACACCGCGCATCGACCTGAAGGTGCTCGTCGTCGACGACGGCGGCAGCTCGGTGGGGGCGATCACCGCGCAGCTCAAGGACACCGGGGTCCCCTACACCCGGGTCGATCTGACCAGTGCCGGCCGCCCCGTCATCAACGCGGCGTTCCTCGCCGACACCGTCGACGGCCGGCCCCGGGCCAAGTACCAGGGGGTCGTCCTGCCCAACGAGAACCCCTTCGGCGAGGGCTCCGCCGAGATGGCGGCGCTCACCGCGTACGAGACGGCGTACGGGATCCGCCAGGTCGACGCCTACACCTGGGCCCATCCGGGGGTCGGGCTCGAGTACACGGACAACGGGGGGTACAGCGGGCAGCTCGACGGCACCCAGGCCGCCGTCACCGCGGCCGGCAAGGCGGGCCCCTTCGGCTACCTCGGGGGACAGGTCACCTTCGAGGACAACTCCGCCGTGGTTCCGGAGAGCTTCGGGTTCATGGGCAGGCCCCGCGCCGGCTACACCAGCTACCTCGACGCCCCCGTCGGCGGCGGACGGGCCTCGCTGGTCGGCGAGTACACCCACGACGGCCGCAGCGAACTGGTCGTCACCTTCGGCTACAACCAGCACCAGCGGCAGTTCCGGCTGCTGGCGCGGGGCATCGTCGACTGGCTCACCCAGGGCGTCCACCTCGGTCAGGAGCGCAGCTACTTCGCGGTCCACGTCGACGACGTGTTCGCCCCGGACGCCCGCTGGAGCATGGAGCTCAACTGCACGCCCGGCGACTACGCCTGCGCGGGCGGCGAGGGCAAGGAGAGCACCATCCGGATGACGGCCGCCGACGCCCAGTACGCGGCGCAGTGGCAGACGTCCAAGAACTTCAAGCTGGACATGCTCTTCAACGCGGGCGCCGGCGAGGAGTGGAAGGCCGAGAACGGCGGCACGGACGCGCTGACCGCCCAGCTCGTCGCCGACCGGGCCAAGTACCGCTGGATGAACCACACCTACACGCACCCCTTCCTCGGCTGCGTCCAGGACACCAGCGTCAGCCCCTGGACCTGCACGAAGGACGCCCAGGGCGCCGTCAAGTGGATGAGCCGCGCCGAGATCTCCGCGCAGATCCGCGACAACAACAACTGGGCCCTCGCCAGGGGCATCACCATCGACCGCTCCGAACTCGTCACCGGCGAGCACTCCGGTCTCAAGACCCTCCCGCAGCAGCCGCAGGACAACCCCAACCTGGCCGGCGCCCTCGCCGACAACGGCGTCAAGTGGGCCGGCAGCGACAACTCCCGCGAGCCCGACCAGCGGGCGCTCGGCGCCGCACTCACCGTCCCCCGCCACCCGATGAACGTGTACTACAACACGGGCACCAACGCGGAGATGGCCGACGAGTACAACTGGATCTACACCAGCCGCGCCCACGGCGGCAGCGGCATCTGCGAGGACAACCCGGACACATCCACCTGCCTGCCGGCCCCGCTCGACACCGGCACCGGCTACCTGGAGCACATCGTCCCGGCCGAGGCGCGCACCGCCCTGCGCCACGTACTGGCCAACGACCCGCGTCCGCACTACGTCCACCAGTCCAACCTCGCCGAGGACCGCACCCTGTACCCGGTGCTCAACCAGGTCCTCGACACCTACCGCTCGCTCTACGCGCCCAGCGCGCCGATCGTCAACCAGAGCATGAAGGACACCGGCGTCGAGCTCCGGCGCCGCGCGGCCTGGAACCAGGCGGTCGCCGCGGGCAAGGTGAGCGCCTACAAGATCGGCAAGGACGTGGTGGTGAAGGCGCCGCCGGGCGTCGTCGCCCCGGTCACCGCGCCCAACGGGACGAAGAAGCAGATGCTGCTCGGCACCACCGACTTCGGCACCGCCTACGCCGGAACCCGTTCCGCCTGGACGGCTCCCGAGCCGCTCCAGTCGGCGGTCACGCTCAAGCTCCTCTGACCCGGCTGCACCGGCGGCACGGCTCGTACCGACCGCACCGCCCGCACCACCGGCATGACGCGCACCGCCCGTACCACCCGCACGACTCGTACCGACCGCACCGCCCGTACGACTCGCAGCACACGTAACACCGAGAGCCGGCGCTCCGCGAAGCACCCACGGGCGCCGGCCCCTTTTCCGTCCTGGGGGGACACACCGCATGAGCCATGGGCGCCATGTCACCATGCTCACCGAAGGCACCTACCCGCACGTCCACGGGGGCGTCAGCACCTGGTGCGACCAACTGGTACGCGGCATGCCGGAGGTCGACTTCAACGTCATAGCCCTGACCGGCTCCGGACGCGAGCCGGTCACCTGGGAACTGCCGCGCAACGTCTACCGGCACACCGCCGTCCCGCTCTGGGGCCCGGCGCCCGCCCGGACCCGCCGCTCGGCCCTGCGGGGCAGGGCCCGCCGCCGCTTCACCGAAACCTACGAGAACCTCCTGCTCTCCCTGCTCGACCCCGGGCACGGCGGCTTCTCCGAGGCCCTGGGCGAACTGGCCCGCCTCGCCCGCGCCGGCCGCCTCGCCCCGGCCCTGCGCTCCGAATCGGTACTGCGCCTGCTGATGACCCTATGGACCCGCCCCGGCCTGGTCACCGCCGCCGCCGAACCCACCATCCACGACGCGCTCACCGCCACCGACCTGCTGGAACACGCCCTGCGCCCGCTGTCGGTGCGGATCCCGCCCGACTCCGTCGCCCACGCCGTCAGCAGCGGCCTCGCCACCCTCCCCGCCCTCGCCGCCAAACGACTGGACGGAGTCCCCTTCCTCCTCACCGAGCACGGCATCTACCTGCGCGAGCGCTACCTCGGCTACCGCAGCGCCGCCCAGCGCTGGCCCGTCAAGGCCCTGATGCTGGGCTTCTACCGCGAGCTGAACTCCGAGGGCTACCGGCAGGCCGACCTGATCACCCCGTGCAACCAGTACAACCGCCGCTGGGAGGAACGCGGAGGCGCCGACTCCGAGCGCATCCGCACCGTCTACAACGGCGTCGACCCGCACGCCTTCCCCGAGGCCGGCCCCGAACCGGAGGTGCCCACCCTCAGCTGGTGCGGCCGCATCGACCCGATCAAGGACCTCGAAACCCTGATCCGCGCCTACGCGTTCATGCGCGAGGAGCTGCCCGCCCTGCGCCTGCGCCTCTTCGGCCCGGTCCCGGCCGGCTGCGAGGACTACCGGCTGCGCCTGGAGAAACTCGCCGCCGAACTCGGCGTCGGCGACGGCATCACCTACGAGGGCCGCGTCGACCAGGTCGCCAAGGCCTACGCGGCCGGCTCCGTCGTCATGCTCTCCAGCATCAGCGAGGGCTTCCCCTTCAGCATCATCGAGGCCATGTCCTGCGGCCGCACCACCGTCTCCACCGACGTCGGAGGCGTCCGCGAGGCCGTCGGCGACACCGGACTGGTCGTCCCGCCCCGCGAGCCCGAGACCATGGCCCGCGCCACCCTCGCCCTGCTCCGCGACGACGAACGCCGCGCCGAACTGGGCCGGATGTCCCGCAAGAGGGTCGTCGAGAAGTTCACCCTCCACCAGTCCGTGGACGGCTTCCGGCACATCTACCGCGAGCTCGCGGGCCAGCCCGTGCCGCCCGTCCGCGCGGGCGACGACTGGACCCAGCGGCTCGCCGACCCCTGGTGCAACGACCCCTGGAACAAGGAGCTGGCAGCCGACGGGAGCACCTGGTGAGCGGATCCCTCTGGCTCAAGCCGCCCGGACCGGAAGGCTCCTGGGTCCACGTCGGCCGCCCGGCCCCCGCCGGCCGCACCGACACCCTGCCCGACCTGCCCCGGCCCCGCCCCGGCGGGCCCGGGCTGCCGGCCACCGACCCCATGGACGAACTCGCCCGGCGCATCGACGTGTTCGTCGCCGCCGCCGTCCACCCCGACGAGATCGCCGCCATCCTCGAATCCGACGGGATGACCGACGAGTACATCCGGCTCACCTACGGCCGCCAGGACTCCTTCGCCCTCGCCGAGGAGCTCTACGCCCGCGTCCCCCGCTCCTTCCCCGAGCCCGACCGGCTCCCCGACCCCTGGAAGGTCCCCCTCACCGCCTGCCTGCTGCGCGGGCTGATCTTCGCCCTGCCCGGCCTCGCCTACGTCCTCGGCGCACCGCTGCTGGAAGGGCCGCCCGACCGGCTCGGTCTGCCCGCCGGCACCCTGACCCTGCTCGCCGGAGCCCTCATCGGCTGGGTCTGGGACCAGAGCCTGTCCCACCGCGCCTACTCCTGGCTCGGCCTCGGCGACCGCGCCGCCGCCGGCCGGACCCTCCTCGTCGGAGCCCCCGCCGGGGCGCTGCTCGGCACCGCCGCCGCCTTCGCCGTCCCCGGCGGGCCGCCGTTCTCGTACGCCTTCGCCGCCGGGCAGGCCGCGTACGTCGGCGCCGCCACCGTGCTGCTGGTGCTGGGCCGCGAGCGGGTCCTGCTGGCGGCGCTCGCCCCCATGGCCGCCGGGGCGGTCCTCGCGCTCTCCACCGGCCTGCCCGTACCGGTACGCGTCACCCTGCTCGCGGTGTCCCTGCTGGCCGCGTGCACCCTCGCCCTGCGGGAACTGCCGCTGGCCCGGGGCGTACGGGCCGGCGTGCGCAGGATCCACCGCTGGGCGGAGCGCCGCCCGGGCGAACGCGGCCCCGTGCGCTGGCGGATGCTGCGCGGCGCCGAGGAGGACCACGCCCGCCGCGGGCCCCGCATCGGGGACTCGGTGCCCTACGGGGTCTTCGGCCTCGGCACCGGCCTGCTCGTGCTGTACGCCGCGCTGGGGGAGGTGCTCAGCGGAGGCCCCGCCGAGGCGGTCGCCGCGCCCTCCGCGGTGGCCCTCACCCTCAGCATGGGCCCCGCCGAATGGCTGCTCCACCGCTTCCGCAGCGGCAGCCTCGCCGGGCTGCGGGCGGCCCGCTCGCCCCGGGCGTTCCGGCGCCGCATGCTCCTCACCCTGGCCCGGTGCCTCGCCCTGTACCTGGCGGTGCTGCTCGCCCTGGGCGTCACCGGAACCCTGCTGTGGCCGCACGCCCCCGGCCTGACCGGGCTCCGCGTCGCCACCCTGCTGCTGCTCGGCGCCGTGATGTGGACCGGGCTGCTCCTGCAGTCCTTCGGCGCGGTCCGGCCCGCCGCCGTGGTCTGCGCCGGGGCGGCCTTCGCCCAGAGCCTGGCCCTGCTCGCCGGGACGGGACAGCCCCGCCTGGTCCAGGTCGTGGTCGCGGGCACCGCCGCGGCGGTCCTGGCCGTGCTGGTCTGCCTGCTCCTCGGCCGGGCGACGGCACACCGCTGAGCCCTGTCCATCCGCCCGCCCGTACGAGAAGACGAAGGACCCCATGCTGCTGGTGCCGCTCTACGAGCACCCCGCCGACCGGCCCGAGGACTGGGAGCGGCTCATCCGCTCCGCCGGGCAGCTGCACTCGGTGGTGCTCAACCCCGACAGCGGGCCCGGCGAGGCCCCCGACGAACGGTTCGCCGCCGTCTCCGCCCGGCTCCGGGACGCCGGCGTGCCCGTCCTCGGCTACACCGACACCGACTACGGGAGGCGCCCGCACGCCGCCGTCGTCCGGGACCTGCTGCGCCACCGCGACTGGTACGGGGCCGACGGCGTCTTCCTCGACCAGGCCGCCTCGGACCCGGAATCGCTGCCGCACTACGCGCGGCTCGCCGTCGCGGCGAGGGCGGCGGGGGCCCGTACCCTCGTCCTGAACCACGGCGTCCACCCGCACCCCGGGTACGCCCGGCTCGCCGACCTGCTCGTCACCTTCGAGGGCCCCTGGGACGCCTACCGCGACCCGGCCGCGACCCCGCCGTCGTGGACCGCCGACCACCCCGCCCAGCGGTTCTGCCACCTCGTGTACGCGGTCCCGCCGGACGCGCCCGCCGCGCAGCTCGCGGCCGAGCGCCACGCGGGGGTGCACTGCGCGGTCCCCGGCACCGGAGCGCACCCGTGGGGCACCCTCCCGTACGCCCTGGAGGCCGCCGGATGAAGCGCTTCGGCACCGCCCTGGCCGCGGCCTGCACGGCCGGTCTGCTGCTGCTCACCGCCTGCACCGCCGAACCGGACGACGACCAGGGCCCCGACCCCTGGCCATCCCAGGCGCCCGGCGAGCGCTGGCAGCCCCGCCCCGGCACGCCCTGGCAGTGGCAGCTCAGCGGCGAGCTGGACACGTCGGTGGACGTGCCGGTGTACGACGTCGACGGGTTCAACACCACCAAGGAGCAGGTGGCGGCCCTGAAGGCCGAAGGCCGCCGCACCATTTGCTACATCTCCGCCGGAGCCTGGGAGGACTTCCGCCCGGACAAGGACGACTTCCCGGAATCGACGCTCGGCAAGGGCAACGGCTGGAAGGGCGAGCGCTGGCTCGACATCCGCCGCACCGCCGACCTGGAACCGCTGATGGCCAAGCGCTTCGACATGTGCCGCGACAAGGGCTTCGACGCCGTGGAACCCGACAACATGGACGCCTACCGCAACGACTCCGGCTTTCCCGTCACCGCCGGGGACCAACTGGAGTTCAACCGCCTCATCGCGCGGCTCGCCCACGACCGGGGCCTGGCGGTCGGCCTCAAGAACGACCTCGACCAGATCCCGGAGCTCGTCGGCGTCTACGACTTCGCGGTCAACGAACAGTGCGCCCAGTACGACGAGTGCGAGGAACTGACCCCCTTCATCGAAGCGGGCAAGGCCGTCTTCCACGCGGAGTACGAGCTCCCCACCTCCCGCTTCTGCAAACAGTCCCGCCGCCTGAAGCTCAGCTCCGTACAGAAGAAGTACGAACTGGGCCCATGGCGCAAGTCGTGCTGACGGGCCGACTCACGCGCGTCGGTCCCGCCACCAACTGCGGACAACCTGCGCGACCAGAGCGAACGCGACGGCAACGGCGATGACCCGAACGGTGTGCCAGGCACTCAGGACCACCGCGCTCTGCCCGCGAGCCTCCGCGTCCAGTCGCATGGAAGTCTCGTAGAACGCGACGACCGGAATGAGAAGCCGAAAGAAGAGGCCGCCAAGCCCCGGAGTCCGCGCCACGTTTCCAAGGAACCCGACAGGCGCCCCGAACACGAACGCCAGTGTTCCCCACACCATGATGCTGGAGAGCGACCCTCCACCGGAGGCGCCGACCTCCATCCCCTCGGGATCGGCGATGCTGAGATCCTTGAACAGGTAGTAGACGGTCACTCCGATGGCCAGTCCGAAAGACGCGAGCAGGGCCGACTCGATTTTGGACCGGCGGGAGTAGCCCACCAGGAACGCGTAACAGGCCCACGACCACCCGCCGGAGAAGACGGCGTTCACGACCAGACTTACGGGGTTGTCCCACTTCTCGGAAACAGGCCCCAGCAGGCCGAGCACCAAACCGGCCGCGAGCGGCCCTGCCAGGGACATGGGGCGAGCGACCTCAAGGCTTGCGATGTGTCTTCTCCGTTCGTTCCGCACCCAAGCCGGCGCGACCCCGGTCCGTTGGTGTCCCCGGGGTCGATGTTCCTCGCCACCGGTCATGGAGCCGGGCGCCTCAGGACCTACATCTTCTGGCAGGTCACCTTTGCTCCGTGGTACGGGAAGGTGACGGTGTTGCCCTTCCAGCCAACGCTCCACGGCGACAGCTTCTTGCCACTGCCTTCACCGAACTCCATGCCCATCAGGTCCTTCGTCTCCCCGGGCACACCGCTCACGTGGTACGGGCCGTCGTCACCCTTTACCTCCAGCTTGCCTCCGGAAAGCTGCCACGTCCCGGAGCTGCCCTTGCCCCCGCCCTTGCTCACCTGGTACGTCCCGTCCCCAACGGTCACCGTCGCGGACATCCCGCGGGCACCGGCGGTGATCGTGCAGTCCCAGGTACCCTTCGCGGCTTCCTCCAGGGACTTCTCCCCGGCACAGGCCGCCACCAGGAGCGCCACGGGAACCCCCGCCACCGCGACGGATGCCTTCTTCATCCAACGCTTCATCGCCCAGCTCCCCCAAGTCTTCGATTTCTTTGGCGAGCTGGACCCTACCTGAACTTGATCATGGAAAGGAGCGTCCCGGTCATGGGCCGGTGGCTCAGCCCCAGACGGCCGTCGGACGCCTAACCGGAAGGACGATGGGACTGACGGGAAGCCCCCAAACCAGCCCTGAGACCGTCCAAGGGGGTACGGACAGTCGACCCGCGCCGCACCCCCGCCCCCCGCCCCCTCACACCGGCAGGGTCGCGTGGACGCGGAAGCCGCCGCCGTAGCGGGGGCCCGCGTCGCAGGAGCCGCCCAGGGCGCCGGCGCGTTCGCGCATGCCGAGCAGGCCGTGGCCGCCGCCCGGGTCGCTCTGCCGGGGCGCCGAGTCCGCCGAGTCGCCCCCGTCGTCCAGTACCGTCACCTCCACCGAGTTCCCGACCTGCACCACGCTGACCTCGGCCCGTGCGCCCGGGCCCGCGTGTTTGCGTACGTTGGTCAGCGCCTCCTGGATCACCCGGTACGCCGCCAGGTCCGCCGCCGCCGGCAGTGGCGCGGTGCCGGTTCCGAGCTGGACGGTCGCCGTCACCGGCAGCCCCGCGTGCCGGAAGGTGTCCAGCAGTTCGTCCAGTACGGCCAGCCCCGGCGCGGGTTCCGTCGGCGCCTCCGGGTCGCCGGACTGCCGCAGCAGCCCGACGGTGGCGCGGAGCTCGTTCAGCGCCGAGCGGCTGGCGTCGCGTACGTGGGCCAGGGCTTCCTTCGCCTGGTCGGGCCGCTTGTCCATGACGTGCGCGGCCACCCCCGCCTGGACGTTGACCAGGGCGATGTGGTGGGCCACCACGTCGTGCAGGTCCCGGGCGATCCGCAGCCGTTCCTCGGCGACCCGCCGCCGGGCCTCCTCCTCACGGGTCCGCTCGGCCCGTTCGGCCCGCTCCCGGATGGCGTCGACGAAGGCCCGCCTGCTGCGCACCGCGTCCCCGGCGGCCGCGGCCATCCCGGTCCAGGCGAAGATCCCGATGTTCTCCTGGGCGTACCAGGGCATCGGCCCGGCCAGCATCGCCACCGCGGTGAGGCCGGTCATCGTCAGCAGCCCGATCCGCCAGGTGGTGGGCCGGTCGGTGAGCGCGGCGACCGTGTACAGGGCGATCACCGCGCTCATGGCGACGGGTGCCCGGGGGTCACCGCTGACCAGCTCCAGCAGCGACAGTCCGCAGGTGACGGCCAGTACCGTACGCGGCCGTCGGCGCCGCAGCACGAGGGCGCCCGCGCCGAGGAGCATCAGCAGCAGGGAGAACGGCTCGGGCGTGCGGGTGCCGAAGGTGGGCCCGTGCGGCCCGTGCGGGTCGGCGAAGGAGCCGACGACCATGGAGACCAGCGCCCCGAAGGCGAGCAGGCCGTCGGTGGCGAGCGGATACGCCCGCATCCACTGCCGGGTGGGGGCGAGGGGTCCGAGGTCTGTCGTCACCCGGACACGGTACGGGTTCGTACCAGAGCCGTGCGGGTCCAGGGGGAGTGGGCGACGAGGGCGGCGACGGCGGTCAGGAGGTGTTCTGCACGATCTGGAAGACGGAGGTCCGCGGCGGGGGCCCACTCGCGGCGGGCGAACCGCCGGACCTCCGTCTTCCGCGACGTCAACGAATCGTCTCCAGGTGTTTGCGGTGCAGCCACTTGGGCAGACCGGGTGCCTCCAGGAAGCCCTCGGCCCGGCCCGCCGCGATACCGATCCGCAGGAGGTCCGAACTCTTCTCGAAGAGCATGAACCTCGGCTCCCAGATCGGGCGGTACTTCGCGTTGGCCCGGTAGAGGGACTCGATCTGCCACCAGCGGGAGAAGAAGCTCAGCAGCGAGCGCCACATGCGCAGTACCGGACCCGCGCCGAGCCGGGACCCCCGCTCGAAGACGGAACGGAACATCGCGAAGTTGAGCGAGACCTGTGCGACGCCGATCTCCTTCGAGCGTTCCAGCAGCTCGATGACCATGAACTCCATCAGGCCGTTCTCGGAGTCCCGGTCACGGCGCATCAGGTCCAGGGACAAGCCCTTGGGGCCCCACGGCACGAAGGACAGCACGGCGCGCAGGTCGCCGTTGCCGTCGGTGCACTCCAGCATCACGCACTGGCCGTCGTCCGGGTCGCCCAGCCGGCCGAGCGCCATGGAGAAGCCGCGTTCGGTCGCGCCGTCGCGCCAGTCGTCGGCCCGCTCCAGGAGCACGGCCATCTCATCGGCCGGGATGTCGGCGTGGCGGCGGATGCGGACGGTGTAGCCGGCCCGCTTGACCCGGTTGTAGGCCTGGCGGACGGTGCGCATGGCGCGGCCCTCCAGCGTGAACTCGTCGGTCTCCACGATGGCCTCGTCGCCCAGTTCCAGGGCGTCCAGGCCGTGCCGGGCGTAGATCTGCCCGGCTTCCTCGCTGGCGCCCATCACGGCCGGCACCCAGCCGTGCTCGCGGGCCTCGGCCAGCCACGGCTCGATCGCGCCGGGCCAGGCCTCGGGGTCGCCGATGGGGTCGCCGGAGGCCAGCGAGACCCCGCCGACGACGCGGTAGGTGACGGCGGCCTTGCCGGTCGGGGACCAGATCACGGACTTCTCGCGGCGCAGGGCGAAGTAGCCGAGCGAGTCGCGGTCGCCCTGCTTGGCGAGCAGTGCCCGCAGCCGCTCCTCGTCCTCGGGGGTGAGGGGGTCGACGGCGCGCCGCGAGCGGAAGGCCGCGAACAGCACGGCGAGCAGCAGCAGCATCGACATCACGTTGATGAAGACGTCCACCCAGGCGGGCGTGGTGATCGCGCGGTAGGCCTTGTCGTCGGGCGCCAGCGTGATCAGCCGCATCACGCCGTACCGCCAGCGCGCGAGGAAGGTGGCGTCGGCCCGTTCGGCGTCGGTGTTGGTGGCGCCGACCAGCAGGGCGGCGATCAACGAGGTGACCAGCAGGCCGACGGCGGCCACGGCGGTGGCGAGCTTCGGGTTGGAGCGGTCGCCCTTCGCGTAGAACTCGTGGCGGCCCAGCAGCAGGGCGACGACGAAGGCCGCGGTGAGGGCGAGCGACACCCAGTTCTGCGCGTGCTGGCGGAACTCCGGGTAGCACATGTTCAGTTCGCCGCCCGTGCAGGGCGCGAAGGCGGCGACCGCGAAGGCCAGCAGCAGCATCCCGCTGACCACCAGGTTCAGGATCCACGCGGCCCGCTTGCGGCGGCCCATGGTGACCGCGAGCAGCAGGGAGAACAGGCCGGAGGCGAAGCCGGCCGTCAGCAGGTACGGGGTGTAGAAATCGGCGGTGTTGTGCCGGCGCAGGTCCTGGCCGAGCGAGAGCCACACCGCGCTGAGGAAGTTCACGAAGGTGACGGCCCGCAGGTACCAGACCGCGAAGGCGGCACCGCGCCGCGACCCGGGAGTGCCCCTGCGGCTCTCCGGCTTCGCGGCCGTTTCCCCTCCTTGCTCCTTCTTGTTGTTGGAACCCTTGCCGGAAGCCTGAAGCGGGCTCCGGTCGGTTTCTGCGCTGGTCAAGCGGACCTCTCCCATGAAAAGCGATGATATGGGGCGTCACCGGTCCGCAGTGCAGTGCGAGCACTGCGGACTGGTCAGGCCGCCCGTAGTGCCCGGTGTCTCAGTCCGTCGGCTGTTCCGCAGCGGCCCTCTCCGGGAGTTCCGCCGCGAGCGCGGCGGCCGCCTGGACCAGGGGGAGCGCCAGCAGCGCCCCGGTTCCTTCCCCTACTGTGACGCCGTGGTCGAGCACCGGGTTGAGTGCCATCCGGTCCAGGGCCTTCGCCTGGCCCGGCTCCCCGCTGGACTGTCCGGCCAGCCACCAGTCGGGGGCGCGGAAGGCGGCCCGCTGGGCCACCAGCCCGCAGGCCGCCGAGACGACCCCGTCGAGGATGACCGGCGTACGCCGCACCGCGCTCTGGAGCAGGAAGCCGGTGATCGCGGCGACGTCCGCGCCGCCCACCGCGGCCAGCAGCGCCAGCTGGTCGCCGAGCACCGGGCGGGCCCGGCGCAGGGAGTCGCGGATGGCGGCGCACTTGCGCATCCAGGCGAGGTCGTCGATCGGCAGGCCGCCGCGTCCGGTGACCACGGACGCGTCCGTCCCGCAGAGCGCGGCCACCAGGGTGGCCGCCACCGTCGTCCCGCCCACGCTCAGGTCGCCGAGGACGACGAGGTCCGTACCGGAGTCGGCCTCCTCGTCGGCGATCTGGATGCCGAGGCGCAGCGCGTCCTCGGCCTCCTCGGCCGTCAGCGCGTCCTCGACGTCGATGCGGCCGCTGCCGCGCCGTACGCGGTGCCGTACCACGTCCTCGGGCAGCAGCCCGGGGTCGCAGTCCAGGCCCGCGTCCACGACGCGCACGCCCGCGCCGAACCGGCCGGCCAGCACGGACACCGGGCTGGTGCCGTCGAGGACCGCGCGCACCAGCTCGTGGGCGCTGCCCGCGGGCCGGGCGGAGACGCCCCGGGCGGCGATCCCGTGGTCGGCGGCGAACAGGACGACGCGCGGCCGCTCGATCGGCCTGACCGGTACCCGCCCCTGCGCGGCGGCCAGCCATTCCGCGAGCTCGTCGAGCCGGCCCAGGGCACCGGGCGGCACGGCCAGCCGCTCACGGCGCTCCTCGGCGTCACGCCGGACGCCCCCGTCGGGGCGTTCGATCAGATCGGAGAAGTCGTCGAGATTCAGCGTGGTCATCTGCCAGAGATTACAGCGGTCCAGACCCTCCCTCGGGGGGTGTACCGGCTCCGCTTCACCCCGGTTGTTCCTTGAGGACGAGGGCCTGCCCCGCGACCACCAGCAGGACGTGTTCGCACTCGCCCGCCACCGCGCTGTTGAGGCGGCCCAGCTCGTCGCGGAACCGCCGCCCCGACGCGGTCGCCGGGACCACTCCGGCCCCCACCTCGTTGCTCACCAGCACCACCGGCCGGCGGCTCGCGCGGAGGGCCGCCACGAGCTCGTCGGCCCGCGCGCGCAGCCGCTTGCGGCCCTCGGCGGCCCACACCGCGTCGTCCCACGCCCCGGCCCGGTCCATGGCGTCGGTGAGCCACAGCGCGAGGCAGTCGATCAGCAGGGGCGGGCCGGCCTGCTCCAGCAGCGGTACGAGTTCGCAGGTCTCCACCGTCCGCCAGGTGGCCGGGCGCCGTTCCCGGTGCAGGCCGACCCGCTGGGCCCACTCGGCGTCGCCGTCGCGGGTGCCGCCGGTGGCGACGTAGAGCACCTCGGGGAACGCGGCCAGCCGCCGTTCCGCCTCGAGGGACTTGCCGGAGCGGGCCCCGCCCAGCACCAGGGTGCGGCGCGGCACGTCCGGTACCGCGCGGTACTCCCCGGCCACCACCGTGGTGCCGTCCGGCACGGCGCGGGCCCCGGCCGCCGCGCACCGGCGCTCCAGCTCGGGGCCGGGCGGGGTGTCGTGGTCCAGGTGCACGGCGATCACGTCGGTGGCCGGGCCCACGGCGCCGTTCGCGCGCAGCCGGGCCAGGGCCTCCGGCCGGCCGAGCACGTCCGCGAGGACCACGTCGTACGGGCGGCGCGCGGCTCGCGCGTCGGTGCCGGCCGGGGCCCCGCCCGGCGGGAGGTACAGCAGCCGGCCGCCGTCGGGGCCCGTGACCTCGTACCCGGTGCCCGGCGCGTCCATCGGCACCGCCCGCACCCGGTGCCCGCTGATCACCGCGAGCTCCCGTCCGTCCGGGACCCGCCCGGCGGCGGGCAGCCCGGGCGGCAGCTCCACGGCCGGCCCGTCGTGCGGGTGCGTCAGCAGCACCTGCCGTACGCCGGCCAGGGAATGCCCCGCGCGGGCACCGGCCAGCACCGCCCCGGGGATCAGGTCGAGCAGGAGCGCCCCGTCCACGAGGACGGAGGTCGCGCCGCGGGCCCGGGTGCCCACGGAGACCGCGCAGGCGGCGCAGGGACAGCCGGGGCGGGGCAGTCCTTCAGGGGTACCGGTGCCGAGCAGAGTGAGTTCCACACAGAGATCCTCCCGCGTCGCCGGTAGTGGTGCGCGCCCGGCTACTCTGCGGGCACACTCAAGGCGAGAAGCGTGAGATCGCGGACGAGCAACGGAGGCGGACATGGCGTGGACGTGGCGGTTCGAGGCGGCCGACGGCAGCGAGGTGGCCCCGGCGGTGGAGCCGGAGGAGTTCACCACGCAGGGGGACGCGGAGTCCTGGATCGGGGAGGTCTGGAAGGAGCTCCTGGACGGCGGGGCGGAACGGGTGACCCTGTTCGAGGACGGTACGGAGATCTACCCGATGAGCCTGCGGGCGGCCACCGAGGCCTGAGCTCCGGCCGGGCCCGCCTCGAAGAACGCCGGAACCCCGGGTGATGCCCGGGGTTCCGGCGTCCTCCTGGCGCACGTACGGGCGCGCCGACGCGGAAGAGACGGCCTAGCCCCGGACGCCGCACAGGTGCAGCAGCGCGGCGACCGCGCGGTACGGGTCGGTGCGGCCGGCCCGCTCCTCGGCGGCCAGCAGGCGTTCGAGTTCGTCGTCCGGCGGGAGCTCCGCGGCGGCCTCGGTGCCGTCGGTGAAGACGCGCACCCCGTACCAGGTGTGCAGCGGCGCGCCGATCCCCGACAGCGTGGCCGTGAGGTCGGCCAGCCGGTCGGCCCGTACCCGCAGGCCCAGCCGGTTCGTGTAGTCGACGGTGTCGAAGGCGGCCAGCGCCCCCGGCCAGTCGCCCGACAGTCCGGGCCGCAGGGCGAGCGCGTCGCCGTTGCGCACCAGCAGGGACAGCAGGCCGCCGGGGGCCAGCATCCGGGCCAGTCCGGCGAGCATCGGGTCGGGTTCCGACACGTACATCAGCACCCCGTGGCACAGCACCACGTCGAAGCTGCCCGGCTCGAAGTGCGCGCCGGTCTCCCGGCCGTCGCCCTCCACCAGCTCGACCCGGTCGCGGATCCCGGCGGGTTCCGCGGCCAGCGCCGCGTGCGCGACGGCCAGCATGGCGGCGTCCTGCTCCAGGCCGGTGACGCGGTGTCCCGCCCGGGCCAGGCGCAGCGCCTGGGTGCCCTGGCCCATGCCGACGTCGAGGACCCGCAGCCGCTGCCCCACCGGGAAGCGGTGCGTGATCTGTTCCTCGACCTGCCGGCCGACGAGTTCCTGGCGGACGGCGTTGCGCAGTCCGCCCAGGCCCTCCAGCCACAGCCGGGCTCCTTCGGAGAAGCCCTCCCCCGACGATGCCCCCGGTGCTCCGGGCGCCGCTCCGGTCAGGGCCGCTCTCCGCGCTTGACCTGCGGCTTGGGCAGGCGCAGGCGACGCATCTGGAGGGTGCGCATCAGGCCGTAGGCGACGGCGCCGCGGCGCGGCTCGTCCGGGAAGCGCTCGCCCAGCGCCTTGCGCAGCCGGAGCCACAGGCCGATGGAGTCGAGCACGATCAGGACGATCACGCCGAGCCACAGCATCAGCGCGATGTTCTGGATGGACGGGACCCGGATCATGCTCAGGACGAGGATGATCACGGCCAGCGGCAGGAACATCTCGGCGACCGAGAAACGGGAGTCCACGAAGTCGCGGACGAACCGGCGCACCGGCCCCTTGTCCCGGACGGGCAGGTAGCGCTCGTCGCCGTTGGCCAGCGCCTCGCGCTGCCTGACCATCTCTTCCCGGCGGCGTTCGCGGGCTCGCTTGGCGTCCTCCTTGCGGTTGCCGGTCGAGGCCACCACGGCCTTGCGCTGCGACTGGGCCACAGCACGCTTCGGCGTAGGGCGGCCCTTCGGGGCCTGCGGGTCACGGGGCTGCGAAGGTCCGGCGCTCACCTTGTCGGTGGCGGAGGCCTTCTCTTCCTTGGAGGAGCGGCTACCAAACACAAAACCCAAGGGTACGTGGTCGGGGCCATCGTCCCCACCCCGTCGGGGAACGATCCGGCAACGGCGGGCGTCTACCGAGTGCGCACCTCTTGCGGTCCCGGGTGCCGGATCTCGGGGATCACCTACTCCTCACGCCTGACACGGCGGCGGGGGTACTCGTCCTGGAGGAGGAGCGCATCCGTACTCGAACAGTGCGGTAATGGAGACAGGGCCCGTACTGTGGGTCTTGTCGGTGACCTGGAGCACAGTCCGTCTAGAAGGGGGCGCGCGAAGCCCATGAGCGGTGTCATGAAGCGTATGGGGATGATCTTCCGCGCGAAGGCGAACAAGGCCCTGGACCGGGCCGAGGACCCGCGCGAGACCCTCGACTACTCGTACCAGAAGCAGCTGGAGCTGCTCCAGAAGGTGCGCCGCGGCGTCGCCGACGTGGCGACCTCCCGCAAGCGGCTGGAACTGCAGCTGAACCAGCTCCAGAGCCAGTCCGCCAAGCTGGAGGACCAGGGCCGCAAGGCCCTCGCCCTGGGCCGCGAGGACCTGGCCCGCGAGGCCCTGTCCCGCCGCGCCTCCCTCCAGCAGCAGGTCAGCGACCTGGAGGTGCAGCACCAGACCCTCCAGGGCGAGGAGGAGAAGCTGACGCTGGCCTCGCAGCGCCTCCAGGCCAAGGTGGACGCCTTCCGTACGAAGAAGGAGACCATCAAGGCCACCTACACGGCCGCCCAGGCGCAGACCCGCATCGCGGAGTCCTTCTCCGGCATCTCGGAGGAGATGAGCGACGTCGGTCTGGCCATCCAGCGGGCCGAGGACAAGACCGCGCAGCTCCAGGCCCGCGCCGGCGCGATCGACGAGCTGCTGGCCTCCGGCGCCCTGGACGACCAGAGCGGCCTCGGCTCCAAGGACGACATCCAGGCCGAGCTGGACCGCCTCTCCGGCGGCAGCGACGTCGAGCTGGAGCTCCAGCGGATGAAGGCCGAGCTGGCCGGCGGCCCGTCCGCCCAGCAGCAGGCCATCGAGGGCGGCGCCCCGGGCACCGCGCAGCCGCAGCAGGGCCAGCACCGGTTCGACAAGCAGTAGGACAGGGGCCCGTCATGATTGTCCGCATCATGGGGGAGGGCCAGGTCAGCCTGGCCGACAGTCACCTCGCCGAGCTGAACAAGCTGGACGACGAGCTCCTCGAGGAGATGGAGGGCGGCGACGAGGAGGGGTTCCGGCGCACGCTGGGCGCGCTGCTCGACGCCGTCCGGCACCTCGGCAGCCCGCTGCCCGACGAGGCGCTGGAGCCCTCCGAGCTGATCCTGCCGGCACCCGACGCCACGCTCGACGAGGTGCGGCAGATGCTCAGCGACGACGGCCTCATCCCGGGCTGAGCCGCCCCCGGACGCACCGGCCCCGCGCGGGGCCCGCCCCCGTACAGGGGCGGGCCCCGCGCGTCACCGCCGTTCCGGGGGGCGGGGGTCGGCGGGGTGCTTCTCCGGGTCGGAGAGCCCGCTGATGAAGTTCTCGAACTTGCGCCGGGGCCGCGCCCAGCGCCGGTCGTGGTGGTAGGCCCGCAGCTCCGCCCTGGCCCGCGCCCGCGGGCGCTTCGCGTAGAAGCGCTTGGCGTACGGGGAACCGGGCCGGGCCAGGCGCACCGCTCCGATCAGCGCCACGAAGGGGATGACCAGCCCGAATATCGCGGTGCGCGGCTTCCCCTTCCAGAGGGCGATCAGGGCGAGGAAGAAGTTGGTGGCGGTGTTCATGACGACGAGCCCGCGGCTGTGCCGTTCCTCCGGCGACAGTTCGTTGACCCCGAAGGGCAGGAAGCCGCCCAGCACCAGCGCCACCACCGCGGCCGTCAGCACCACGATCTCCACGCTCTTGCGGCCCTGTTCGCTCCAGTAGACGTCGTCCAGGTGCAGGATCAGCGCGAACTCGTCCAGCACCAGGCCCGCCCCCAGCCCGAAGAGCACCGCCGACAGGCCCGCCCCGAAGCTGTGCCCGCCGCTGCCGACCGCGCCGAACCCGCCGATGATCACCAACACCACGCCGGGCACCACGTGGTGGACGTGCAGCCCGCCCGGGGTGATGTTCTTGAAGGGGCCCCGGCCGGCCCGGATCAGCCTCGTGATCACCCGGGTGACCAGGAACGACAGCACGAAGGACAGCAGGGCCAGCAGCAGCGGGAGCTTGCCCGGCTCGATGATGTTGCGTTCCCACCAGTGACCCACGACACCAGCTCCCGGTATGGCACGTAATGAGCAATTTACCGGTCACCGTATGCCGGTAGCGTTCGAGCCGATGACAGACTCGACCGATGATCCACTGCCCCCGCCGCCGCAGGAACGCGCCTCCCTGTCCGACGGGCTCCGCTTCGCCCTCGGCACGCTGACCGTCCTGCCCGCGCGCGTCACCCGCTGGGACCGGCCCGCCGCCCGCACCGGCATGGCCTGCGCCCCGCTCGCCGGCCTCGCCGTCGGCCTGCTCGCCGCCGTGCCCGGCACGCTCCTGCTGCTCCTCGGCGGCGGCCCGTTGCTCGCCGCGGCCGTCACCGTCGCCGTACCGGCGGCGCTGACCCGGGGGCTCCACCTGGACGGCCTGGCCGACACGGCCGACGGGCTGGGCAGCGCCAAGCCCGCCGAGGACGCCCTGCGGATCATGAAGCAGTCCGACATCGGCCCCTTCGGGGTCATCTCCCTGCTCGTCGTCTTCCTGGTCCAGGTGGCCGCCCTGGCCAACGCGTACGCCGACAGCTGGATCCGGGGCGCGCTGGCCGCCGTACTCGCCGCCGTCGCCGCCCGCCTCGCGATGACCCTGGCCTCCCGCGGGGGAGTCCCCGCCGCGCGCCCCGAGGGGCTCGGCGCGGCGGTCGCCGGCGTGGTCCCGCACCGGACGGCCGCCGGGGTGGCCGCCGCCGTCGTGGTGGCCGCCGCCCTCGCCGCCCTCCCGGCGGGCCCGCCGGCCGCCGCCCAGCACGCGGCGGCCGTCCTCGCGGCCCTGCTCGCCGCCGAACTCCTGCTGCGCCGCTGCGTCAGCCGCTTCGGCGGGGTCACCGGGGACGTCTTCGGCGCCCTGTGCGAAGTCGCCGCGACCACCGCCCTGGTGGCCCTCGCCCTCGGCTGACCCCTCCTGCGGCCCACCTCGCCGGCCGGGCGACCGCGGCCGGCGCCTACCCTGACGCCATGACAGACCCCGCCGACGCCGGCCCCGCCCGCATCCGAGTCCTGCTCGCCGACGACCAGGCACTGCTGCGCAGCGCGTTCAGGGTGCTCGTCGACTCCGAGCCCGACATGGAGGTCGTCGGGGAGGCCTCGGACGGAGCCCAGGCCTACGCCCTCGCCCGGGAACACCGGGCCGACGTGGTCCTCATGGACATCCGGATGCCCGGCACCGACGGGCTCGCCGCCACCCGCATGATCAGCGCCGACCCGGAGCTGTCGGACGTCCGCGTGGTCATGCTGACCACCTTCGAGGTGGACGAGTACGTGGCCGCGGCCCTGCGCGCCGGAGCCTCCGGCTTCCTCGGCAAGGGCGCCGAGCCCGAGGAACTCCTCAACGCCATCCGGGTCGCCGCCGCGGGTGAGGCGTTGCTCTCCCCGGCCGCCACCAGAGGGCTCATCGCCAGTTTCCTCGCCCAGGGCGGTCACTCCGACGCCCCCGCCGCCGGATCCGCCCACGCGGAACGGCTCGCCGCGCTGACCGGACGCGAGCGCGAGGTCCTCGTACTGGTCGCCGGCGGTCTGTCCAACGACGGCATCGCCGCCCGGCTGGAGGTCAGCCCGCTGACGGTGAAGACCCACGTCAACCGGGCCATGGCCAAGCTCGGGGCGCGCGACCGGGCGCAATTGGTGGTCATCGCGTACGAATCGGGACTGGTCCGGCCGCGCGCCGACTGACCCCCGGCCGACGGCGGCAGGGCGGCCTACTGCGGACGCGGTATGCCGCACATGAGGACGGCACCTGGGAGCGACGCGGCGGCGTCCCCCGGTGCGAAAGGCTGAGGGCCCCTCGCGAACGACACAGCAGAGAGATCCCATCCATGTCCTGGCTGTCCCGCTTCAGCCTGGCCCAGAGAGCGCTGGTCGGCCTCGTGTCGATCGTGGCCCTCCTCTTCGGCGCCATAGCCATCCCGCAGCTCAAGCAGCAGCTGCTGCCCTCCATCGAACTGCCGATGGTCTCCGTGCTCGCGCCGTACCAGGGCGCCTCCCCCGACGTGGTCGAGAAGCAGGTCGTCGAGCCGATCGAGAACACCCTCAAGGGCGTCGACGGCATCACCGGCATCACCTCGACCGCCAGCGAGGGCAACGCCCTCATCCGCGCCACCTTCGACTACGGCGACAGCGGCACCGAGCAGCTCGTCGCCGACGTCCAGCAGGCCGTCAACCGGGCCCGCGTCCGGCTGCCCGCCGAGGTGGACCCGCAGGTCGTGGCCGGCTCCACCGACGACATCCCGACCGTCGTCCTCGCCGTCACCTCCGACAAGGACCAGCAGGCGCTGGCCGACCAGCTGAACCGTTCCGTCGTCCCCGTCCTGGAGGACATCGACGGCGTCGGCCAGGTCAGCGTGGACGGCGTCCGCGACCTCCAGGTCACCATCACCCCCGACAACGCCAAGCTGGCCGCCGCCGGCCTCGACGGTGCCGCGCTCGCCGAAGGCCTCAGGGCGGGCGGTACGACCGTCCCCGCCGGCTCCTTCGACGAGGGGGGCGAGAACCGCACCGTCCGCGTCGGCTCCGGCTACACCTCGCTCGCCCAGCTGGAAGAGCTCCGGCTGCCCGCGAGGCCCGGCGGGCCGGCCGTCCGCCTCGACGACGTGGCCGCCGTCAAGCAGGAGCCGGCCCGCGCCGACTCCATCACCCGCACCAACGGCAAGCCCAGCCTCGCCCTCGTCCTCACCATGGACAAGGACGGCAGCGCCGTCGCCATCTCCGAAGCCGTCAAGGACGAGCTGCCCGGGCTGCGCTCCACGCTCGGCTCCGGCGCGGAGCTGACCGTCGTCAGCGACCAGGGCCCGGCCGTCGCCCGCTCCATCTCGGGCCTGACCACCGAGGGCCTGCTCGGCCTCGTCTTCGCCGTCATCGTGATCCTGGTCTTCCTGGCCTCGATCCGCTCGACGCTGGTCACCGCGGTCTCCATCCCGCTGTCCGTGGTCCTCGCCCTGATCGTGCTGTGGACGCGCGACCTGTCCCTCAACATGCTGACGCTGGGCGCCCTCACCATCGCCATCGGCCGGGTCGTCGACGACTCGATCGTGGTCCTGGAGAACATCAAGCGCCACCTCGGCTACGGCGAGGAGCGCGAGGCCGCGATCACCACCGCCGTCAAGGAGGTGGCCGGCGCGGTCACCTCCTCCACGCTCACCACCGTCGCCGTCTTCCTGCCGATCGGCCTCGTCGGCGGCATGATCGGCGAGCTCTTCGGCTCCTTCTCGCTCACCGTGACCGCCGCCCTGCTGGCCTCGCTGCTGGTGTCCCTGACGGTCGTCCCGGTGCTGTCGTACTGGTTCCTGCGCGGTCCGAAGGGGGTCACGCCGCAGAACGCCGAGAGCGCCGCGAAGGCCCGCCGCGAGGCCGAGGAGAAGGAGGCGAACAGCCGCCTCCAGCGCCTCTACGTACGGGTCCTGGGCTTCGCCACCCGCCGCAGGCTGACGAGCGTGGCGATCGCCGCCGTCGTCCTCGTCGCCACGTTCGGGATGACCCCGCTGCTGAAGACCAACTTCTTCGACCAGGGTGACCAGGACGTCCTGACGGTGAAGCAGCAGCTGCCCGCCGGCACCTCGCTGGCCGCGTCCGACGAGGCGAGCCGCAAGGTGGAGAAGGCCCTGGAGTCCGTCGAGGGCGTCAAGGACCACCAGGTCACCGTCGGCTCCTCCGGCTTCCTCGCCGCCTTCGGCGGCGGCACGGGCACCAACCAGGCCTCCTTCCAGGTCACCCTGGACGACGCGGGCCGCTCCGACGCCGTCAAGCAGCGGATCCAGGACGCGCTCGGCAAGCTCGAGGGCATCGGCGACACCTCCGTCTCGGCGGGCGGCGGCTTCGGCGGCCAGAACCTGAGCGTGGTCGTCAAGGCCGGTGACGCGGGCGTGCTCGCGAAGGCCGCCGAACAGGTCCGGGCCGGGGTGGCCACCCTCGACGACGTCACCGACGTCCAGAGCGACCTGGCCCAGTCGGTGCCCCGGATCTCGGTCACCGCCACCCCGAAGACCGCCGAGGCGGGCCTGAACCAGGCCGCCCTGGGCGCGCTCGTCGCACAGGCCGTCCGCGGCAACCCGGTGGGCAAGGCCGTACTGGACAACACCGAACGGGACGTCGTCGTGCGCTCCGCGCAGCCGGCCACCACCCTGGCCGAGCTCCAGGCCCTGCCGGTCGGCCCGGCCAGGCTCGGCGACATCGCCGAGGTGAAGGTCGTCCCCGGCCCGGTCGCGATGACCCGGATCGACGGCGCCCGCGCCGCCACCATCACCGCCAAGCCGGTCGGCGACAACACGGGCGCGGTCAGCGCCGCCCTCCAGAGCAAGCTGAAGGCCCTCGACCTGCCCGAGGGGGCCACGGCGTCCATCGGCGGCGTCTCCGAGGACCAGGACGAGGCCTTCGCCTCGCTGGGCCTGGCCATGTTCGCCGCCATCGCGATCGTGTTCATGCTGCTGGTCGCGACCTTCCGCTCGCTGGTCCAGCCGCTGATCCTGCTCGTCTCCATCCCCTTCGCGGCCACCGGAGCGCTGGGCCTGCTCATCGTCACCGGCACCCCGATGGGCGTCCCCGCGATGATCGGCATGCTGATGCTCATCGGCATCGTCGTGACCAACGCGATCGTCCTGATCGACCTGGTCAACCAGTACCGGGCGCGGGGCCTGGGCGTCGTCGAAGCGGTCGTCGAGGGCGGCCGGCACCGGCTGCGCCCGATCCTGATGACGGCCCTGGCGACGATCTTCGCCCTGCTGCCCATGGCGCTGGGCGTCACCGGCGAGGGCGGCTTCATCTCGCAGCCGCTCGCGGTGGTCGTGATCGGCGGCCTGGTCAGCTCGACCCTGCTGACCCTGCTCCTGGTGCCGACCCTCTACACGATGGTGGAACTCCGCAAGGAGCGCCGCCGCGCGATGAAGCGAGCCCGCCTGACGGTGGTCCCCTCACCCACGCCCGAAACCCCGGCCAAGACCTGACCCCGGCCGCACCGCGGGGCCCCCTGCCGCCGTACGGTCACGGCGGCGGGGGGCCTCCGTGGGGCGGGGGAAGAAACGCCGAGGGCGCCCGGCAGGTGCCGGGCGCCCTCGGGACGCGTACGGGCCACCGCTACGGGAGCGCCAGCATCCGCTCCAGCGCGAGCTTCGCGAAGCTCTCCGTCTCCTTGTCGACCTGGATCTGGTTGACCAGGTTGCCCTCGGCCAGGGACTCCAGGGTCCACACCAGGTGCGGCAGGTCGATGCGGTTCATCGTCGAGCAGAAGCAGACCGTCTTGTCCAGGAAGACGACCTCCTTGCCCTCCGGAGCGAAACGGTTCGCCAGACGGCGGACCAGGTTCAGCTCGGTGCCGATGGCCCACTTGGAGCCGGCCGGGGCCGCCTCCAGCTTCTTGATGATGTACTCCGTCGAACCGACGTAGTCGGCGGCGGCGACGACCTCGTGCTTGCACTCGGGGTGGACCAGGACGTTCACGCCCGGGATGCGCTCGCGCACGTCGTTCACCGAGTCCACCGAGAACCGGCCGTGGACCGAGCAGTGGCCGCGCCACAGGATCATCTTGGCGTCGCGCAGCTGCTCGGCGGTCAGGCCGCCGTTCGGCTTGTGCGGGTTGTAGAGCACGCAGTCGTCCAGCGACATGCCCATGTCGCGGACCGCGGTGTTGCGGCCCAGGTGCTGGTCCGGGAGGAAGAGCACCTTCTCGCCCTGCTCGAAGGCCCACTCCAGGGCCTTCTTCGCGTTGGACGAGGTGCAGATCGTGCCGCCGTGCTTGCCGGTGAAGGCCTTGATGTCGGCGGAGGAGTTCATGTACGAGACGGGGACCGTCGTGCCGGCGATACCGGCCTCGGTCAGCACGTCCCAGCACTCCGCGACCTGCTCGGCGGTGGCCATGTCGGCCATCGAGCAGCCGGCCGCGAGGTCCGGCAGGACGACCTTCTGGTCGTCCGAGGTCAGGATGTCCGCGGACTCGGCCATGAAGTGCACGCCGCAGAAGACGATGTACTCGGCCTCCGGCTTGGCGGCCGCGTCCTTGGCCAGCTTGAAGGAGTCGCCGGTGACGTCGGCGAACTCGATCACCTCGTCGCGCTGGTAGTGGTGGCCGAGGATGAAGACCTTGTCGCCCAGCTTCTCCTTGGCGGCGCGGGCCCGGGCCACCAGGTCCGGGTCGGACGGCGAGGGGAGGTCGCCGGGGCACTCCACTCCCCGCTCGCTCTTGGGGTCGGCCTCACGGCCGAGCAGCAGCAGGGCAAGGGGCGTCGGCTGGACGTCCAAAGGCTGGGCGGTGGTCACGACACGCACCCTTTCTGTTCTGCGACAAGGATTTCTGGGACTGTGGGGGGCTTGGTACGCCACTTCTCGTCTATTTGACGCTATCTATCATAACTGCTTCACGTCACTTTGACGATGCCGATAGTGTCGATGTGACGCATTCGCCCCTTGCCGGGGCCCGCCTCTCCACCGGTCCTCGTCGCGGGGTCCACCGCCCCGCCGAGGTGTGCGAGCATGAATTGAGAAAACGAGGCGCCGGGCCCGGAATGAAACCGCGGTCCCGCTGGTTGCCACCGACGGCAAGAGTCCGACGTTTCCCCAGCCACCGGCGGGGAGCCGCCCACTTCGGGAGTGAATGCAGATGTCCGTACAGGACGACAAGACCACCGTGAGCGACGGCATCCTCCTGTCCGACGCCGCCGCCGAGAAGGTCCGCACCCTGCTGGAGCAGGAGGGCCGCGATGACCTCGCGCTCCGCGTCGCCGTCCAGCCCGGCGGCTGCTCCGGCCTGCGTTACCAGCTCTTCTTCGACGAGCGCTCCCTCGACGGCGACGTCGTCAAGGACTTCGACGGCGTCAAGGTCGTCACCGACCGCATGAGCGCCCCGTACCTGGGCGGCGCCTCCATCGACTTCGTCGACACCATCGAGAAGCAGGGCTTCACGATCGACAACCCGAACGCCACCGGCTCCTGCGCCTGCGGCGACTCGTTCAGCTAAGCCGTACGGCGAGCCCGTGCGGCTCGCCTCCACGGCGAAGGGCCTGGGCCCGGTCGGAGACGACCGGGCCCAGGCCCTCCGTGTTTCCCGTGCCCGCGCCTACTGGCGGGGGAGCGGCTTGCCCGAGGTGGCGTCGACCACCTTGCGGTCGCCGAGCGGCTGCTGGAGCGTCGCCGTCAGGGTCATCTCCTGCGCGAGCATGATGCAGGCCTGGCCCGGCTTGTGCGGGGTGTCCGTGATCTTCACGATGACCGAAGCCGCCTCCTCCCGCGCCTCCAGGGTGTAGGTGCTGCACACCCCGCCCCAGAAGTTCACGGTCAGCGTCCGGTCGGCCTGGGCGTACGAGAACCCGGGCACGGTGTGCGGCTTCGGAGGCACCGGGGTGCCGGCGTCGCCCGCCGCCGCCGGCTGGACCACCGTGCGGCCCGGCTTGCCCTGCGAGCCCGCCACCTCGAACAGCCAGGCCGGTACGAGGCCCCGCCCGCCGTCCACCGTCCCCGCGACCAGCCCCAGTACGGCCCCCCGCACGCTCTCGGTCCGCGGCGGCTTCATCGGGCGCGGCTCCGGGTTGCAGGGCAGGGTGTCCGTCGCGCCCGTCGGGGTGTCCGGGGTCAGCGGCACCGTGGTCGCGCAGCCGCTGGGACCCGGGCCGGTGCCGTCGCCGCCGCCCTTGGCCGCCGCGTTGAGGCGCTCCAGGGCCTCGGCGGCCCCGACCACCGGCTGCTCGGCCGCGCGCACCGGAGCCTTCAGCTCCCCGCTGCCCGCCACCACCGCGCCGTCGGCCCCGACGCTGATCCTGCTGGACCAGCCCTGGGTCGGGAGGCCGCCCACCACCGGGTCGGCGATCACCACCCGGACCGAACCCTGGATGAGCCGGGCGTCCACCTTGGCGTCGGACTGCCCGGCGGCCGCGAGCACCGGGGCCGCGGCGGCCTTCGCGGCCTGCTCGGAGACCGGCTTCGCGCCGCCGGTGCCCTCCTGGGGGAGGGTGGCCGGGCCGCAGGTGTCCTTGCCGCGGACGCAGTCGTCGCCGGCGCTGCCGGGCTCGCCCAGGCCGCCGCCCTGATAGCGGGCGAAGGACCAGGTGCCCGGGGCCTTGCGGGTCACCGTGAGCCGGGGCCCGGAACCGTCGGCCGTCTCACCGGCCTGCCAGGAGTCGCCGGCCGGCCGGGGCGCGCCGGACAGGCCGAGGGACTTCGCGAGCCGGGCCACCTCGTCGGAGGTGACCTCCCCGGACGCGGCGAAGGAGGGCGCGGTACCCGGCCCGTCGGGCAGCTTCACGTCGGCCCGGTACGTCACCGGCCCCCCGGCCGGGTCCGGCTCCCCGGGGGCGATGCCGGGCCCAGGCGGGGACCCGGCCGCGCGCGGCGCGACGGCCGCGCTGTCACTCGTACGGCCGCCGCCGGAGGCGTCGCCGTGCGCCGTCGACGCCCAGTACGCCGTACCACCGCCGGCCAGCAGGACGGCGGCCGCGATCGAGCCGATGGCCCAGGCGGGCCGCCGTCGTGTGGCGTGTGATGTGTCGGGTTGTTCGCTGGTCACCGCATCGCTCCTTAGCGTGTCCCGCCGTACGTGATGCGGGTGGGACGCGACGGCCGCGAAACCGGTTCCCTCGGATCCGCTAGTCGCCGTACGCGGCGGTGGAGGCGATCAGCCGGGCCGAGGAGGGCGGGACGGCAACCCCGTGGATCTGGGAGGGCGCCACACGGACCGGCCGGGGCTCCCGTTCCACGGCCCAGTGCGGGGCCATCCGGGCGCAGTCGCCGAGCAGCCGTGCGAAGCCGGGCCGCGCCTCGGAGGCGTGGTCCGTGTACCCGAAGCCATCGGTATAGGTCATGGGGGCACCGTAAGGTCGCCGTCATGGGCGAAGGAAGTCCTACTACGGGGTAGTTTCGGCGGGTCGGCCCGGGGGCGCGGACCGGGTAGTTTTGATTGTCACCCGCCGTCCTCCGCAGGAGCATCCACGCCGTGCGCATCGCAGTCACCGGCTCCATCGCCACCGACCACCTCATGACCTTCCCGGGCCGCTTCGCCGACCAGTTCGTCGCCGACCAGCTCCACACGGTCTCCCTCTCCTTCCTCGTCGACAACCTCGACGTCCGGCGGGGCGGCGTCGGCCCGAACATCTGCTTCGGCATGGGCCAGCTCGGCAGCCGCCCGATCCTCGTCGGCGCGGCCGGCTCCGACTTCGACGAGTACCGCGCGTGGCTGGACCGGCACGGCGTCGACACCGAGTCCGTCCGCATCTCGGAGGTGCTGCACACCGCGCGCTTCGTCTGCACCACGGACGCCGACCACAACCAGATCGGCTCCTTCTACACGGGCGCCATGAGCGAGGCCCGCCAGATCGAGCTCAAGGCCGTCGCCGACCGCGTGGGCGGGCTCGACCTCGTCCTCATCGGCGCCGACGACCCCGAGGCGATGCTCCGCCACACGGAGGAGTGCCGCACGCGCGGGATCCCCTTCGCGGCGGACTTCTCGCAGCAGATCGCCCGCATGGACGGCGAGAACATCCGCACCCTGATGGAGGGCGCGACGTACCTCTTCTCGAACGAGTACGAGAAGGGCCTCATCGAGTCGAAGTCCGGCTGGACCGACGAGGAGATCCTCGCCAAGGTCGGCACCCGCGTCACCACCCTCGGCGCGCAGGGCGTGCGCATCGAGCGGGTCGGGCAGGAACCGATCCTGGTCGGCTGCCCGGAGGAGACGGCGAAGGTCGACCCGACCGGCGTCGGCGACGCGTTCCGCGCGGGCTTCCTGACGGGGCTCGGCTGGGGCGTCGGCCTGGAGCGGTCCGCGCAGATCGGCTGCATGCTGGCCACCCTGGTGATCGAGACCCTGGGCACCCAGGAGTACACGCTGGCCCGCGCCCACTTCATGGAGCGCTTCACGAAGGCGTACGGCGAAGAGGCCGCCGCCGAGGTCCGGGCGCACCTGCCTTCCTGACGCGCCGCCGCCGCGCGCGGCTCGGTGCCGGGGCGCCTCCCCGGCTTCGCGCCGCCGCGCCGGACCCCGTCCGCCGGCGGCGGTCGCGGGGGCGCCGCTGCGCGGGGCGTGGCTCCCCGGCCCGCCCTTCGCCCGTTCCCCGGACCTCCGCCCCTGCCCCCGCCAGCCTCCGCCCCGGGGCTCCGCCCCGGACCCGCCGGAGTCCGACCCGGGCGCCCCGGTCCCGACCGGGGCCGAGCCCCCGGTCCCGAGAGGTATGCGCCGGCCCAGAGCTGCGCCCAAACCCTCGGGCTGCCCCGGATCGCCGGGGTCTGCCGGGGCCCCCAGGGCCGCGTTCCCCGCGCATCGCTGCCGGCGGCCGGGTCCCGGTCGGGGCGCTGTTGGGTGCGGGGTCGCCGCTGCGAGGGGCGTGGCTCCCCGACCCGCCCTTCGCCCGTTCCCCGGGGCTCCGCCCCGGACCCCGCCGGCCCCTGCCCCCGGGCTTCCGCCCGGACCCCCGGGGCATACCCGGACCTCGGGGCTGTGCCCCGGACCCTCGGCTCCGCCCCAGCCACGGGCGCTGCGCTCGGACCTGCATCTCCGCCCCGGACCCCGCCGGGCCCCGCCCCCGGGCTGCGCCCGACCCGGGCTGTGCCCGACCCCCCGGGCTGTGCCCGACCCGGGCTGTGCCTGACCCCCCGGGCTGTGCCCGACCCGGGCTGTGCCTGACCCCCCGGGCTGCGCCCGACCCGGGCTGCGCCCGCCCCCCCGGGCTGCGCCCGCCCCCCCGGGCTGCGCCCGACCCGGGCTGTGCCCGACCCCCCGGGCTGTGCCCGACCCCCGGGCTGTGCCCGACCCCCCGGGCTGTGCCCGACCCCCCGGGCTGTGCCCGACCCCCCGGGCTGTGCCCGACCCCCCGGGCTGTGCCCGACCCGGGCTGTGCCCGACCCCCCGGGCTGTGCCCGACCCGGGCTGTGCCCGACCCCCCGGGCTGTGCCCGACCCGGGCTGTGCCCGACCCCCGGGCTGTGCCCGACCCGGGCTGTGCCCGACCCCCGGGCTGTGCCCGACCCCCGGGCTGTGCCCGACCCGGGCTGTGCCCGACCCCCGGGCTGCGCCCGACCCCGGGCTGCGCCCGGACCCCTGGGGCGTACCCGGACCCTCGGCTCCGCCCCAGCCCCGGGCGCTGCGCTCGGACCTGCATCTCCGCCCCGGACCCCGCCGGGCCCCGACCCCCCGGGCTGCGTCCGACCCCTCGGGCTGAGCCCGACCCCCACCGGGCCGCCCCCCCCGCATCGCCCACCGGTGGGCGCAGCCGGCGGCCGGGTCCCGGGCAAGGGGCGCGGGGGGGGGTGTGAGTCACCCGGGTGTGAGGGGGGGGCAAGCGGTACGCCGCCCCGCCCCGCCCCGCCCCGGCGCGGGGTCAGGCCTCGCGGCGGATCCGGTACGCGGCGGCCGGTCCGCGGGGGGTTTCGCCCAGGTAGGTGTGGCCGCGCATCGCGCACCACGCCGGGATGTCCAGGCGGGCCACCTCGTCGTCCGAGACGACCGTGACGGTGCCGCCGACCGGGACCGTGGTGATGGCCCGGGCCAGCTCGATCACCGGCTGCGGGCAGCGCAGCCCCAGCGCGTCGACCTCCACGGCGTCGGCCACCGGCGCCACCGGGGCCGGTTCCGAGACTCCGAGCTTCTCCCGTACGCCCGCCACCGCGCCCGGCAGCACCTCCAGGAAGCCGTTGACCTCCTCGGCGGTGGTGCCCGGCGGCAGGGAGACCCGTACGTTCCCCTCCGACAGCACCCCCATCGCCCGCAGCACGTGACTGGGGGTCAGCGTGGAGCTGGTGCAGGACGAGCCCGAGGAGACGGAGTAGCCGGCGCGGTCCAGCTCGTGCAGCAGGGTCTCGCCGTCGGCGTACAGGCAGGAGAAGGTGACCAGGTGGGGCAGGCGCCGGTCGGCGTCACCGACCACCTCCACGTCCGGCACCAGCCGGACCACCCGCCGCCGCAGCCGGTCCACCAGGACCCGCAGCCGCGCGGCCTCCGCGTCCGCCTCCGCCCGCACCGCGCGCAGCGAGGCCGCGGCCGCGACGATGGCGGGCAGGTTGGCGAAGCCGGGGGAGCGGCCGGACTCCCTCTCGTCGGCGGGGCCTTGGGGGGAGAAGCGGACCCCCTTGCGCACCGCCAGCAGTCCCACCCCGGGCGGGCCGCCCCACTTGTGGGCGCTGGCCGCGAGGACGGACCACGCGCCCTCCACCCGGCCCCAGCCCAGGGACTGGGCGGCGTCCACCAGCAGCGGCACCCCGGCGGCCCCGCAGACCTCGGCCACCTCGGCCACCGGCTGGACCGTGCCCACCTCGTGGTTGGCCGACTGGAGACACGCCAGAGCCGTGGTCGAGCCCAGCACGGACGCGTATCCATCGGGCGACACCGCGCCGAGCCGGTCCACGGGAACCTCCGTCACCGTGCCCCCGGCCGCCGCGTGCGCGTCCGCCGCATGGAGTACGGAACTGTGCTCCACCGCCGACACGACCAGATGGCCGCCTACGCGCCGGCGCCCCGCGAGCACCCCCGCCATGCCCGTGTGAACCGCGTGCGTTCCCGAAGGAGTGAATACGAGCTCGTCGGCGCGGCACCCCACCGCCTCGGCCGCGGCCTCGCGCGCCGCGTCCAGCAGCAGCCTGGCCCGCCTGCCCTCCCGGTACAGCCGGGCGGGGTCCGCCCAGCCCTCGTCCAGGGCGGCGTGCAGGGCCTGCCGGGCCACGGGATGGAGGGGGGCGGCGGAGGCGGTGTCGAAGTACGGCATCCGGCCACGGTAGAGGGTGGCCGCCGGCCGGGCCGGAGCACGCCCCGCGGGCACCCGCTTCAGGGACCGTCAGATGGCGTCCCCGGCCCGCCCTTCGGGACCGGAAGGCCGGTCCCCCGTACGGCGGATCCATCCCTTCGGGGGCAGTAGCGGCGCGTTGGGCACCCTCCCCGCGCGACCCCAAATAGCGTCCAGTAGGGTTTGGTCCGCATAAACATCCAAACCCCTGCCTGCGTCAGGGCCGGCGACCGACCCGAACACGGCCGCGGCCGGCCGCGCGGGCCGAGACTCTCGGGAAGGCGCTACGTGAGTCCCTACGGCTCCGACCGCTCGCCGCGGCGCCCGATGCGGCGGAAGCTGCTGCAGGCGCTGACTGCGGGCGTGGTCCTGGCGACCGCCACTGGTTGCTCGTACACCTGGAAAGACTTCCCCCGCCTCGGAATGCCCACCCCGGTCACGGAGGAGGCGCCTCGCATCCTTTCCCTGTGGCAGGGATCCTGGGCGGCCGCTCTCATCACGGGCATCCTGGTGTGGGGCCTGATCATGTGGAGCGTCATCTTCCACCGGCGTAGCCGGACGAAGATCGAGGTCCCCCCGCAGACCCGGTACAACATGCCGATCGAGGCGCTGTACACCGTGGTCCCGCTCATCATCGTCTCGGTGCTCTTCTACTTCACCGCGCGTGATGAGTCGAAGCTGCTCGCCCTCTCCTCCAAGCCGGCGCACACGATCAACGTGATCGGCTTCCAGTGGAGCTGGGGCTTCAACTACGTGGAGAACGTCGACGGCGATGCCGCGACCCCGAAGGCGGGCGAGACCCCGAAGGAGCTCGCCTCCCTCCCGGACCGCTACATCAAGTCCTTCCCCGCGGGCGCCGAGGGCGTCTACGAGAAGGGCGTCCCCGGCGACCGCAACGCGGACACCAACAACCCGGGGCCGACCCTCTACCTGCCCAAGGGCGAGAAGGTCCGCTTCATCCTGTCGTCGAACGACGTCATCCACTCCTTCTGGGTGGTGCCCTTCCTGTTCAAGCAGGACGTCATCCCCGGTCACACCAACGTCTTCGAGGTCACCCCGACCCAGGAAGGCACCTTCATGGGCAAGTGTGCCGAGCTCTGCGGTGTCGACCACTCGCGCATGCTCTTCAACGTGAAGGTCGTCTCTCCCGCGGAGTACAAGGCGCACCTGAAGGAGCTGGCGGAGAAGGGGCAGACCGGCTTCCTGCCGGCCGGCATCAAGCAGACTGACCCCGCCCGGAATGCGGAGACGAACAAACTGTGAGCATCCTCAACGAATCCCAGGGTGCCGCGTCAGCTGACTCGTACGAGAACGAGCTGCCGGTGCGGCGCAAGCAGCCGGGCAACGTGGTCGTGAAGTGGCTCACCACCACCGACCACAAGACCATCGGCACGATGTACCTGGTCACGTCGTTCGTGTTCTTCCTGATCGGCGGTCTCCTGGCGCTCTTCATGCGCGCCGAGCTGGCTCGTCCGGGCACGCAGATCATGTCGAACGAGCAGTTCAACCAGGCGTTCACCATGCATGGCACGATCATGCTGCTCATGTTCGCGACCCCGCTGTTCGCCGGCTTCGCCAACTGGATCATGCCGCTGCAGATCGGCGCGCCCGACGTGGCGTTCCCGCGGCTGAACATGTTCGCGTACTGGCTGTACCTCTTCGGCTCGACGATCGCGGTGGCCGGCTTCGTCACCCCGCAGGGCGCCGCCGACTTCGGCTGGTTCGCCTACACCCCGCTGTCGGACGCCGTCCGTTCGCCGGGCATCGGCGCCGACATGTGGATCATGGGCCTGGCCTTCTCCGGCTTCGGCACGATCCTCGGCTCGGTCAACTTCATCACCACGATCATCTGCATGCGCGCTCCGGGCATGACGATGTTCCGCATGCCGATCTTCACCTGGAACGTGCTGCTGACCGGTGTCCTGGTCCTGCTGGCCTTCCCGGTGCTCGCCGCCGCGCTCTTCGCGCTGGAGGCCGACCGGAAGTTCGGTGCGCACGTCTTCGACCCGGCCAACGGCGGGGCCCTGCTGTGGCAGCACCTCTTCTGGTTCTTCGGACACCCAGAGGTGTACATCATCGCGCTGCCGTTCTTCGGCATCGTCTCGGAGATCATCCCGGTCTTCTCGCGCAAGCCGATGTTCGGTTACATCGGTCTGATCGCCGCGACGATCGCGATCGCCGGCCTCTCGGTGACGGTGTGGGCCCACCACATGTACGTCACCGGCGGCGTGCTGCTGCCGTTCTTCTCCTTCATGACCTTCCTGATCGCGGTACCGACCGGTGTGAAGTTCTTCAACTGGATCGGCACCATGTGGAAGGGCTCGCTGTCCTTCGAGACCCCGATGCTCTGGACGATCGGCTTCCTGGTCACCTTCACCTTCGGTGGTCTGACCGGCGTCATCCTGGCCTCGCCCCCGATGGACTTCCACGTCTCCGACTCGTACTTCGTCGTCGCGCACTTCCACTACGTCGTCTTCGGCACCGTGGTGTTCGCGATGTTCGCCGGCTTCCACTTCTGGTGGCCGAAGTTCACGGGCAAGATGCTGGACGAGCGCCTCGGCAAGATCACTTTCTGGACGCTGTTCATCGGCTTCCACGGCACGTTCCTGGTCCAGCACTGGCTGGGCGCCGAGGGCATGCCGCGTCGTTACGCGGACTACCTCGCGGCCGACGGCTTCACGGCGCTGAACACGATCTCCACGATCAGCTCGTTCGTGCTCGGCCTGTCCTTCCTGCCGTTCATGTACAACGTCTGGAAGACGGCCAAGTACGGCAAGAAGATCGAGGTCGACGACCCGTGGGGCTACGGCCGTTCGCTCGAATGGGCGACGTCCTGCCCGCCGCCGCGGCACAACTTCCTCACGCTGCCGCGCATCCGCAGTGAATCGCCGGCGTTCGACCTGCACCACCCGGAGATCGCGGCCCTCGACCACCTCGAGGACCACGTCGCCGGCGGGACCAAGGCCCTCACCGGGGACAAGGAGGCCGGCAAGTGAAGATCCAGGGCAAGATGTTCCTCTGGCTCTCCGTCTTCATCCTGATCATGACCGTCGTGTACGGCGTCTGGTCGAAGGAGCCGGTCGGAACCACCGCTCTCGCGCTGGCCTTCGGCCTGAGCGCCATGATCGGCTACTACCTGGCCTTCACGGCCAAGCGCGTGGACGAGATGGCCCAGGACAACCTGGAGGCCGACGTCGCCGACGAGGCGGGCGAGCTGGGATTCTTCTCCCCGCACAGCTGGCAGCCGCTCTCGCTGGCCATCGGTGGCGCGCTCGCGTTCATGGGCGTCGTCTTCGGCTGGTGGCTCATGTACTTCTCGGCCCCGATCATCCTGATCGGCCTGTGGGGCTGGGTGTACGAGTACTACCGCGGTGAGAACCAGAACCAGTAGCACCGGCAGCACGCTGTACGCCGCGGCCCGCCGCGGCGCCTGAGGGGCCCGGACACCTTTTCGGAGGAGTCCGGGCCCCTCGTTTGCAGTCACCCCGCGCGCTGGATTTGTCATATCTTCATAGCGTTGGGCGCATGAACCACTCACCGCGTCTTTGGACGGCACTCAGCTGCTCCCTGCTGGTCGCGTCCCTCGGGGCCGGCGCCACCGCATGCGGGTCCGGCGACACCAACCCGCTGTCCGCCCGCCCGTACGACGCGGGCGACCAGGTCGTCTTCAACCAGGCCCCCGGCGGACGCCCCGCCGACCCCGACAAGCCGCTCGAGGTCACCGCCAAGGGAGCCGAGGCGCGGATCACCGACGTGATGGCCGTCGACACGCACGGCCGCCGCCTGGCGGGCGAACTCTCAGCCAAGGGCGACCGCTGGCACAGCACCGTCCCGATGGCGGCGGGCGTGCGCTACACGGTCACCGTGAGCACGGAGGACCAGCGGGGGGCCCCGGGGCAGCGCACGACGACGTTCGAGACCACCCCGGCCAAGAAGGTCCTCAAGGTCGAATTCGGCCCCGAGGAGGGCAAGTACGGCGTCGGCCAGCCCCTCACCGCCGAACTCAACGAGCCCGTCAAGGACAAGGCCGCCCGCGCGGTCGTCGAACGGGCTTTGATCGTCGACGCGCCGCCCGGGGTCGAGGGCGCCTGGCACTGGGTGGACGACAAGAACCTGCACTACCGCCCGAAGGACTACTGGCCCGCCCACAGCACCGTCTCCGTACGGAGCAACCTGGAGGGCATCAGGGTCTCCGACGAGCTCCACGGAGCCGCGTCCCAGCCGCTGAAGCTGGAGATCGGCGACCGGGTCGAGGTCACCACCGACGCCGCCTCGCACTACCTCACGTTCGAGCGCAACGGAGAAGTGATCAACACCATCCCGGTGACCACCGGCAAGCCCGGCTTCTCCACCCGCAACGGGGTCAAGGTGGTGCTCGGCAAGCAGTACTACGTACGGATGCGCGGCGACACCGTCGGCATCGGCGGCAGCGAGTACTACAACCTGCCCGTCTACTACGCCACCCGGGTGACGTGGAGCGGTGAATACGTGCACGCCGCGCCGTGGTCGATCGGCTCCCACGGCTACGAGAACGTCAGCCACGGTTGCACCGGCATGAGCACCGGCAACGCCGCCTGGTTCTACGAGAACATCACCGAGGGCGACATCGTCAAGGTGATCAACAGCATCGGCGACGACATGGACACCTTCGGCAACGGCTTCGGCGACTGGAACATGGAGTGGAAGGAGTGGCGCGAGGGCAGCGCACTCCTCAAGGGCACCCAGGAAGGCCGCAGCCCCGTCGACCAGGCGCGGCTGCGCCCCACCGTCTGAGAGGCCCGCAGAAGGGCGTACAGGCCCGCGGGCGGCCGCCGGGCCGGCCGCGGGCCCGCGTCACGCCCCGGGTGCCCCTCGCGCCTCAGGCGTCCAGTGACAGCCGGGGCCGCAGCAGACCCGCGAGGGTGTCGGGGAAGTCGACCGGGTCCACCGGAAGGGTGACCGCCGCGTCCGCCCGGCTCCAGGTGGCCAGCCAGGCGTCCTGGGGGCGTCCCATCAGCAGCAGCACCGGGGGACACCGGAAGATCTCGTCCTTGATCTGCCGGCACACACCCATGCCCCCGGCCGGAACCGCCTCGCCGTCCAGTACGCACAGATCGATGCCGCCGGCGTCCAGCTCCTTGAGGACCGCTGGAAGCGTGGCGCACTCCAGGAACTCCACCGGCGGCAGGTCCGGGGCGGGCCTGCGCCCGGCGGCCAGCCGCACCTGCTCCCGGGTACCCGCGTCGTCGCTGTAGACCAGAACCCGCGCAGTCGCCCGCATTTCGTCCTCCACGTGGCCGTGAATCACGCTGATGATGCGCGGGATGCTACTCCGTCCGACCGGTTGTCAACATCGGTTCCGCCAGCCTCGCGACCGGTCTTCTGATGGGCCGTTCGGGCCTTGCACACCCCCCTGACACTCCGAACGGCACCCCCCGGGGTGAGGGCGGGATAAGCGACCGACATAATGTCGGTCGTGGCGACAGCAACGACAGTAGATACCGGGCACGCGCACCCGACGGTCAACCGGCCGAACCTCGTCAGCGTCGGAACCATCATCTGGTTGAGTTCCGAGCTGATGTTCTTCGCGGCCCTCTTCGCGATGTACTTCACCCTGCGATCCGTGACGGGTGCCGAGTACTGGACAGAGCAGGCCGAGGCCTTGAATCTGCCCTTCTCGGCAACGAACACCACGATCCTGGTGCTCTCCTCGCTCACCTGCCAGCTCGGCGTATTCGCCGCCGAGCGCGGTGACGTGAAGAAGCTCCGGACGTGGTTCATCATCACGTTCGTCATGGGTGCGATCTTCATTGGCGGCCAGGTGTTCGAGTACACCGAGCTGGTCAAGCACGAGGGCATGTCCCTCTCGTCCGGTCCGTACGGCACGGTCTTCTACCTGACCACCGGCTTCCACGGTCTGCACGTGACGGGCGGTCTCATCGCCTTCCTGCTGGTCCTCGGCCGGACGTACGCGGCCAAGAGGTTCACCCACGAACAGGCCACGTCGGCCATCGTCGTGTCCTACTACTGGCACTTCGTCGATGTCGTCTGGATCGGCCTCTTCGCGACGATCTACCTGATCAAGTAGCGAACACGTCGCCGGCTCGCCCGGCACTCCATCCAGAAACACCGACGCAGAAGATCCTGACACCGGGGTAATCCGTGAAAAAGCTCTCCGCACGACGACGCCATCCGCTGGCGGCGGTCGTCGTTCTACTCTTCGCGCTGGCGGTCACTGGGGGGCTGTACGCCGCCTTCGCGCCCGCGGGCAAGGCGCAGGCCGATGAAACCGCCCAGTCCCTCGCCATCGAGGAGGGCAAGAAGCTCTACGCCGTGGGTTGCGCAAGCTGCCACGGAACCGGCGGTCAGGGTTCCTCTGACGGCCCGAGCCTGGTCGGCGTCGGCTCCGCGGCCGTCGACTTCCAGGTGAGCACGGGCCGCATGCCCGCCCAGCAGCCCGGCGCCCAGGTGCCGAAGAAGCCGAACATCTACACCCAGGCCCAGATCGACCAGCTCGCGGCGTACGTCGCGTCCCTCGGCGCCGGCCCGATCACGCCGACCGAGAAGCAGTACGACCCGGCCGGGGCCGACATCGCCGCTGGTGGTGAGCTGTTCCGCAACAACTGCGCGCAGTGCCACAACTTCACCGGCGAGGGCGGCGCACTGACGAACGGCAAGTACGCCCCCAACCTTGAGGACGTCTCGCCGAAGCACATCTACGAGGCCATGCTGACCGGCCCGCAGAACATGCCCTCCTTCCCCGACAGCACCATGCCGGAGAAGCAGAAGAAGGACATCATCGCGTACCTCGAGAACGTCAACGGCGAGAAGTCCACCAGCCCCGGTGGCCTCAAGCTCGGCGGCCTCGGTCCCGTCTCCGAGGGTCTGTTCGGCTGGATCTTCGGCCTGGGTGCGCTGATCGCTGTTGCCGTCTGGGTCGCGGCCCACACCGCTAAGGCCAAGAAGTCATGAGTAGCCAAGACATTCCCGAAGACAAGCACCTGCCGAGTGAGCAGGGCGACGCGCACCACGGTGCCGTAGCGGTCGCGGACGACCCGTTCGCGGACCCGGGCCTCCCGGTCCACAAGCCGCGCATCCAGGACATCGACGAGCGGGCCGCCAAGCGGTCCGAGCGTACGGTCGCGATGCTGTTCACCCTGTCGATGCTGGCCACGATCGGCTTCATCGCCGCGTTCGTGTCCATCCCGGTGGAGAAGATCGTTTACATCTTCCCCGTCGGGAAGGTCAGCGCGCTGAACTTCGCGCTCGGCCTGACGCTGGGCGCGGCCCTGTTCTGCATCGGCGCCGGCGCGGTCCACTGGGCCCGCACCCTGATGTCCGACGTCGAGGTCGCCGACGAGCGCCACGAGATCGCCGCCTCCCCGGAGGTCAAGGCGAAGGTCATGCAGGACTTCGCCGCCGGTGCGAACGAGTCCGGCATCGCCCGCCGCCCGCTGATCCGCAACACGATGCTCGGCGCGCTGGCCCTGCTGCCGCTCTCCGCCGTCGTGATCCTGCGCGACCTGGGCCCCCTGCCCGAGGACAAGCTGCGCAAGACCCTGTGGTCCAAGGGCAAGCTGCTCATCAACCAGAACACGATGGAGCCGCTGCGTCCCGAGGACGTCCTGGTCGGTTCGCTGACCTTCGCCATGCCGGAAGGCCTGGAGGAGGACCAGCACGACTTCCAGGTCCAGATCGCCAAGGCCGCCCTGATGATCGTCCGCATCAAGCCGGAGGACATCAAGGACAAGCAGGAGCTGGAGTGGTCCCACGACGGAATCGTGGCCTTCTCCAAGATCTGCACCCACGTCGGCTGCCCGATCAGCCTGTACGAGCAGCAGACGCACCACGTGCTGTGCCCGTGCCACCAGTCCACCTTCGACCTCTCCGACGGCGCCCGTGTCATCTTCGGCCCGGCCGGTCACGCCCTCCCGCAGCTGCGGATCGGTGTGAATAGCGAAGGCTTCCTCGAGGCGCACGGCGACTTCGAAGAGCCCGTCGGTCCTGCATTCTGGGAGCGCGGATGAGTACTTCTGCCAACAACGAACGCACCGCGTCGCGCGGCGAGCGCGTAGCCGACTGGGCGGACGGCCGCCTGGGCATCTACGGCCTCGCCAAGGCGAACATGCGCAAGATCTTCCCGGACCACTGGTCCTTCATGCTGGGTGAGATCTGCCTCTACAGCTTCATCATCATCATCCTCACGGGTGTGTACCTGACGCTGTTCTTCCACCCGAGCATGAACGAGGTCGTCTACCACGGCTCGTACGTGCCGATGCAGGGCGTCCTGATGTCCGAGGCCTTCGCCTCGACCCTGGACATCAGCTTCGACGTCCGCGGTGGTCTGCTGATCCGCCAGATCCACCACTGGGCGGCGCTGATCTTCGTCGCGGCCATGGTCGTGCACATGATGCGCGTCTTCTTCACCGGCGCGTTCCGCAAGCCGCGTGAGGTCAACTGGATCTTCGGCTTCCTGCTGCTGGTCCTCGGCATGTTCACCGGCTTCACCGGTTACTCGCTGCCGGACGACCTGCTCTCGGGTACCGGTGTCCGCTTCATGCAGGGCGCCATCCTGTCCGTCCCGGTCGTCGGCACCTACCTGTCGATGTTCCTCTTCGGCGGGGAGTTCCCGGGCGGCGACTTCGTCGCGCGCTTCTACTCGGTGCACATCCTGCTGCTGCCCGGCATCATGATGGGCCTGCTGGTCGCGCACCTGATCCTGGTGTTCTTCCACAAGCACACCCAGTTCGCCGGCCCCGGCAAGACGAACAACAACGTCGTCGGCATGCCGCTGCTGCCGGTCTACATGGCCAAGGCCGGAGGCTTCTTCTTCCTGGTCTTCGGCGTCATCGCGGCCATCGCGGCGATCGCCTCGATCAACCCGATCTGGGCGCTCGGCCCGTACCGCCCGGACCACGTGTCCACCGGTGCGCAGCCCGACTGGTACATGGGCATGCCGGAAGGCCTCATCCGTGCCATGCCGGGCTGGGAGATCAACCTGTGGGGCCACACGCTCGTCCTGGGCGTGTTCATCCCGCTGATCCTCTTCCCGCTGGTCCTCGGAGCCATCGCCGTCTGGCCGTTCATCGAGTCCTGGGTCACCGGCGACAAGCGCGAGCACCACATCCTGGACCGCCCGCGCAACGTCCCGACCCGTACGGCCTTCGGTGTCGCCTGGATCGCGGAGTACATCGTGCTCCTCATCGGCGGCGGCAACGACATGTTCGCCCAGTACTTCCACCTGTCGATCAACTCGATCACGTGGTTCGTCCGGATCGGCTTCTTCGTCGTCCCGGTCCTGGCGTTCATCGTCACCAAGCGGATCTGCCTCGGCCTCCAGCGCCGGGACCACGACAAGGTGCTGCACGGTCGCGAGACCGGCATCATCAAGCGTCTGCCGCACGGTGAGTTCGTCGAGGTCCACGAGCCGCTGTCCCAGGACAAGCTGCACACGCTCACCGCGCACGAGCAGTACGCGCCGATCGAGATCGGCCCGACGGTCGACGAGAACGGCGTCGAGCGCAAGGTGACGCGGGGCGAGAAGCTGCGGGCGAAGCTCAGCAAGGGCTTCTACGCGGAGAACAACCAGATTCCGAAGCCCACGGTGGAGGAGTACAAGGAGATCCAGGCCGGACACGGCCACCACTGATCTCCGGCACGACCCGCTCGGGGGATCGGTTCCGGCCGGTCCCGGTGTCGCCACAGCGAGAGCCCCGTCCAGCGACTGGACGGGGCTCTTCGCTGTCATCCGGGCTGGATAGGCTGAGATCCTTCCCATTCGGCGTGGGCGCCGACACCGGGCGGCCCACGAGCAGCAGGAGCGGACCATGAACGTTGTGACCCCGGCAGGCGGCGACAGCGTGGCGGCCCGCGGCTGGCCGGGTGTCCTCGACGCCCTGCTCGGCGGCCGTGACCTCGGCGCGGACGACACCGCCTGGGCGATGGACCGGATCATGCGGGGCGAGGCCACCGACGCGCAGATCGCCGGTTTCGCGGTCGCGCTGCGGGCCAAGGGGGAGACCGTCGAGGAGATCGGCGGCATGGTGCGGGCCATGTACGCCCACGCCAACCTGATCGAGGTGCCGGGCCGGACGGTGGACATCGTCGGCACCGGCGGCGACGGGGCCAAGACGGTGAACATCTCGACGATGTCCTCCATCGTGGTGGCCGGTACGGGCGCGAAGGTGGTCAAGCACGGCAACCGGGCCGCGTCCTCGGCGAGCGGCTCCTCGGACGTGCTGGAGAAGCTCGGCGTCAACCTCAACCTGACCCCCGCACGGGTGGCGGAGGTCGCGGAGCAGGCCGGCATCACCTTCTGCTTCGCGGTGACGTTCCACCCGGCGCTGCGCTACGCGGCGGCCGCCCGCCGCGACCTCGGCATCCGCACCACCTTCAACTTCCTCGGCCCGCTCACCAACCCGGCCAAGGTCCGCGCGCAGGCCACCGGCGTCGCCGACGCGCGGGTGGCTCCCATCGTGGCCGGGGTGCTCGCCGAGCGCGGCTCGTCCGCCCTGGTGTTCCGCGGCGACGACGGCCTCGACGAACTGACCACCACCGCCACCTCCCGCGTGTGGTGGGTCCGCGAGGGAACGGTGACCGAGCTGCCCTTCGACCCGCGCGACGTCGGCATCCCGCTGGTGGACGTGGCGCGGCTGCGGGGCGAGGACGCCTCGTACAACGCGGACGTAGCCCGCCGCCTGCTGGCCGGGGAGACGGGCCCGGTCCGCGACGCCGTCCTGCTGAACGCGGCGGCGGCCCTGGTCGCCCTCGACCCCGGCACCGGCTCCCTGGAGGAGCAGATCGCGGGCGGCATCGCCCGTGCGGCGCAGGCCATCGACTCGGGCGCGGCGCGTGCGGCGCTGGAGCGGTGGGTGGCGGCCAGCAACGCGTAGCGAGGCCGTTGGCGCCGCCCGCGGCCGTCTCCGCCGCCCACGGCGGGAGAAGGTGCGGAAAGGCGTCCGGAGGGGTGACCCCGGTCCACGATGCGGACCGGGGTCTTGCGCGTGCGGGCCCGTGTGGCAGGATGCTCCCCAAGGTCACGAGTGACAGCGTTCAGGCCCCGGCTTGCTGTCCGGCAACCCTCCTTCCGTGGCGGGGTGCCCCGGGTGATGACCAGGCCGTAGGCAGCGAGGTCTACGGCAAGCGCGGATCCCTCGATACCAGGGGTCCTGGTCTCTCGAGGAGCGTTTTCCGTGAGCAAGCGAATGCGATAGGGCGACTCCGCCCCTTCTTCAACCCCCGGACCGGGTCCCTTCCGTGTACCCCCGTCAGGTCCGGGGCTCCCCGTACCCCTCAGGTCGGCCGCCGAGCCGTACCCGCGTACGGGCACACCCGAAGCCATTCAGCCCTGCCTGCCGGGAGATACCGCCATGTCCGCATCCGCATCCGCCTCCCTGAACGCCGCCACCGCCGCCGCCGACGGCCCCGCCTGTGGCGGGCCGCTGCCGGTGCTCGGCCGGGACGTCACCGTCCCCCTCGTCACCGGCGGCGAGGTCACCTACGCCGCCCTCGACTACGCGGCCAGCGCCCCGGCGCTCCAGCGGGTCTGGGACGACGTCGCCGCGTACGCCCCGTACTACGGCAGCGTGCACCGGGGCGCCGGCTACCTCTCCCAGCTGTCCACCGACCTCTTCGAGCAGAGCCGGGCCACGGTCGCCGAGTTCCTCGACTGCCGCCCCGGTGACCAGGTGGTCTTCACCCGGTCCACCACCGACTCCCTCAACCTGCTCGCCGCCGCGCTGCCCGCCGACTGCCGGGTCTTCGTCTTCGAGACCGAGCACCACGCCTCGCTGCTGCCCTGGGGCGACGCCCGGGTCACCTGCCTCGACGCGCCGCGCACGCCCGGCGAGGCCGTCGCCACCCTGGAGCGGGCCCTGGCCGAGCGCGACCCCTACGGCCCGGCCCTGGTCTGCGTCACCGGCGCGTCCAACGTCACCGGCGAGCTGTGGCCCGTACGGGAACTCGCCGCCGCCGCGCACGCCCACGGCGCGCGGATCGTGCTCGACGCCGCCCAGCTGGCCCCCCACCACCCCGTCTCCGTACGGGAGCTGGACGTGGACTGGGTCGCCTTCTCCGGGCACAAGCTGTACGCCCCCTTCGGCTCGGGCGTGCTCGCGGGCCGCGCCGACTGGCTCCAGGAGGCCGAGCCGTACCTCGCGGGCGGCGGCGCCTCCCGTACGGTGGCCCGCCGCGAGGACGGCGGCGTCGACGTCGAGTGGCACACCACCGCCGCGCGGCACGAGGCCGGCTCCCCGAACGTCATCGGCGTCTACGCCATCGCCTCCGCCTGCCGCGCGCTGCGGGAGGCCGGCTTCGAGAACCTGGTCGCCCGGGAGGACCACCTCATCGCCAAGGTCCGCGAGGGCCTCGCGGAGGTCCCGGCCGTGCGGGTGCTGTCCCTGTTCGGGGACGACGCCCCGCGGGTCGGCGTCATCTCGTTCGTGGTCGAAGGCTGGAACAGCTCGCACTTCGCGGCCGCGCTGTCCGCCGAGTACGGGATCGGTGTGCGCGACGGGCTCTTCTGCGCCCACCCGCTGGTACGGACCCTGCTGGGCGGCGAGCCGCAGGCCCAGGGGGAGTGCGGGGCGCCGGAGGCGGCGCCGGGGGAGAGGTCGCTGAACGCCATCCGGGTCAGCTTCGGGGCCGGCACCCCGGACGAGCACGTGGAGCGTTTCGTGAAGGCCGTGCGGGAGCTCGTCGAGGACGGCGCGAAATGGCGGTACCGCACGGAGCAGGGCCGCTGCGTCCCGGCGGTGTAGTACCGCGAGCGGGCCGCCGCCCCGCGCGGCGGCCTCCCCGCACCGGACCGGAGGCTAGGCGTCCAGGCCGATGGCGAAGGCGGCTTCGAGGTCGTGCTGGGAGTACGTGCGGAACGCCACGTGGGTGTCGGTGGCCTCGACGCCCGGGATCTTGCTGATGCGGCCCGGGATGACGTCCGCGAGGTTCTCGTGACGGGCCACGCGGACCAGGGCGATCAGGTCGTACGTGCCGGTGACGGAGTAGACCTCGCTGACGCTGTCCAGCTGCGCGATCGACTCGGCGATCTCGGGGATGCGGTCCACGCTGGTCTTGATGAGCACGATCGCGGTGATCACGGTTGGCTGTCTCCCTCGACGGCAGTCACTGGTCTCCTCACTCTAGTCGCACGGCGATACCGCCCCCACGCGTAGAGGAAGCCGACCGAGAAGCCCACCACGTGGGCCAGATAGGCCACTCCCGGCCCGCTCCCGGCGCGCTGCGCCGCCAGCCACTGGAGGCCGAACCAGAACAGCAGCACGATCCACGCCGGGAAGCGCAGCGGCAGGAAGAGCAGGAAGGGGAACAGGCTCGTCACCCGGGCCCGCGGGAAGAGGCGGAGGAAGGCCCCCAGCACCGCCGAGATCGCCCCGGACGCCCCCACCAGGGTCTGGTCCGAGGACGCGTTGGCCGCCGCGTAGGCCGCCAGCGCGAGGTATCCCGTACAGACGTAGAAGGCGAGGAACGGGATCCGGCCCATCCGTTCCTCCGTCATCACCCCGAAGACGTAGAGGAACAGCATGTTCCCGAGCAGGTGCAGCCAGCTGCCGTGGACGAAGAGCGCCGTCAGCGGGGTCAGCAGCGGGCGTGCCGCTCCCGAGAAGAGCTCGTCCGGGACGACGCCCCAGCGCCGGAAGTACGCCGTCCCCCTCTCCATCAGCAGCTCGCCCGTCCCGTAGGCCGGGTTCAGGCCAGAAGCCGGTCCGAGGAAGAACACCGTGCAGCAGGCCGCGATCAGCGCGTACGTGATCACGGGGCCCCGGGCGGCCTCGCACAGGGTCCGCCACTTTACGATCATGCGATAGAGCATGACGCAGCCGGACCCGCCTGAGGGTGGTGCCAGGCCGTAGGGTTACGTGCTGCGGTCCGGCGACCGCGGCGCGAGGCTTTAATTGAATGAGCTACGAAGGAGAGAGCGGCCTGATGACGGTTCCCCTGCCGACCGACACCACCCGGTGGCGCTGCACCCTGTGCGGCAACCTCACGCGGTTCGATGTCACCCGATCGTCGAAGGTCGTGGAGTACGTCCACCTCGATCTCGCCGGGGAGCCCAAGGTCGAGGAGCGCGAGGTGGTCAGTGAGACCATCGAGTCGGTCCGCTGCCGCTGGTGCAACGCGGTGGACCAGATCGAGCTCGTGGACAGGCCGGGCACCGACTCCTGACGGAGCCGGGCCCACAGTAGATCACGGTAGGGGTGACGGATTGTGGAGCCAGCAAGCGGCGCGAGGCCGGCCGACGCGGCCGGTGACGCCGCGGAGGTCCTCGACCGCCCGCTGCCGGAAGGCGTGCGGCGCCGGGTCGTCACGATCGTCTCGGACGCCTTCGGCGCCCTGACGGTCGCGGACCTTCCGGCGCAGCTGCGCCAGTACGCCCGGTTCACCCCGACCCGGCGCGCCAAGTTCGCGGGCAACGCCATGGCCGTCGCCGTGGAGACCGACGGGGTCTTCCGCAGCCGGATCGCGGAGAAGCTGCGCGAGGCGCAGCCGGAGCTGGCCGGAGCCCTGGAGTCCGGGGCCCCGCCCGCCGCCGCGGACCCGCTGGACGTGGCGGCCGCCGCGTACGTGCTGCGTCCGGCCGGCTGGGTCAAGCTGGTGGCCTCCGCGGGCGAGGAGGCGCAGCGCGCCGACGCCGAGCGCGTCGGCGACGAGACCCGGCGGGAGCTGGAACGGCTGCGCGAGGAGCTGGCCCACCTGAAGGAGGCCCAGCGCTCCGGGGGCGAGCAGGTACGGGCCGAGCTGGAGGCCGCCCGCAAGGAAGCGGAATCGCTTCAGCGCAAGCTGCGCAGCGCCTTGAGCGACGTCAAGCGGGGCGAGGCCGCGCTGCGCAAGCTGAACGGCGAGATCGACGCGATCCGGGGTGAGGCGGCCGCGCAGGTGGCCGCCGCCGAGAGCGAGTCCCGGCGCCTCAAGTCCCGCCTGGCGGAGGTGGAGTCCTCCCTGGAGACCTCGCGCCGCGCCACCCGTGAGGGGCGCAGCATCGAGGACATGCGGCTGCGCCTGCTCCTGGACACGGTCCTGGACGCGGCGGCGGGGCTGCGGCGGGAGCTGGCGCTGCCGCCCGTCTCCACGCGGCCGGCCGACACCGTGGACGCGGTGGAGCCGGGCCGGATGACCCCGAAGGACATCGCGGCGCGCGCCCTGTCGGAGACCGATCCGGCCCTGCTGGACCAGCTGTTGGCGCTCCCTCAGGCGCATCTGGTGGTCGACGGCTACAACGTGACGAAGACCGGCTATCCGACGATGCCGCTGGAGAAGCAGCGGCTGCGGCTGCTGGGCGGGCTGTCCATGCTGGCCGCCCAGACGGGCGCCGAGATGACGTGCGTCTTCGACGGCGCGGAGCTGGCGGCGCCGGTGCTGCTCGCACCCCCACGCGGGGTTCGCGTGCTGTTCTCCAAGGCCGGTGTCACCGCTGACGAGTTGATCCGCCAGCTGGTGCGGGCCGAGCCGCCCGGCCGTCCGGTGGTGGTGGTCTCCACCGACCGCGAGGTCGCCGACGGGGTGGCCAAGGCGGGCGCCCGGCCGGTGACGTCCGCATTGCTGCTCAAGCGGCTTTCGCGCGTTTCGTGACGCCTGGGGCCCGTGCCGGGTCCGGCGGCAGAAGCGGAAGACGGACCGTCAGCCCCTCGGTACGCAGTGTGGGCCCCGGGTAAAGGAAGCGGAACGGGCGCGGGTTTTTTCCGCAGGGGGTTTGAAGTGATCAAGGCCGGTCACTAGGGTCTGCTCAAACCTTCGTGCGGTAGGTCACTCATTCGAGTGCGGGCGGAGGTGCTGCCGAGCGTGCCCGCGCCCGTCTTCGGCGGCCCGAGGAAGAAGGAGCTCGCCCCCGTGGCGTCCCACCGTCGACCCAAGCAGCCCACCCGCACGCGCGTGACCGTGCTCACCGCCACCGCCGCCGCGGCGGTCGCCCTCTCCTCGCAGTCCGCCGTGGCCGCCCCCGACAAGCCCGGCAAGGACGAGGTCGCGTCGAAGGCCGACGCGCTCTACGAGGAGGCCGAGCAGGCCACCGAGAAGTTCAACGAGGCCCGCGAGCACCAGGAGAAGCTGGAGAAGGAGATCGCGCAGCTCCAGGACGCCGTCGCCCGCGACCAGGGCGAACTCAACGACCTGCGCAACACGCTCGGTTCGCTGGCCGCGGCACAGTACCGCGGCGGGGTAGTCGACCCGTCCGTCGCGCTCCTGCTCTCCGGCGATCCGGAGACCTACCTCGACAAGGCCGCCACGCTCCAGCAGTTGAGCGGGAAGCAACTCGAAGCGATAGCCAGGATCCAGGCCAAGCAGCGCGCCCTCGCACAGCAGCGCCAGGAGGCCACCGGCAAGCTCGCCGACCTCGACGCCACCCGCAAGGAGCTCGCCGAGAAGAAGAAGGCCGCCCAGGACAAACTCGCCGAGGCCCAGGCCCTCCTCAACACGCTGACCGCGCAGGAGCGCGCCCGGCTCAAGGACGAGGAGGCACGGCAGAGCAAGGCCGGGCGGGCCGCCGCCGAGAAGGCCGCCCCCGCCACGAGCGCCTCGGGCCGCGCCGGAGCCGCCCTGGCCGCCGCGAAGACCAAGGTGGGCAGCGCGTACATCATGGGCGCCACCGGCCCCAGCGCCTACGACTGCTCGGGGTTGACGCAATGGGCCTACGCCCAGGCCGGCGTCAGCATCAGCCGCACCACCTACACCCAGGCGAACGACGGCACGCGCATCGGCCGCGGTCAGCTCCAGCCCGGTGACCTCGTCTTCTTCTACGACGACCTGCACCACGTCGGTCTGTACGCCGGCAACAACATGACCCTGCACGCCTCCAACCCGCGCGGCGGGGTCAAGTACGAGTCCATGGACAACATGCCGTTCCAGTTCGGCGTCCGGGTCTGATCCCGCCCGGCGGACCGCCCCGCGCACCGCCCATCCGGGCGAATTGCGCTGACCCCCTCCCGCCCCGCGCCCCGCCCATGACCTGCGTCTGAGGCGGCACCCCGCCCCGCGGCCGCCGCCGCGGCCGTTGGCCCGTGCGTGGCCGCGCGGCTACTGTCTGCCAGCGCGGAACCCGGCACACGTCCGTCCACGGGGGGCGGACCCGGGCCCCGCGCAGCGGAAGGGAGCGGTTCCACGTGGCGTCCCATCGCCGGCCCGGGCTCAGCGGCCTCGACCGGAACACCAAGGTCACCGCCTTCACCGCCGCCGCGGCCAGCGCCGCCGTGGCCATGACGGGCGCACCCGCCCTCGCCTCCCCGGGGCTCCCGCACGAACCCGCCGGCGGCAGCCGCTCCCAGGTCGACCGGCTCTTCGAAGAGGCCGAACAGGCCACCGAGCGGTACAACGAGGCCGGCGAGAAGGCCGACGCCCTGCGCGCCGAGATCAGCCGGGCCCAGGACGCCGTCGCCCGAGGCCAGGACCGCATCAACACCATGCGCGGGGTCCTCGGCGCCTTCGCCGGCGCCCAGTACCGCTCCGGCGGCCTCGACCCGACCGTCGAACTGATGCTGTCCGACGACCCCGGCGCCTACCTCGACAAGGCCGCCGTCCTCGACCGGCTCAGCGGCCGCCGGGCCGAGCAGCTCGGCGAACTCCGCGAGGAGCAGCGGCGGATCGCGCAGCAGCGCCAGGAAGCCGCCCGCAAACTCGCCGAACTGGAGTCCCTGCGCACCGAGGTGGCCACCCAGAAGCGCGCGGTCACGGCGAAGCTCGCCGCCGCGCGCCGGCTGCTGAACGCCATGCCCTCCGAGGAGCGGGCCGACTTCGAGCGGGCCTCCCGCTCCGGGGGCCGCGACGGCGTCGACGGCCCGCCGGGACCGCCCTTCGGCGGCGGCCGGGTCTCGGGCCGCGCCATGACCGCCGTGATGGCCGCCCGGGCGGCCGTCGGCCGGCCGTACGTGTGGGGCTCCACCGGCCCCTCCGGCTTCGACTGCTCCGGTCTGATGGTGTGGTCGTACCGCCAGGCCGGGGTCTCCCTGCCGCGCACCTCGCAGGCGCAGCGGTACGCGGGCCGGCAGGTGCCGCTCTCGCAGGCACAGCCCGGGGACCTGGTGACGTACCGCTCCGACGCCAGCCACGTCGGCATGTACGTCGGCAACGGCCAGGTGGTGCACGCCCCTTACCCGGGCGCGCGGGTGCGCTACGACCCCGTCGGCATGATGCCGGTGTCCTCGGTGACCCGGCCCTGAGCCGGGCCGCGCGTACGATCGGCGGATGATCCCGGTCCGCCGCCGCACCGCCGTACGCCTCCTCGCGCTCGCGCTGTGCCCGCTCCCGGCGGCCGGCTGCGCGGACCCGGCGCCGTCCGAACCCGCCGACGGGGCCGTGCGGCGGGCCGTCGCCGACTGGTCGGCGGCCCCGCCCGCACGGCTCGCCGGGATCCCCCTGGAGGGCTGGTCCTACGAGGTCACCTCGGTCCGGCGGGACGGCGTACGGGCCTTCGCGCGCGCCGGGCTGCGCTACCGGCTCGCCGGCTACGACGGCGCCCCCGCCGGTTCGGCCCGCGAGGTGGAGCTGACCCGGGACGGCACCGCCTGGCGGGTCACCGCCGACCGGCCCGCCCCCGGAGCGGTGGCGCAGCTGTGGGACCAGGGCGCCGTGACCGCCGTACGCGGCGCGCACTGCCTGGTCCTCGGCGCCGGCCCGAGCCGGCGGGCGCTGTCCGGCCTCGCGGCCGAGGCCGACCGGGCGGTTCCGGCGGTGAACGCCGCCTGGCCGGGGCCGTGGGCGCGGCGGGTGGTGGTCCTGGCCCCCGGCACGCTGGAGGCGATGGCCGCGCTGCTGGGCCGGCCGGCCGGCACCTACCGGGGCCTGGGGGCCGTCACCACCGGCAGCACCGGGGACGGCCCGGCCCCGGCCGACCGGGTCGTGGTCAACCCGGAGGGGTACGAGGGGCTTTCCGAGGCCGGGCGGCGGATCGTCCTCACCCACGAGGTCACCCACGTCGCGACCCGCGCCGCGACCTCGGCGCGGACCCCGCAGTGGCTGTCCGAGGGCTTCGCGGACTGGGCCGCGTACCGGGGCACCCCCACCGCTCCGGCGGACGGCGCGCCCGAGCTGGCGCGCGCCGTGCGGCGGGGCGAACTGCCGGCCGCGCTCCCGGCCGACGGGGACTTCGCCTTCGGCGGCGACCCGCAGGAGGCGGCCCGGGCGTACGGGGGCGCCTGGCTGGCCTGCCGGCTCATCGCCGACCGGTGGGGCGGGGCGGCGCTGGTACGCCTCTACGAGCTGGCGGGGCGCGGACCGCTGCCGGCCGCGCTGGAAGAAGTCCTGGGGGTGGACCTGCCCGGGCTGACGGCCGCCTGGCAGGAGGCACTGCGGCAGGAGCTCCGGTAGCCGTCCGGTACGTTGGCGGGGATGCACAAGACGCTGATCGTGACCAACGACTTCCCGCCGCGCCCGGGCGGCATCCAGGCCTTCCTGCACAACATGGCGCTGCGGCTGGACCCCGAGCGGGTCGTCGTCTACGCGTCCACCTGGAAGCACGGCGAGGAGGGCCGCGAGGCCACCGCCGCCTTCGACGCGGAACAGCCCTTCCAGGTGGTGCGCGACCGGACGACGATGCTGCTGCCGACGCCCCGCGTGACCCGCCGGGCGGTGTCCCTGCTGCGCGAACACGGCTGCGAGTCGGTGTGGTTCGGAGCCGCGGCACCGCTCGGGCTGATGGGCCCGGCGCTGCGGCGCGCGGGAGCGCGGCGGATCGTCGCCACCACCCACGGGCACGAGGCCGGCTGGGCGCAGCTGCCGGCGGCGCGGCAGCTGCTGCGGCGGATCGGGGAGGGCACGGACACCCTTACCTACCTCGGGGAGTACACGCGTTCGCGGATCGCCTCGGCGGTGACGGGGCGGGCAGCGGCCCGGATGGTGCAGCTCCCCCCGGGGGTGGACGAGAAGGTCTTCCACCCCGGGTCGGGCGGCGCCCGGGTCAGGGCCGGGCTGGGCTTGTCGGACCGCCCGGTCGTCGTGTGCGTCTCGCGGCTGGTCCCGCGCAAGGGGCAGGACACCCTGATCGAGGCGATGCCGCGGATCCTGGCGGCGGTGCCGGACGCGGTGCTGCTGATCGTGGGCGGCGGACCGTACGAGGCGGACCTGCGCGCGCTGGCCGCCGCGAGGGGGGTCGCGGACTCGGTGGTCTTCACCGGCGCCGTCCCCTGGTCCGAGCTGCCGGCCCACTACGGCGCGGGCGACGTCTTCGCGATGCCGTGCCGGACCCGGCGGGGCGGGCTGGACGTGGAGGGGCTCGGCATCGTGTACCTGGAGGCCTCGGCGACGGGTCTGCCGGTGGTCGCGGGCGACTCGGGCGGGGCGCCGGACGCGGTGCTGGACGGGGAGACCGGCTGGGTGGTCCGGGGCGGCGCCCCCGAGGACGCCGCGGACCGCATCGTGACCCTGCTCCAGGACCCGGAACTCCGCGCCCGCATGGGAGCGGCCGGCCGGGCCTGGGTCGAGTCCCGCTGGCGCTGGGACCACCTGGCGGAAGACCTCCGGGCCCTCCTCTGACCCGCACGCCCCGCGCGTACGGTTCGGCCCGGTGCCGTGGCCGCACTCCGGCGCGCGGGGGAGGGGGCCGCGCCCAAAGGGGGGCATTGTCGCTCAGGCGGGGCCGTCCGCGGGCGGAGTCCCGCGAATCCGGCGCCCCGCGGCGGCATCTCGTTACGGTCCACACATGTCTGACTGTTACTCACATGCGTGGCAGTGCGCGTTATGGCCGGTTGGGCGGAATCCGCTCATGATGCGGCCATGACCCGCCATCTGACGCGCCGTCAACTCGGCCTGGCCGCCCTCCGCACCGCCGCCGCCCTCGGCATCACCCGGATCGGGATCGGCGCCGCCCGTGCGGCGGAACCCCCCGCCGCCCAGTACGCCCCCGCCGTCGTCGTCGGCTCCGGCTACGGATCCGCCGTCGCCGCGCTGCGCCTCGGGCAGGCCGGCGTCCGGACCGTCGTCCTCGAAATGGGACGGCTGTGGGACACCCCCGGACCCGACGGCAAGGTCTTCCCCTCCACCTCCGCGCCCGACCACCGCTCGATGTGGTTCCGCCGCCGCACCGAGGCCCCGCTCGCCCAGTTCCTCTGGCTCGACGTGGTCAACCGCGACATCAGCCCCTACCCCGGCGTCCTCGACCGCGTGCACCACGGGGACATGTCCGTCTACGTGGGCCGCGGCGTGGGCGGCGGCTCGCTCGTCAACGGCGGTATGGCGCCAACCCCCAGACGCTCCTACTTCACCGAGGTGTTCCCCGGTGTGGACGCCGACGAGATGTACGGCACCTACTACCCCCGCGCCCGCGCCATGCTCGGCGTCAACGACATCGACCCCGCCTGGTTCGAGTCCACGCAGTGGTACCGCTTCGCCCGGACCTCCCGGAAGCACGCCCACAACACCGGGCTGAGGACCACCTTCGTACCCAACGTCTACGACTTCGCGTACATGAAGCGCGAGGCCGCCGGCACCGCCCCCCGCTCCGCCCTCGCCGGGGAGGTCATCTACGGCAACAACCACGGAAAGAAGAGCGTCGACAAGACCTACCTCGCCGCCGCCATCGGCACCGGCAACGTCACCATCGAGACCATGCGGCGCGTGGTCGCCGTACGCCAGGACCCGGCCGGCGGCTACGTCCTGACCGTGCACACCAGCGACCTGGGCGGCCGGGTCACCCAGGTCCGCGAGCTCGGCTGCGCGCGGCTCTTCCTCGGGGCCGGCAGCCTCGGCACCACCGAGATCCTGCTGCGCGCCCGCGAGACCGGCGCGCTGCCCGCGCTCAGCGAGAAGGTCGGGCTCGGCTGGGGCCCCAACGGCAACGTCATGACGGCCCGCGCCAACCACCTGTGGGACACGGTCGGCCGCAACCAGGCCACCATGCCAGCCCTGGGCATCGACGACTGGGACAACCCGGCCAACCCCGTCTTCGCGGAGATCGCCCCGCTCCCCATGGGCATCGAGCACTGGATCTCGATGTACCTGGCCATCACCAAGAACCCGGAGCGCGGCCGCTTCACCTATGACGCCGCGAGCGACTCGGCGCGGCTGCACTGGACCCGGGGCCAGAACGCCCCGGCGGTCGCGGCGGCCAAGGACCTCTTCGACCGCATCAACCGCCGCAACGCCACCGTCTACCGCTACGACCTCTTCGGCGAGAACAAGGCCTTCGCCGACGACTTCACCTACCACCCGCTCGGCGGCTGCGTCCTCGGCGAGGCCACCGACGCCTACGGGCGGGTGAAGGGGTACCGGGGACTGTACGTGCTCGACGGCTCGCTCGTCCCCGGCTCGCTCGGCGTGAACCCGTTCGTGACGATCACGGCCCTCGCCGAGCGGAACATGGACCGGATCCTCGCCCAAGGCTAGGCCCTGTCGTCAAAGTAGCGCCGGTCAGGCCCGGTAGAGCGCCTCGATCTCGTCCGCGAAGTCCTTCACCACCACGTTGCGCTTCAGCTTCAGCGACGGCGTGATGTGGCCGGACTCCTCGGTGAACTGGGAGCCCAGGATGCGGAACTTCCGCACCGATTCGGCCTTGGACACCGCCGCGTTGCCGTCGTCGACGGCCTTCTGGACGGCGGCGATCAGCTCCGCGTCCTCGCGCAGCTCCGCCGCCGTCACCCCGGCCGGCTTGCCGTTCTCCGCGGCCCACCGGCCGAGGAACTCCTCGTCGATCGTCACCAGCGCCGCCACGAACGGCCGCCCGTCACCGACCACCATGCACTCCGCGACCAGCGCGTGCGCCCGGATCCGGTCCTCGATCACCGCGGGGGCGACGTTCTTGCCGCCCGCCGTGACGATGAGTTCCTTCTTGCGGCCGGTGATCCGGAGGTAGCCGTCCTCGTCGAGGGTGCCGACGTCGCCGGTGTGGAACCAGCCGTCCGTCATCGCCTCGGCGGTGGCCGCCTCGTTCTTCCAGTACTCCTTGAAGACGTGCTCGCCGTGCACCAGCACCTCGCCGTCGTCCGCGATGCGCAGCACCGAACCGGGCAGCGGCTGGCCGACCGTACCGATCTTCTGCTTGTCCCACGGGAGGAAGGCGGTGGCCGCGCAGGTCTCCGTCAGGCCGTAGCCCTCCAGGACCGTGAAGCCGATGCCGCGGAAGAAGTGGCCGAGCCGCTCGCCGAGCGGCGCTCCGCCGGAGATGGCGTACTCGCCGCGGCCGCCGAGGACCGTGTGCAGCTTGGAGTAGACGAGCTTGGAGAACAGCTTGTGCTTGAGCCTCAGGCCGAAGGACGGGCCCGAGGGGGTGTCCAGCGCGCGGCTGTACGCGATCGCCGTGTCGGCGGCCGCGTCGAAGATCTTGCCCTTGCCGTCGGCCTGCGCCTTGGCGCGCGCCGAGTTGTAGACCTTCTCGAAGACGCGCGGCACGCCGAGGATCAGCGTGGGGCGGAAGGACTGCAACTCGTCGGTGAGGTTCTTGATGTCCGGTACGCAGCCCAGCCGGATCGGGGCCAGCACCGCCGCCACCTCCACCAGGCGGCCGAAGACGTGCGCGGCCGGGAGGAAGAGCAGCACGGAGCACTCGCCGGTGCGGAAGAGCGGCTTCAGCCGCTCCACGACGTTGCCGCACTCGGCGAAGAAGTTGCGGTGGGTCAGCACGCAGCCCTTGGGGCGGCCGGTGGTGCCCGAGGTGTAGACGATCGTGGCGGGGTCGTCGGCGACCGCGAGGGCGCTGCGCGCGTCCACCTCGGCGTCGGTGATCTTCGCGCCGGCGGTCTTCAGGACGCCCTGTGCGTCCTCCTCGATCTCCCAGACCTGGCGCAGCTCGGGCAGCCGGTCGCGCAGGGAGGCCACGTTCGCGCTGTGCCCCGGGCTCTCCACGATGGCCGCGACGGCGCCGGAGTCGCCGAGGATCCACTGGATCTGCTCGGGCGAGCTGGTCTCGTACACGGGGACGGTGACGCCGCCCGCGGTCCAGATCGCGAAGTCGAACAGCACCCACTCGTAGCGGGTGCGGGAGATCAGGGCGACCCGGTCGCCGGGCTCGATGCCCGCCGCCATCAGGCCCTTCGCGGTGGCCCGTACCTCGGCGAGGAACTCCGTCGCCGTCACGTCCTGCCACCGGCCGTCGACCTTGCGGGCGATGACGGCGGTGTCGGGATGCTGGGCGGCGTTGCGGCGGATGAGATCCGTCAGGTTCCCGTCCGACGGGACCTCGTACAGGGCCGGAAGGCTGAACTCGCGCAAGACTGCTGCTCCTCTGGGCGCCATCGCCACCGTGTGGACCGACCGGACGTTACCCACCGGTAGTGGGTTCCCGATAGAGGGAACCGGCCAGATGTTCCGTGCGTCACATTCTGTACATCGCGATGCGCCGCAAGACCCGCCAATACGCTGCCGACAGTAGTCGACCGTGTTCGCGACTAGGAAGTAACCGCAGGTCCGGCCGCCTGCGACCGTCGCTCTACCCGCCCGCGCCGGGCCCCCCTAGGGTGGGCGGCATGGGTGGCGGGAAGAGTCGTACGAGGGTCCACGTCGTCAGCGACGTACACGGCAACACCGAGGCGCTGGCGCGGGCCGGAGACGGCGCCGACGCGCTCGTCTGCCTGGGCGACCTGGTGCTCTTCCTCGACTACGCCGACCACTCGCGCGGCATCTTCCCGGACCTGTTCGGCGTCGAGAACGCCCACCGCATCGTCGAACTGCGCACGGCGCGGCGCTTCGCGGAAGCGCGCGAATTCGGCCGCCGGCTGTGGGACGGGCTCGACAGGGAACGGCTGATCGAGGAGGCCGTGCGCCGCCAGTACGCGCAGATGTTCGCGGCCTTCCCGAGCCCGACGTACGCCACGTACGGCAACGTCGACGTGCCCGGCCTGTGGCGGGAGTACGCCGGACCCGGCACCACCGTCCTCGACGGGGAGCGCGTGGAGATCGGCGGCCGCGTCTTCGGCTTCGTCGGCGGCGGCCTGCCGTCGCCGATGCGCACCCCGTACGAGGTCGACGAGGAGGAGTACGCGGCCAAGGTGGAGGCCCTGGGCGAGGTCGACGTGCTCTGCTCGCACATCCCGCCGGAGGTCCCCGAGCTCTGCTACGACACCGTCGCGCGCCGCTTCGAGCGGGGGAGCGAGGCCCTGCTCGCCGCGATCCGCCGGACCCGGCCCCGGTACGCGCTCTTCGGACACGTGCACCAGCCGCTGGCGCGGCGGGCCCGGATCGGCGCCACCGAGTGCGTGAACGTCGGGCACTTCGCCGCGACCGGAAGGCCGTGGGCCCTGGAGTGGTGACCTCCACACGCACGGTAGCCTGCACGCGGCGGCCGCGGGCCGCACACTTCCCCGAAATTCCCCCAGCTACCGCTGGGAGGTGCCCCCAACCCGGAGGAGCCACCGCGATGGCGGAACACACCAGCTCAAGCATCACGATCGACGCCTCCCCCGCCGACGTGATGGCCGTGATCGCCGACTTCGCCCGCTACCCCGAGTGGACCGGCGAGGTGAAGGAGGCCGAGGTCCTCGCCACCGACGCCGAGGGCCGCGCCGAGAAGGTCCGCCTCCTGCTGGACGCCGGCGCGATCAAGGACGACCACACGCTGGCGTACACCTGGAAGGGCGCGGACGAGGTCAGCTGGACACTGGACAAGTCCCAGATGCTGCGGCAGCTGGACGGTTCCTACCGGCTGGCCCCGCTGGACGGCGGCCGCACGGAGGTCACCTACCAGCTGACGGTGGACGTCAAGATCCCGATGCTGGGCATGATCAAGCGCAAGGCGGAGAAGGTCATCATCGACCGCGCGCTGGCGGGGCTGAAGAAGCGCGTCGAAGCCCAGTCCTGACGGGCACGCCTTCCTGACGGGGCCGCCCGCCTGACGGGCCGCCCGCGCGTCGCGGCCGTGGGCGGACTGCCCCGGTGTCGCGCCGCTGTGCCGGACCGCGGCCGCCGGGGCCGCCGGCGGGCTCCGGCCGGGGCCGGGTGCCCGCCTGCGGTGCGGTGTGCCGCTGCGCGGTACGTGGCCCCCTCCCGACGCGCCGCCCGCGCCGCCCGCGCCGCCGCGCCGCGTGGGCGCGGGGCGCTCTGGGGGCCGCCCCGGGCGGCGGCGACCACCGCACCCCCGCCCCCCCGGGACCCGCGGGCGCGGAGAGCGGCGCGCCGGGAACCGGCGGCGCGCCGGAAGGCAGAACGAAAGGCACAGCCATGCAGACCCTCCTCGTCACCGGCCCCGGCGGGGCCGGCCGGAGCACCGTCGCCGCCGCCACCGCCCTCGCCGCCGCGCGGGAGGGGCGGCGGGTGCTGCTGCTGTGCGGGACCGACGCCCCCCTCGCGGAGGGGAGCCCCGATCCCCGGCTGCGGATCGCCCGGATCGACTCCGGCGCGGAGTTCCGCACCGAGCTCGCCGCGCTCCAGGAACGCGGCGCCGCCCTCCTCGGCATGCTCGGCGGCCGTCCCCTCGGTGCCGAGGAACTGACCGAGCTGCCCGGCGCCGAACAGTTCGCCCTGCTCCGCGCCCTGCGCCGGGCCGCCGCCGCGCCCGGCACCGACCTCGTCGTCGTGGACATGCCCCCGCTGCACCAGGCCGTGGCCGCCCTCGCCCTCCCCGCCCAGCTGCGCCGCTACCTCGCCCGGCTGCTGCCCGCCGAGCGCCAGGCGGCCCGCGCCCTGCGCCCCGTACTGGCCCAGCTCGCCGGGGTCCCGATGCCGGCCCAGTGGCTGTACGAGACCGCCGCGCGCTGGGACGAGGAGCTGGCCGCCGTCCAGGCCGTCGTCGAGGCCGCCGGCACCCGGGTCCGCCTGGTCGCCGAGCCCGGCCCCGCGGCCGGCACCGCCCTGCGCGTGGGGATGCTCGGGCTGGCCCTGCACGAGCTGCGCGTCGAGGCCCTGGTGGCCAACCGGCTCGTGCCGCCGGGCCCCGCCGCCGCCGACCCCTGGGCGGCGGGGATCGCCGCCCAGCAGCGGGCGTTCCTCACCGAGTGGGGCCAGGACCTGCCCGTCCACGAGCTGGCCCACCTCGGCCGGGACCCCCGGGGCACCGGCGACCTGGAGGTGCTCGGCGCCGCCCGGGGAATCGCCCCCGGCCCCACCGGCCCCGCGCCCGGCCCCGGCTGGAGCGTCGAGGACCGGCTCGCCGATGACGGGGTACTCGTCTGGGCGATCCCGCTGCCCGGCGCCCGCAAGAGCGAGCTCGACCTGGTCAGGCGCGGGGACGAACTGCTCGTCGCGGTGGGCCCGCACCGCAGGATCGTTCCGCTGCCCCCGGCCCTGCGCCGCTGCACCGTCTCCGGCGCCGCCCTCGCCGACGACGCCCTCCGCGTCCGCTTCACCCCGGACCCGCGGCTGTGGCCGAAGGCGCGCTGATACCCGTACCGCCGTTCGGGTAACGTCGAAGGCAGACCTACCGCAGCTGCCGCCAGGAGAGTCCGCCATGAGCGAGGCCACCGACCACCCCACCGACGACGCCTGGGCGCGGGCCTGCGCGGAGGACCTCGCCGCCGAGAAGCGACGCCGCAGCTCACAGCAGGGCGGCGGCACGGGCACGGGAACGGCCGCCGAGGAGCTGTTCAAGCTCTTCGAGGCCGTCGCCGACAAGGTGTCCTCCCTGAACAACCCCCTCGTCGGCGCCGCCGCCCAGGACGCCGTACGCCAGCTCGTCAACCAGGCCAAGACGGCCGCCAAGCCCGTGATCGAGCGCAACCCGGAGGTGTTCGGCCACCTCGCGGCGGCCGGATCCGAACTCCTCGCCGCCTACCGTTCGGCCGTCGAGGGCCACGAGCGGCGCTGGACCCGCGACGAGCCCGCCGAGCCGCCCGCCCCCCGCAAGCCCTCCGGCGGGGACGAGGAGGGCCCCGGAGCGGGCCCGGCCGAGCGGATCGATCTCGACTGATCCTCCGCCCGCCTCGGGTACGGTTGGCCGTGGCGGGGCTTGACCGGAAACCGAGGGACTAATGGGACTCACCATCGGCGTCGACATCGGCGGCACGAAGATCGCGGCCGGCGTGGTCGACGAAGAGGGCACCATCCTTGAGACGTACAAGGTGCCCACCCCGCCGACCGCGGACGGCGTGACGGAGGCGATCTGCGCCGCCGTCTCCGAGGTCAGCAGCAGCCACACCATCGACGCCGTCGGCATCGGCGCCGCCGGATACGTGGACGACAAGCGCGCCACGGTGCTCTTCGCGCCGAACATCAACTGGCGGCACGAACCCCTCAAGGACAAGGTCGAGCAGCGCATCGGCCTGCCGGTCGTCGTCGAGAACGACGCGAACTGCGCCGCCTGGGGCGAGTACCGCTTCGGCGCCGGCCAGGGCCACGAGGACGTCATCTGCATCACCCTCGGCACGGGCCTCGGCGGCGGCATCATCATCGGCAACAAGCTGCGCCGCGGCCGCTTCGGCGTCGCCGCCGAATTCGGGCACATCCGGGTCGTCCCCGACGGCCTGCTGTGCGGCTGCGGCAGCCAGGGCTGCTGGGAGCAGTACGCCTCCGGGCGCGCCCTCGTCCGGTACGCGAAGCAGCGCGCCAACGCCACCCCCGAGAACGCGGCGATCCTCCTCGGCCTGGGCGACGGCACCGCCGACGGCATCGAGGGCAAGCACATCAGCGAGGCCGCCCGGGCCGGTGACCTGGTGGCCATCGACGCCTTCCGCGAGCTGGCCCGCTGGGCCGGCGCGGGCCTCGCCGACCTGGCCTCCCTCTTCGACCCGTCGGCGTTCATCGTCGGCGGCGGCGTCTCCGACGAGGGCGACCTCGTCCTCGACCCGATCCGCAAGTCCTTCAAGCGCTGGCTGGTCGGCGGCGCCTGGCGGCCGCACGCGCAGGTGCTGGCCGCGCAGCTCGGCGGCAAGGCCGGCCTGGTGGGCGCGGCGGACCTGGCCCGCCAGGGCTGACGCCCCGCGCCCTGCCCGCCGCGCCCCCTGGGGGAGCGGCGGGCAGCTGCGTATGTTGCCTCCCATGCCGTACACGCCTCACATGCCGCACACGCCGTACACGCTGCCGAAGTCCGTGACCGAGCCCGACGGTTCAGCCGTGATCCGGGCGCTCAGCTACAACATCCGCTCGCTGCGCGACGACGAGGAGGCCCTGGCCCGGGTCATCCGGGCCTGCGCCCCGGACCTCGTGTTCATCCAGGAGGCGCCGAGGTTCTTCCGCTGGCGCAAGCACGCGGCCAGGCTGGCCGCCAAGACCGGCCTCGTGGTGCTCGGCGGGGGCGCGACGGCGGCGGGACCGCTCCTGCTGTGCTCGCTGCGGGCCTTCGTGGAGCGCACCGAGGACGTCCTGCTCCCGCGCACCCCCGGCCTGCACCGGCGGGGCTTCGCGACGGCCGTGGTCCGCTTCGGGGCGGCCAGGGTGGGGGTGATCAGCGCGCACCTGTCGCTGGACCCGGCGGAACGGCGCGCGCAGGCCGACCTCCTCCTGGAGCGGCTCGCGGGGCTGGGGACGCCGCACACGATCGCGGCGGCCGACGTGAACGAGGCGGCGGGCGGCTCCGCCTTCGGCCGCCTGTCGGAGGCCCTGCAGGACTGCTGGACGGTGTCCCCGTGGGGCGGCGGGGACACCTTCCCGTCATCGGCGCCGGACCGGCGGATCGACGCGGTGTTCGCGTCGCGGGGCGTGGAGGTACTGGCCTGCGGCGTCCCGGAGGGACTCCCGGGCGTGACGGCCCCCGACCTCCACGCGGCCACCGACCACCTCCCGGTCCTGGCGACACTCCGGCTCCCGGCGGGGGAGTGAGGGGGCGGGCGGCGTCGCGGGGCCGGAACCCCCTTGGGCGGTCTCAGAGCAGCCTGACGGGAACCCCCGAAGCCAGCCCTGAGGCGGCCCAGCAGTACCCCGCCGCGGCCCCGCCCCTACACCACCGCGCCCCGGCCCGGGTCGTCGTCATCGTCCTCGTCACCCTGCGACATGCGCGCGATCAGGGTGGCGAAGCCGCCCAGGAAGCCGCCGATGCCCAGGGTCGTAAGCCACCAGGTCATGTCCCACTGGAGCAGTACCGCCAGCAGCAGCAGCACCGGGCCGCCGACCACCGCCAGCCACGCGAACTTCGCCGTCGTGTCCGCCGGCGGCAGCTCCGGTTCCGGGGGGACGAAGTGGCCTTCGTCCGCGGGCTCGGCCGGGGTGTGGTCGCGCGGGCCCGGCGCCGGGGCCGGCAGGGGTACGCCCACGCCCGGGGCGAAGGTCACGGAGCCGCCCAGTTCCGGCTTCGGCCCGGGCTCCGGCTTCCCCCCGGCTTCCGGATCCGGTTCCGGTTCCGTGTCGGACACCGCGGGCTCGGGCTTCACGTCTTCCTCCGGCAGCATCAGGTTCTCGATCGGCCGGAACGGCCTCGACCCGGGCGGGTCCGGTGGTTCCTGACCGTACCCGGCGACGATCGCGGCCCACGCCGCTTCCTCGTCCAGCGGGGGCACGCCCCCGGACGACTCCTCGTGCTCAGCCACCGCTGGCCGCCCCCTCCCTGCCGACACTCTTCGCGAGCCGCCCGATGAACGCGTAACTGTCCGCGAAGATCCGCTCCGCGTCATGGTCCAACGTCGCCACGTGGTAGCTCTGTTCCAGCAGGGTCTCGGTGACGTCGGTCGACGACACCCGCGCCAGGATCCGCGCCGAGTCCACCGGCGGGACCACGTGGTCCTGGGGGCTGTGCAGCAGCAGTACGGGCTGCGTCACCTGCGGCAGCTCGGTGTCCACCAGCTGGAAGAACTTCCGCAGGGAGTGCGCGGCCCGGGTCGGCACCCGCTCGTAGCCGACCTCCACGGAGCCGGGCTTCGCGATGTCGCTGGCGATCCCCGCCGTCGACCGGACGAAGTGCTTGGCCACCGGAAGGGCGAAGGCCAGCGGGTCGTGCACCTTGTTGGCGGGGTTGACGAGGACGATGCCGCTGATCGCGTCCCCGTGCCGGGCCGCCAGCCGCAGCGTCAGCGCGCCGCCCATCGAGAGCCCGAAGACGAAGACCTGCTCGCACCGGTCCAGCAGCTCGCGCAGCGCCCGGTCGACCTCCGCGTACCAGTCCTGCCAGCCGGTGAGCTGCATGTCCTGCCACCGCGTCCCGTGCCCGGGCAGCAGCGGCAGCGAGACGGTCAGCCCGCGCTCGGCCAGGTACTCGGCCCACGGTCGGAGCGACTGAGGCGAACCGGTGAAGCCGTGACAGAGAAGCACGCCCACTTCTCCGCCCTCGTGACGGAACGGCTCTGCTCCAGGGAGGACGGGCACCAGGGTCTCCTTCGAAGGGTGGGGGGTGCGTTGCGCTGTGTGACTTCACCGTACGCGACCGGGGTGACACCGACCAGGGCCGTCGGGCGCTCCGCGCGGAGCCAGGCGATAAGGTCTGTTCGACAGACACAGGAAGGCTTTCGAGTTGATCTACGGCGCAATGAAGTTCTCCATCGGGGGTTCCCTGAAGCTCGCCTTCAGGCCGTGGGTGGAGGGCCTCGAGAACATCCCCGCCGAGGGGCCGGCGATCCTCGCGAGCAACCACCTGTCCTTCTCCGACTCCTTCTTCCTGCCGGCCGTGCTGGACCGGAAGGTGACCTTCATCGCGAAGGCGGAGTACTTCACCTCCCCCGGGGTCAAGGGCAAACTGACGGCCGCCTTCTTCAAGGGCGTCGGCCAGCTCCCGGTGGACCGCTCCGGCGCGCGCGGCGCGGGCGAGGCCGCCATCAAGAGCGGCATCGAGGTCATCGAGCGGGGGGAGCTCTTCGGTATCTACCCCGAGGGGACGCGTTCACCCGACGGCCGCCTCTACCGCGGCAAGCCCGGCGGGCTGGCCCGGGTGGCGCTGGCCACCGGCGCCCCGGTGATCCCGGTCGCGATGATCGACACCGAGAAGATCCAGCCCCCCGGCAAGGTGGTCCCGAAGCTGATGCGCCCGGGCATCCGGATCGGCAAGCCGCTGGACTTCAGCCGCTACCAGGGCATGGACGGGGACCGCTTCATCCTGCGCTCGGTGACCGACGAGGTCATGTACGAGATCATGAAGCTCTCCGGCCAGGAGTACGTGGACATCTACGCGACGGCCGCCAAGCGGCAGATCGCGGACGCCGAGAAGGCCGCCAAGGCGGCCGAGAAGGCGGAGAAGGCGGAGCTCGCAGAGAAGGCCGAGAGGTCCAAGGGAGAGACGGGCGCGCCGTAGCGCGCGGCGGGCCGGCCGGAAGGCCGCGCCCGCGGGAACGGGGCGGGTGGGGGAGATGGCGAGGCGCGAGCGCGTCGTACGGATGTCGGTCGAGCAGCCGCTGTGGCGGGCCCTGTCGGTGTACCGGCTGCTCACCATGGTCTACGCGGTCCTGCTGTTCGCGGCCGCGTACCGGAAGTTCGACCAGCCCTGGACCGCGGTGGGCTACCTCGCCTGCCTCGCCGTCTGGACCCTGGCCACCCACCGCCGGGTGGCGAACGCGGCCAGCTGCACCAGGGGCTTCCTCGTCGCCGATCTCGCGGTCGCGCTGGCCGGCATCCTGCTGACCCCGCTCGCCGACACCCACGAGCGGATCATGGAGGGCGGCCCCACCCTGCCCAGCATCTGGACGGCCGGCTCGGTGCTGGCCTTCGCCCTCAAGGGCGGCTGGCGCTGGGCCGGCTTCGCCTCGACCTTCGTGGCGGCCGCCAACCTCGTCATCCACGGCGGCGACCCCACCCGGGACGCCCTGCACAACGTCCTGCTGGTCTGGGTCGCCTCCATCGCCATCGGGTACGTCGTCGAGGTGGCCCGGGCCAGTGAGGCCACCCTCGCCCGCGCCCTGGAGATCGAGGCAGCCACCCGCGAGCGCGAGCGCCTCGCCCGCGACATCCACGACGGGGTCCTCCAGGTCCTCGCGATGGTCCAGCGGCGCGGCACCGAGCTGGGCGGCGAAGCCGCCGAACTGGGCCGGATGGCGGGCGAGCAGGAGGTGGCGCTGCGCACGCTGGTCTCCAGCGGGCTGGTCCAGCGGTCCCGGGTCTCGCGCGACGGGTCGCTCGGCGCGCTGGTGGACACGTACGAGGTGGAGGAGCCCGGCGCGGACGGGGCCGAGCTGGACCTGCGCTCCCTGCTCGCGCCGCACGCCGGGTCCCGGGTGAGCTTCGCCGAGCCGGGGACCCCGGTGCCGCTGCCGGCGCCCGCCGCGCGGGAGCTGGCGGCGGCGGTCGGCGCGGCCCTCGACAACGTGCGCAAGCACGCCGGGGAAGGGGCCAGCGCCTGGATCCTCGTCGAGGACTGGGGCGACGAGGTGATCGTGACCGTACGGGACGACGGCCCGGGCATCCCGGCCGGCCGGCTCGACCAGGCGGAGGGCGAGGGGCGCATGGGCGTGGCCCTGTCCATCCGCGGACGCCTGCGCGACCTCGGCGGCAGCGCCGAGCTGGTGTCCGTCCCCGGACAGGGCACCGAAGTGGAACTGAAAGTACCGAGGGGGAGAACCCAGTGAACGACGACCGCAGCGAGCTCCAGGACATCAAGGTGATGGTCGTCGACGACCATCCGATGTGGCGGGACGCGGTGGCCCGCGACCTGGCCGCGGCGGGCTTCGACGTCGTCGCCACGGCCGGCGACGGGCCGGAGGCGGTACGCCGCGCCCGTGCGGTGTCGCCGATGGTGCTGGTCCTGGACCTCAACCTGCCGGGCATGCCCGGGGTGCAGGTCTGCAAGGAGCTGGTCGGCGCCGATCCCGCGCTGCGCGTGCTGGTCCTGTCGGCCAGCGGTGAGCACGCCGACGTCCTGGAGGCCGTGAAGTCGGGGGCGACCGGCTACCTGCTGAAGTCGGCCGGTGCCCAGGAGCTGATCGACGCGGTCCGCCGCACGGCTGCCGGTGACCCGGTGTTCACCCCGGGCCTGGCCGGTCTCGTCCTCGGCGAGTACCGGCGCCTGGCCAGCGACCCGGCGCCGGCCGCCCCGGACGAGCCGAAGGCCCCGCAGCTGACCGACCGGGAGACCGAGGTGCTGCGGCTGGTGGCCAAGGGGCTCTCGTACAAGCAGATCGCGGAGCGGCTGGTCATCTCCCACCGCACGGTCCAGAACCACGTGCAGAACACCCTGGGCAAGCTCCAGCTGCACAACCGGGTGGAGCTCGTCCGGTACGCGATAGAGCGCGGCCTCGACGACGCGTAACCCGTTCGTACGTCGTACTTACTTCCACTCCGGCTCCCCGTACGAGTGAACGGTGGGGGAGCAACCCCCTTTGACCGCAGCGGAATTGACCGATCTGGGGCCCTTGTTGTGACGCACGTCACCATTAGCGTGACCGTCATGGCGAAGGGAGATTCCATGAAGGTCGGAGTGCTCACCGGCGGCGGAGACTGCCCCGGACTCAACGCGGTGATCAGGGGCGTCGTCCGCAAGGGCACGCAGGAGTACGGATACGGGTTCGTCGGCTTCAAGGACGGCTGGCGGGGGCCGGTCGAGGGGGACACCGTCCCCCTGGACATCCCCGCCGTCCGGGGCATCCTGCCCCGGGGCGGCACCATCCTCGGCTCCTCGCGCACCAACCCGTTCAAGACGGACAACGGGGTCCGCGCCATCAAGGAGAACCTCGCCAAGTTCGAGGTCGACGCGCTCGTCGCGATCGGCGGCGAGGACACCCTGGGCGTGGCCGCCCGGCTCTACGAGGAGTACGGCGTCCCCTGCGTGGGCGTACCGAAGACCATCGACAACGACCTCTCGGCCACCGACTACACCTTCGGCTTCGACACCGCCGTCGGCATCGCCACCGAGGCCATCGACCGGCTGCACACCACGGCCGAGTCCCACATGAGGGTCCTGGTCGTCGAGGTCATGGGGCGGCACGCCGGGTGGATCGCCCTGCACTCGGGGCTGGCGGGCGGCGCCAACGTCATCCTCATCCCCGAGCAGCGCTTCGACGTGGACCAGGTCTGCGCCTGGGTGACCTCCCGCTTCAGCGCGAGCTACGCGCCGATCGTCGTGGTCGCGGAGGGGGCCATGCCCAAGGACGGGGACCTGGTCCTCAAGGACTCCGTCTCCCGGGACTCCTTCGGGCACGTCCGGCTGTCGGGCGTCGGCGAGTGGCTGGCGAAGGAGATCGAGGCGCGCACCGGCAAGGAGGCCCGTACGACGGTCCTCGGGCACATCCAGCGCGGCGGCACCCCGAGTGCCTTCGACCGCTGGCTGGCCACCCGCTTCGGACTGCACGCGATCGACGCGGTGCGCGACGGGGACTTCGGCAAGATGGTCGCGCTGAAGGGGACGGACATCGTCCGGGTGCCGATCGCGGAGGCCACCGCGAAACTGAAGACGGTCGACCCCGCGCTGTACGCGGAGGCCGGGGTCTTCTTCGGCTGAGCGGGCGCGGGCCGAGCGGGCGCGGGCCACGGGCCGGCCGTATCGTGACGGACGACCCGTGGCCGACCTGTGGGGAGCGAGCGTGGAGATCCTGGCCTTCGGAGTGACCGCCGACGAGGAACCGCTCCTGGAACGCGCCTTCCGGGACCACTCCGAGGAGCCGCACGAGGTCCGCTGCCTCGACGTCTTCCTCAGCGAGGACACCGCCCCCATCGCCGCCGGGTACGAGGTCGTCTCCTCCAGCGTCAACGGCGATCTGAGCGGCCGGGTCCTGCGCATCCTGGCCGCCGGGGGCACCCGGATGGTCGCGCAGCGCTCCACCGGCTTCAACAACGTCGACCTCGACGAGGCACGGCGGCTGGGGCTGACCGTCAGCAGGGTCGCCTCCTACTCGCCGTACTCGGTGGCCGAGTTCGCCTGGGCCCTGGCCATGGCGGTGAACCGGCGGATCGTCCGCGCCTCCCACCGCACCCGGGACTTCGACTTCCGGCTGAACGGGCTGATGGGCCGCGACATGCACGGCCGCACGGCGGGCGTCCTCGGCACCGGCAGGATCGGCGAGGCCTTCACCCGGATCGCCCACGGCTTCGGGATGAACCTGCTGGGCTGGGACCTGGTGCCGAACCCGGCCTGCGTGGAGCTGGGCATGAGGTACGTGGACAAGGGCGAGCTGTTCGCGGAAGCCGACCTGATCAGCCTGCACGTGCCGCTGCTGGACTCCACGCACCACATCGTCGACGCGGCCGCCCTGAAGGCGATGCGGGACGACGCGGTGCTGGTGAACTCCAGCCGGGGCGGGCTGATCGACACCGAGGCCCTGGTCGCGGAGCTGCGGGCGGGCCGCTTCACGGGGGTGGGCCTGGACGTGTACGAGGCGGAGGCCGGCCTCTTCTTCACGGACAGGTCCCTGGAGGCCGTCGCGGACGACACCCTGGCCAGGCTGGTCACCTTCCCGAACGTGGTGGTGACCAGCCACCAGGCGTACTACACGGAGGACGCGGTCGGACAGATCATCGCGACGACCGTCCGGAACGTGGCGGACTACCTGGCGGGCCGCCGCTCCGAGAACACCCTGGTCCCGGACGCCGCCTGACCCCCGCCCGCCCCGGGCCGCACCGGCCGGGCGGCCCCCGTCACCAGGCGGACCAGGCCGGACAGCAGCTCCGCACCGCGCAGGGTGAGGACGGATTCCGGGTGGAACTGGACGCCCGCGAAGCCGCGGTCCGCGCAGCGCAGGGCGTGGACCTCGCCGGTGAGCGGGTCGCGGGAGACCTCCACCCCGTGCGCGGCGAGCTCCGCTTCCGCTCCGGCGTCGCACGCGGCGGTGTACGTGTTGTAGAAGCCCACCGTCTCCGGCGTGCCGAAGAGGTCGACCCTCATCTGCGCGCCCTGCGCCGGCTCGGCCTTCCGCACCAGCGGCAGTCCCAGCTCCGCCGCGATCAGCTCGTGCCCGAGGCACACCCCCAGCAGCCCGCCGCGGTGGGAGGTGAGCAGGTCCCGCGCCAGCGCGCCCAGCATCCGCATCTTCGGGTCGGCGCCGTCCGCCGGGTTCCCCGGGCCGGGGCCGAGGACGACCGGGCCGTCCCAGGCCAGGGCGAGGGCCCGCAGCCCGGGATCGTCGTAGCGGCGTACGGTCACCTCCAGCCCGGCCGCCCGCGGGCCGCCCGTTCTCAGGACGTGGGCCAGCATCGCGGTGAAGGTGTCCTCCGCGTCGACCACCAGGGCGTGCCCGCCCGTGGCGGCCGGCCGCTCCTGCATGCGGAGCCAGAACGGCGCCAGGTCCGCCCGCCGCGAGGCCAGGGCCGCCCGCACCCGGGGGTCACCGGCCAGTCCGGGCGCCCCGGCGCGGGAGGCGGGCCGGGGCGCGGCCGGCCGTACGCCCAGCGCCGCCAGCACCCCGGCGGCCTTGGCGTGGGTCTCGGCCACCTCGCCCAGCGGGTCGGAGTGCCGGACCAGGGTGGCCCCGACCGGTACCCGCAGCACCCCGTCCGGGGTGATGTCGGCGGTGCGGATCAGGATGGGGGAGTCCAGGGTCTGGCCGCCGGCCGCGTCCAGGCCGAGCAGCGCCAGCGCGCCCGCGTAGTAGCCGCGGCCGCCGCTCTCGTACCGCTCGATCACCCGGCAGGCGTTCTGCACGGGCGAGCCCGTCACCGTCGCCGCGAACATGGTCTCCCGCAGGACCTCCCGGACGTCCAGCGAGGAGCGTCCGCGCAGCTCGTACTCGGTGTGCGCGAGGTGGGACATTTCCTTGAGGCGCGGGCCGACGACGGCTCCGCCCATGTCGCCGACCGTGCACATCATCTTCAGTTCCTCGTCGACGACCATCGACAGCTCCTCGGTCTCCTTGCGGTCGGCGAGGAAGGCGAGGAGGGACTCGGCGGTGGGGCCCGACTCCGGGTAGCGGTAGGTGCCGCTGATCGGGTTCATCACGACCGTGCCCCCGGACATCCGTACGTGCGCCTCGGGGCTGGCCCCGACCAGGGTGCGGTCCGGAGTGTGGACGACGTACGTCCAGTACGCGCCCCGCTCGCCCTCCAGCAGCCGCCGGAACAGGGCGAGCGCGTCGGCCCGGCCGAAGCCGTCGACGCGGCCCCCGTAGGTGCGCCGGATCACGAAGTTCGCGCCCTCGCCGCGGCCGATCTCCTCGCGGATCACCCGCTCGACGGTGGCCGCGTACTCCTCGTCGGGGACGTCGAAGCCGCCGTCCTTCACCCGTACGGGGTGGCCGGGGAGCGCGGCCAGCGCGCTGGCGAGCGGGACCTCGTACGCCTCCTCGGCGGCCAGCACGGCCAGCGGCGTGCCGTCGTCGCGTACGTCGAACCCGCGCTCGCGGATCTGCCGGAACGGCACGAGCGCGAGGGTGGGCAGCTCGCGTACGGGCAGGTCGGCGAGGCGGGCGGCCTCGTGGACCGGGCCGAGGAGCACCTCGACGGTGTCGTGGCGGCGGCCCGGGGTGCGCCGGCGCAGCAGCGCGAAGGGCGGGGCCGCGTCGTCGAGGAGCCGGCGGAGGTCGAGATCGGGCCGGGGTGCGGAGTGGGTCATGGGGGCGTCCTTCCGGTGGGCTGTGGAGGGAAGGACGGCCGTGTCCGCACATGGAAAAGGCCGCCCTCCGGGGGCGGCCTGCGTTTTCGCTCGTGTCAGTGGGTACGCGAGAGGGGCGGGCCGCCGGGGGCGGGCCACCACCAGTTCGGGCTGGCATGCGCGTACATGGGAGGCACCCTAGCCCACGGGGCGGCCGTCCCGCGGCATCCCGTCTTTTCCGGCATATGAACCTTGCATTCCGCTCTTCTCCGGCTCCACGGCCTTCGAACGACACCGTCTCACCAGGTGGGCGTCCGGCCGGACACGGCGAACGACGCCGTAATGTGTACGAGGTGACCGTGAACGCTGAAAACCACGCCCTCGCCGCCAAGGCGACCTGGCGAGACCTTCCCGCGGCGCAGCAGCCTTCGTACCCCGATGCCGAGGCCCTGCGCGCTGTCGTCGCGGACCTCGAGTCGTATCCTCCGCTCGTTTTCGCGGGTGAGTGCGACCAGCTGCGCGCCCGTCTGGGAGCCGTCGCCAAGGGCGAGGCGTTCCTGCTTCAGGGCGGCGACTGTGCCGAGGCCTTCGACGCCGTCTCCGCCGACCACATCCGCGCCAAGCTGAAGACCCTGCTCCAGATGAGCGCCGTCCTGACGTACGCGGCCTCCGTGCCCGTCGTGAAGGTCGGCCGCATCGCGGGCCAGTACTCCAAGCCGCGCTCGAAGGACACCGAGACCCGCGACGGCGTCACCCTGCCGACCTACCGCGGCGACTCCGTCAACGGCTTCGCCTTCACCGAAGAGGCCCGCGTCCCGGACCCGGAGCGGCTCAAGCGCATGTACCACGCGTCGGCGTCGACGCTGAACCTGGTGCGCGCCTTCACCACCGGCGGTTACGCCGACCTGCGCCAGGTGCACGCCTGGAACCAGGACTTCGTGAAGTCCTCCCCCTCCGGGCAGCGCTACGAGCAGCTCGCGCGGGAGATCGACAACGCCCTGAACTTCATGAAGGCCTGTGGCACCGACCCGGCCGAGTTCAAGGCGGTGGAGTTCTACTCCTCGCACGAGGCGCTGCTGCTGGACTACGAGGGCGCGCTGACCCGCACGGACTCGCGTACGGGCAAGCTGTACGACACCTCCGGCCACATGGTGTGGATCGGTGAGCGCACCCGCCAGCTGGACCACGCGCACATCGAGTTCTGCTCGCAGATCGCCAACCCGATCGGCATCAAGCTCGGCCCGACCACCTCGGTCGACGAGGCGCTGACGTACATCGACCGCCTGGACCCGGAGCGCGAGCCGGGCCGGCTGACCTTCGTCGTCCGCATGGGCGCCGACAAGGTCCGCGACAAGCTCCCCGAGCTGGTCGAGAAGGTCACCGCGTCCGGTGCGACCGTCGCCTGGGTCACCGACCCGATGCACGGCAACACCTTCGAGGCGGCCTCCGGCCACAAGACGCGCCGTTTCGACGACGTGCTCGACGAGGTCAAGGGCTTCTTCGAGGTCCACAAGGCGCTGGGCACCCACCCGGGCGGCATCCACGTCGAGCTCACCGGTGACGACGTCACCGAGTGCGTGGGCGGCGGCGACGAGATCTTCGTCGACGACCTGCACCAGCGCTACGAGACGGCCTGTGACCCGCGGCTCAACCGGAGCCAGTCCCTGGACCTGGCCTTCCTGGTGGCCGAGATGTACCGCGACCAGTAACGCGATCAGTAAGTAGCTTCCTCCGAGGATGGGGCGCGGATCCATGTGATCCGCGCCCCATCCTCGTACCCGGGTCTTTTAGGTCACCCTAACTTTGGGTACGGTTAGGTAAGCCTCACCGAATTGGGGATGGCCTGCCGTACCGTTCCGCACCTGGGAGGTGAACCGCGTGTACGTCTGCTCTTGCTTCGGGATCACCGACAAGCAGGTGAAGGAACACGCGGCTGCCGGGGCCTGCACCCCCCGCCAGATCGCCTCGGCCACCAAGGCCGGCACCGACTGCGGCTCCTGCGTGCGCACCATCCAGGGCATCCTCGGCCGCGGGGCCTGCCCCCGCCGGGAGCTGCTGGAGAAGGGCAACGCCACGGCCGTCCTGGCCGCCGACCCCGGACCGGCGCCCGCGCCGGAGCTGGCCGAAGCCGCCTGAGGCCTTCCGGGCCGTCCCGGGGACGTCAGCTCGGCTGCTCGATGAGCTGGGCGATGTACAGCGCCTCGCCGAGGGACTCGATGAGTTCCAGCTGGGTGTCGAGGTAGTCGATGTGGTGCTCCTCGTCCGCCAGGATCTCCTCGAAGAGGCGGGCGGACGTGATGTCGCCCTTCCCGCGCATGACCTCGATGCCGCGCTTGAGGCGGTCGATCGCCTCGACCTCCACCTGCCGGTCCGCCTGGAACATCTCCGTGATCGTCTGTCCGACGCGCACGTGGAAGAGGCGCTGGTAGTTCGGCAGGCCGTCGAGCATCAGGATGCGCTCGGTGATCTTGTCCGCGTGCTTCATCTCATCGATGGACTCTTCACGCGTGTACTTGGCGAGCTTCGTCCATCCCTTGTTGTCCTGGATGCGGTAATGCAGCCAGTACTGGTTGATGGCCGTGAGCTCGCCGGTCAGCTGCTCGTTGAGGAATTCGAGGACCTCGGGGTCGCCCTGCATCGCAGAGGCTCCTTCCAAGCAATGTCAGCTAGTGACTGGGCAGTGCGCGCATCCTTGCACTGCCGTCCTGAGGCGTCCAGTAAGTGCCTCCTTAGTGGGAGTTGCCTGGACTTGCCTGAATCGGGTCGTACCTGGTCGTGACCACACCGCCACGTCTGTCACCATGGAGGCATGGGTCAGCCGGAAAGCCGGGAATCTCCGGGAGCAGAGCAGCTGGAGCTGCCTCCGGGGCAGCGGTTGCAGCGGGGTTGGCCCGTCACCCACTACGGTCCCGTGCCCAAGTTCAAGCCGGACCGCTGGGAGTTCCGCGTCTTCGGCGCGACCGCCGACGGTGAGAAGCACTGCTGGAAGCACGAGGAGTTCGCGGCCCTGCCGTTCGAATCGGTCGTGGCCGACCTGCACTGCGTCACCAAGTTCAGCATGCCGGGCGCCGAATGGGGCGGTGTGCTGGCGCGGACCGTACTGGCCCTGGCCCCGCCGGCCCCGCAGGTCACACACGTGATGGTGTGGGCCGAGTACGGCTTCAGCTCCAACATGAGGCTGGCCGACTTCGCCTCCGACCGGACCGTCTTCGCCACCCACATGGGCGGTGAACTGCTGACGGCCGAGCACGGTTTCCCGCTGCGGCTCGTGGTCCCGCACCTGTACGCCTGGAAGGGCCCCAAGTGGGTCCGGGGCGTGGAGTACATGACCGCCGACCGCCGGGGTTTCTGGGAGGAGCGCGGGTACCACAACATCGGCGACCCCTGGCGCGAGCAGCGCTACTCGTACCAGGAGGAACCGGGCGACGGTCCGGAGCTGTAGCGGGCTGTAGCTGTAGCTGTAGCTGTAGTCGGGCGGGTCAATGGTGGTACCGGTGGACCACCGCGTGGCCCTTGCCGCGGCCGATCATCCACTTGTTGACCGGGGTGGTCAGGACGAAGGCGATGACGAGCGAGAGCCCCAGCACCGTCCAGAAGAACGGGTCCGAGGGGTGGGCGTCCATGGCGCCCGGCCACAGTGCGATCACCCCGTTGTCGGTCAGCTCCATGACGGCGATCGACAGGGTGTCCGCGGCCAGCGCCACCCGGATGGCCGTACGCAGGTCCACGCCGGCGGCGAGGATCCCGCGCAGGGTGAGCGCGTAGCCGAAGAAGAAGGCCAGGGCGATCGCCAGGGCCATGGTGGGGACGTTCCCCCAGCCCAGTCCGGTGCCGATGACCATTCCGAGTACCTCGCCGATGGCGCATCCGGTCAGGCAGTGCAGGGTGGCCCGGGCCGCCATGCCCCAGCCGGCCCCACCGCCGCCGGTGTGACCCTGGTGCGCGGGGTGGCCCTCGTGCTCCGGGCCGTGGTGCTCGTGGCCCTGGTGTTCGTGCTGGTGATCGTGGTCCTCGTGGTGTGCGTGCTCCATGACAACCCCCTGAAGGCTTGAGGAAAACGCCGGTGACGGTCCCGTCGATATGACAGAACCGTATACCCCTAGGGGGTATTTCCTCAACAGATCTTCAGCGTGTCAGTGCAGGTCGCGGAGCTCCTTCAGCAGCGCCACGTCGGCCGCGTGTCCCTCTTTGCCGCCCGGCGTCTCGATGATCAGCGGTACGCCGTCCGTCTCCGGGTGCGAGAACAGCTCGGCGAAGGCGTCCCGGCCGATGTGGCCCTGGCCGATGTTGGCGTGCCGGTCCTTGTGGGCGCCGACGCCCTCCTTGGAGTCGTTGGCGTGGATCAGCTTCAGCCGGCCCGCGCCCACCGTCTCCACCAGCAGGTCCAGCGTCTGCTTCGTGCCGCCGGGCTCCGCCAGGTCGTGCCCGGCCGCGAAGATGTGGCAGGTGTCCAGGCAGATGCCGAGCTTCGGGTGGTGGTCGAGGGCGTCGAAGTACGGGCCGAAGTCCCAGGTGCGCGAGCACAGGGAGGAGCCCTGCCCGGCCGTGGACTCCAGCAGCAGGAAGGGGTCGTCCTCGTGCGTCAGCTCGTCCAGCAGCGGCAGCATGTGCTCCCTGACCTGCGCGTACGCGGCCTCGCGCGGCCGGTCCCCGGTCGCCGAGCCGGTGTGCACGACCACCCCGAGCGCGCCGATCTCCCGGGCCCGGCGCAGCGAGTGCCGCAGGGAATCCACCGACTTCTCGACGGTCGCCGCGGTGTGGGAGCCGAAGTTGATCAGGTACGGGGCGTGCACGTACGCCGGGACCGACTCCTCGGCGCACTGGACGCGGAACAGCTCGTCCTGCGCCGGGTTCCCGGTCGGGGTGGCCCAGCCGCGGGGATTGGCGACGAAGACCTGGACGGCCTCGGCACCCATCTCCCGGGCGTAGGCGAGGCCGACCGAAGCCAGCCCGCCGGCGACGGGGACGTGCCCGCCCACGGGATTGCGCATCACTGACGGCTCAGAGCCCCTTGGTCTTGACGGTGATCGTGCTGCCCTCGGGGGCGCTCTGGCCGGCGGGCACCGACTGGGTGTCCACCGTGCTGCTGAAGGACAGGAAGGGGCGCTCCACCTTCACCTTGAAGCCCAGGGCCTCCAGGGTCTTGCGGGCGACGTCCACGTCCTGGCCGGTGACGCTCGGGACCTGGACCTGGCGGGGGCCCTTGGACAGGGTCAGGGTGACCGTGTCGCCCGCGGCGGCCTGGGTGCCGGCGGCGGCCGACTGGTTGGCCACCGTCCCGGCGGGGGAGGGGGAGTTGACCTGGTCGGCGGCCGTCTCCACCTTCAGGCCGAGCGCCTCCAGCGCGGCCCTGGCCTGGTCGACGGGCTTGCCGGTGACGCTCGGGACCGGCACGGGGCGGCCCTTGCTGACCAGCAGCGCGACCGCGGTGTCGGGGGCCCGCTTCTGGCCGCCCGCCGGGTCGGTGCTGATCACCGAGCCCTGGGCGACGTCCTGGCTGAAGGCCTGGGTGACGATGCCGGGGGCCAGCCCCGCCTTCGTCAGCTCCTCCTTGGCCGCCTCCAGCGGCCTGCCCTTGAGGTCGGGCACGCTGACCACCTCGGGGCCCCGCGAGACGACGATGACGACCGCGTCGTTGCCGCGGATCTGCTTGCCGCCGCCGGGACTGGTCTCCATGACCGTGCCCCGGTCGAAGGCCTCGCTGAACTTCCGGTCGACCTTCTTGACCCCCAGGCCGGCCGCGGAGAGCTCCGCCCGGGCCTGCGCCTCCGTCTTGCCGAGGAGGTTCGGGACCTTGGTGAACTGGCCGGAGTTGATGTACCAGACGCCGCCGCCGATGCCGAGGGCGAGCAGGATCCCGGCGATGACGAGGAAGATCCCGCGCCGGGGCGCCCGCCGGGGCGGGGCGGCCGGAGCCCGCCCCGGAGCCGGCGGGCGCTCCAGGCGGGAGGTGTGGTGCACCGGCCGGCTCTGCTCCACCGGCCGCGGGATCACGCTGGTGCGGTCCTCGGCGGCGGACCGCTCCTGTGCCCGCGCCTGCGGCGGTACGGCGTCCAGCTCGGCCTCGCTGAGCCGCGCCCGGGCCTCCCGGGCCAGGCCGAGCAGGGCGGCGGCGTCGTACGGGCGCAGCTCGGCGCTGCGGGCGGCGGCGTGCGCGACCAGCTCGTCGAGCGCGGCGGGCAGGCCGGGAACGGCGGCGGACGGGGCCGGGACGTCCTCGTTGAGGTGCTGGTAGAGGACCTGGGCGGCGGTGCCGCCGGTGTGCGGCTTGGAGCCGGTGAGCATCTCGTACAGGACGACACCGCAGGCGTAGACGTCGACGCGGGTGTCGGTGACCCCGTCCTCGATCTGCTCGGGCGCGAGGTAGGAGACGGTGCCGAGGATCGAGCCGGTGGTGTTGGTGGCCGAGTCCACGGAGCGGACCAGGCCGAAGTCGGCGACCTTGACGCTGCCGTCGTCGCCGATCAGCACGTTCTCGGGCTTCATGTCCCGGTGGACGAACCCGGCCCGGTGGGCGGTGCCGAGGGCGGCGAGGACCGGTTCCAGGATGTCGAGCGCGGCCCGCGGCTGGAGCGCGCCGCGCTCGCGCAGGACGTCGCGCAGGGTGCAGCCGGAGACGTACTCCATGGCCAGGTAGGTGTACGGCCCGTCCGTGCCCTGGTCGAAGACGGCGACGACGTTGGGGTGGGCGAGGCGCGCCACGGACTTCGCCTCGCGGATGAAGCGGTCGACGAAGACGGCGTCGGCGGCGAGGTCCGGGTGCATGATCTTGAGCGCGAGGACCCGGTCGAGGCGGGTGTCGACGGCCCGGTAGACCGTTGCCATGCCACCGGCCGCGATGCGGGCGTCTACGCGGTAGCGGCCGTCGAGCACGCGCCCGACGAGGGGGTCATCCAGGGTCGTATCCACCCGGCGATTCTACGAGGGCCCCGGACACCCCCGGCCGGGGTGTCCACGCTTGCAGCGCAGCCGTGACATGGGGGGCCCGCGGTTCGGGCACGCCACCGGCCCGCAGACAAGGGGGCGGGTGGGCGAACACCGACCCGCCCCGGGAGGGCGAGGGGGGATGGCGGGCCCGCGCCGCAAGCCCCGTACCCCCGCCCGCCCTCAGAACGCCGGCCGCTCCGGGTCCAGGGCCGCGCGGCCCTCCACCGGGGACGAGGCCTCGGCGAAGCGGCGTTGGGGGATGCGGCCCGCGCGGTGGGCCAGGCGGCCCGCCGAGACGGCGTCGCGCATCGCCGCCGCCATCAGGACCGGCTGCTGCGCACGCGTCACCGCCGAGGCGAGCATCACCCCAGCGCAGCCCAGCTCCATCGCCAGGGCCGCGTCGGAGGCGGTTCCCGCGCCCGCGTCGAGGATCACCGGGACCCCGGCGCGCTCGACGATCAGCTCGAAGTTGTGCGGGTTGCGGATGCCCATGCCCGAGCCGATCGGGGAGCCCAGCGGCATGATCGCCGCGCAGCCCGCGTCCTCCAGCTTCCGCGCGAGGACCGGGTCGTCGTTGGTGTACGGGAGGACCGTGAAGCCCTCGTCGACCAGGACCTCGGCGGCGTCCAGCAGCTCGACGCCGTCGGGCAGCAGGGTGCGCTCGTCCGCGACGACCTCCAGCTTGATCCAGTCCGTCCCCAGTGCCTCCCGCGCCAGCCGGGCCGTGAGCACGGCCTCGCCGGCGGTGAAGCAGCCCGCCGTGTTGGGCAGGACGGCGATGCCCAGCCGGTTCAGCACGGAGAGCACCGAGCCCTGCACGGTGGGGTCGAGGCGGCGCATGGCCACGGTGGTCAGCTCGGTGCCGGAGGCGACCAGGGCGCGTTCCAGGACGTCCAGGCTCGGGGCCCCGCCCGTGCCCATGACCAGCCGGGAGGAGAAGGTCCGGCCGCCCAGGGTGAAGACGTCGTCAGCCATGGTGGTCAGCCTCCCTGGACCGCGGTGAGGATCTCGATCCGGTCGCCCTCGTCCACCGGCGTCGCCCGCCACTGCCCGCGCGGGACGACGGTCTCGTTGAGCGCGGCGGCCACGCCCGAGGGGGCCGTGGTGAGGGTGGCGACCACCGCGTCGAGGGTGGTGCCGGCCGCGACCTCGCGCGGCTCGCCGTTGACGGAGATGGTCATACGAGGGACTCCTGACGCGTGGAGGAGAAGCGGCGCGGGCTGAAGGGCCGGGCGATCTCCGGCACGGAGCCGGTGGTCAGCAGTTCCTCCATCACGTCGCCGGTCAGCGGGGTCAGCAGCACCCCGTTGCGGTAGTGCCCGGTGGCCAGGTGCAGGCCGGGCAGGTCGGTCGGGCCGAGCAGCGGCGCGTTGTCGGGGGAGCCGGGGCGCAGCCCCGCCCGGGTCTCGACCAGCGGGAGCTCGGTGATGCCGGGCACCAGCTCGTGGGCGTCGCGCAGCAGCTCGTACACCCCGCCCGCGGTCACCGTGGTGTCCCAGCCGAGTTCCTCGCTGGTGGCCCCGATGACGAGTTCGCCGTTCTCGCGCGGCACCAGGTAGACGTGGCTGCCGCGTACGACGGCCCGTACCGTCCGGGACAGGAACGGGGCGTACGCGGACGGTACGGCCAGCCGCAGCACCTGCCCCTTCACCGGCCGTACGGGCGGGCGCGCCTCGGCCGGTACGCCGGCCAGCCGGCCGCTGAGCGAGCCCGCGGCGAGCACCACCTGGCCGGCGCGCAGCTCCGTACCGTCGTCGAGCAGTGCTCCGGCGGCCCGGTCGGCGGTGACGAGCAGCCGTTCCGCGCGGGCCCGGTGGATGGCGACGCCGGCCCGCCCGCAGGCGGCCAGCAGGGCGGCGGCGAGCCGGCGGGGGTCGACCTGGTGGTCCCCGTCGACGCGCAGCCCGCCGCGTACGCCGGGGGCGAGCATCGGTTCCAGGCGGCGGCACTCGCGGCCGGTGAGCCACTCCGACTCCAGGCCGCAGCGGCGCTGGAGGGCGTGCAGCTCCCGCAGGTGGAGGCGGTCGTCGGCGTCGAGGGCGACGGCGAGGGTGCCGCAGGCCCGGTAGCCGAGGTCCATGCCGCCGCTGGCTTCGGTGAGCTCGGCGGCGAACTGCGGGTAGCGGGCGGCGGAGGCGAGGTTGAGCCCGAGCAGGGTCTCCTCGCCGTAGTGCAGCTCGGTGACGGCGGCCAGCATGCCGGCGGCGACCCGGGCGGCGCCGCCGCCGGGGTCCGGGTCGGCCAGCGCGGTGCGCAGTCCGCGCCGGGCCGCCCGCCAGGCCGTGACCAGGCCGATGATGCCGCCCCCGATGACGAGGACGTCGGATCCCCCGGCGGATCCCTTCCGAGATGAGTGCATGGGCGTCCAGCCCCTCCCTTCGCCGGCATGACCCGGATCAGGTTCGTACGGTCGGAGGCCGGCCAGCCTCCCTCTCAGCCCGGTACGCCCGGACTCCCGCGATAGGTACGGTGGCCAGACTAAACCCCGCGGCCGGAGCCGGGTAAGGCTGCCTCCCCGGCGTCCGCCCGCCGGTCCTCCTCCCCGTGTTCCTGATGGCCCGTCAGTTCACTAGGCTGGGCCGCGTGAGTGAGCAGACGGAACAGACGAACCCCGGCGTCGTGATCGTGGGTGCCGGAATGGCCGGCGTGCAGACCGCCGTGGCCCTGCGCGAACAGGGCTACGAGGGCCCCGTGACCCTGCTGGGCGCCGAACCCCACCAGCCCTACGACCGCCCCCCGCTCTCCAAGGCGGTGCTCCTCGGCAAGGCCGAGGACTCCGCGTTCGAGATCGACTTCGAGGATCTGCGCATCGGCCTGCGCCTCGGCACCGAGGTCACCGGGCTGCGGTCGGAGGTCCGCGAGGTCGACACCGAGGCCGGCCCGGTCCCGTACGAGGTCCTCGTGCTGGCCTGCGGCGCCCGCCCGCTGACCCTGCCCGGCACCGAGGGCGTCCCCGGCGTCCACCTGCTGCGCACCCTCGACGACGCCGCCCGGCTGCGCCCGGTGCTGGCCGCGGCGCCCGCGACCGTGGTGGTCGGGGCGGGCTGGATCGGCGCCGAGTTCGCCACCGCGGCCCGCGAGGCCGGCTGCGCCGTCACCGTGGTCGAGGCCGCCGGCCGGGTGCTGGCGGGAGCCCTGCCCGCCGAGGTCGCCGAGCCGATGGGCCGCTGGTACGCCGAGGCCGGTGCCGGCCTGATCACCGGAGCGAAGGTCGCGGGGATCGAGGAGGGCCGGGTCCTGCTGGCCGACGGCCGCGAGCTGCCCGCCGGGGCGGTGGTCGTCGGCATCGGCGCCCGGCCCGCCACCGACTGGCTCGCCGGCACCGGGGTCGAGCTCGGCTCCGACGGATCCGTCACCGCGGACGCGTACCTGCGCACCTCCGTCCCCGGCGTGTACGCCGTCGGCGACTGCTCCTCCTTCCCGTCGGCCCGCTACGGGCGGCGGCTGCTGGTCCACCACTGGGACAACGCCCTCCAGGGACCCCGGGCCGTCGCGGCGAACATCCTCGCGGCGGAGCCCGTCCAGGCGTACGACCCCGTGCCGTACTTCTGGTCCGAGCAGTTCGGCCGCTTCGTCCAGTACGCCGGCCACCACGGCGACGCCGACACCCTGCTGTGGCGCGGGGACCCGGCCGGCCCCGCCTGGTCCGTGTGCTGGCTGCGCGGGGGCACGCTGGTGGCCGTCCTGGCCGTGGGCCGCCCCCGGGACCTGGCGCAGGGCCGCAAGCTGATCGAGACCGCCGCGCCCGTGGACCCGTCCAAGGTCGCGGACCCGGCCGTTCCGCTGAAATCGGCCCTGGTCTGACGGCTCCGGGGCCCTGCCGGGCCGCCCGCCGGGCCCCGATCCGGCGGCCGCCCGGCCCCGGACGGACGGGGCCAGGTACCGGCGGCCCGTCCGAAGTGGCAGGCTTGTCCCCGTGACCGAGATTGACGCAAAGATCGATGCCCTCGTCCCCTCCTGGCTGTACCTCCCCGACATCGCGGAGATGCTCGACATCGAGGTGACCCGGGTCCGCCAGATGGTCAAGGAAGGGCAGCTGATCGCCGTACGCCGGGGCGAGAACCGTGCCCTGCAGGTTCCGGCGCAGTTCATCGACGGCGACAAGGTCGTCAAGGGCCTCGTCGGGCTGCTGACCGTACTGCGGGACGACCGCTTCTCCGACGAGGAGATGCTGGAGTGGCTCTTCACCGAGGATCCGACCCTGCCGGGCACCCCCGTGCAGGCGCTGCGCGAGAATCGCGGCACGGAGGTCAAGCGCCGCGCCCAGGCACTCGCCCTCTGACCGGCTGATCCACCGGTGTGCGGGCCGACCCCATCGGCCCGCACACCCCACCACCACGGGGGGAATCCCATGCAGCAGCTGTCCGACGCCCGGCTCTACCTGTGCACGGACGCGCGCAAGCGGCAGGGTGACCTCCCCGAGTTCCTCGACGCGGTCCTGGCCGGCGGCGTCGACATCGTCCAGCTCCGCGACAAGGGCATGGAGGCGGGCGAGGAGCTCGAACACCTCCAGGTCTTCGCCGAGGCCGCCCGCCGCCACGGCAAGCTCCTCGCCGTCAACGACCGAGCCGACGTCGCGCACGCCATCGGCTCCGACGTCCTGCACCTCGGCCAGGGCGACATCCCCGTCCCCGCCGCCCGCGCCGTCCTCGGCGGCCGGGTCCTGATCGGCCGCTCCTGCCACGCCGAGTCCGAGGTGGACGCCGCCGTCGCCGAGCCCGGCGTGGACTACTTCTGCACCGGCCCCTGCTGGCCCACCCCCACCAAGCCCGGCCGCCACGCCCCCGGACTCGACCTCGTCCGGTACGCGGCCTCCCTCGCCCAGGACCGCCCCTGGTTCGCGATCGGCGGCATCGACGCCGGCAACCTGGACGAGGTCCTGGACGCCGGCGCCACCCGCGTCGTGGTCGTCCGGGCCCTCACCGAGGCCTCCGACCCCGGGGCCGCGGCCGCCGAACTCGCCAAGAGGGTTCGCGGCCGCCTCGGGTGACGCTGGAGCGGCGTCCAAAAAGCTGTCCAGGTCGTGGACAGCGCTTCGGCGTCCGCCGGGCCCCGTCTAACCTGCCCGTATGGCCCTTGGTACCGCTTCCACCTGGTCGGACCGTGCACACACGGTCCGCGACCTCATCGCGTCCGGAGCCTCGTACTCCTTCGAGTTCTGGGCTCCCAAGACCGAGAAGGGCGAGCGCAACCTCTGGAACGCGCTCCGCAGGATCGAGGCGGTCTCCCCGAGCTTCGTCTCCGTCACGTACGGGGCCGGCGGCTCCACCCGTGGCGGTACCGTCCGAGCCACCCAGCAGATCGCCTCCGACACCACCCTGACGCCCGTCGCGCACCTGACGGCGGTGGACCACTCCGTCGCCGAGCTGCGCCACGTCATCGGCCAGTTCGCCGACGCCGGCATCCGCAACATGCTCGCCCTGCGCGGCGACCCGCCCGGCGACCCCATGGGCCCCTGGGTCAGGCACCCGGAGGGCGTGGACTACGCGGCCGACCTGGTGCGCCTGCTCAAGGAGTCCGGCGACTTCTGCGTCGGCGTCGCCGCCTTCCCCGAGATGCACCCGCGCTCCGAGGACTGGGACACGGACATCCGGCACTTCGTGGACAAGTGCCGCGCCGGCGCGGACTACGCCATCACCCAGATGTTCTTCGATCCGGAGAATTATCTGCGGCTGCGCGACAGCGTCGCCAAGGCGGGCTGCGAGACCCCGATCATCCCCGAGGTCATGCCCGTTGTCGGTATCAAGCAGCTCGACCGGCTGCCGCAGCTGAGCACCGCCGTCTTCCCCGACGCCGTGAAAGAGCGCATGCTCGCCGTCAAGGACGACCCGGCCGCTGTACGCTCCATTGGCATCGAGTTCGCCACGGAGTTCTGCGCGCGGCTGCTGTCCGAGGGTGTCCCGGGACTGCACTTCATCACGCTGAACAATTCCACGGCGACTCTCGAGATCTACGAGAACCTGGGCCTGCACCAGCGGGCCTGACCGGCCGTCTCCCCTTCCCGCGCGGGCGGCCGTACCGAGAGGGGCCTTGCATGGGAATGACGGTCCTCTACATCGCGTTCGGCATCGTCGCGTTGTGGCTGCTTGCCGAGGTCCTGATGCAGTACAAGGCCCGGCTGCGCTGGCGCCTGCTGGCCTTCACCGGCTTCGCCGGAGTGGTGGCCGGAGTGGTACTGCCGTCGGTGCTCGTGATCGCCGCCGGCGCGACCGCCTTCGCCGTCGGCCAGACCCTGGTCACGCTCTCCTTCCGGAAGGGCTTCGTGGCCGGCTGGGCGCTGCGCCGGGGCGGGCGGCCCGCACCGGACGCGGCTCCGGGCAGACGCCGCCGCTCCGGGAGCGGACCGCGCCCGGAGCCGGCACTGGAGGTCACCGGGCTGGAGTACGCCGACCAGGGCCGGGGACCGGGCGAGGACCCGGGCTCCGAGGACGCGGTGTTCACCCCGCAGCCGGTGCCCGAGGAGACCGGCTCGTACGGGATACAGAGCTTCGTCCCCCAGCAGTCGCAGCAGGTGCAGCAGCCCGGCGCCGAGACCCCCTTCGCCTCGCCGTTCACCACGGCCGAGCAGGACGCCCACCAGTACGCGGCCTACTACGACCAGCAGCAGGGCCAGGGCGGCTACGACTACCCCGGCACCTACCCCCAGGGCGAGCAGCAGGTCTACGCCGCCTACTCGGACCCGTACATCGGCACCGGCGGCGAGGTCTCCCCGGCCCCGCCCTACGACGGCGCGGCCTACCCGCCCTACGGCGACCCCGCCCAGCAGCAGTACTCCATGGACACCCCGCCCGGCGGGGTCTGGGTCCCGCAGCAGCGCGCCACCGACGCCGCCCCGCAGCCCTACCCGGAGCAGGACCCGCAGCAGGAGTACCCGTACCCGTACCCCGGCAACGGGGAGTACGGCCAGTACCGGCACTGACGGGCACCCGGCCCCGGCCCCGGCAGGCCGGGGCTCACTGCGAGCCGCGGAACCCGGCCCCCTCCACGATCAGCCCGGCCACCAGGGCCCCCGTCATCCCGGCGTGCGCGAGCCCGCCGCCGGGGTGCGCCCAGCCGCCCGCGAGGTACAGCCCGGGCAGCGCCGTCGTGTTGGCCGGGTACAGCAGCCGGCCCCCGTCCCCCGGCAGCGCGGGCGGCGGCACCGAGCCGCCGCGGGCACCCGTGGCGGCCTCCACGTCCCGCGGGGTGCGCACCTCCTGCCACAGCAGCCGCTCGCGCAGCCCGGGGACGGCCCGGGCGGCGAGGTCCAGCAGCTCCTCCGGGTCCGGGACGGGCGCGCCGCCCGCGGGCCCGCACACGGCGCTCACGGTGACCGCCTCGTGGTCCGGGTCCGGCCGGGTGGCGGGGTCGTCCGGGCGCAGCACCGTGACCAGCCGGACGCCGGCGGGGTCCGGGGAGTGCACCAGGGTGCGGTGGACGGCGTCCGCCGGCCGTCCGCCCCGCAGCGCCAGCAGCAGGGTCAGCCGGCCGGGGACCTCCGTGCCCCGGGCCGGTACGCCGCCGGGCGGGCGGGGCACCGAGGCGCTCGGCAGCTGCCTCGGGTCGATGCCGCAGACGACGTGGTCGGCGGCGGCCTCGGTGCCGTCGGCCAGCCCCACCCCGGCCGCCCGGCCGTCCCGGCTCAGCACCGAGCGGACGGCGGCGCCGAAGACGAACTCCACCTTCCGCTCCCGGCAGCGCTCGTAGACGGCGGTGGCCAGCTCGCGCATGCCGCCCCGGACGTACCAGCTGCCGAAGGTCTGCTCCATGTAGGGCAGCGCGGCCGCCGCGGCGGGCGTCGCGTCCGGGTCCAGCCCGTACGCCAGGACCCGGCCCGCCAGCAGCTCGCCGAGCCGGCCGCCCAGCTCGCGCCGGGCCACCTCGGCCAGCGTCGGCGGGCGGCGGCGCAGCAGACCGCTGCCGCGCAGCGCCGGGTACGGGTCGCGGCCGAGCACCTGCCAGTCGGGGCGCAGGGGCTCCTCCAGCAGCGGGCGGCGGGTGGCGTCCCAGGTGTCGCGGGCCCGCCCCAGCAGGGCGTTCCAGCGCTCGCCCGCGCCCGCGCCGAAGGCCTCGTCGAGGGCGGCGGCGACCCCGCCCCGGGAGGCGCCGGGGAGGGTGACGGCGACGCCGTCCAGCACGTGACGGACGGCGGGGTCCAGCTGGACCGTGCCGACGAGGTCTTCCAGGGGCCGCTTGCCGGTCTTCACGAACAGGTCGCGGTAGACGGCGGGCAGGTGCAGCAGCCCGGGCCCGGTGTCGAAGGCGAAGCCGTCGCGTTCGTACCGGCCGACGGAGCCCCCGTAGGTGGACCCGCGCTCGTACACCGTCACCCGGTGCCCCGCCACGGCCAGCCGGGCCGCCGTCGCCATCGCGCCCATGCCGGCGCCGATCACCGCAATTCTCGCCATACCGCTGAGCCTATCGAGCCGGGCCCGCAGGTCAGCCGGGTGGTGCTCCGCCCACGGCCCGGGTGGTGGCGGCCAGCCGCTTCTCCTCGCGCCGCTGGGCCCGCCGCCGTCGGAAGCGGCGGATCCGGCTCCAGAGGTAGACCACCAGGACCAGGCCGATGAGCAGCAGGACGGCGGCGATGACGGCGGCCGCCCGGGGGTTGAACATCGCGAAGGTGACGACGCCGCCCACGCCCAGGTCCTCGGCGGTGCTCAGCACGATGTTGCTGAACGGTTCGGGCGAGGTGTTGACCGCCATCCGGGTGCCGGCCTTGACGAAATGGCTGGCCAGCGCGGTGGAACCGCCGACGGCACCGGCGGCGAGGTCGGAGAGCGAGCCGCTCTGCCCGGCCAGGAGGGCGCCGACGACCGCTCCGGAGACGGGCCGGATCACGGTGTGGACGGTGTCCCACAGGGAGTCCACGTACGGGATCTTGTCGGCCACGGCCTCGCACAGGAACAGCACGCCCGCGACGACGAGGACGTCGGTGCGCTGGAGCGAGGCGGGGACCTCGTCGGACAGTCCGGTCGCGCCGAAGACGCCGAGCAGGAGGATCACGGCGTAGGCGTTGATCCCGCTGGCCCAGCCGCTGGTGAAGACCAGGGGGAGCACACTCATCTGATCAGCATGCCGCAGAGCGGCCGATCAGGGCGGCGGAAACGGCGAGGGGACGGCCGCGCTCTCGCGGACGTCCCCTCACCGGCGGAGTCTGTGCGGGGCTACTGCCCCTGCTCGTCACGGCGGCGCTGCCACCGTTCCTCGATACGGGTCATCATCGACCGACGCTGCCGGTTGCGGCCATGGGCCGAACCGCCGGCACTTCCGGAGACGGGCTGTTCGCCAGGCTTGGGGGCCTTGCGCCAACCGGTGACCACGAGGACGGTACAGGCCAGCATGACGAGGAATCCCACCACGCTGATCCAGAGCACTTCCTGCCAGATCACACCAGTCATGAGGAGCGCGATACCCACCACAATGCCTACGACTGCCTGGTAGACCCGTCGCCGGGTGTACGTGCGCAGTCCACTGCCCTCAAGCGCTGTCGCGAACTTGGGGTCTTCGGCGTACAGCGCTCGCTCCATCTGCTCGAGCATGCGCTGCTCGTGCTCCGAGAGCGGCACGGGAGTCCTCCTCATCCGTCGGTCGCGGGGGGTAGCGACCAGGGGTCCCCTTCAGGATAGGCGGGGAATCGCCCCCGTGATACCCGCCCTCTACGCCACATTCTGCAAACCACCGTGCCGGGCAAGTCCTGAGTGCCGGACCCGGTGCCGAACGGGTGCTTCGAACGTACCGACGCCAAGGCGGGCGGCCATTGAGGCGCTTATTCCCCAATGGGCGGTCCGTCATGCCGACCGGTGCACCCGATCATACGTGTCGGCGCGCCGGTTGGGAGGGGATCCGCCGGAGCCCGGTCGAGCAAGCCCGCAGATCAGGCGGGCTTCTCGCCCAGGACGTGCAGCTGCGTGGCCACCGCGTGGAAGGCGGGCAGCTCGGCGGCGGCCTCCTCCAGCCGCAGCAGCGCCTCGACCGCGCCGGGCTCGGTGTCCACCAGCACCCCGGGGACCAGGTCGGCGAAGATCCGCACGCCGTGGACCGCGCCGACCGCCAGGCCGGCGTCGCCGACCAGCGCGCTCAGCTGTTCGGCGGTGAAGCGGCGCGGCACCGGGTCGCCGGAGCCCCAGCGCCCGGCCGGGTCGGTGAGGGCGGTGCGGGCCTCGGTGAAGTGCCCGGCCAGCGCCCGCGCCAGCACGGCTCCGCCGACGCCGGCGCCGAGCAGGCTGAGGATGCCGCCGGGGCGCAGGGCGGCGACGGCGTTGGCCACGCCCTCGGCGGGGTCGTCCACGTACTCCAGCACGCCGTGGCAGAGCACCACGTCGTACGCGTCCCGCTCGACGACGTCCAGCAGGCCCTGGGCGTCGCCCTGGACCCCGCGCACGAGATCGGCGACACCGGCCTCGGAGACCCGGCGCTCCAGCCCGAACAGCGCGTTCGGGCTGGGGTCGACCACGGTCACCCGGTGGCCCAGCCGGGCCACCGGCACGGCGAACTTGCCCGTGCCGCCGCCGGTGTCCAGCACCTCGAGCGCTTCCCGCCCGGTCGCCTTCACCCGGCGGTCGAGGGCCTCCTTGAGGACCTCCCACACCACGGCGGTGCGGAGGGAAGCACGGGGGCGGGAAGTGTCCGACACGGCTGATGACTCCTCGGCGCGTAAGGGTGGGGAGGTGCTTGCCCCACCCTATTGCCTCAGCCGACCGCGCAGCTCATCCGGCGTTCGGACGCTCCGGACGAGGCTGCGGCAGCGCCTGCGCCACGGGCTGCAGCGCGAGCATCCGCTCCACCAGCCGCAGGAACATCCCCGCCTCCCGTACGAGGTCGTCCGCGTCCCGGCTGCTCGCCGCGTCCCGTATCCCGGCCTCGGCCCGGGCCCGCCGGGCCGCACCCGAGGCGAACAGCGCGCTCCACTCGGTCAGCTCCGGCGCTATCTCCGGCAGCACCTCCCACGCGCTGCGGATCCGCGGCCTCCGCCGGCGCCCGGCCGGCTCGGGCCGCCCGCGCGCGGCGAGTACGGCCGCGGCGGCGCGCAGCGCGGCCAGGTGTGCGGTGGCGTACCGCTCGTTGGGCCGGGGCAGCAGGGCCGCCTCGGCCAGGCCGTCGCGGGCCTTGGCGAGCAGTTCGAGGGCGGCCGGCGGTGCGGACGCCCTGCGCGGGACGGGGTGGACAGGGGACGGGGACGGTGTGGCCATGACGAACCTCCTGTCGTTGCGTGGTGCTCGGCGGTGCGGCTGTTTTCCGTTCGTGGGTCCATCGTGACGGGGGCCACTGACAATCGCGCTGACCTGCGCATTCACCGTGAAACCCGGACGGGACGGGCATGGGTGGCCCCGGCGCGGGCACGCGGGTGAGGGAGGGCCGGGACCTGTGACGGGCCGCCGGGTTCCCGCCAAAAGCGCCGCCCGCCGGGCCCCCGGGCCTGACGCCTGCTAACTTTTGAACTGACCAGTCAGTTCAAAAGGAGGGGGAGGCGTGAACAGCCCGCACGGCGCCGCCGTCAAGGCCGAGGGCTTCGGACTCAAGGGCCCGCGAGGCTGGGTGTTCCGGGGCGTGGGGATCGAAACGGCCCCCGGATCGCTCATCGCGCTCGAAGGACCCTCCGGCAGCGGCCGGACCTGCCTGCTCCTCGCCCTCACCGGACGGATGAAGGCCACCGAGGGCCACGCCGAGATCGGCCGCCACCGGCTGCCGAAGAAGATGGCCGCGGTCCGCCGGATCACCGCCCTCGGCCCCGTCCCCGGGGTCAACGACCTCGACCAGGCCCTCACCGTCGCCGAGCAACTGCGCGAGGGAGCCATGCTCCAGCGGCGCTACGACGCCCCCCTGCGTTCCCTGCTGCGCCCGCGCGGCGACCGCCGCGCCGCCGCCCGGGCCCGGATCGACGAAGCCCTGGCCGCCGTCGGGCTGGACCTCTCCGCCCTGCCGAAGGGCGAGCGGACCTCCGTACGCGACCTGGAGCGCCTGGAGGCCGTACGGCTGTCCTTGGCCATCGCCCTGCTGGGCGGTCCCCGGCTGCTGGCCCTGGACGACCTCGACCTCAAGCTCTCGGACGCCGAACGTGCGCAGGCCTGGGCCCTGCTGCGCTCGGTCGCCGACCGCGGGACCACCGTCCTCGCGGTGTGCAGCGAGGCCCCCGAGGGCGTGACGGTGCTGCGCACGGGCGCGGAGCCGGACACGGCGGAGCCCGTGGGCCCGTCGCCGCGGGCGGGCGGGGGCACCGGGAAGGCCGCGCCCGGTCTCGCGGGGGCGGCCGGGGCGCACGCCGACGGTCCGAAGATCACCTGGGGCCTGCCCGCCGGCACGACCCCGGGCAACGACACGGACCCCGACGGGGACGGCGACGCCCAGGCCGAGGAGACCGGCAACGGCACCGGGGCTGGCACCGGCACCGAAGAGCCCGGCACCGAGGAGCCCGGCACCGAGGCCGACGCCGAGGAGCCCGGCACCGAGCCCGACGCCGAGGAGCCCGGCACCGAGCCCGACGCCGACACCGACACCGACGAAGACACGAAGGGGGCGGACGATGCGCTCGCCGAAACTGGCCGCGCTTGAGCTGAAGCGGTTCGGGCGGGGGAAGCTGCCCCGGGCCGCCCTCGTCGCGCTGCTCCTGCTGCCCCTGCTCTACGGGGCCCTGTACCTCTGGTCCTTCTGGGACCCGTACAAGCGCCTCGACAGGGTGCCCGTCGCCCTCGTCAACGCCGACCAGGGCACCACCGTGGACGGCAAGCGCCTCGACGCCGGCGGCGAGATCACCCGCAAACTGCGCGAGAGCAGGACCTTCGACTGGCGCGAGGTCAGCGCCGCCGAGGCGGCCAAGGGCGTGGAGAACGGGAAGTACTACCTCTCCCTGACCATGCCCGCCGACTTCAGCAGGAACATCGCCTCCAGCGGCGGCGACGACCCCACCACCGGGGCCCTCCAGGTCCGCACGAACGACGCCAACAACTACATCGTCGGCTCGATCTCGCGCACCGTCTTCTCCGAGGTCCGCTCGGCGGCGTCCGCCAACGCCTCCCGCGGTTTTCTCGACAAGATCTTCATCTCCTTCTCCGACCTGCACGACAAGACCGCCGAGGCCGCCGACGGCGCCGCCCAGCTCAAGGACGGCGCGGGCAAGGCCCAGCAGGGTGCGAAGGAACTCGCCGACGGCCTCGACACGGCCAAGGAGAAGTCCGGCGAGCTCACCGGCGGCCTGAAGAAGCTCAACGAGGCGGCCGGCAAGCTGGAGACCGGCTCCCGGCAGGTCGCGGACGGCACCCAGAAGGTCGCCGACGTGGTCAACGGCGCGGCCGACAAGGCCCGCCCCTTCGTCAAGGACCCCAAGAACCTGGCGGACACCGCCAAGCTGGTCGCCGACAGCGCCAAGGTCGTCAACAACCACCTCGCCAAGGCCGTCGAGAAGGCCCCGGCCGCCGCCGCCCGGACCAAGGCGGTCGCCACCGGCCTGGACTCGTACTACACCAAGGTGTGCGCGACCCCCGGCGCCGCGCCCCTCGCGGCCTCCTGCCCCGAGCTGAAGCAGATCAAGGACAACGCGGCCGAGGCCGCCCTGCTCGCCGGCGACGCGAGCACCGTCCTCGGGAACTCCAGCGGCGACATCACCAAGCTCCGCACACAGCTGACCGACCTGGAGAACAAGGCCCGCGAACTCGCCACCAAGGCCCCCGGCCTCGCGGGCGACCTCGACGCCGCCGTCACCAAGGCCAACGCCCTCAACGACGGCGCCCACAAGGTCGCCGCCGGCATGGTCGAGCTGCACAAGGGCATCGGCACCGCCGCGGGCGGCTCCGGCAAGCTGGGCGAAGGCGTCGGCAAGCTCGGCGACGGCGCCCACACCCTGGGCGGCGGCATGTTCAAGCTCGTCGACGGCAGCGGCCGGCTCGCCGACGGCCTGCACGAGGGCGTCGGCAAGATCCCGGACTACGACCAGCGGCAGCGCGACGCCCGTACGGAGGTCATGGCCGACCCGGTCCAGCTCGCCAACCAGGCCCTGCACAAGGCGCCCAACTACGGCACCGGCTTCGCCCCCTACTTCATCCCGCTGTCCCTGTGGGTCGGCGCGATGGTCGCCTACATGCTGATCGCGCCCATGAACAAGCGGGCCCTGGCCGCCGGCGCCTCGCCCTGGCGGATCGCCGTCGCGGGCTGGCTGCCCGTGGCCGGCCTCGGCGCCGCGCAGGTGGGCGCGCTGATGTCCGTACTGCACTGGGCCCCGGGCCTCGGGCTGAAGATGGCCCACCCGGCCCTGACCATCGGCTTCCTGGTCCTGGTCACCGCCTGCTTCGCGGCGATCATCCAGTGGCTGAACGCCAAGTTCGGCGCGGCCGGCCGCATCCTGGTCCTCGCCGTCCTGATGCTCCAGCTCACCTCGGCCGGCGGCACGTACCCCATCCAGACCAGCCCGGACTTCTTCAACGACGTCCACCCGTACCTGCCGATGTCCTACGTCGTCGAGGGCCTGCGCCGCCTCATCACCGGCGGCGACCTCACCCCGGTGTGGCAGGGCTGCGCGGTCCTGGTGGCCTTCACGGCCGGGGCACTGGCCCTCACCGCGCTCACCGCCCGCGGCAAGCAGGTGTGGACGATGGACCGACTGCACCCCGAACTGAGCCTGTAAGGGGCTGTGACCTGTGAGAATCAGCGCCATGGAAAGCAGTAGCACCACCGCGGGCGGCGCCCGGCGGCAGGCCACGCGGCAGAAGCTGTACGAGGCGGCCGTCACGCTCATCGCCGAACAGGGCTTCTCCGCGACCACGGTCGACGAGATCGCCGAGCGGGCCGGCGTGGCCAAGGGCACCGTCTACTACAACTTCGCGAGCAAGACCGAGCTGTTCGAGGAGCTGCTGCGGCACGGGGTGGGTCTGCTGACCGCCTCGCTGCGGGCGGCGGCGGACGGGACCGAGGCGCGCGGCGGCAGCCGGATCGAGGCCCTCGACGCGATGATCCGCGCCGGCCTGGTCTTCATCGACCGCTATCCGGCCTTCACCCAGCTGTACGTCGCCGAACTCTGGCGGACCAACCGCGCCTGGCAGTCCACCCTGATGGTGGTGCGGGGCGAAGCCGTCGCGGTCGTCGAGTCGGTACTGCGGGAGGGTGTGGAACGCGGGGAGCTCAGCGCCGAGATCGACGTGCCGCTGACGGCGGCCGCACTGGTCGGGATGGTGCTGGTGGCCGCGCTGGACTGGCAGGCCTTCCAGAGCGAGCGCTCCCTGGACGACGTCCACTCGGCGCTGTCGCTGCTGCTCCGGGGACGGGTCAGCGGAAGCCGCTGACCCCCCGGTCGGCGGTCCCACGGAAGCCGCTGACCCCCGGTCGGCGGTGCCGCCCGGGGGCCGGACCGGCGTAGAACTGAGTATCCGTACCTAGGCGAACAGATGAGTACGCGTACGGATGGGCTCCCACCTGCGCAGACAGCAGACTGGAGCCACGGACGGGGCCTCGGCCCGCACCGCGGACACGGGGCCGCGGAGCGGACCGGTCCCTGGCCGTGAGCGGTACGGCGAACGCCGGTGCGTTCGGACTCGGGGGGAACGAGTCCGAACGCACCGGCGTCCGTCATTTCCTGCCGCGGGCTCCCGCTCAGCCGCGGCCCCGCAGCGGGATCAGCAAGCGGATCCGGGCCGTGAGGGCCGCCGTCCGCGCCAACAGCGCCGCCGCCCGGGCCGAGGCGGCGGCGGTCACGCGCGCCGCCGACCGGGGGAGCAGCAACGCGCGCAGCCGGGCCCGGCGCCCGAGGGCGGCCAGCAGGGCCGTGCGGGCCAGGCGGACGTCGTCGGCCAGCCGCGGGTACGGGACGTCCGCGCCGGGCGGGGCGTACAGCGTCCGCTCCACCGCGTCCGCGACCCGGTGCACCGCCCGCGCGGGCTCCCCGTCGAGCCGGCCCATGACGACGACCCGGCTCGCGGCCTGACGCGGCGACAGCGCCCCGTCGGGCGGGATGCCCACGTCCCAGGCCGAGTCGCCCAGCTCCCGCCAGGCGGCCAGCACCCCGGGGCAGGACCCCGGCGGGACGGCCGGGGCCCCGGGGGACGACGGCCCCCGCGCGGCCCCCTGCGGGGAGGCCAGCCGCCGCTCGCGGACCCGCCGGCGCCACAGCAGCGGCAGCAGCGGCAGCCCGAGGACCACCAGCGCACCGGCGGTCCAGCCGAAGACCGCGCCGACCGGTACGCCGCCGGACCCGGTGCCGGTGCCCTGCGGGGCGGCCGGTACGCCGCACTCGCCGAGCTTCTTCAGCTCCGGCGGGCACGCCTCGGCCTGCGAGGGCATGGGCGCCGGCGCCGACGCGGACGCCGAGGGCAGCGCGGACGGCGCGGACGGCTGCGGCGCCGGGGCCTCGGTGCGGCTGTAGTCCGGCAGCGAGATGCCGGCCCGGGGCGTCGGCTCGAAGCGGGTCCACCCCACGCCCTCGAAGTACAGCTCGGGCCACGCGTGCGCGTCCCGCATCGAGACGTTCACGCTGCCGTCGGCCTGCTTCTCGCCCGGGGTGAAACCGACCGCCACCCGCGCCGGGATGCCCAGGGAGCGGGACATCGCCGCCATCGAGAAGGCGAAGTGGACGCAGAAGCCCTCCTTGTCCGCCAGGAACCGGGCGATGGCCTGCGAGCCCGTCCCCGAGGACACCTTGGTGTCGTAGCGGAAGCCGCCGTTCACCGCGAAGAAGTCCTGGAGCCGCACGGCCCGCGTGTAGTCGTCCCGCGCCCCCTGGGTGACCCGCCGGGCCGTCTCCGCCACCACCGGCGGCAGGTTGTCCGGGAGCCTCGTGTACTCCTCCCGCACCGCCGGGTTCGGGGCGGGCGCCGCCTGGAGCTGCGCCGCCGTGGGCCGCAGCAGCAGGCTCCGTACGGTGTACTGCGCGCCCTGCACGTTCTGGAAGCGGTCCTTGGCCAGCTGGTCGCCGACCAGGGTCCGGCCGGCCGGCTCGTACCGCCACTTGCCGGCGATGTCGATCTGCGTCGCCGGGTACGGCATCGGCAGGTAGCGCTGGGCGTACGTCTGCGCCGCCGAGACGGAGGTGCGTACCTCGGACGCGCTCTCGCGCACCCGGTCGCTCAGCCCCGACGGGGTCGGCAGCCGCTCCGGCACGTCCGTCAGCGGGCGCCCGGAGGCCTCCCACTTGACGCCGTTGAACTCGTCCAGCGCCAGGATCCGCAGGTATTGCTCGCCGAGCTGCGGGCTGTCCGTGCGGTACCGCAGCACGACCCGGTTGTCCTGCGCGTTCAGGCTGCTCTGCAGCGAGACCAGCGGGTTCACCGCCGAGATCGTGCCGCCGCCCCGGCCCGCCGCGCCCGAGTCGTCGCCCGGGGCACCCAGCAGTCCGCCGCCGAGGGAGGGCAGTACGGCCGGCACCGCCACGGCCACGCCGAGCGCGACCACGCCGATCCGGCGCCCGGTGCGCACGGGCGCCACGGCCCGGCCGCCGCCCGCGCCGCCCCCGTACCCGGAGGCCGCCGAGACGCGCGTGCCGGGGGCGCCGCCGAAGACCCGGCCCCACTGGGCCAGCCGGTCGCGCCCCTCCGACAGCAGCAGCATCAGGTAGCCCGCCCCGGCCAGCAGGAAGGCGAACCAGGAGCCGCCCTGGCCCGTCGCCAGCCCGGCCGCCACCGAGTACAGCGCCAGCAGCGGCAGCCCGGCGGCCGCGGAGGTCCGCAGCGTCACGGCGAGCACGTCCACCAGCAGCCCGATCAGCAGCACCCCGGCGAGCAGCAACAGCCGGATGCCGTCGGTGAGGGGGGCCGGTATGGCGAACTCGCTCACGTCCCGCACGCCCTGCTGGAACAGGGCCCCGAAGTCGGTGACCAGGAAGGACAGCGGACCGCCCCCGGCGGTCTCGGCCTTCCCCGCGAAGAGGAGGGCGAGCACCAGCAGCGACACCAGCAGCTGCGCCGCCACGGTCAGCGACCGCGCCAGCGGCACCCGCCGGGCGCCGGCCCCCACAGCGGACTGCACCCCGAGGAGTGCCGCCGCCTGGAGCAGCCAGCCCGTGGACTCCACCAGCGGTGCCAGCGACCAGGAGGTCAGCAGCGTCGCCAGCATTGCGAAGAGCGTCACCCGCGTGCGCCCGCTCATGCCCGGCCTCCGGAGTTCTCGGGGCCGAGGGGAGCGTTCCCGGCCTGCCGCCACAGTTCGGCGAAGGCGGCGCCGGGCGGGACGGCCAGCGCCGTCCAGCCCGCGTCCCGCAGCCTGCGCAGCCGCTCCTCCGCCCGCGAGGGCGCTCCGGTCCAGGCCGCGGAGTCCAGTACGAACGCCACCGCGCCCGCGCTGCGCTGCCGCATCCGGGCCGCCATCTCGGTCTGTTCGCCGTCGAGGTCGCCGAAGAAGGCGATGAGCAGGCCGTCACCGCCCGAGGAGGCGGGGCCGGCTCCGCCGGTGCGGACCGCGTCGTAGGCGCGGCCCAGCCCGCTCCCGTCGGAGTGCCCGACGACCGCGAGGGTGTCCATCATCAGCCCCGCCGCCTCGGCGGATTCCGGGCCGCCGGAGGAGAAGCCGCCGCCGCCCCCGCCGCCCTCGCCGGGCACGCGGTCACCGGTGTCGGTGATCAGCCGCACCGAGAACCCCTGCTCCAGGACGTGCAGCAGGGTGGAGGCGGCGGCCGACACCGCCCACTCGAAGGCGGAGTCGGGGCCCGCGCCGGCGTACGCCGTGTCGCGGGTGTCCAGCAGGACGGTGGCCCTGCTGCGCTGGGGCTGTTCCTCGCGGCGCACCATCAGCTCGCCGTAGCGGGCGGTGGAGCGCCAGTGGACCCGGCGCAGGTCGTCGCCGCGCCGGTAGGTGCGCGGGATCACGTCGTCGTCCCCGGCCAGCGCGAGCGAGCGGCGGCTGCCGTCGCCGTAGCCGCCCGCCTCGCCGGTCATCCGGACCGGGGGCAGGGGCTGGGTGCGCGGGACGACGGTGAGGGTGTCGTACGCGGTGAACGAGCGGGTCAGCTCGACCAGCCCGAAGGGGTCGGTCAGGCGCAGCTGGAGGGGGCCGAGGGGGTAGCGGCCGCGCAGGTCGGAACGGACCCGGTACGACACCTCGCGGCGCCCGCCGGACTCCACCCGGTCCAGTACGAAGCGGGGCCGCGGCCCCAGCACGTACGGCACCCGGTCCTGGAGCATCAGCAGTCCCGTGGGCACCCGGGAGACGTTCTCCAGCCGGAGCTGGACGCGGGCCTCCCCGCCGGCGGGCACCCGCGGCGGGGTCAGGCGCCGGCTCGCGGTGACCCGGTGGCGGGTGCGGTGCAGGGCGAGGACGCAGATCAGGGGCAGGGCGACGAGCAGCAGCCCGACCCGCAGGAGCTGGCCCTGGCCCAGGACGTACGCGCAGACGGCGGCGGCGGTCCCGGCGGCCAGGAACGAGCGGCCCCGGGTGGTCAGCCCCGCGAACGAGGCGCGCAGCCCCCCGGCTTCCCTCACCTGCCCGCCGGCGCCGTGCGGGGCACCGGCGCTCATCAGAAGCCCCGCAGGCCCGCGCCGGGCGGCATCTCGCCGCGCGCGTGCGCGGCGGGGACGGGGGTGCGCTGGAGGATGTCGTGGACGACCTGCTCGGCGGTGCGCCGGTTCAGCTGGGCCTGCGCGGTGGGCAGCAGCCGGTGCGCGAGGACGGGCGCGGCCAGCTGCTGCACGTCGTCGGGCAGGACGTAGTCCCGGCCGGACAGGGCGGCGGAGGCCTTGACGGCGCGCAGCAGGTGCAGGGTGGCGCGGGGCGAGGCGCCCAGGCGCAGCTCCGGGTGGCTGCGGGTCGCGGAGACCAGGTCGACCACGTAGCGGCGTACGGGCGCGGCGACGTACACCTCGCGGACGGCTTCGATCAGCTTGACCACGTCGTGGGCGTGCGCGACGGCGGTGAGGTCGTCGAGCGGGGAGAGCCCGCCGTGCACGTCGAGCATCTGGAGCTCGGCCTCGGGGCTGGGGTAGCCGACGGAGACGCGGGCCATGAACCGGTCGCGCTGGGCCTCGGGGAGGGGGTAGGTGCCCTCCATCTCGACCGGGTTCTGGGTGGCGACGACCATGAACGGGCTGGGCAGGGCGTAGGTGGTGCCGTCGATGGTGACCTGGCGCTCCTCCATCGACTCCAGCAGCGCGGACTGGGTCTTGGGGGAGGCGCGGTTGATCTCGTCGCCGATGACGATCTGCGCGAAGATCGCGCCGGGCTTGAACTCGAACTCGCGGCGCTGCTGGTCGTAGATGCTGACGCCGGTGATGTCCGAGGGCAGCAGGTCCGGCGTGAACTGGATGCGCTGGACCGAGCAGTCGATGGACTTGGCGAGCGTCTTGGCCAGCATCGTCTTGCCGACACCGGGGACGTCCTCGATCAGGAGGTGTCCTTCGGCCAGCAGCACGGTCAGCGCGATCCGTACGACCTCGGGCTTGCCCTCGATCACGCTCTCGACCGACCGGCGGACCCGCTCGGCCGTGCTGGTCAGATCAGCGAGGCTCGCTCGGTCGTCGTACGTGGTCACCTGGTTCTCCTCGGCCCTTTCCCGGGGCCGACGCTGTTGGCGCATGAACCGGCCCACCCCGAAACACGGACGCCGCCCCGGACGGGTTCCGGGCGGTGTCTTCCCGCATTCTTGACGGCGTCCGACGGGTCTGTCACTCAGGTGGCCGGATCGGTCTCCCGCAGGAGACCGGTGTGCACGTCGAAGACGAAGCCTCGCACATCGTCCTTGTGGAGCAGGAAGGGGTTGGTCCGGACCCGCTGCATGGACTGGCGGACGTCCTGCTCGACGTCGCGGAAGGCCTCCACGGCCCAGGCGGGGCGCTGGCCCACCTCGTCCTCCAGCTCGTGCCGGAAGTCCTCGGCCGGGCTTTCGAGGCCGCGGCCGGTGTGGTGGATGAGGATGACCGAGCGGGTGCCCGGCGCCCGCTGGCCGATGGTGAGCGAGCGGATGGTGTCGTCGGCGACGACTCCTCCGGCGTGGGTGTGAGGGTGGACGAAGAAGGTCAACGAGCCCTGGTGTGAGCTAACCCACAAGGGTGAGGCGGGGGCGGCCGTCCGGGTGGTTCGCGGCTTTTGGGTCTTGTCCGGGGGAAGGGCGCACCGGGCACGGGGCGGTTCGTTGACCGCGGCGACCGTTGCACTAAAGTGACGCGAACCGGCCGGAGCCCGGCCCCCACCGGCCGCCCGGCCCCCTGGTAACACTCCGCGTGCGCGGCGCGGCGTATGCCTGCCGCGCCGTTATCTGAGAGGGCGCTTTGACTAGCGAGTCCCGACATGTCCCGGTGATGCTCCAGCGGTGCCTGGACCTGTTGGCCCCGGCGCTGGAGAGGCCGGGGGCCGTCGTCGTCGACTGCACCCTCGGCCTCGGCGGCCACAGCGAGGCCCTGCTGACCCGGTTCCCCGAGGTGCGCCTGATCGGCCTCGACCGCGACAGGGAGGCCCTGCGGCTGTCCGGGGAGCGGCTCGCGCCCTTCGGCGACCGGGCCACCCTCGTCCACGCGATCTACGCCGACCTCGCCGAGGTGCTCGACGACCTGGGACTCCCGGCCGTCCAGGGCATCCTCTTCGACCTCGGCGTCTCCTCCATGCAGCTCGACGAGGCCGACCGCGGGTTCGCGTACGCGCAGGACGCCCCGCTGGACATGCGCATGGACCAGACGACCGGCATCAGCGCGGCCGAGGTCCTCAACACCTACGCCCCCGGCGAGCTGGTGCGGATCCTGCGCCAGTACGGCGAGGAGAAGCAGGCCAAGCGGATCGTGTCGGCGATCGTGCGGGAGCGGGAGAAGGAGCCCTTCTCCCACAGCGCCCGCCTCGTGGAGCTGATCCGCGACGCCCTGCCGCAGGCGGCCAAGCGCACCGGCGGCAACCCCGCCAAGCGGACCTTCCAGGCCCTGCGGATCGAGGTCAACGGCGAGCTCTCCGGGCTGGAGCGGGCCATCCCGGCGGCGGTCGACCGGATCGCGGTCGGCGGCCGGATCGCGGTGCTCTCGTACCACTCCCTGGAAGACCGCCTCGTGAAGCAGGTCTTCGCCGCCGGCGCCGCCTCCACGGCCCCGCCGGGGCTGCCGGTCGTCCCGGAGAAGTACCAGCCGAAGCTGAAGCTGCTGACGCGCGGTGCCGAGCTGCCGACCGAGGAGGAGATCGCCGAGAACCGGCGGGCCGCCCCGGCCCGGTTCCGGGGAGTCGAGCGCATCCGCGAGGCGCGGCTGTGACCAAGGCCCGCGCGGGCGCCCGGCCGCGGCAGCAGGGCGGCGGGGCGGCGCGGATGCCGTTCGTCCTGCTGGTGGTGGCGCTGCTCGCGGGCGGACTGATCAGCCTCCTGCTGCTGAACTCGGCGCTGAACGAGGGCTCCTTCCAGCTGAGCCGGCTGAAGAAGGAGACCACCGCGCTGACGGACGAGCAGCAGGCGCTCCAGCGGGACGTGGACGGCTACTCGGCGCCGGACGCCCTCCAGCGGCGGGCCCGCGAACTGGGGCTGGTGCCCGGCGGCAGCCCCGTCTTCCTCCGCCCCGACGGGAGTGTCGCGGGCAGCCCGGTGCCGGCCGAGGCCCCGGCCCCGCCGCCCGCGGCCACGCCCGCGCCGGCGGCCGCGCCCCCGAGCCCGGCGCCGTCCGCCCCCGGGGCGTCCGCACCGCCCTCCGGGCCCCCCGCGCCCGCCACGGGCCCGCCCGCGCCCCCGCAACCCCAGCCACAGCCGAGCCAGACCCCTGGAAGGTGACGTCGTGACGCGGACCCCCGTGGGGCATCTCACCGCCCCGCCCTTCCCCTGTTCCGCGGACCCCGCCCGGCCCCGCGCCACGAGCGCGGACGCGGCCGGGACGGTCCGGCCCCGCCGCACGGCGGCGCCCCGCGGGCCGCTCCCGCCGGCGTCCGGAGCGCACGGTCCGCGGCGCGGCCCCGGGGCGGGAGGCCCCCACCGGTGCGGCGGCCGCCGCACCGCACGGCGGAGGAGCCACCGGTGAGCCCCGCGGAGCCGCCCCGGCGGCGGGTGACCGGGCCGCCGCGGCCGCGCCCCGGCGACCGGGCCCGGGCGACCGCCCGGCCCGCCGCACGGCGCACCCCGCACACCATCCGCCTCGGCAACCCCAAACCCCGGCTGCGCCTGGTCGGCGTCGGCCTCACCCTGGTCATGCTCGCCTTCGTGGTGCGGCTCCTCCAGGTGCAGGCCGTCGACGCCTCCTCGTACTCCGCCAAGGCCAGCGAGAACCGCTTCCTCAGCCACACCCTGGCCGCCGAGCGCGGGGAGATCACCGACCGCAAGGGCGTGGCCCTGGCCACCAGCGTCGACGCGTACGACATCACCGCCGACCCCAAGATGTTCACCCCGCAGGAGAGCAAGGCCCCCGACGCCCCCCAGCAGGCCGCGGCGCTCCTCGCGCCGATCCTGGGAGCCGACGCCGAAGAGCTCGCCAAGCGCCTCCAGACCAAGAACAGCCGCTACGTGGTCCTGGCGCGCCGCCAGACCCCCCAGGTCTGGAACCAGATCAAGGACCTCAAGAAGCTCTTCGCCGACAAGGCGGCCGCCGACAAGAAGAAAAACGGCCCCGGCGCCAACGTCATCGCCGGCGTCTTCAACGAGGTCAGCAGCAAGCGCGTGTACCCGGGCGGGGACCTCGCCGCCGGGATACTGGGTTACGTCAACGCCGACGGCAAGGGCGGCGGCGGCCTGGAATCCGCCCTCGACAAGAAGCTCTCCGGCAAGGACGGCGAACTGACCTACGCCCAGTCCGGCGGCCGCCGCGTCCCCACCGCGGGATCCAGCGAGAAGCCCGCCGTACCCGGCGACGACATCGAGCTGACCATCGACCGCGACATCCAGTGGGCCGCGCAGAGCGCCATCGCCGAGCAGGTCGAGAAGTCCGGCGCCGACCGCGGCTACGTCATCGTCCAGGACACCCGCACCGGCGAGGTACTGGCCATGGCCAACGCCCCCGGCTTCGACCCCAACGACCTGAGCCGGGCCAGCTCCGCCGCCATGGGCAACGCCGCGCTCCAGGACGTGTACGAGCCCGGCTCCACCGCCAAGGTGATGTCGATGGCCGCCGTCCTGGAGGAGAAGAAGGCACGCCCCGACACCCACGTCGAGGTCCCCAACCGGCTCCACCGCGGCGACCGGCTCTTCAAGGACGACGTCGACCACCCGACCTGGTACCTGACCCTCAACGGGGTCCTCGCCAAGTCCTCCAACATCGGCACCATCCTGGCCACCGGCCAGCTCGGCGCCACCCAGGCCGAGGCCAACCGGGTCCTCTACTCGTACCTGGACAAGTTCGGCATCGGACGCCCCACCGGCCTGAACTACCCCGGCGAATCCCGGGGGATCCTCGCCAGGCCCGAGGCCTGGTCCACCTCCCAGCAGTACACGATCCCCTTCGGCCAGGGCCTGTCCGTCAACGCCATGCAGGCGGCCTCCGTGTACTCCACCATCGCCAACGGCGGGGTCCGCATCACCCCGACCCTGGTACGCGGCACCAAGGGCCCCGACGGCCGCTTCACCCCGGCCCCCGCCCCCGAGCGGACCACCGTGATCAGCGCCGAGACGGCCCGGACCCTCGCCGAGATGCTGGAGTCCGTGGTCGACGACCAGGAGGGCACGGGCACCAAGGCGAAGATCCCCGGCTACCGCGTCGGCGGGAAGACCGGCACGTCCAACCGGGTGGATCCGGCCACCGGCCGCTACAAGGGCTACACGGCCTCCTTCGCCGGCTTCGCCCCCGCCGACGCCCCCCGCGTCACCGTCTACTGCGCCATCCAGAACCCCACCAAGGGCAGCTACTTCGGCGGCCAGATCTGCGGCCCGATCTACAAGACGGTCATGGAGTTCGCCCTCAAGACCCTCCAGGTCGCACCCACCGGAACGGCCCCCGCCGGCCTGCCCGTGACCTACGAGGCGGGCCCGCCGCCCGCCGCCCCCGGCAGCGCCCCGGCCGCCCCGCGGCCCGGGCAGTGAACCGACCGTCCAGCCACCAGAGCGCGAGGCACGACCAGTGACAACGATCACCCCGGAACCGGGGAACCAGACGGCCGCCGGCGCGCAAGCGGGGCCCTCGCTTCGCGAGCGGCCCGCCGCGCCCGGTACGCTCACCGCCGTGCCTCACGCTGATCAGCCCAGAACCGCCCAGAAAGACGCCCCGGCAGCGCCGCCGGGAGCGCCCCGGCCCGTGACCGCCCGCCCGACCCCGCTGGGCGAGCTGGCCACCCTGCTGGGTCTGCCCGAGTCCGGCGCCGCTCAGATCACCGGCATCACGCACGACTCCCGTGCGGTACGCCCCGGAGACCTGTACGCGGCCCTGCCCGGCGCCCGGCTGCACGGTGCGGACTTCGCCGCCCAGGCGGCCGCCCTCGGCGCCGCCGCCGTGCTGACCGACCCGGAGGGCGCCGAACGCGCCGCCGCGACCGGGCTGCCGGTCCTGGCCGTCGCCGACGTGCGCTCCCGGATGGGCGAGGTCGCCGCCGAGATCTACGGACGGCCCGGCGAGGCCCTGCTCCAGCTCGGCATCACCGGCACCTCCGGCAAGACCACCACCGCGTACCTCGTCGAAGGCGGGCTGCGCGCGGCGGGACGTACCACCGGACTCGTCGGCACCGTCGAGATGCGCATCGGCGACGAGCGCATCAAGTCCGAGCGGACCACCCCCGAGGCCACCGACCTCCAGGCACTGTTCGCCGTCATGCGCGAACGCGGCGTCGACGCCGTGGCGATGGAGGTCTCCAGCCACGCCCTGGTCCTGGGCCGGGTCGACGGCTGCGTCTTCGACGTCGCCGTCTTCAACAACCTCAGCCCGGAACACATGGAGTTCCACACGGGCATGGAGGACTACTTCCAGGCCAAGGCCCAGCTCTTCACCGAACGCCGGGCCCGCGTCGGCGTGGTCAACATCGACGACGAGTACGGCCGCCGCCTCGCCAAGGAGGCGCCGATCCCGGTCGTCACCTTCTCCGCCACCGGCGACCTGGCCGCCGACTGGCGCGCCGAGGACGTGGTCAGCGGCCACATGGACTCCACCCTGACCCTGCTCGGGCCGGCGGGACAGCGCGTACGGGCCAAGGCCCCGCTGCCCGGCCCGTTCAACGTCGCCAACACCGTCGCCGCGGTCGTCACGCTCGCCACCGCCGGCCTCGACCCCCAGACCGCCGCCGACGGCGTCGCCGCGGTCCCGGGCGTCCCCGGCCGCCTGGAGCGGGTCGACGCGGGACAGCCGTACCTGGCCGTCGTCGACTACGCCCACAAGACGGACGCCGTCGAGTCGGTGCTGCGCGCCCTGCGCGAGGTCACCACCGGCAAGCTGCACATCGTCCTCGGCTGCGGCGGCGACCGCGACACCACCAAGCGCGGCCCGATGGGCGCCGCGGCGGCCCGGTACGCCGACACCGCCGTCCTGACGTCCGACAACCCGCGCTCCGAGGACCCCCTGAGGATCCTCGCCGCGATGTTCGAGGGAGCCGTCTCCGTGCCCGCCGAGGAGCGCGGCGCGGTCCTCGTCGACGCCGACCGCGCCGCGGCCATCGCCGCGGCCGTCGCGCGCGCCGAGGCCGGCGACACCGTCCTCGTCGCCGGCAAGGGCCACGAGCAGGGCCAGGACACCGCGGGCGTCGTACGCCCCTTCGACGACCGCGCCGTGCTCCGCGCGGCCATCGAGAACCAGCAGCTCAGCGCCCGACAGGCCGAGGTGGACCAGTGATCGCCCTTTCCCTCGCCGAGATCGCCGACATCACCGGCGGGCGGCCCCACGACATACCGGATCCGGCGGTGCGGATCGGCGGACCCGTCGTCATCGACTCCCGCCAGGTGGAGCCCGGCAGCCTCTTCGCCGCCTTCGCGGGCGAGCACGTCGACGGCCACGACTACGCCGAGCGCGCCGTCGCCGCCGGGGCCGCCGCGGTCCTCGCCACCCGGCCCGTCGGCGTACCGGCGATCGTGGTGCCCGACGTGGAGAAGGCGCTCGGCGCCCTCGCCCGCGCCGTCGTCGAACGTCTCGGCACCGACGTGGTCGCCCTGACCGGCTCCGCCGGCAAGACCTCCACCAAGGACCTCATCGCCCAGGTGCTCCAGCACCACGCGCCCACCGTGTGGACGCCCGGCTCCCTCAACAACGAGATCGGCCTGCCGCTCACGGCCCTGAAGGCCACCGGGGAAACCCGCCACCTGGTCTTGGAGATGGGCGCCCGCGGCATCGGCCACATCGCCTACCTGACCGGACTGACCCCGCCGCGCATCGGCCTCGTCCTGAACGTCGGCACCGCCCACATCGGCGAGTTCGGCGGCCGCGAGGCCATCGCGCAGGCCAAGGGGGAGCTGGTCGAGGCCCTGCCGTCCGAGGCCGAGGGCGGCGTCGCCGTACTCAACGCCGACGACCTGCTGGTACGCGCCATGTCGGCCCGCACGAAGGCCCGTACGGTCCTCTTCGGCGAGGCCGAGGACGCCGACGTACGCGCCACCGACGTGCGGATGACGCCCGCGGGGCAGCCCTCCTTCACACTCCACACACCCACCGGGTGCAGCGATGTGACCTTGCGGCTGTACGGTGAGCACCACGTGTCGAACGCGCTCGCCGCGGCCGCCGTCGCCCATGTCCTGGGCATGCCGGTCGAGGAGATCGCCACAGCGCTCTCCGGAGCGGGCACGCTGTCCCGGTGGCGGATGGAGGTCACCGAGCGCGAGGACGGCGTGACGATCGTCAACGACGCCTACAACGCGAACCCGGAGTCCATGCGGGCCGCCCTGCGCGCACTCGTCGCGATGGGCGAGTCCGGCAAGGCGAACGGGGGACGTACGTGGGCGGTGCTCGGCCCCATGGCCGAGCTCGGCGACGCATCGCTGGCCGAGCACGACGCGGTGGGACGGCTTGCCGTCCGGCTCAACGTGAGCAGGCTCGTGGCAGTCGGGGGCAGGGAAGCGTCCTGGCTGCAACTGGGCGCATATAACGAGGGTTCGTGGGGTGAGGAGTCGGTGCTCGTGTCCGACGCGCAGGCGGCGGTCGACCTGTTGCGCAGTGAACTGCGCCCGGGGGACGTCGTGCTGGTGAAGGCTTCCAGGTCGGTCGGCCTGGAGCGGGTCGCGCTGGCGTTGCTGGAGCGCGAGGGCGGGGTCGCCGACCGATGAGGCAGATCCTGTTCGCCGGTGTCATCGGCATGTTCCTCACCGTGATCGGCACCCCGCTGCTGATCAAGCTGCTGGCCCGCAAGGGCTACGGCCAGTTCATCCGCGACGACGGCCCGCGCGGCCACGCCGGGAAGAAGGGCACGCCCACCATGGGCGGCATCTCCTTCATCCTGGCCACGCTCATCGCGTACGCCCTGACGAAGGTCATCACCGGCGAGGAGCCGAGCTTCTCGGGCCTGCTGGTGCTGTTCCTGATGGCGGGCATGGGCCTGGTCGGCTACCTCGACGACTACATCAAGATCGTCAAGCGGCGTTCGCTCGGCCTGCGGGCCAAGGCCAAGATGGCCGGCCAGCTGATCGTCGGCGTCGCCTTCGCGGTGCTCGCGCTCCAGTTCAAGGACTCGCGCGGGCTCACCCCGGCCTCGATGAAGCTCTCCTTCGTCACGGACTTCGGCTGGTCCATCGGACCCGTCCTGTTCGTGGTCTGGGCCCTGTTCATGATCCTGGCCATGTCCAACGGCGTGAACCTGACCGACGGTCTGGACGGCCTCGCCACCGGCGCCGCCGTGATGGTCTTCGGCGCCTACACCTTCATCGGCGTCTGGCAGTTCCAGGAGTCCTGCGCCAACGCGATGACCCTGACCAATCCGAACGCCTGCTTCGAGGTGCGAGACCCGCTGGACCTCGCGGTCGTCGCCTCCGCCCTGATGGGCGCCTGCTTCGGCTTCCTGTGGTGGAACACCTCGCCCGCCAAGATCTTCATGGGCGACACCGGTTCGCTCGCGCTCGGCGGCGCCCTCGCGGGCCTGGCCATCTGCTCCCGCACGGAGTTCCTGATGGCCCTCCTCGGCGGCCTCTTCGTGCTCATCACGATGTCGGTCGTCATCCAGGTCGGCTCCTTCAAGCTGACCGGGAAGCGCGTCTTCCGGATGGCCCCGCTCCAGCACCACTTCGAACTCAAGGGCTGGTCCGAAGTCCTCGTCGTGGTCCGCTTCTGGATCATCCAGGGCATGTGCGTGATCGTCGGCCTCGGTCTCTTCTACGCGGGATGGGCAGCAGACAAGTGACCTCCTGGCAGGACAGGAACATCACCGTCGCCGGTCTCGGCGTGAGCGGCATCAGTGCCGCCCGCGCCCTGGCCGGCCTCGGCGCGTCCGTCACCGTCGTCGACGGCGGCGACAGCGAGGGCCACCGGGCCCGGGCCGCGGAGCTGGAGGCGCAGTCCAAGGGGGTCTCCGTGCGCCTCGGTGACGCCGAGACCCTCCCCGAGGGCACCGACCTGGTCGTCACCTCGCCCGGCTGGAAGCCCGACAGCCCGCTCTTCCTGGCGGCCGCCAAGGCCGGCGTGGACGTCGTCGGCGACGTCGAGATCGCCTGGCAGCTGCGTGGTGAGAACGCGGCGCCCTGGCTCGCGATCACCGGCACCAACGGCAAGACCACCACCACCCAGATGCTGGCGTCGATCCTGAGGGCGGCCGGTCTGAAGACCGCCGCCGTCGGCAACATCGGCACCCCCATCATCGACGTGGTGACCGGCGACGAGCACTACGACGTGCTCGCCGTCGAACTCTCCAGCTACCAGCTGCACTGGGCGCCCTCCGTACGCGCCCACTCGGCGGCCGTGCTCAACCTGGCCCCGGACCACCTCGACTGGCACGGCTCGATGGAGGCGTACGCCGCCGACAAGGGCCGCATCTACGAGGGCAACACCATCGCCTGCGTCTACAACGTCGCCGACCCGGCCACCGAGAGGCTGGTCGAGGAGGCCGACGTCGAGGAGGGCTGCCGGGCCATCGGCTTCACCCTCGGTGCCCCCGGCCCCTCCATGCTCGGTGTGGTCGACGGGATCCTCGTGGACCGGGCGTTCGTGCAGAACCGGCAGAAGAACGCCCAGGAGCTGGCGCACGTCGACGACGTGAACCCGCCCGCCCCGCACAACATCGCCAACGCCCTCGCCGCCGCCGCCCTCGCCCGCGCCTTCGGCGTCGAGCCGCGCGCGGTCCGCGACGGGCTGCGCGACTTCCGCCCCGACGCGCACCGCGTCGCGTACGTGGACGAGGTCGACGGGGTCCGGTACGTCGACGACTCCAAGGCCACCAACACCCACGCTGCGGAAGCCTCCCTCGCCGCCTTCGAACCGGTCGTCTGGATCGCCGGTGGCCTCGCCAAGGGCGCGACCTTCGACGAGCTGGTCCGGAAGTCCGCGAAGCGGCTGCGCGCCGTCGTACTCATGGGCGCCGACCGGGCGCTGATCGCCGAGGCGCTGGCGCGACACGCCCCCGAGGTCCCGGTGACCGACCTCGAACGGACCGACACTGGGGCGATGCTCGCAGCGGTCCGGGAAGCGGCCCGGCTCGCGGAGCCCGGAGACACGGTCCTGCTGGCGCCCGCGTGCGCCTCGATGGACATGTTCGCGAACTACAACACGCGTGGGGACGCGTTCGCCGACGCGGTGCGCGAACTGGCCTCCGGGAGTGCCGCGGACAAGGTCTAGGCCGAGGCGCCGGGACAGGTTCCCTCCGGCCGGCTGCTCGCCCCGTACGAGTGGAGGGGAAGATCACAGATGCCGGCCAAGCAGATGCTGCCGGGGCGGCGGCCCGCCGCCGTCAAGGCGCAGGGCCGCAAACGCCCGGCGGGCGGTGCCAAGCGCCCCGCCGGGCGCGGGCCGCTGGCGGGGCTGCGGCGTACGCAGCGGCAGTTGAGCAAGGCCTGGGACCGCCCGCTCACCGCGTATTACCTGATTTTCGGCAGCTCGTTGCTCATCACCGTGCTCGGGCTGGTGATGGTCTACTCGGCCTCCATGATCAAGGCGCTCCAGCTGGGCCTGGGGGACGCCTACTTCTTCAAGAAGCAGTTCCTGGCGGCCCTGATCGGCGGCGCACTGCTCTTCGCCGCCTCCCGCATGCCGGTCAAACTCCACCGCGCGCTGTCCTATCCGGTGCTCGCCGGCACCCTGTTCCTGATGGTCCTGGTCCAGGTCCCCGGGATAGGGGTCTCGATCAACGGCAACCAGAACTGGATCTCCCTGGGCGGCCCGTTCATGCTCCAGCCCAGCGAGTTCGGCAAGCTCGCGCTGATCCTGTGGGGCGCCGACCTGCTGGCCCGCAAGGGTGACAAGGGGTTGCTGAGCCAGTGGAAGCACCTGCTGGTGCCGCTCGTCCCGGTGGCCTTCCTGCTGCTCGGGTTGATCATGCTCGGCGGGGACATGGGCACCGCGATGATCCTCGGCGCCGTCCTGTTCGGCCTGCTGTGGCTCGCCGGGGCGCCGACGCGGCTGTTCGTGGGCGTACTCGCCTTCGCGGGTGTGATCGTCGCACTGCTCATCAAGACCAGTCCGCACCGCATGGACCGGCTCTCCTGCCTCGGGGCGACGGAACCGGGCAAGAACGACCTCTGCTGGCAAGCCGTACACGGGATCTACGCCCTGGCCTCCGGCGGATGGTTCGGTTCCGGTCTCGGGGCGAGTGTGGAAAAATGGGGGCAACTGCCCGAGGCCCACACCGACTTCATCTTTGCCATCACCGGTGAGGAACTGGGCCTGGCAGGGACGCTGTCGGTCCTCGCCCTGTTCGCGGCTCTAGGCTATGCGGGTATCCGCGTGGCCGGACGCACGGAGGACTCCTTCGTACGGTATGCCGCGGGAGGCGTGACCACCTGGATCACGGCCCAGGCCGTGATCAACATCGGTGCGGTGCTCGGCCTGCTGCCGATCGCCGGGGTCCCGCTCCCGCTGTTCTCCTACGGAGGGTCGGCCCTGCTGCCGACCATGTTCGCGGTCGGACTGCTCATCGCGTTCGCGCGGGAGGAACCGGCGGCGCGGGCGGCACTCGCGATGCGACAGCCCAGAGCGGGCTGGAAGCGGAGCGGGCCGATATGGAAGTCGATGAGACGGCGCGTCAAGAGGCGTCCGTCCGGAGAGCGGTGAATTTCGGTGCATGTCGTACTCGCCGGTGGGGGGACCGCCGGCCACATCGAGCCGGCGCTGGCCCTCGCGGACGCACTGCGCAGGCAGGATCCGACCGTGGGCATCACCGCCCTCGGCACGGAACGGGGCCTGGAGACCCGTCTGGTGCCGGAGCGCGGCTACGAGCTGGGGCTGATCCCCGCCGTGCCGCTGCCCCGCAGGCCCACCCCGGAGCTGATCACCGTTCCCGGGCGGCTGCGCGGCACCATCAAGGCCGCCGAGGAGATCCTCACGCGCACCAAGGCCGACGTGGTCGTCGGCTTCGGCGGTTACGTGGCCCTGCCCGGCTACCTCGCGGCCAAGCGCCTCGGGGTGCCCATCATCGTCCACGAGGCCAACGCCCGCCCCGGACTGGCCAACAAGATCGGCTCCCGCTACGCGCACGCCGTCGCGGTCTCCACGCCCGACAGCAAGCTGCGCGGCGCCCGCTACGTGGGCATCCCGCTGCGCCGCTCGATCTCCACCCTCGACCGGGCCGCCGTCCGCCCCGAGGCACGGGCCGCCTTCGGCCTGGACCCGAACCTGCCGACGCTGCTGGTCTCCGGAGGCTCCCAGGGCGCCCGCCGCCTCAACGAGACGATCCAGCAGGTCGCGTCGACCCTCCAGCGCTCCGGGATCCAGATCCTGCACGCGGTCGGCCCGAAGAACGAACTGCCGCGTGTCGACAACATGCCCGGGATGCCGCCGTATGTGCCGGTACCGTACGTGGACCGGATGGACCTCGCGTACGCCGCCGCCGACATGATGCTGTGCCGCGCGGGTGCGATGACCGTCGCCGAGCTCTCCGCCGTCGGACTGCCGGCCGCCTACGTACCGCTGCCCATTGGCAACGGCGAACAGCGGCTCAACGCCCAGCCGGTGGTCAAGGCCGGCGGCGGCCTGCTCGTGGACGACGCGGAACTGACGCCCGAGTGGGTGCTCGGCCAGGTCCTCCCGGTGCTGTCCGATCCGCACCGCCTGTACGAGATGTCCCGCGCCGCCGCCGAGTTCGGCCGCCGGGACGCCGACGACCTGCTCGTCGGCCTGGTCTACGAGGCGATCGCGGCCGCACGCGGGTAACCGCTGACCCAGGAGGCGCAGGAGTGGCCGGAGCGACGACGGCAGAGCGCGGCCCTTCCGGCCGGGGCGGCAAGGGAGGCAAGGGCGCCAAGGGAGCGGAAGCGCCCAAAGCGCCCAAGCGCCCCAAGTCGCCGAATCCGCCGAGGAGATCCGGCCCCCAGGGGCCCGGCCGCGCACTGCCGCGCCGGGTCCGCCTGCTGGCCTCCCTCGCCGCCGCGGTGCTCCTCGCCGCCGGCGTCGTCTGGGCGCTCTACGGCTCCTCCTGGCTCCGCGTCGAGCGGGTCACGGCCTCCGGTACCGAGGTGCTCACCCCCGAGCAGGTCCTCGCCGCGGCGGCCGTGCCCGTCGGCGCACCCCTGGTGAGCGTGGACACCGACGAGATCGCGGGCCGGGTGCGCGGCCGGCTGCCCCGCATCGATTCGGTCGACGTGGTGCGGTCCTGGCCGCACGGGATCGCGCTGAAAGTGACGGAACGCAAACCGGTCCTGCTCATCAAGAAGGACGGGCAGTTCGTCGAAGTGGACGCTTCCGGTGTGCGATTCGACACGGTCCGGCAAGCACCCGCGCACGTTCCGGTCCTCGAATTGGCAGCGCAGGACTCGCCGAGCGCCCGCCGTTTCGACGGCGAGCGGCTGCTGAGGGAGGCGGTCGGCATCGCCGGAAGCCTCCCCCGGCCCATCGCCGAGGAGACGTTGCAGGTCACGGTCCGGTCGTACGATTCGGTCGTACTGCAACTCACGAAGGGCCGTACGGTCGTCTGGGGGAGCGGCGAACTGGGTGAGGCGAAGGGCAAGGCGCTGACGGCTCTGCTGAAGGCCTCGCCCAAGGCCGACCACTTCGACGTGAGCGTCCCCACGGCGCCTGCGGTGTCCGGGAGTTGACGTCGGGTCGAACACCGACGCACCCTGGTTGGCCACCGATACGGGTGATCACATAGGGTGAAAAGAAAAACGGGAGGTTCGGCGTGTTCGTTGAACACGCGCTACTTGTCGACTTAGTGTCCTGTTCGGAAGAGTCCAGGGAACAGACACACCCCTAACCCTAAACTTAAGGGTGAGGGTTCGGGTCGGCGCGTACGGACCGTCCCACATTTCGGCATCAGTCGTCGCTACGCAGGCCCGCGAGGCGGCGACACGTAACTCGAGGCGAGAGGCCTTCGACGTGGCAGCACCGCAGAACTACCTCGCAGTCATCAAGGTCATCGGTGTCGGCGGCGGTGGTGTCAATGCCATCAACCGAATGATCGAGGTCGGTCTCAAGGGCGTCGAGTTCATCGCCATCAACACCGACGCCCAGGCGCTGTTGATGAGCGACGCCGACGTCAAGCTCGACGTCGGCCGCGAACTCACCCGGGGCCTCGGCGCCGGAGCCAACCCGGCCGTCGGCCGCAAGGCGGCAGAGGACCACCGCGAGGAGATCGAGGAGGTCCTCAAGGGGGCCGACATGGTCTTCGTCACCGCCGGCGAGGGCGGCGGCACCGGCACCGGCGGCGCACCCGTCGTCGCCAACATCGCGCGCTCACTCGGCGCCCTGACGATCGGTGTGGTCACCCGCCCGTTCACCTTCGAGGGCCGCCGCCGCGCGAACCAGGCGGAGGACGGCATCGCCGAGCTCCGCGAAGAGGTCGACACCCTCATCGTCATCCCCAACGACCGGCTGCTGTCCATCTCGGACCGCCAGGTCAGCGTGCTCGACGCCTTCAAGTCGGCCGACCAGGTCCTGCTCTCGGGCGTCCAGGGCATCACCGACCTCATCACCACCCCCGGTCTGATCAACCTCGACTTCGCCGACGTCAAGTCCGTGATGTCCGAGGCGGGCTCGGCCCTGATGGGCATCGGCTCCGCCCGCGGCGACGACCGCGCCGTGGCCGCCGCCGAGATGGCCATCTCCTCGCCGCTGCTGGAGGCGTCCATCGACGGCGCCCGCGGCGTGCTGCTCTCCATCTCCGGCGGTTCCGACCTCGGTCTGTTCGAGATCAACGAGGCCGCGCAGCTGGTGAGCGAGGCCGCCCACCCCGAGGCGAACATCATCTTCGGAGCCGTCATCGACGACGCGCTCGGCGACGAGGTGCGCGTCACCGTCATCGCGGCCGGCTTCGACGGCGGACAGCCCCCGGCCCGCCGGGACAACGTCATCGGCGCCGCGTCCACCAAGCGCGAGGAGCCGGCTCCCGCGCCGGTCCGCGCCCCCGAGCCGGTCCGCCCGGCCTTCGGCGGACTCGGTACGGTCACCCCCCGCGAGGAGCCCCCGGCCCCGGTGGAGATCCCGGTCGAGCCCGTGGCCCCCGCGCCGCAGGTCCCGACGGCCCGGCCCTACCAGGACAGCCCGGCCGAAGAGCTGGACGTACCGGACTTCTTGAAGTGACATCGGGGCAGCACAGCGAGAACGGCGCCCACTTCGCCTTCACCGACCGGTGGGGCGGGGTGAGCGCCGTTCCGTACGAGGAGCTCAATCTCGGCGGCGCGGTCGGAGACGACCCGGCCGCCGTTCGCGCGAACCGGGCGATCGCGGCCGAGGGCCTGGGCATCCGGCCGGACCGGGTGGTCTGGATGAACCAGGTGCACGGGCGGGACGTGGCCGTGGTCGACGGCCCCTGGGCCGAGGGGGAGCGGATCCCGGAGGTCGACGCGGTGGTGACCGCCCGTCGGGGGCTCGCCCTCGCGGTACTCACCGCCGACTGCACGCCCGTACTGCTGGCCGACCCCGTCGCCGGGATCGCCGGCGCCGCCCACGCCGGGCGGCCGGGCCTGGTCGCGGGGGTGGTGCCCGCCGCCGTCGAGGCGATGGTCGCCCTCGGCGCCGACCCCGCGCGCATGGTCGCCCGTACCGGACCGGCCGTCTGCGGCCGCTGCTACGAGGTGCCCGCCGAGATGCGCGAGCAGGTCGCCGCGGTGGTTCCGGCCGCGTGGGCCGAGACGAGCTGGGGGACGCCGGCCGTGGACGTGGTCGCCGGAGTGCACGCGCAACTGGCCGGGGCGGGGGTGGCGCACGCGCACCGTTCGCCGGTCTGCACACTGGAGTCGCGGGACCACTTCTCGTACCGCCGCGACCGGGTGACCGGTCGGCTTGCCGGATATGTCTGGTTGGACTGACGAATGACGGATCGTAAGGCCGAGCTCGCCGCGAACCTCGCGCGAGTGGAGGAGCGCATCGCGGCCGCCTGCGCGGCGGCCGGACGCGAGCGGGAGGAGGTGACCCTCATCGTGGTCACCAAGACCTACCCGGCGAGCGACGTACGACTGCTGGCGGACCTGGGTGTTCGTCATGTTGCGGAAAATCGTGACCAGGACGCCGCTCCCAAGGCGGCCGCGTGCGCGGATCTGCCGCTGACCTGGCACTTCGTGGGCCAGTTGCAGACGAACAAAGTCCGTTCCGTGGCGGAATACGCGCATGTGGTGCAGTCGGTCGACCGGCCGAAGCTCGTCACCGCGCTGTCGGCGGCCGCGGAGGGCCGGGGGCGCGAGCTCGGCTGCCTCGTGCAGATCGCCCTCGACGCCGAGTCGGGCGAGCGGGGTGCCCGGGGCGGTGCCGCGCCGGACCTGATGGCCGAGTTGGCGGACCTCGTCGCGGGTGCGCCGGGACTTCGGATCGACGGGCTCATGACGGTCGCCCCCCTGGCGGGCCCCTACGCGGGGCGCGAACGGGCGGCCTTCGAGCGGATGATGGAATTGTCATCAAGCCTGCGCGCGGCCCATCCGGCTGCCACGATGGTGTCGGCCGGGATGAGCGCCGACCTGGAGCAGGCCGTGCTGGCGGGTGCGACACATGTACGCGTCGGCACTGCGGTACTCGGCGCGAGACCCCGGCTCGGGTAACGTCGCGAAGAAAGTCGGACCACAGCAGAAAATATGGTCATTTCCGCAGATGAGCGGACAGACCACGTGGATCGCGGGCAGTTGGTGACTTTGGTGACACAGCTACTTTGCTGACGGACACTCGACACCTGCGACAGGGCGATCCACCACAGAGCGGAGGACTCGGAGAATGGCCGGCGCGATGCGCAAGATGGCGGTCTACCTCGGCCTCGTGGAGGACGACCGGTACGACAACCCGGGGTACGACCCCGACGACGAGTTCGAGCCCGAACCGGAACCGGAGCGGGCCCGGGATCGAGAGCGTAGGCAGCAGCCGGTGCACCAAACGCCCGTAACGGACGAACCGGTACGAGCCGTACAGCCGCCCGCTCCGCGCGAGCCCCTCCCAATTCCGTCAGAAAACGGACGTCCCGCGCGAATTGCCCCCGTGGCATCCATCACACCTGACCGCACCAACCTGGAGAAGAACGCCCCCGTGATCATGCCCAAGGTCGTCTCCGAGCGGGAGCCGTACCGCATCACGACGCTGCACCCCCGGACCTACAACGAGGCCCGTACCATCGGGGAACACTTCCGTGAGGGCACCCCGGTGATCATGAATCTCACGGAGATGGACGACACGGACGCGAAGCGTCTCGTGGACTTCGCCGCCGGTCTCGTCTTCGGCCTGCACGGCAGCATTGAGCGCGTGACACAGAAGGTGTTCCTGCTGTCTCCTGCTAACGTCGATGTCACGGCGGAGGACAAGGCCCGCATCGCGGAGGGCGGGTTCTTCAACCAAAGCTAGACCGATCCGTCAGAAACGGGACCGGGAACAGAGCGGAAGCAGGGGAGAGGGAAGCACGGGATGGGCGTCGCACTACAGGTGGTCTACATCGCGCTGATGTGCTTCCTCATCGTGTTGATCTTCCGACTGGTCATGGACTACGTGTTCCAGTTCGCACGTTCATGGACACCCGGCAAGGCGATGGTGGTCGTTCTGGAGGCCACCTACACTGTCACCGATCCACCGCTCAAGCTTCTTCGGCGCTTCATCCCGCCGTTGCGTCTCGGGGGCGTGGCACTCGACCTGTCCTTCTTCGTTCTGATGATCATCGTTTACATCCTCATCAGTTTCGTGAGCACCGCTGCGAGAAGCGTGTGAACGATGAGCTCCCCCGCAGGCGCGGGGACAGTCCCGATACGGTCCTGCCGACTGCCGACGACTACGTAGAGGTGAAGAAGACATGCCGCTGACTCCCGAGGACGTGCGGAACAAGCAGTTCACGACCGTCCGCCTGCGAGAAGGCTATGACGAGGACGAGGTCGACGCCTTCCTCGACGAGGTCGAGTCCGAGCTGACCCGTCTGCTGCGCGAGAACGAGGACCTGCGCGCCAAGCTGGCCGCCGCCACGCGTGCCGCCGCGCAGAACCAGCAGCAGCAGCAGAACATGCGCAAGCCGGAGCCCCAGGACCAGCGCGGCCCGGGTGCCCCCGTGCCGGCGGCCATATCCGGCCCGCCGCAGCAGCAGCAGCCGCAGATGGGCCCGCCGCAGCTCCCGGCCGGTCCCGGCGGACACGGACCGCAGGGCCAGGGCCCGATGGGCGGCCCCATGCAGCAGCAGTCCATGGGTGGACAGCACCCGATGGCGCCGCAGCAGCAGATGGGCCAGCAGCAGCAGATGCAGCAGCAGATGCAGCAGCAGTCCATGGGCGGCCAGAACCAGCTCGGCCAGCCGATGGGCCAGCAGATGCAGCCCATGGGGCAGCAGATGCAGCCCATGGGCCAGCAGATGCAGCCGATGGGACAGCCGCAGCTCCCGCAGCAGGGCCCCGGTGGCGACAGCGCCGCCCGCGTCCTGTCGCTCGCGCAGCAGACCGCCGACCAGGCGATCGCGGAGGCCCGCTCCGAGGCCAACAAGATCGTCGGCGAGGCGCGCAGCCGCGCCGAGGGCCTGGAGCGGGACGCCCGTGCCAAGGCCGACGCGCTGGAGCGGGACGCGCAGGAGAAGCACCGCGTCGCGATGGGCTCCCTGGAGTCCGCCCGCGCCACGCTGGAGCGCAAGGTCGAGGACCTGCGGGGCTTCGAGCGTGAGTACCGTACGCGTCTGAAGTCCTACCTGGAGTCGCAGCTGCGCCAGCTGGAGACCCAGGCCGACGACTCCCTCGCGCCGCCGCGCACCCCGGCCGGTCCGGCCCTGCCGCCGTCGCCGTCGCCTTCGATGGCTCCGGCCGGTGCCATGGGGATGGGTGGCCCGTCCCCGATGGGCGGCCCGTCGCCGATGGGTGGTCCCTCGCCGATGGCCGGCGGTCCGTCCTACGGCGGGCAGCAGCAGATGTCCCCGGCGATGACGCAGCCGATGGCTCCGGTGCGGCCGGCCGCGCCGCAGCCGATGCAGGCGCCGTCTCCCATGCGGGGCTTCCTGATCGACGAGGACGACAACTAGGCGCCGCCGCGTCCGTCGGCAGTCGTTTCACGGGCCGGGCCCGGTTCCCCTTCAGGGGCGCCGGGCCCGGCCCGTTTCGCACGTCCCCTCCTCCACGCGCCGGGCTGCCGGGGGGTGGAGACGGCTGTGGCCCGGCCCCCCGCGGGGGGGGGCCGGGCCACAGCCGCTTGCCGGGAGGCGTTACGCCTTGCGGAGGCGGAACGTCAGCGACAGGGACTCGTCCGTGAACGGGTCGCCGTACGAGGCGTCGGCCTCGCCGGACGCGAAGTCCGTCGCCAGGACCTCGTCCGCGATCAGCGCCGCGTGGTCGGTCAGGGCCGTCTCGACCTCCGGGGAGGTGGAGGACCAGCGCAGGGCGATGCGGTCCGCCACGTCGAGGCCGGAGTTCTTGCGGGCCTCCTGGATCAGGCGGATGGCGTCCCGCGCCAGGCCCGCGAGCCGCAGCTCCGGGGTGATCTCCAGGTCGAGGGCGACCGTCGCACCGGAGTCGGAGGCCACCGACCAGCCCTCGCGCGGGGTCTCCGTGATGATGACCTCCTCCGGGGTGAGGGTGATCGTCTCACCGTTCACCTCGACCTCCGCCGAACCGGAGCGCAGGGCCAGGGACAGGGCGGCGGCGTCGGCGGCGGCCACGGCCTTCGCCACGTCCTGCACGCCCTTGCCGAAGCGCTTGCCCAGCGCCCGGAAGTTGGCCTTGGCCGTGGTGTCCACCAGCGAGCCGCCGACCTCGGACAGGGAGGCCAGGGAGGAGACGTTCAGCTCCTCCGTGATCTGCGCCTGGAGCTCCGGGGACAGGGCGTCGAAGCCCACCGCCCCGACCAGCGCGCGCGACAGCGGCTGGCGGGTCTTGACCCCGGACTCCGCGCGCGTCGCACGGCCCAGCTCCACGAGGCGGCGTACCAGCAGCATCTGCTGCGACAGCACCGGGTCGATGGCGGAGGCGTCGGCCACCGGCCAGGTCGACAGGTGCACCGACTCCGGCGCGTCCGGGGTGACGGGGACGATCATGTCCTGCCAGACCCGCTCCGTGATGAAGGGGGTGAGGGGGGCCATGAGCCGGGTGACCGTCTCGACCACGTCGTGCAGGGTGCGCAGCGCGGCCGCGTCGCCCTGCCAGAACCGGCGGCGCGAGCGGCGCACGTACCAGTTGGACAGGTCGTCCACGAAGGCGGAGAGCAGCTTGCCCGCGCGCTGGGTGTCGTAGGCCTCCATCGCGTCCGTGACCTCGGTGACGAGGGTGTGGAGCTCGGAGAGCAGCCAGCGGTCGAGGACCGTGCGGTCGGCCGGCGCCGGGTCGGCGGCGGACGGCGCCCAGTTCGACGTACGGGCGTACAGGGCCTGGAAGGCGACCGTGTTCCAGTACGTGAGGAGCGTCTTGCGGACGACTTCCTGGATCGTGCCGTGGCCGACGCGCCGCGCCGCCCACGGGGAGCCGCCGGCCGCCATGAACCAGCGCACGGCGTCGGCGCCGTGCTGGTCCATGAGCGGGATCGGCTGGAGGATGTTGCCCAGGTGCTTGGACATCTTGCGGCCGTCCTCGGCGAGGATGTGGCCGAGGCAGACCACGTTCTCGTACGAGGACTTGTCGAAGACGAGGGTGCCGACCGCCATGAGGGTGTAGAACCACCCGCGCGTCTGGTCGATGGCCTCCGAGATGAACTGCGCCGGGTAGCGCTTCTCGAAGATCTCCTTGTTCTTGTACGGGTAGCCCCACTGCGCGAACGGCATGGAGCCGGAGTCGTACCAGGCGTCGATGACCTCGGGCACGCGGACGGCGGTCAGCGAGCAGCCGTCGGCGGTGCAGGGGAAGGTCACGTCGTCGATGTACGGGCGGTGCGGGTCCAGGGCGGAGTGGTCCTGCCCGGACAGCTCGCTCAGCTCGGCGCGGGAGCCCACGCAGGTGAGGTGGTTCTCCTCGCAGCGCCAGATGGGCAGCGGGGTGCCCCAGTAGCGGTTGCGGGAGAGCGCCCAGTCGATGTTGTTGTTGAGCCAGTCGCCGAAGCGGCCCTGCTTGACCGACTCCGGGAACCAGTTGGTCTTCTCGTTCTCCCGCAGCATCGCGTCCTTGACGGCGGTGGTGCGGATGTACCAGGACGGCTGCGCGTAGTAGAGCAGCGCGGTGTGGCAGCGCCAGCAGTGCGGGTAGCTGTGCTCGTAGGCGATGTGCTTGAAGAGCAGGCCGCGCGCGTCGAGGTCGGCGGTCAGCTTCTCGTCGGCCTTCTTGAAGAAGATGCCGCCGACGAGCGGGACGTCCTCCTCGAAGGTGCCGTCGGCGCGGACCGGGTTCACGACCGGCATGCCGTACGAGCGGCAGACCGCGAGGTCGTCGGCGCCGAAGGCCGGGGCCTGGTGGACCAGACCGGTGCCGTCCTCGGTGGTGACGTAGTCGGCGTTGACGACGTAGTGCGCCGGCTCCGGGAACTCCACGAGCGCGAAGGGGCGCTCGTACGTCCAGCGCTCCATCTCCTTGCCCGTGAAGGTCCGGTCGGTGGCCTCCCAGCCCTCGCCGAGCGCCTTCTCCAGCAGCGGCTGGGCGACGACGAGGTTCTCCTCGCCGTTGGTCGCGACGACGTACGTGACCTCGGGGTGGGCGGCGACGGCGGTGTTCGAGACCAGGGTCCAGGGGGTGGTGGTCCACACGACCAGGGACGCCTCGCCGGCGAGCGGGCCGGAGGTCAGCGGGAAGCGGACGTAGACGGAGGGGTCGACGACCGTCTCGTAGCCCTGGGCCAGCTCGTGGTCGGACAGGCCGGTGCCGCAGCGCGGGCACCAGGGGGCCACGCGGTGGTCCTGGGTCAGCAGGCCCTTGTTGAAGATCTCCTTCAGGGACCACCAGACCGACTCGACGTACTCGGGGTCCATGGTCCGGTAGGCGTCGTCCAGGTCGACCCAGTAGCCCATGCGGGTCGTCAGCTCGGTGAACGCGTCGGTGTGACGGGTCACGGACTCGCGGCACTTGGCGTTGAACTCGGCGATGCCGTACGCCTCGATGTCCTGCTTGCCGTTGAAGCCCAGTTCCTTCTCGACGGCCAGCTCCACGGGCAGGCCGTGGCAGTCCCAGCCGGCCTTGCGGGCGACGTGGTAGCCGCGCATGGTGCGGAACCGGGGGAAGACGTCCTTGAAGACGCGGGCCTCGATGTGGTGCGCGCCGGGCATGCCGTTCGCGGTGGGCGGGCCCTCGTAGAAGACCCATTCGGGGCGTCCCTCGGACTGCTCGAGCGTCTTGGCGAAGGTCTTGCTCTCGCGCCAGAAGTCGAGGACGGCGTGCTCGAGGGCGGGCAGGTCGACCTGGGCGGGTACCGGGCGGTACTGCGGCGGTGTGGTCATGAGGCTGAACTCTTCCTCCGGCGGTGTGTCGCTTCCGTCCGGAGGGACGAGAGCGTCTGCTGCTCCCGCGGTACCACCCTCCTTGGCCTCCGGACGGGTCCGGCGGCCCCCTCATTGGGGTGCGAAGCCGGTTCTACTCGCCGTACGGGGATCCGTGCGGGCTTTCTTCCGGCGGCTCCGGGGTGATCCTTCACATCGCGCTCGCCCCCGGGCTCTCACCGTCCCCGGGTCGCTCCTGGCTGCGTCCGACGCTACTCGTCCCCATCCATGCCTTTCGCTGCGCCCAGTGTACGGGCCGGGGCGCCGGTGGGCGGACCGGTTTTGCGGCGGCCGGCGGCGTGGCGCGGGCCGGGGCGCGGTGCCCCGGATGGCCCGACGGGCCGGTTCGGGATCCACTGGGGTGGGCGGGGCGGATTACGGGGCTCCGCGCTGGGCACAACGGATGCAGGTTGACCTCGATGGACGCGTGCCCCGTTGCCGTGGGGTCGGAGGCGATTTATCGTTCCGGCACGATCTGCGAACAAGATCACAGTATGTGAAAAGGGGCCGCGGCCATGGTGGCGAAGAAGACGGGGACGCAGGAGGTGGCCGAGGCCGCGGTCAAAAAGACCCCGGCGAGGAAGGCCACCGCCACGAGGGCTCCGGCCGAAGAGGTGACGGGCGGAAAGACGCCGGCCGAGCGGGCTCCGGCCGGGAAGGCCGCCGCCAGGAAGACCGTGGCCGAGAAGGCTCCGGCCAAGAAGGCTGCCGCCAAGAAGACCGCTGCCAAGGAGGCCCCGGCCAAGAAGGCCGCGGCCAAGGAGGCTCCGGCCAAGAAGACCGCGGCCAAGAAGACCGCGGCCAAGAAGGCCCCGGCGAAGAAGGCTGCGGCCAAGAAGGTCCCGGCCAAGGAGGCTGCGGCCGAGAAGGCACCGGCCAAGAAGGCCGTCGCCGAGAAGACCGGGGCCGCGGAGGCTCCGGTCGGCAAGGCCACCGCCGAGAAGGCGGCGGCCGGGCGTACCACGAGCAAGGACACGGCCAAGGCGGACGTGTCCGAGGGGGCGGCCCCGGCCGCGCGGAAGACGGGAGCTCGGAAAGTGGTTGCCAAGAAGACTGTGGGTACGGCCAGGAAGACGGCCGGGACCGCCACCAGCGGGCTTCCCAAGGTGAAGGCCACCGCGGCCACCGCGGCCCCGGCGCGCGGCGGTCTCGCCGTGCGCGCGGGGGAGGACCCCTGGACCCCCGAGGAGGTCGCCGAGGCGCGGGCGGAGCTGGAGGGCGAGGTGGTGCGGCTGCGCGCCGAGCTGGACGCCTCCGAGGTCGCCATCTCGGGCCTGATGCGGGACTCCGGCGACGGCGCGGGCGACGACCAGGCCGACACCGGCACCAAGAACATCACCCGGGAGTCCGAGCTGGCCCTCGCCGCGAACGCCACCTCGATGCTGGAGCAGACCGAGCGGGCGCTGGAACGGCTGGAGGCGGGCACGTACGGGCTCTGCGAGAACTGCGGGCAGCCCATCGGGAAGGCCAGGATGCAGGCCTTCCCGAGGGCCACGCTGTGCGTGGACTGCAAGCAGAAGCAGGAACGGAGGCACTAGCCAGGACCTACGGGCACTGACGTACTCTCGTGTCTCGTCGGGATGAAGGTTCCCGAACCCGGTTCGAGCTAGTTCGAGGGACTCACGTGGCAGAGGCGGAGCGCATCATCGGTATGCCGGAAGTCGGGGACGACGCCGAACCGCAGTCGGAGCCCGCGGCGCCCCGGGGGCGCAGGCGGATCACGGCGCTGCTGGTCGTCGCGGTGCTCGCGTACCTGCTCGACCTCGGCAGCAAGATGCTGGTCGTGGCCAAACTGGAACACCAGCCGCCGATCGAGATCATCGGCGACGTGCTGCAGTTCTCCGCCATCCGCAACGCCGGCGCCGCCTTCGGCATCGGCGAGGCCTTCACGATCATCTTCACCGCCATCGCGGCGACCGTGATCGTGGTGATCGTCCGGCTGGCCCGCAAGCTGTACAGCCTGCCGTGGGCCATCGCGCTGGGCCTGCTGCTGGGCGGCGCGCTGGGCAACCTCACCGACCGGATCTTCCGTTCGCCGGGCGTGTTCCGGGGTGCGGTCGTCGACTTCATCGCACCGGCCAACTTCGCCGTGTTCAACCTCGCGGACTCGGCGATCGTGTGCGGCGGGATCCTGATCGTCCTGCTCTCCTTCAAGGGCCTGGACCCGGACGGCACGGTCCACAAGGACTGACCGGGGAGCTCGCGCGGGCATGCTCCTCTGCCGAGTCCTGCATACTCGACAGGTGAGTACGATTCCCGAGATCCGCACCCTGCCCGTTCCCGATGGCCTTGAAGGCGAGCGCGTCGACGCCGCCATCGCCCGTATGTTCGGTTTTTCCCGGACGAAGGCGGCCGAGCTGGCGGCGGAGGGGAAGGTCTCGGTCGACGGCAGTGTCGTCGGCAAGTCCGAACGCGTCCACGGCGGCGCCTGGCTCGAGGTCGAGATGCCCGCCCCGCCGCGGCCCGTCGAACTCGTGGCCGAGCCCGTCCCCGGCATGGAGATCATCCACGACGACGACGACGTCGTGGTCATCATGAAGCCCGTCGGCGTCGCCGCCCACCCCAGCCCCGGCTGGACCGGCACCACCGTCATCGGCGGCCTCGCCGCCGCCGGCTACCGGATCTCCACCTCCGGCGCCTCCGAGCGCCAGGGCATCGTGCACCGCCTCGACGTCGGCACCTCCGGCCTGATGGCCGTGGCCAAGTCCGAGCGCGCCTACACCTCGCTGAAGAACCAGTTCCGCGAGCGGGTCGTGGACAAGCGCTACCACGCGCTGGTGCAGGGCCACCCGGACCCGATGAGCGGCACGATCGACGCGCCGATCGGCCGCCACCCGAGCGCCGACTACAAGTGGGCGGTGACCCAGGACGGCAAGGACTCCGTCACCCACTACGACCTGATCGAGGCGTTCCGCGCGGCGTCGCTGCTGGACATCAAGCTGGAGACGGGGCGCACGCACCAGATCCGCGTGCACATGTCCGCGCACCGCCACCCCTGCGTCGGCGACCTGACCTACGGGGCCGACCCCACCGTCGCGAAGCGGCTGGGCCTGACCCGGCAGTGGCTGCACGCGGTGCGGCTCGGCTTCGAGCACCCCGCCGACGGGCAGTGGGTGGAGTTCGAGAGCGGCTACCCGGCGGACCTGCAGCACGCGCTGGACGTGATCCGGGCCGAGAGCCAGTGACCCCCGCCCCGCCCGTCACGGTGAGGGTGGCCTCCTCCGAGGCCGACCTCGCGGCCTGCCGCGCCGTGCGGACCGAGGTGTTCGTGGTGGAGCAGTCCGTGCCGGAGTCGGTCGAGTACGACGCCTACGACGCGATCGCGCTGCACGTGCTGGCCGTCGGCCCGGGCGGGGAACCCGTCGGCACCGGCCGGCTGCTGCACGGGCCCGGGGCCCTGGGCAAGACCGGGTCCCCGGAGGTCGGTTCCCTCGGGCGGCTGGCCGTACGCGCGTCCGCGCGCGGGCTGGGCGCCGGCGTGGCACTGGTCCGCGCGATCGAGGCGGAGGCCGTCCGGCTGGGGCTGGCGGCCGTGGACCTCGGCGCGCAGACGCACGCGCTGGGCTTCTACGAGCGGCTGGGGTACGAGGCGTACGGCCCGGAGTTCGAGGACGCGGGCATCCCGCACCGGGCGATGCGCCGGACCCTGCCCTAGGGGCGCCGGCCCGGGCGTGGTCCCGGGCGCGGTCCGCGGGCGTGCCCCGGGGGCGCGGCCCAAATCCCCGGGTGCGGCCCCGCTTCTGACAGGGTGGGGGAGTGGATCAGCTCGCTCTGCTCTTCGTCCTGCTGCTCGGCGCCGTGGTCACCGTACCGCTGGGGGACCGGCTGGGGTTGCCCGCGCCCGTGCTGATGACCCTCGGCGGGGTCGTGCTGGCGCTGGTGCCGGCCGTGCCCAATGTGGACATCCCGCCCGAGTACATCCTGCCGCTGGTGCTGCCGCCGCTGCTGTACGCCTCCGCGCAGCGCACCTCCTGGCGGCAGTTCGCCGCGAACCTCCGGCCCATCCTGCTGCTGGCCGTGGCCCTGGTGTTCGTGACCACCGCCGCCGTGGCCGGCGTCGCGCACGCCGTCGTGCCCGGCCTGCCGCTGGCGGCCGCCGTCGCCCTCGGCGCGCTCGTCGCCCCGCCCGATCCCGTCGCCGCCACCGCCGTGGCCGGGGCGCTCGGGCTGCCGCGCCGGATGGTGTCCATCCTGGAGGGCGAGGGCCTGTTCAACGACGTCACCGCCATCGTGCTCTACCACGTGGCCGTCGCCGCCGTCGTCAGCGGCAGCTTCTCCTGGCCCCAGGCGCTCGGGGAGTTCGTACTGTCCGCCGTGGTGGCGCTGGCCGTCGGGCTGGCGCTCGGCTGGGCCGCGAACCGGCTGATGGGCCGGCTCGGGGACGCCACGCTCCAGATCGGGCTGACGCTGCTGCTGCCGTTCGTCGCGTACGTGGTCGCGGAGGAGTTCCAGGGCTCGGGGGTGCTGGCCGTGCTGACGACGGCCCTGTTCCTCGCCGAGTACGCGGGCGACGCCGACGACGTGCTGGGCCGCCTCGCCGGGCACACCTTCTGGGAGATCGTCGACACACTGGTCACCGGGGTGGCGTTCGGACTGATCGGGCTGGAGCTGCACCACGTCTTCGGGGTGGCCCGGGGCCGCGAGTGGGACATGGCCGGCTGGGCGGCGGTGGTGGTCGCGGTGGTGGTCGGCGTACGGCTGGTCTGGCTGCTGCCGGCGGGCTGGCTGGCGAAGCGGCTGCACCGGCGCCGCGACTACGACGAGGACATCCCGCTGAGCTGGCGGGAGAGCGTCGTGATGTGGTGGGCGGGCATGCGCGGGGTCGCCTCGGTGGCGCTGGCCCTGGCGCTTCCCCTGCGCACGGAGGGCGGCGAGCCCTTCCCGGCGCGCGACGAGATCGTCTTCATCGCCTTCGCGGTGATCATGACCACGCTCGTGTTCCAGGGGCTGACCCTGCCGTGGCTGGTGCGGCGGCTCGGGGTGGAAGCGGACACGGACGAGGACCGGGAGACCGAGCGGCGGCTGGCGCTGCGGGCGGCGAAGGCCGCGAAACGGCGGCTCAAGGAGATCGAGGAGTCCGAGGACCTCCCCGAGGACCTGGTCGAGGTGCTGTACCGGCGCGCGTACGACGTCGGGGCCCGGATCAGCCCCGACCTGGTCGACGAGGAGCGGCGCGAGGCCTACGCGAAGCGGGTGGAGCGGATCCGCGACGTCCAGCGCATCCAGCGGGAGATGATGTCCGCCGCCCGGCACGAGGTGCTGGCGGCGCGCAGCGAACCGGGCTCCGACCCGGAGATCGTCGACCGGGTGCTGCGCCACCTGGACGTGCGGAGCCTGCGCGGCGCGTAGGCCGCCGGTGACGGGGCTCGGTCCGGTTCGCTCAGTCCGGTCGCCGGGCCGCCTCCGAGGTGGTGACGCGGGGGAGGGCGTACGGATGGCGGGCGGCCAGCCAGGCGATCATCCGCTCGCGGACCGCGCAGCGCACGGTCCACACGTCGTCGGCGTCCTTCGCGGTGACCACCGCGCGGACCACGATGGTGTGCGGGGTGGTGTCGGTGACGGCCAGGCTGCCGGTGCGGCCGTCCCATTCGGGGATGTCCTCGAGGAGCTCGGCGAGCCGGTCCCGCATGAGGGCGACCGGGGCCGAGTGGTCCAGGTGCCAGAAGACGGTGCCGGTCATCTGGGCGCCGCCGCGCGACCAGTTCTCGTACGGCTTGCTGGTGAAGTACGAGACCGGCATCGTGATCCGGCGCTCGTCCCAGGTGCGGACCACCAGGAAGGTCAAGGTGATCTCCTCGACCTTCCCCCACTCCTTGTCCACGACCACGGTGTCCCCGATGCGCACGGTGTCCCCGAACGCGATCTGCAGCCCGGCGAAGAGGTTGCCGAGGGAGGCCTGCGCGGCGATGCCCGCGACGATGCCGAGCACCCCGGCGGAGGCCAGCACCGATGCGCCGACCGTGCGCATCGGCGGGAAGGTCAGCAGCATCGCGGCGACGGCGACCACCACGGCGACGGCCGTGAGCACCCGCTGGATCAGGGTGACCTGGGTGCGGACCCGGCGCACCCGGGCGTCGTCGGGGGAGGCGGCGGCGTAGCGGGCGTAGGCCGCCTCGACGACCGCGGCCGCGATACCGACGAGCAGCCAGGCGGTGGAGGCGATCTGGACCAGGGTGAGGAAGTGGCCCACCCCGGCCGCGTGGGCGGGGAGGATGTCCGCCGGCCGGTACGCGGCCTGGAGCGCCGCGGTGCCGAGGACGAGCCGGAAGGGCAGGCGGCACCGGCGCAGCAGCCCCCACAGCGGGGTCTCGGGGTGCCGGGCGTCTGCCTTGCGCAGCAGCAGGTCGAGCAGCCAGCCCGCGATCAGGGTGAGGACCAGGGCGGCGCAGACGACCAGGGCGGGACGCAGGACGTTCTCCATCTCCATGGGGGAGAACGTATCCACGGGGCGCCCCCGGACTCCTGCTTTCCGTACGAATGGCACGATGGAGGGCATGAACATCATGCTCTTCCATTCGACGTACGGGCTGCGGCCCGCGGTGCACGCCGCGGCCGACCGGCTGCGCGCGGCCGGGCACCGGGTGCAGGTGCCGGACCTCTTCGAGGGCCGTACGTTCGCCACGTTCGAGGAGGGTGTGGCCCACCAGGAGGAGGTGGGCCGCGACGAGCTGCTCAAGCGGGCGGTGCTGGCGTCGGCGCCCCACTCCGACCAGGGTCTGGTGTACGCCGGCTTCTCCTTCGGCGGTTCCGTCGCGCAGCACCTGGCGCTGGCCGACGACAAGGCCCGCGGCCTGCTGCTCCTGCACGGTACGGCGGACCTGGAGGAGGACGCCTCGGCGGACGAGCTGCCGGTGCAGCTGCACATCGCGGACCCGGACCCGTACGAGACGCACGACTGGCTGACGGCCTGGTACCTGCGGATGCGGCGGGCCGGGGCGGACGTGGAGGTACACAGCTATCCGGGGGCGGGGCACCTGTTCACCGACCCGGACCTGGAGGACTACGACGCGCAGGCCGCGGAGGAGACCTGGAAGGCCGCGCTGGCCTTCCTGGACACGCTGTAGGACCCACAGGGCACTGCCCCCCGGCGCCGGGCGCCGGGGGGTAGTGACGTGAGTGCGGGGAGCCGCTGGATCAGACGGTGCGGTAGGCGGTCCACATGCTCTTCATGCGCGAGACCTGGCCCGCGGTGAACTGGTACATGCACGAGTCGTACGTGTAGTCCATGAAGTTGTGGATCGGGTCGACGCCCGACTTGGTGGCGCAGGAGTCGCGGCCGGTCGGGCACTCGTAGGCCGGGCTCTTCTCGGCCGGGGTGTCCGAGACGGAGTCGCCGCTGCCCGAGCAGCCGCCCTGGAAGGTGTGGTACAGGCCCATCCAGTGGCCGACCTCGTGGGTGGCGGTGTCGCCCTCGTTGTAGTTGGCGGCGGTGCCGCCGGGCAGCGAGGTGTTGAGGAGGACCACGCCGTCCATCTTGGGCTGGGAGGCGTAGGAGCTCGGGAAGGTCGCCCAGCCGAGCAGGCCGCCGCCGAGGTTGGCGGTGTAGATGTTGAGCGCGTTCTTGTCGCCCTTGCGCAGGGCGTTCTTCATGTCCTTCTCGGCCTGGCTGCCGCTGGACACGTTGTACCAGGAGGCGTTGTCGGTGTAGTCGGTTCCGGCCAGGGTGAACTGGAAGCCGGCGTCGACGTTGCCCGTGCCCTGGCCGCTGTAGGCGGCGTTGAGGACGGCGAGCTGGTTGCTGATGTCCGTGGCGGTCAGCTTGCCGGCGGTGCCGGAGGTGATGACGTGGACGTACACCGGGATGTTCGTGACGGTGGCGGCCGCGCCGACGCCGTAGACCTGCTGCGGGGACAGCCGGACCTCGCCGAGCTTCTTCTTCAGGTCGGCGTCCATGGCCTTGACCTGGGCCTCGGTGACCTCGTTGGGCTCGGCCGCGTGGTCGTGCTGGGGCTTGGCGACACGGGCGTTGGCCGGGGCGGAGCCGTCCTCGGCGCAGATCTCGTCCGCGTGGGGGGCGGCCGCGGCGACCGTGGCGGGCGCGGTCAGGGGGGCGAACGCCAGGGTGGAGGCCAGGACGGCCGTACCCATGAGGCGGCGGCGGAGAAGGGGGGATATGCGGGCGACGGCGCGCACGTTGACTCCTCGGCAAGCGTGGTGGGGGGTGAGGGATTTCCTCACGCTGGCCGGAAGTTTATGTGTGCATGTCATCAAGATGGCAAGTACTCGTAGGTTAAAGATTTGTTGCCGATGTGACGGGTGGGGCTCCTGGTCTGCACCAGGAGCCCCGATTCGCGGCAAATTTGACGGAGGGTCAGCGAACCGGCTGGTCGGCCCGTTCCACCTTCTGGCTGCCGTTCAGCGTGCGGTACGACCGGGCCCAGGAGGAGCTCGCGTCCTGCCGCCGCTTGTCCGAGACCACGTAGTAGTCCATCTGCGAGCGCTCGGCCGTCACGTCCAGCACGCCGTAGCCGTGCGAGTCCATGTCCAGCCACTTGACGTGCCAGTTCGCCGCCTTGATGGCGCCCTCCGCCACGAGCGAGAGGGTGTGCGGCGCGACGTGCAGCATGTCGTCGATGTTGTCGGAGGTCACCGAGGTCACCACGAACTCGGTGGCCGCCGTGCCCGAGCCCGGGTACGTCGCCATGTTCACCGGGACGTCGTTCGCCCACGCCATGTGGATGTCGCCGGTCAGGAACACCGTGTTCTTGATGTTCCGGTCCTTCAAGTGGCCCAGGAGCTCCCTGCGGTCGTCCGTGTAGCCGTCCCACTGGTCCGTGTTGACCGCTATCCCGCCCTCGGGCAGGCCCAGCAGGTGCGCCAGCGGCTTCAGCAGGTGCGCGGGCAGCGAGGCGAAGGCCACCGGCGAGATCATCACCGAGGTGCCGACAAGCTTCCAGGTAGCGTTCGAGGAGGCCAGCCCCGACTTGAGCCAGTCCAGCTGGGCGCGCCCGGTGAGCGTGCGCTCGGGGTCGTCCACCGAGCCGTTGCCGGTCTTGACCTGCTCCGAGCGGAAGGAGCGCAGGTCCAGCAGGTGCAGGTCGGCGAGGGTGCCGAACCGCAGCCGCCGGTAGACGGTACCCGCCGTGGAGGGGCGTACGGGCATCCACTCGAAGTACGCCTGCTTGGCGGCGGCCGCGCGGGCCGCCCAGTCGCCCTCGGTCTCCGGCGTGTGGTTCCCGGCGCCGCCGGACCAGGTGTTGTCGGCGAACTCGTGGTCGTCCCAGATGGCGACGACCGGGTGGGCCGCGTGCAGGGCCTGGAGGTCGCCGTCCGTCTTGTACTTGCCGTGCCGGGTGCGGTAGTCGGAGAGCGAGACGATCTCGTTCTTCGGCTCGTGCTGGCGCACGACGTACTTCGCCTCGGGGTAACCGCCGGTCTGGTACTCGTAGATGTAGTCGCCCAGGTGCAGCACCGCGTGCAGGTCGGTGCGAGCGGCCAGGTGCCGGTAGGCGGAGAAGTAGCCGGACTCCCAGTTGGCGCAGGAGACCACGCCGAACCGGATGCCGGGCGTGGTGGCGTCGGCCGCCGGGGCGGTCAGGGTGCGGCCGACGGGGGAGACGGTGGAGCCGGCGGTGAACCGGTACCAGTACGGGGTCTGCGGCCGCAGGCCGCGCACGTCCGCCTTGACCGTGTGGTCGGAGGCGGCGGTGGCGGTGACGGAACCGCTCGCGACGACCCGGGAGAAGGCCTTGTCCTCGGCCACCTCCCAGCCCACCGCGGTGGCCGGGCCCAGGCCGGAGCCGGGCACCGCTTCGGGAGTCGGGGTGATGCGGGTCCAGAGCAGGATCCCGTCGGGCAGCGGGTCGCCGGAGGCGACGCCGTGGAGGAAGGCGGGCGCGGCCCCCGCCGCGTGGGCCGCCTGGCCGCCGAGGGTGCTGATCGGCGCGAGCGCGGCCGTGGCCGCGGCGGCCAGGACGACCGTACGGCGGCGCGGGTGTGAAGGGGTGAGATGACTGGTCACGGCCGATCATATTACTGATCAGTACGTGGCGGAGAACACCCACGGAACGGCAACGGGCGGGCGAACTCCGAGAGTTCGCCCGCCCGTTGGGGTGGGTCCGGCGGTATGACCGGATCTGTCAGGACATCAGCCGTCAATCCGTCAGGACATCGGCCCGTTAATCCGTCAGGACATCGGCCCGTCGGTCCGTCGTTCCGTCAGCCCGCGAGGGCCTTGTCGATCGCCGCGGTGAAGGCCTCCGGCGTCGCCGGGGTCTCGATCTTCTTGCCGTCCATCTTCAGCGTCGGGGTCCCCTTCACACCGGACTCGTTGAACGCCTTCGACATGTCCATGGCCCACCGGTCGTACGTACCGTCCTGGACCGCCTTCTTGAACTCGGCGTTGTCCTTGAGCGCCGGGACGGTGTCCGCGACCTTCAGCAGGTAGTCGTCCTTGCCGAAGCTGTCGACGGTCTCCTCGGGGTGCAGCTCCTTCGAGTAGAGCGCGCCCTTGAAGTCGAGGAAGGCCTGCGGGCTCACGTTCAGCGCCGCGCCCAGCGCGCTCAGGGCGTTCTTCGAGCCCTCGCCCTTGACGCCGTTGTCGATGAAGGTCGCGCCGATGTACCGGAGCTTGTACTTGCCCGCCTCGACGTCCTTCTTGACCTGCTCGCCGACCGACTGCTCGAAGGTGGCGCAGGCCGGGCAGCGCGAGTCCTCGTACAGCTCCAGGGTCTTCTTCGCCTCGGGCTTGCCGATGACCACGGTCAGGCCGTCCTCGCCCGTGGCGTTCTTCGGCTTGACCAGCTGGGCCTCGGCGGCCTTGTCCCAGTAGCCGGGCTCGTTGGCCCGCACGACCGCGTAGCCGACGCCGCCGGCCAGTGCCAGGACGCCGACGGCCGCGCCGGCCACGACCAGCTGGCGCCGGGCCCTGTCCTTCTTCGCCTGCTGCTCGCGCTCGACGCGCAGCCGCTCGCGGGCGGCGGCCTTGTTCTTCTGGCTGTTGCGTGAACTCATGATGATCTCCGTGGAGGGGTGAGGGGACTGCCGTACGCGCTCAGGCGCCCGAGGGCGCCACGCGTACGGGAGGACCCCGCAGGCCCACGGAATGCGCCGGGAAGCGGGTACGGGCCACCGCGCCGCGGAACACCGTCCGCAGCGCCCGCCCGGCCCGCCCGGGGACCGCCCCGGCCGAGGCCGCCGCCAGCAGCAGCGGCCGGAACGCGAAGGCGGCGACCGCCCGCAGCAGCCGCACCAGGGCCCGCTCGCCGTGCCGCAGCCACGCGGCGGCGACCAGCCCGACGGTGACGTGCGCGCCGAGCAGCAGCCAGGGCGTCCACGGCCCGGGCGAGGCCAGCAGCGCCGCCGGATCCCCGGCGGGCCCGGCCACCTCGGTCAGCGGGCCGCCCACGGGGGTCCCGCCGCACAGCGCGTCCAGGCCCATCGCGCGCAGCGGCCCGGACACCGGCCCGCCCGCCGGGCCGTAGCAGGCGTGCTGCCCGGCGGTCAGGACGGTGTCGGCCGCCAGCTCCAGCGGCACCAGCAGCCCGGCGATCGGGCCGAAGCCCCGCTCCCGGCCGGCGAGCGCGAAGGCGATCGCGAAGACCCCGGCGAAGGCGCCGGCGACCAGCGCGGGCGGCAGCGGGACCCGGGACAGGAGCACGTGGGAGCCGGCCGAGAGCAGCACGACGAGCGCGCTGAACAGCGCGGCCCGCAGCCCCCGGATCCTCACCCCAGATATGTCCATCGTCGCGAGTGTGCCATGACTTCCTGTGGACGAGGGCCCCTGGCCCTGTGAATCAAGGCCCGGAACCCCCTGCGCCCCATGGCTTACGACATGATCCGGCCGTTGCGGAAGAGGTCCACGAAGATCTGGTGGTCGGCGCGGGCCCGGGCGCCGTACGCGTGGGCGAAGTCGACCAGCAGCTCGGGGAAGCCCTCCTCGTCGGCGGCGATGACCGCGTCGATGGCCCGCTCGGTGGAGAAGGGCACCAGGGACTGCCCGCTCTCGGCCTCGTCGGCCGAGGCGTGCATGGTGGCCGTCGCCCGGCCCAGGTCCGCGACCACCGCCGCGATCTCCTCCGGGTCGTCCAGGTCCGACCAGTCCAGGTCCACCGCGTAGGGGGAGACCTCCGCCACCAGCTGCCCGGAGCCGTCCAGCTCGGTCCAGCCCAGCCACGGGTCGGCGTGCGCCTGGAGGGCGCGCTGGGAGATCACCGTGCGGTGGCCCTCGTGCTGGAAGTACTCCCGGACCGCCCGGTCGGTGACGTGCCGGGACACGGCCGGGGTCTGCGCCTGCTTGAGGTAGATCACGACGTCGTTCTCCAGGGCGTCGCTGTGCCCCTCCAGCAGGATGTTGTACGAGGGCAGGCCGGCCGAGCCGATGCCCACGCCCCGCCGGCCCACCACGTCCTTGACCCGGTAGGAGTCCGGCCGCACCAGGGACTCCTCCGGGAGAGTCTCCAGGTACCCGTCGAAGGCGGCCAGCACCTTGTACCGGGTGGCCGCGTCCAGCTCGATCGCCCCGCCGCCCGAGCTGAAGCGGCGCTCGTGGTCACGGATCTCGGTCATGGAGTCCAGCAGGGAGAAGCGGGTGCGGGCGCGGGCCGCGCGCAGCGCCCCCAGCAGGGCGCCGTCGGCCGTGTCCAGGGTGAAGGGGGGCACCACGTCCTCGTAGCGGGCCTCGCGCCCGACCGCGAGCTGGTGGATCCGCTCCCGGTAGGCGGCCGCGTACGTCCGCACGAGGGCGCTGATCTGCTCGTCGCTGAGCGCCTTGGTGTAGCCGATCAGGGCGACGGAGGCGGCGAAGCGCTTGAGGTCCCAGGTGAAGGGGCCCACGTACGCCTCGTCGAAGTCGTTCACGTTGAACACCAGCCGGCCGTTGGAGTCCATGTACGTGCCGAAGTTCTCGGCGTGCAGGTCGCCGTGGATCCAGACCCGGCCGGTGCGCTCGTCCAGGTAGGGCCCGCCGTGGCGCTCGCGCTCCAGGTCGGCGTAGAAGAGGCAGGCCGTGCCCCGGTAGAAGGCGAAGGCGGAGGCGGCCATCTTCCGGAACTTGACCTGGAAGGCGGCGGGGTCGACGGCGAGCAGCCGGCCGAATGCGGTGTCGAACACATCGAGTATCTGCTCGGCGCGCTGTTCGTCGGTGGTCTCGGTGACCGCCATGGCGGATGCCTCCTGGTGCAAGGGGTGGTACGGCTTCTGACCGACTGGACGCCGGACCTGTCTTCCTGGTTCTGCAACGCACGACCGTACCCGTCGGTGCCCGCGGCCTGTCACTCGTGGGACGTAGGATTCGAAGCTGCCGCCCCTCTCTCCTCAGGAGGCCCCCACCGTGACCAAGACGCCGTTCACGCACCTGCACGTCCACACCCAGTACTCGCTGCTGGACGGTGCCGCGCGGCTGAAGGACATGTTCGCTGCCTGCAATGAGATGGGCATGACGCACATCGCCATGTCCGACCACGGCAACCTCCACGGGGCGTACGACTTCTTCCACACCGCCCAGAAGGCCGGGATCACCCCGATCATCGGCATCGAGGCCTATGTCGCCCCCGAGTCCCGGCGCAACAAGCGCCGCATCCAGTGGGGCCAGCCCCACCAGAAGCGGGACGACGTCTCCGGCTCCGGCGGTTACACCCACAAGACGATCTGGGCGGCGAACGCCACCGGGCTGCACAACCTCTTCCGGCTGTCGTCCGATGCCTACGCCGAGGGCTGGCTCACGAAGTGGCCGCGCATGGACAAGGAGACCATCAGCAAGTGGTCGGAGGGCCTGATCGCCTCCACCGGCTGCCCCTCCGGCGAGCTCCAGACGCGCCTTCGCCTCGGCCAGTTCGACGAGGCCCTGAAGTCGGCCTCCGAGTACCAGGACATCTTCGGCAAGGACCGCTACTTCCTGGAGCTGATGGACCACGGCATCGAGATCGAGCGCCGGGTCCGCGACGGCCTGCTGGAGATCGGCAAGAAGCTCGGCATCCCGCCGCTGGTGACGAACGACTCGCACTACACGTACGCGCACGAGGCCGCCGCCCACGACGCCCTGCTGTGCATCCAGACCGGCAAGAACCTCTCGGACCCCGACCGCTTCCGCTTCGACGGCTCCGGCTACTACCTGAAGTCGACCGACGAGATGTACGCGATCGACTCCTCGGACGCCTGGCAGGAGGGCTGCGCCAACACGAAGCTGGTCGCGGACCAGATCGACACCGAGGGCATGTTCACCTTCCGGAACCTGATGCCGAAGTTCGACATCCCGGAGGGCTACACCGAGGTCACCTGGTTCCGCGAGGAGACCATGCGCGGCATGCACCGCCGCTTCCCCGGGGGCATCCCCGAGGACCGCATGCGCCAGGTCGAGTACGAGATGGACACGATCATCTCGATGGGCTTCCCGGGCTACTTCCTCGTGGTGGCCGACTTCATCATGTGGGCCAAGAACCAGGGCATCGCGGTGGGCCCCGGCCGAGGCTCCGCGGCCGGCTCGATCGTCGCGTACGCCATGGGCATCACCGACCTCGACCCGATCCCGCACGGCCTGATCTTCGAGCGCTTCCTGAACCCCGAGCGCGTCTCCATGCCCGACGTCGACATCGACTTCGACGAGCGCAGGCGCGTCGAGGTGATCCGGTACGTCACGGAGAAGTACGGCCAGGACAAGGTCGCCATGATCGGCACCTACGGCACCATCAAGGCCAAGAACGCGATCAAGGACTCGGCCCGCGTCCTCGGCTACCCGTACGCCATGGGCGACCGCCTCACCAAGGCCATGCCCGCCGACGTCCTCGGCAAGGGCATCCCGCTCTCCGGCATCCTCGACCCCTCGCACCCCCGCTACAGCGAGGCCGGCGAGATCCGCAGCATGTACGAGAACGAGCCCGACGTGAAGAAGGTCATCGACACCGCCCGCGGTGTGGAGGGCCTCGTCCGCCAGATGGGCGTGCACGCCGCAGGCGTGATCATGTCCAGCGAGCCGATCGTGGACCACGTCCCCGTCTGGGTGCGGCACACCGACGGCGTCACCATCACCCAGTGGGACTACCCGAGCTGCGAGTCGCTCGGCCTGCTGAAGATGGACTTCCTCGGCCTGCGCAACCTCACGATCATGGACGACGCCGTCAAGATGGTGAAGGCCAACAAGGGGATCGACATCGACCTCCTGGCCCTCCCGCTCGACGACCCCAAGACCTTCGAACTGCTCGGCCGGGGCGACACCCTCGGCGTCTTCCAGTTCGACGGCGGGCCCATGCGCTCCCTGCTGCGCCTGATGAAGCCCGACAACTTCGAAGACATCTCCGCCGTGTCCGCGCTCTACCGCCCGGGCCCGATGGGCATGAACTCCCACACGAACTACGCCCTGCGCAAGAACAAGCAGCAGGAGATCACCCCGATCCACCCCGAGCTGGAGAAGCCGCTCGAAGAGGTGCTCGCGGTCACCTACGGCCTGATCGTCTACCAGGAGCAGGTGCAGAAGGCCGCCCAGATCATCGCCGGGTACTCGCTCGGCGAGGCCGACATCCTGCGCCGCGTCATGGGCAAGAAGAAGCCCGAGGAGCTGGCGAAGAACTTCACGATCTTCCAGGCGGGAGCCCGCAAGAACGGCTACTCCGACGAGGCCATCCAGAAGCTCTGGGACGTCCTGGTCCCCTTCGCCGGCTACGCCTTCAACAAGGCCCACTCGGCCGCGTACGGCCTGGTCTCCTACTGGACCGCCTACCTCAAGGCGAACTACCCGGCCGAGTACATGGCCGGCCTGCTCACCTCGGTCAAGGACGACAAGGACAAGTCCGCGATCTACCTCAACGAGTGCCGCCGCATGGGCATCAAGGTGCTCCCGCCGAACGTGAACGAGTCGGAGTCCAACTTCGCCGCCCAGGGCGACGACGTGATCCTCTTCGGGCTCACCGCCGTGCGCAACGTCGGCCAGAACGTCGTCGACTCGATCATCAAGACCAGGAAGTCCAAGGGGAAGTTCTCCTCCTTCCCGGACTTCCTGGACAAGGTCGAGGCCGTCGTCTGCAACAAGCGCACCATCGAGTCGCTGATCAAGGCCGGGGCCTTCGACGAGATGGGCCACACCCGCAAGGGCCTGGTCGCCCACCACGAATCGATGATCGACAACGTGGTCGCGGTCAAGCGCAAGGAGGCCGAGGGGCAGTTCGACCTCTTCGGCGGAATGGGTGACGAGGGCGGCGGCGACGAGCCCGGCTTCGGCCTGGACGTGGAGTTCTCCGACGTCGAGTGGGAGAAGTCCTACCTGCTCGCCCAGGAGCGCGAGATGCTCGGCCTCTACGTCTCCGACCACCCGCTCTTCGGCCTGGAGCACGTCCTGTCCGACAAGACGGACGCCGGCATCTCCCAGCTCACCGGCGGGGAGCACTCCGACGGCGCCGTCGTCACCATCGGCGGCATCATCTCCGGCCTCCAGCGCAAGATGACCAAGCAGGGCAACGCCTGGGCCATCGCCACCGTCGAGGACCTGGCCGGCTCCATCGAGTGCATGTTCTTCCCCGCGACCTACCAGCTCGTCTCCACCCAGCTGGTCGAGGACACCGTCGTCTTCGTCAAGGGCCGCCTCGACAAGCGCGAGGACGTCCCCCGGCTCGTCGCGATGGAGATGATGGTCCCCGACCTGTCCTCGGCCGGTACCAACGCCCCCGTCGTGCTCACCATCCCCACGGTCAAGGTCACCCCGCCGATGGTGACCCGTCTGGGCGAGATCCTGCGCCACCACAAGGGCAACACCGAGGTGCGGATCAAGCTCCAGGGGCCGCGCACCACCACCGTGCTCCGCCTCGACCGGCACCGGGTCCAGCCGGACCCGGCCCTCTTCGGCGACCTCAAGGTGCTGCTCGGCCCCTCCTGCCTGGCGGGCTAGGCCACCACGGTTCAGAGGCGCGGGCGCCGACGCGTCCGCACGTACGGAAGGGCCCTGCCGGCGACGCCGGCGGGCCCTTCCGTCGTCCGTGCGCGGGCGTCAGTTGTGGCCGAAGCGCTTCTGCTTGCTCTTGTGGGCCATGTCCAGCGGGCTCGGCGACTGGGAGGAGCGCTCCTGCGGCGCCGCCTCGGCCGAACTCCGCTCCTGGGCGGACGAACGCTGCTGCTGCTTCGCGGGCTGCTTCTGATTCTTGTTCTTGGCCATGGAACGCCTCCGTGGGGGGTGTAGGGACCGGGGCCGCCTTCACATTCACACAACCCTACAAACCGCGCATTTTGGATCATTGTCGCGCGTAGCAACCGCCCCTGCCGCCGCCGCCCGGGAGATACGCCACGCCGATGATCGAGTTCCGGCCGTCAACACCCTTGCGGTCGGGCAGACTCGGGGAAAACCTGTGAGGACCCCCACGGAAGAGGGTGGAACGCGTGGACCGCTGCGTCGTCCTGGTGGACGCCGGATACCTGCTGGGCGCCGCCGCGAGCCTCCTCGCCGGGGAACCCTCCCGCTCCCGCATCACCGTCGACCACTCCGCCCTCATCCAGGGCCTGCGCGAGCGCGCCGAGGCCGACACCCAGCAGCCCCTCCTGCGGATCTACTGGTTCGACGGAGCCCCCGACCGGGTGCCCCAGCCCGAGCACCGCCGGCTGCGCGTCATGCCCCGCGTCACCGTCCGGCTCGGCGCCCTGACCCGCAGCGACGGCCGCTGGGCGCAGAAGGGCGTGGACGCCGCCATGCACGCCGAACTCACCGAGCTCGCCCGCAACCGGGCCTGCTCCGACGTGGTCCTCGTCACCGGCGACGGCGACCTGCTGCCCGGCCTCATGTCCGCCAAGGAACACGGAGTCGCCGTCCACCTGTGGGCCGTCCAGGCCGCCGACGGGGACTACAACCAGTCCGAGGACCTCGTCGCCGAAGCCGACGAACGCCGCGTCCTCGACCGCGCCTGGATCACCCGCGCCGTCCGCGCCCGCGACCTCGCCGGACTCTGCGCCCCGCCGCCCGCCCCCCGCCCCGAGATCGCCGCGATCCTCTCCGCGCCCCTGCCCGAGGCGGCCCTCGCCGAAGCCGCCCGCAACGGCACCGCCGCCACCCCTGAGGCCCGCCCGAACGGAGCACCCGTACCGGCGCCCGCCACCGAAGGGGCCAAGCCCGTCCCCACCCCGAAGGACCTCGCCGCACTCCGCGCGCCCTCCCCCGTCCACGCCGCCGCCCCGGCCGGACACGGAGCGCCCAGCCCCGCCGGCAGCGCCCTGCGCTGGTCCTCCGACAAGGGCTGGATCGACCGCGCCGGACCGCTCGGCGAACCCGCCGAGACCGCCTCGCTGCCCACCCTCGCCCAGCTCACCAGCGCCGAGCAGCGCTGGGCCGACCGCGAGGAGGACATCACCACCGTCGGCGGCGACCCCTTCGAGGTCGGCCAGGTCTTCGCCCGGCGCTGGATGGAACGCCTTCCCGAGACCGCCCACCTCCAGAAACTGGCCACCATGTACCCCCGGGTCCCGCACCGGATCGACGGGGAGCTGCTGCGCTACGCCGCCCGCTTCGGGCTCCTCGCCCACAAGGACGACCAGATCGACGAGCACGACCGCTACGCCATCCGTGCCGGGTTCTGGAGGGAGATCGACGTCCGCGCCGCGGCCGAGCACGTCGGCGGTCCCACGGCCGCCGTACCCGGGTCGCCGACGACCCCGGCGGCCGAGTAGCGCCGGAAGCCGCGTAGGCTGCTCCCTCGTGAGTACGGGCACAGCACAGGCAGGACCCACCACGGCAGCGGCCGCGGAGGCCGCTTCGGACGTGGTCTGCGCGGTGCGTGACCTGGTCAAGACCTACCCCGCCGTACGCGGCCGGCGCGGCGCCCCCGCCCTGCCCCGGACCCGGGCCAACGACGGGATCTCCCTGGAGGTCCGGCGCGGCGAGGTCTTCGGCCTGCTCGGCCCCAACGGCGCCGGCAAGTCCACCCTGGTCCGCCAGCTGACCGGACTGCTGCGGCCCGACTCCGGCTCCGTGAACCTGCTCGGCCACGACCTCGTACGCCACCCCGAGCGGGCCTCCCGGCTGCTGGCCTACCTCGGACAGGAGTCCACCGCCCTCGACGAGCTCACCGTCGCGCTGGCCGCCGAGACCACCGGCCGGCTGCGCGGGCTCGCCGTGCGCGAGGCGCGGGCCGCGCGGGACGGCGTACTGGAGGAACTCGGGCTGACCGAGATCGCCGCGCGCCCCCTGAAGAAGCTCTCCGGCGGACAGCGCCGGCTCGCCTGCTTCGCCGCCGCACTGGTGGGGGAGCGGCCGGTCCTGGTCCTGGACGAGCCCACCACCGGCATGGACCCCGTGGCCCGGCGGGCCGTCTGGGAGGCCGTGGACCGGCGGCGCCGGAGCCAGGGGGCCACGGTCCTGCTCGTCACCCACAACGTCATCGAGGCCGAGACCGTCCTCGACCGGGTCGCCGTCGTCGACCAGGGCCGGGTCATCGCCTGCGACACCCCGGCGGGCCTCAAGGCCAAGGTCTCCGACGAGGTCCGCCTGGAGCTCGTCTGGCGCACCGCCCCGCCGCTGGACGTGCCCGAGGTCGCGTCGCTCGCCCCGCTGGCCGCCGAGTCCGGCCGCCGCTGGGTGCTGCGGCTGGGACAGGCCGAGGCCCGCGCGGCCGTCGCCGCCGTGACCGGTGGCCCGGCCTTCGCCGCCCTCGACGATTTCACGCTGGCCACGCCGAGCCTGGAGGACGTGTACCTCGCGCTGGGCGGCCGTACGAAGGGTCTGGTCAAGTCGTGACCACCGCTGCCGCCACCGCCGCCGCCACCGCTGCCGCCGCCCCCGCTCCCGCGGACCTCGCGCCGCGCGCTCGGCTGTTCCCGGCGCTCGCCGCCGTCTACCGGGCCCAGCTGTCCCGGGCCCGGGTCGCCCGGATACCGCTGCTGTTCGTCGCCACCTTCCAGTCCGTCGGGATCATGGTCCTGATGCGGGGCGTGGTGGACGGCGGCTCGGAGGCGCGGGCCGTCGTCGCGGGCTCCTCCGTCCTGGTCGTCGCCTTCGTCGCGCTGAACCTGCTCGCGCAGTACTTCGGGCAGCTGCGGGCCGGCGGCGGCCTCGACCACTACGCCACCCTGCCGGTGCCGCCCGCGTCGGTGGTGCTGGGCGCCGCGGCCGCGTACGCCTCCTTCACCCTGCCGGGCACGCTGGTGACGGCCGTCTTCGGCTGCGTGCTGTTCGGCCTGCCGATGGGCGGGCTGTGGATCCTGGCCGCCGTGGTGCCCCTGGCCGGGGCCGCCCTCGCCGGGCTGGGCGCCGCGCTGGGACTGCTCGCACCGCGCCAGGAGCTGGCCACGCTGGCCGGGCAGCTGGGCATGTCGGCGGCGCTGCTGCTGGGCGTGCTGCCCGCCGAACGGATGCCGGACGTCATCGTGTGGGCGCGGGACCTGCTGCCGTCCACGTACGGGGTGGAGGCCTTCGCGGAGACCTTCGCCCCGCACCCCGACTGGGCGGCGGTCGTCCTCGACCTCGGGGTGTGCGCGGCCGTCGGCGTACTGTCCCTGGCCCTCGCGACCTGGGCGTACCGGAGGGCGGCGGTCCGCTGACGGCCCCGCCCGGACGCCCCTTCCGTTCCGAGACCTGGCACGATGTGGGAGTGACCGAAGCCGTGACCCCGCAGCAGCAGCCGACCGTGTCCCCGCTCCCCGAGCCGGAGGCCGCCGTCACCCCGGCGGACATCCGCGACGGGGCCGCCGCCACCCTCGTGGTGGGCGTGTCCGGGGTACTGCTCGGGCTGCTGTGGACCTGGCTCGCGCCGCGCGTGCAGTACGTCTCCAACGGCGAGGCCGTCTTCCTGCGCAACACCGAGAGCGAGGCGCGGATCGGCGCCGACGGCACCTTCTTCCTGCTGGCCCTGGGGCTCGGCGTGCTCACCGCGGCGGGCGTCTTCCTGTGGCGCCGGCGCGGGGGCGTCCCGCTGGTGATCGGGCTGGCCCTCGGAGCCTGCTTCGCCTCGCTGGCGGGATGGCGGTTCGGGCTGTGGCTCGACCCCGGCGTGAACGTCCCGGCCGCCGCCGCCAAGGCGGGCAAGGGGGTGCCGTTCGACGCGCCGCTGCAACTGCTCGCGCACGGGGTGCTGCTGGTGTGGCCCATGGCGGCCGTGGCGGTGCACCTGGGCCTGACGGCCCTGTGGGGGCCGCGCGACCCCGAGCCGAAGGACGACTGGCACCCGGGGGACACGTACCCCCCGCCGCACGTGCACTCCTCCTGACCGGCGCCGCTCCACCGGCGCCACGTCACCGGCGCTGCTTCGCCGGCGTTACTTAGCCGGCACGCCCTTGGGGCGGGCGATCGGGGCCAGCGTGGCGCCCGTGAGCGTGGTCAGCGCCGCGGGGGCGAGCTCCACCTCCAGGCCCCGGCGGCCCGCCGAGACGCAGATCGTGGCATGCCCCGACGCGGACGCGTCCAGCACCGTACGCAGCCGCTTGCGCTGCCCCAGTGGGGAGATCCCGCCGCGGACGTACCCCGTGGTGCGCTCCGCCAGCGCCGGGTCGGCCATCGCCGCCCGCTTCCCGCCCACCGCGGCCGCCAGGGCCTTGAGGTCCAGCGAGCCGGAGACCGGGACCACCGCCACCGTCAGGGCCCCGTCCACGTCGGCGACCAGGGTCTTGAACACCTGGTCCGGGGAGACGCCCAGGGCCTGCGCCGCCTCCTCGCCGTACGAGGGGTGCGCCGGGTCGTGCTCGTAGGCGTGGGTGGTGAAGTCGACGCCCGACGCGGTGAGGGCGGTGATGGCCGGCGTGCCCGCCGGCTGCTGCTTCTTCTTCGCCACGGGCTCAGTTCGGACTCGTCGGAGCGCGGGTCAGGTCCACCGCCGGCAGGGACGGCAGGTGCCGGATCACGGCCGTCTCGGCACGGAGCAGCTTCAGCTCCTCCGCGAGGCGGGTCGCGGTGTCCGGGGCCTGGAGCAGGCGCTGCTTCGACGGCGTGTCCAGTACGGCGGCGGCCGCCACCAGGTACGACACCACCGACGGCTCGTCCGGCAGCTCCGCCGCGGAGGCCAGCGACCGCTCACGGGCCCCGGCCAGCCGCTTCTGGTAGTTGCGGAAGGCCCGCAGCACCCCTTCGGACAGGGCGCCCGCGCCCTCGCCCGCGTCCTCCGCGAGCTCCTCCAGCTCCGCGACCAGGAACGGCCCCGACGCGTCGACCGAGAGCAGCCGCACCCGGGTCGTGCCGGTGGCCAGCACCTCGAAGCTGCCGTCCTCCCGCTCCCGGATCGTCGCCGCGTCCGCGATGCAGCCCACACGGTGGAACGCCTGGACCGGGTCCGGACCGAAGCCCGCCGCCGGGCCCTTCTCGGGCAGGGCCGTCTGGTCCGGCAGTCCGGGCGCGGTCGGGGCGACCTCCCGGCCGTCGCGGATCGCGACGACCGCGAACCGGCGCGGCTCGTCCTCCCCGGTCTTCAGCAGCTCGCGCATCATGGCGCGATACCGCTCCTCGAAGACGTTCAGCGGCAGCACGAGGCCCGGGAACAGCACCGAGTTCAGCGGGAAGAGGGGCAGGCGAACGGTGGTCACCTGGCACAGGGTAGTGGCCGGACGGCCCGGGCCGTCACCCCCGCCTCAGCAGCCGCGACGCGCCCGCCGCCACCGTCGTGGCCAGGATCCAGCCCAGCAGCACCAGCGCCGCCGACCCCCACTGCCAGCCGCCCTCCAGCTTCCACTGGCCCTGCTGGCCGAGGTCGATCACCGGGAGCAGGAGGTCGAGCGCGTACAGGGCGGCGTCCCACTGCGGGTGCTCGTCCGCCTTGATCGGAGACGGCTCGTGCCGCAGGTACAGCAGGGTGCCCGCCGCCCACAGCACCGCCATCCACAGCGCCGCCCGCCCCGGCCGGTACCCGTAGACCACCGTCCAGTCCTGGAGGTAGCCCCACGCCCTGGCCGCCGGGGGCAGCGTGGCCCGGCGGCGGCGCTGCTTGGCCACCAGCACCTCACGGGCGCCGGCGTCCTCCCCGCCGGCGCGCAGCACGGCGGCGAGCAGCTCGTACGGCCCTGGGGAGTACTCGGGCGTGGCCGCCTCCAGCCATTCCAGGCGGCGCGAGAGCGGGAAGTGGCCCCGGGGCGCGAGGTCCTCGTAGACGAATCCCTCCATGGACACCCGCCCGCGCCCGGGCCAGCTCGTCGACCGGTCGACGAGCTTGACCACCTTCGCGCCGGACACCACCACCCGGCCCGTTTCCGGGGCCTCCCCGACGAACCGCAGCTCGGGCGTCTGCACCCGCCGCAGCGACAGCTCCTGGTCGGGCAGCAGCTCGAAGCGGGCCCCGTGGAAGTCGACCGAGTCGCCGAACCGGCCGTCGTCCAGCCGCAGCCCGCCCCGGCACTCGAAGTGCTGCACCGGCCCGCCGGTCGTGGGGGTCGTGCTCCAGTCGTACGGGCGGTCCGCGTCGCCCGTGGAGGCCAGGCCGATGGAGGTCAGGTACAGGGTCCGCTCGACGGTCAGCGTCGGGGCGTTCAGCGCGCGCCGGCCGTGCGGGTTGCTCAGCCGCGCCCCGCGCAGGCTCATCGAGGCGCCCACCTTCGCCCCGCGCAGGCTCACCTCCCCGTGCGTCTCCAGCATGTCGCCGTGGAAGTCCTGCGCGACCGCCATCCCGTCGGCGGCGACGGCCCGGCCCCGGCCGTCCCGCCGGACCACCGCCCGGCCGAGCAGCAGGTCGGTGCCGATCTGCGCGTCGGTCAGCCGGATCCCGCGCGCCACCCGGCAGCGCGCCAGGTGCAGGTCCCCCTCGGTGTGCAGCCGGGCCCCCTCCAGCCGGGGTATCGCGCAGTTGTCCAGCCGCAGCGTGCCGAAGCGGGTCTCGGAGACCTGGATCTCGCCGTCGAAGCGGCACGAGCGGATCTCCACGTACGGGGCCACCGTGCCACCGGACAGATCCAGCCGCCCGGTGATCCGCGCACCGCGCAGCTTCAGGCACCCGACCCGCCCCGGGACCGGCGCCGGCCCGGCGAGCAGCAGGTGCGCCACCACCTCCGCCCGGACCCGGCGCTCCGGGCCCCAGGCCGGGCCGGAGTGCGGATCGTCCAGACCGGCGGTACGGGCGCCGAGGTCGCAGACGGCGCCCGCCCGGAAGGCCTCCCACATCCGCTGTTCTGCCCCCGTGAGGCCGTCCGGCGGCCCGTCCCCGCGTGCTTCGGTCATGGCAGCCCCCCGCTGTCATTCACGTGTACGAGAACGCTAAGGGGCGGCGGTGACGTCCGGGGCGTGTATCAGCCAGTGATACGGGCGGACGGTCGTGGGAGGCGGTCTGAGAGAATTGGGGCGTGATCTCTCGTATCGACCTGCGCGGTGACGCCCTCCCCGAGGGCGGCGCCCTGCGCGACCTGCTGCCCCGTGCCGAGTTCGACGTGGAAGCCGCCCTGGAGAAGGTGCGGCCCATCTGCGAGGACGTCCATCATCGTGGCACGGCGGCGCTGATCGAGTACGCGCGGAAGTTCGACGGCGTCGAGCTCACGCAGGTCCGGGTACCCGCGGAGGCCCTCGCGGCCGCCCTGGAGCAGCTCGACCCGGCCGTCCGCGCCGCCCTGGAGGAGTCCATCCGGCGCGCCCGGATCGTGCACCGCAACCAGCGCCGCACCGAGCACGTCACCCAGGTGGTCCCGGGCGGCACCGTGACCGAGAAGTGGGTTCCGGTCGAGCGCGTCGGGCTGTACGCGCCGGGCGGCCGTTCGGTGTACCCGTCCTCCGTCGTGATGAACGTCGTCCCGGCCCAGGAGGCGGGCGTCGAGTCGATCGCGCTGGCGTCTCCGCCGCAGAGGGAGTTCGGCGGCCTGCCGCACCCGACGATCCTCGCCGCGTGCGCGCTGCTCGGCGTGGACGAGGTGTACGCCGCCGGCGGCGCCGTGGCCGTCGCGATGTTCGCGTACGGCACCGAGGACTGCCTGCCCGTCAACATGGTGACCGGCCCCGGCAACATCTGGGTCGCCGCCGCCAAGCGCTACTTCACCGGCAAGATCGGCATCGACACCGAGGCCGGCCCCACCGAGATCGCGGTCCTCGCGGACTCCACCGCCGACCCGGTGCACGTCGCCGCCGACCTGATCAGCCAGGCCGAGCACGACCCGCTGGCCGCCGCCGTCCTCGTCACGGACTCCGCGGAGCTCGCGGCCGCCGTCGAGAAGGAGCTGGAGCCGCAGGTCGCCGCGACCAAGCACGTCGAGGACCGGATCAAGCCCGCCCTCGCGGGCAAGCAGTCCGCGATCGTGCTGGTCGACACCCTGGAGGACGGCCTCAAGGTCGTCGACGCGTACGGCGCCGAGCACCTGGAGATCCAGACCGCCGACGCCGCCGCCTGGGCCGCCCGCGTGCGCAACGCCGGGGCGATCTTCGTCGGGCCCTGGGCGCCGGTCTCCCTCGGCGACTACTGCGCCGGCTCCAACCACGTCCTGCCCACCGGCGGCTGCGCCTGCCACTCCTCGGGCCTGTCCGTCCAGTCCTTCCTGCGCGGCATCCACATCGTCGACTACACGCGCGACGCCCTCGCCGAGGTCACCCACCACGTGGTGACGCTGGCCGAGGCCGAGGACCTGCCCGCGCACGGCGCCGCCCTCAAGGCGCGCTTCGGATGGAAGGTGCCCGGACAGTGACCTTCGGCATCGACGACCTCCCGATCCGGGACGAACTGCGCGGCAAGAGCCCCTACGGCGCCCCGCAGCTCGACGTGCCCGTCCAGCTGAACACCAACGAGAACCCGTACGAGCTGCCCGAGCCGCTCGTACGGCGCATCGCCGAACGCGTCGCCGAGGCGGCCCGCACCCTCAACCGCTACCCCGACCGGGACGCCGTCGAGCTGCGCACCCAGCTCGCCGCCTACCTCACCCGTACGGGCAAGCACCCCGTCGCCAAGGAGAACGTCTGGGCCGCCAACGGCTCCAACGAGGTCCTCCAGCAGCTGCTCCAGGCCTTCGGCGGCCCGGGGCGCACGGCGATCGGCTTCGAGCCCTCGTACTCCATGCACGCGCTCATCGCGCGCGGCACCGGCACGGGCTGGATCTCCGGCCCCCGCCGCGAGGACTTCACCATCGACGTGGAGGCGGCGGAGCGGGCGATCGCCGAGCACGCCCCCGACGTCGTCTTCATCACCTCGCCCAACAATCCGACGGGCACCGCCGTCGAGGCCGAGACCGTACTCGCCCTGTACGAGGCCGCGCAGGCCGTCAAGCCCTCCCTGGTCGTCGTGGACGAGGCGTACGTGGAGTTCTCCCACCGCGACTCCCTCCTCCCGCTGATCGAGGGCCGCCCCTGCCTGGTGGTCTCCCGGACCATGTCCAAGGCCTTCGGCGCGGCGGGCCTGCGCCTGGGCTACCTCGCCGCGCACCCCGCCGTCGTCGACGCCGTGCAGCTCGTACGCCTGCCGTACCACCTGTCCGCCGTCACCCAGGCGACCGCGCTGGCCGCTCTGGAGCACACCGACACCCTGCTCGGCTACGTCGAGCAGCTCAAGGCCGAACGGGACCGCCTGGTCACCGAACTGCGGGCCATCGGGTACGAGGTCACCGAGTCCGACGCGAACTTCATCCAGTTCGGGAAGTTCGAGGACTCCCACACCGCCTGGCAGAAGATCCTCGACCAGGGCGTCCTGGTCCGGGACAACGGCGTACCGGGCCGGCTGCGGGTCACCGCAGGCACCCCGGCCGAGAACGACGCGTTCCTGGAAGCGGTTCGCGCACTGAAGAAGGAGCAGCACGCATGAGCCGCATCGGACGGGTCGAACGGACCACGAAGGAGACCTCGGTCCTCGTCGAGATAAACCTCGACGGCACGGGCAAGGTCGACGTCTCGACGGGCGTGGGCTTCTACGACCACATGCTCGACCAGCTCGGCCGCCACGGCCTCTTCGACCTCACGGTCAAGACGGACGGCGACCTGCACATCGACAGCCACCACACCATCGAGGACACCGCCCTCGCGCTGGGCGCCGCCTTCAAGCAGGCCCTCGGCGACAAGGTCGGCATCTACCGCTTCGGCAACTGCACCGTCCCGCTGGACGAATCCCTCGCCCAGGTGACCGTCGACCTCTCCGGCCGCCCCTACCTCGTGCACACCGAGCCCGAGAACATGGCGCCGATGATCGGCTCGTACGACACGACGATGACCCGGCACATCTTCGAGTCCTTCGTCGCGCAGGCCCAGATCGCCCTGCACATCCACGTCCCGTACGGGCGCAACGCCCACCACATCGTGGAGTGCCAGTTCAAGGCCCTCGCCCGGGCCCTGCGCTACGCCGCCGAGTTCGACCCGCGCGCCGCCGGGATCCTGCCCTCCACGAAGGGCGCCCTCTAGCCGTGAACGGCCTGAACACCATCCTCATCGTCCTCGGCCTGTTCCTGGCCGGGGGCGTCTACTCCTTCCACAAGCAGAAGATGCCCACCTCGGTGATCGTTCTGCTCGCCCTCGGCTCCGCGATGTGCCTCGCCGCGGGAGTCCTGCGAATCCAGGGAATTTGGGAATGAGCGCCAAGAAGAACGTCGTGGTCTTCGACTACGGCTTCGGCAACATCCGCTCCGCCGAGCGCGCCCTCGCGCGCGTCGGCGCGGACGTCGAGATCACCCGCGACTACGACAAGGCCATGGACGCCGACGGCCTCCTCGTCCCCGGTGTCGGCGCCTTCTCCGCCTGCATGCAGGGTCTGAAGGACGCCCGCGGCGACTGGATCATCGGCCGCAGGCTCTCCGGCGGCCGCCCCGTCATGGGGATCTGCGTCGGCATGCAGATCCTCTTCGAGCGCGGCATCGAGCACGGCGTGGAGACCGAGGGCCTCGACGAGTGGCCCGGCACCGTCGGCCCGCTGAAGGCCCCCGTGGTCCCGCACATGGGCTGGAACACCGTCGAGGCCCCGGCCGACAGCCAGGCCTTCGCCGGTCTGGACGCCGACGCGCGCTTCTACTTCGTGCACTCCTACGCGGCCCACGACTGGAGCCTGGAAGTCACCAACCCGGTGATCCGCGCCCCCCGGGTCACCTGGGCCACCCACGGCGAGCGCTTCGTCGCGGCGGTGGAGAACGGGGCCCTGTGGGCCACCCAGTTCCACCCCGAGAAGTCCGGCGACGCCGGCGCCCAGCTCCTCACCAACTGGATCGAGACCCTGTGATGCCGAAGACTCTGGAACTCCTTCCCGCGGTCGACGTCCGCGACGGCCAGGCCGTACGCCTCGTGCACGGCGTGTCGGGCAGCGAGACCTCCTACGGCTCCCCGCTGGAGGCGGCCCTCGCCTGGCAGGCCGCCGGCGCCGAGTGGCTGCACCTCGTCGACCTGGACGCCGCCTTCGGCACCGGTGACAACCGGTCCCTGGTCGCCGAGATCACCCGGGCCATGGACATCAAGGTCGAGCTGTCCGGCGGCATCCGCGACGACGCCACGCTCGCCGCGGCCCTCGCCACCGGCTGCACCCGCGTCAACCTCGGCACCGCCGCCCTGGAGACCCCCGAGTGGGCCGCCAAGGCCATCGCCGGGCACGGCGACCGGATCGCCATCGGCCTCGACGTACGCGGCACCACCCTCAAGGGCCGCGGCTGGACCAGCGAGGGCGGCGACCTCTACGAGACCCTCGCCCGCCTGGACTCCGAGGGCTGTGCCCGCTACGTCGTCACCGACATCGGCAAGGACGGCACGCTCACCGGCCCCAACCTGGAGCTGCTGAGGAACGTCTGCGCCGCCACCGACCGGCCCGTCGTCGCCTCCGGCGGCGTCTCGTCCCTGGACGACCTGCGGGCCCTGTCCGGGCTCGTCCCCCTCGGCGTCGAGGGCGCCATCGTCGGCAAGGCCCTGTACGCCAAGGCCTTCACCCTGGAAGAGGCCCTGGAGGCGGTCCGCGCATGAGCTCCCCCGACGTACGCCGCATCTCCTCCGGCGGCCCCTACGAGGACGTCATCGGCTACTCCCGCGCCGTCGCCCTCCCCAACGGCCTGGTCCTGGTCTCCGGCTGCACGGCGGCCGACGCGGGCGGCCCGTACGACCAGACGGTCAAGGCCTTCGAGGTCGCCTTCAAGGCGCTCGCCGCGGCCGGACTCGGCCCCGAGCACGTGGTCCGCACCCGGATGTACCTGACGCACGCCCGGGACGTGGACGAGGTGGGCCGCGCCCACAAGGCGCTGTTCGACACCGTCCGCCCCGCCGCCACGATGCTCATCGTCTCCGGCTTCGTCGACCCCGGCATGGTCGTCGAGGTCGAGGTCGAGGCCTACGGGGAGGTGGCGCCGTGACCCTCGCCGTACGCGTGATCCCCTGCCTGGACGTGGACAACGGCCGGGTCGTCAAGGGCGTGAACTTCCAGAACCTGCGCGACGCCGGCGACCCGGTGGAGATGGCCAAGCTGTACGACGCCGAAGGCGCCGACGAGCTGACCTTCCTCGACATCACCGCCTCCTCCGGCAACCGCGAGACCACCTACGACGTGGTCCGGCGCACCGCCGAGCAGGTCTTCATCCCGCTCACGGTCGGCGGCGGCGTCCGCACCGCCGACGACGTCGACAAGCTGCTGCGGGCCGGCGCCGACAAGGTGGGCGTGAACACGGCCGCCATCGCCCGGCCCGAGCTGATCCAGGAGATCGCCGAGCGCTTCGGCCGCCAGGTCCTCGTCCTGTCGGTCGACGCCCGCCGCACCGGGACCGGAGCCTTCGAGGTCACCACCCACGGCGGCCGCCGGGGCACCGGCATCGACGCCGTCGAATGGGCGCACCGGGCGGCCGAACTGGGCGCCGGGGAGATCCTGCTGAACTCCATGGACGCCGACGGCACCAAGGACGGCTACGACACCGAGATGATCGCCGCCGTGCGCGCGCACGTCACCGTCCCGGTGATCGCCTCGGGCGGCGCCGGCAAGCTGGAGCACTTCGCGCCCGCCATCGGCGCGGGCGCCGACGCGGTCCTCGCCGCCTCGGTGTTCCACTTCGGCGACCTGCGCATCTCCGAGGTCAAGTCGGCCCTCCGCGAAGCGGGCCACCCGGTCCGCTGACCCCGGCCGTCCGGCCGGGCCCCCGCGAGGGCGGCCCGGCCGGGTCGCGGGCCTCCCGGTCCACCGGTCCCGGTCGGGCCCCGGGGCCTCAGATGCCCAGCTGGGCCACCGTGAGCCGGGCCACGGCCTCCTTCTCGCCGTCCAGCTCCACGGCGGCGGCGTCCTGCCGGCCGAAGCAGAACAGCGTCAGCTCACCCGGCTCCCCGGTCACCGTCACCACCGGCACGCCCTTGTGGGCCACCGCCGTGCGCCCGTCCGGGCGGCGCAGCACCAGGCCCACCGGCGAGCGGCGGCCCGTGAGACGGGCCAGCTTCTCCAGCCGGGACCACAGCGCGTCCGAGAACACCGGGTCCAGCGTCCGGGGCGACCAGTCCGGCTGGGCGCGCCGCACGTCCTCGGCGTGGACGTAGAACTCCACCGCGTTCGCGGCCTCGTCGATCTGCTTCAGGGCGTACACGGACAGCTTCGGCGGGCCGGTGCGGATCAGCTGGATCAGTTCCTCGTACGGCTTGGCCGCGTACTCGGCCATCGCCCGGTCGAGGCGGTCCTTCAGCACGTTCAGCAGCAGCCCGCCCGCCGCGTCCGGGCGGCGCTCGCGCACCACCACGTGCGCCGCCAGTTCCCGGCAGGTCCAGCCGTCGCACAGCGTCGGCGACTCCGGTCCCGCCGCCTCCAAAAGGTCCGCCAGCAGCAGGCGTTCACGCTTCGCATGGGTAGACATACGGGCCAGCCTACGACCGGAAGCCACCCCGCCGCCGCTCATCAGGCGGACGGTGATCCGTACCAGGGCCTTCCGCCCGGCACAATGGGGCCCATGAGTACGTCCTCCCTCGACCCCGCCGTCGCCGCCCGCCTCAAGCGCTCCGCGGACGGCCTGGTTCCGGCCATCGCCCAGCAGTACGACACCGGTGAGGTGCTGATGCTCGGCTGGATGGACGACGAGGCCCTGCACCGCACCCTCACCACCGGCCGCTGCACCTACTGGTCCCGCAGCCGGCAGGAGTACTGGGTCAAGGGGGACACCTCCGGCCACTTCCAGTACGTGAAGTCCGTCGCCCTCGACTGCGACGCGGACACCGTGCTCGTCAAGGTCGACCAGGTCGGTGCCGCCTGCCACACGGGTGCCCGTACCTGCTTCGACGACGATGTCCTCCTCCTCAGCGACGCCAGCTAGCCAGTTAGGGTCCCCCCGCATGGATCTCGAGACGTTCCGCAAGCTCGCGGCCGACCGCCGCGTCATCCCCGTGAGCCGCAGGCTGCTGGCCGACGGGGACACCCCCGTCGGGCTCTACCGGAAGCTGGCCGCCGAACGCCCCGGCACGTTCCTGCTGGAATCCGCCCTTGGGGGTACCTCCCACACCGGAGGCAGTGGGGGAGGGCGTTCCTGGTCCCGCTACTCCTTCATCGGCGTCCGCAGCGACTCGACCCTCACCGTCAAGGACGGCCGGGCGCACTGGATCGGCACCCCGCCCGTCGGCGTCCCCACGGACGGCGACCCCCTCGACGCCCTGCGCGCCACCGTCGAGGCCCTGCACACCCCCCGCGACCTCGCGGGCGGCATGCCGCCCTTCACCGGCGGCATGGTCGGCTACCTCGGCTACGACATCGTCCGGCGCCTGGAGCGCATCGGGGACCACACCGAGGACGACCTGGAGCTCCCCGAGCTGACCATGCTCCTCACCTCCGACCTGGCGGTCCTCGACCACTGGGACGGCACCGTCCTGCTCATCGCCAACGCGATCAACCACAACGCCCTCGACACCGGCGCCGACGAGGCCCACGCCGACGCGGTCGCCCGTCTCGACGCGATGGAGGCCGACCTGGCGCGGCCCGCGCCCTACGCGCCCGCCCCGCTCCCGGAGTCGGAGCTGCCGCCCTTCGACGCGCTGTGGGGCGGCGAGAAGTACCAGGCGGCCGTCGAGGACGTCAAGGAACGCATCCGGGCCGGCGAGGCCTTCCAGGTGGTGCCCTCGCAGCGGTTCGAGACCCCCTGCCACGCCTCCGCCCTGGACGTCTACCGGGTGCTGCGGGCCACCAACCCGTCCCCGTACATGTACCTCTTCCGCTTCGAGAACGGCTTCGACGTCGTCGGGTCCAGCCCCGAGGCGCTGGTCAAGGTCGAGGACGGCCGGGCCATGGTCCACCCCATCGCCGGCACCCGCCACCGGGGCGCCACCCCGCAGGAGGACAACGACCTGGCCGAGGAGCTGCTGGCCGACCCGAAGGAGCGCGCCGAGCACCTCATGCTCGTCGACCTGGGCCGCAACGACCTGGGCCGGGTCTGCGAGCCGGGCTCGGTCGAGGTCGTCGACTTCATGAGCATCGAGCGGTACTCGCACGTCATGCACATCGTCTCCACGGTCACCGGACGGGTCGCCGAGGGCAGGACCGCCTTCGACGTGCTCACCGCCTGCTTCCCCGCCGGCACCCTCTCCGGTGCGCCCAAGCCGCGCGCCATGCAGATCATCGAGGAGCTGGAGCCCTCCCGCCGCGGTCTGTACGGCGGCTGCGTCGGCTACCTCGACTTCGCGGGGGACTCCGACACCGCCATCGCCATCCGCACCGCGCTGCTGCGCGACGGGACGGCGTACGTGCAGGCCGGAGCGGGGGTCGTCGCCGACTCGGTGCCCGAGCTGGAGGACCAGGAGTGCCGCAACAAGGCCGCCGCCGTGCTCCGCGCCGTGGGAGCGGCGAACCGCCTCCACCGCGCCTGAGGCCGTAGGGGATAGTGGGTACGTGACCGCCGTACCCCACCCCCCCAACGAGGCCGAGGCCGCCGGGAGCAGCACCGGCCGCCGCACCGTGGCCGTCGCCCTGCTGCTCGGTGCGCTCGGCGCCACCGTCGTCCTGCTCGCCTCGGGCCGCACCTGGGCCCGGGGCAGCGCCTCCATCGGGGGCGGCAGCCTTCCCCTGACCGCGGACGGGCGGGCCGTCACGGGCCTCCCGGCGGCGCTGGCCATCGTCGGCCTCGCCGCCCTGGTCGCCGTGTTCGCCGTACGCGGCCGCGGCCGCCTGCTGGTCTCCGGACTCCTCGCGCTGAGCGGCCTGGGCGCGGCGCTGGCCGCGGTGGCCGCCGCCGACGACCGGCGGGCGCTGGACGAGCGGGCCGCCACCGCGACGGCCGACACCGCCGCCCGGGTGATGGAGCTGAGCCACACGGCGTGGCCGTACGTCACCGCCTCCGGAGCGGCGCTGATCCTGCTCGCGGGACTGCTCGCGCTGCGCTTCGGCCGCGACTGGCCCGCGATGGGAGGCCGCTACGAGCGCGACGGGAGCCCCCGCGGACGCACTCCGGCCCCGGTGGACCCGGACCGTCCGGAGGACCTGTGGAAGGCGCTGGACCGAGGCGAGGACCCCACCGGCTGAGCGGGCCCCGCCGCGGACCCCCACCCACTGGCGAAACCGGCGGCCCCGTGCGGGAGAATGACAACGACAGCGAGCGTGCGACACAGGCCACGCTCTCTACACGCTTGAGACAGAGCAACGAGGAGCAACTCATGGCGGGCACGAGCCACGGACACACCCCGGCCGCCTGGACCGGTGTCATCATCGCCTTCATCGGTTTCTGCGTCTCCGGCGCTTTCATGGTGCTGGCGAACCCGCTCGGGTTCTGGGCCGGCCTGGTCGTCGTCGCGCTCGGTGGTGTGGTCGGCCTCGCGATGCGGGCCGCCGGCATGGGCGCGCCGAAGGACGGCCACCGCGACCTCGCCGAGGTCATCGCCGCCAACCGGGTCCCCGCCAAGGTCTGAGCGCGATCCCGCGGGTCTGCCGGTCCGCTTTCGAAAGGCGCGGCCCCGTCGGGCTGCGCCTTTCGTCATGAGCGGAGAGAATCAGCGCGTGGACGCCCCTCACACCGACGCCCCGCACGCGGCGCTCCGGCAGCCGCTGCCGCCCGCTCCGGCGCCCGTACGGGCCCCCCGGGCCCGGCGGCTGGCCGCCCCCGTGCTCACCCTGGCCGGGGCGGTGGCGGCGTTCGCGTACGTGGGTGCCGTGGACCCCAACGAGCCCGGGCACTACCCGGTCTGCCCGCTGTTCCGGCTGACCGGGGTGCTGTGCCCCGGGTGCGGCGGGCTGCGCAGCGCGCACGCCTTCGCCACCGGGGACCTGCCGGCCGCCCTCGGCGCCAACGCCGTGGCCGTGGCCGGATACCTGGTCTTCGCCGCGTTCACGGCGCTGTGGCTGGTGCGTGCCTTCCGCGGCGGCCCGGTCCCCCGGATCGCCCCGGGGCCGACCGCCTGGTGGGGCATCGGGGCCGTCGTGCTCGCCTTCTCGATTGTCCGGAACCTCCCGTTCGGTTCTGCCTTGGCCCCCTGACCCGGCGGAGGCCCTTGCGGGAACTACGGGAGGGCCATATTCCGAGTGTCCAGTCCATGGGACACCGAGAAGTCCGTGCGGAGCCCTCGGCGACCTGCGGATACCATTTGAGTGCTGACCTTGCAGTGGAACGTGTCTGCAAGGCGGCCGACCGTCATCAACCCGGAAGGGGGCCGCTCGCGTGAGTGTGCTCGACGAGATCATCGAAGGGGTCCGCGAAGACCTTGCCGAACGGCAGGCCCGCGTGAGCCTCGACGAGCTCAAGGAGCGTGCCGCCAAGGCGCCCCAGGCCAAGGACGGTGTCGCCGCCCTGCGTGGCGACGGCGTCAAGGTGATCTGCGAGGTCAAGCGCTCCAGCCCCTCCAAGGGCGCGCTGGCCGCGATCGCGGATCCGGCCGGGCTCGCCGCCGATTACGAGGCCGGCGGGGCGGCGGTCATCTCCGTCCTCACCGAGGAGCGCCGCTTCGGCGGCTCGCTCGCCGACCTCGAGGCCGTCCGCGCCCGCGTGGACATCCCGATCCTGCGCAAGGACTTCATCGTCACGGCGTACCAGCTGTGGGAGGCCCGCGCCTACGGCGCCGACCTCGTGCTGCTGATCGTCGCGGCCCTGGACCAGGAGGCCCTGGTCTCCCTCATCGAGCGGGCCGAGTCCATCGGCCTCACCCCGCTCGTCGAGGTCCACGACGAGGAGGAGATCGAGCGCGCCGTCGCCGCGGGCGCCAAGATCATCGGCGTCAACGCGCGCAACCTGAAGGACCTCAAGGTCGACCGCTCCACCTTCGAGCGGATCGTCGGAGAGATCCCGCCCCACATCGTGAAGGTCGCCGAGTCCGGAATCCGCGGACCGCACGACCTGATCGCCTACGCCAACGAGGGGGCCGACGCCGTCCTCGTCGGAGAGTCCCTGGTCACCGGCCGCGACCCGAAGGCGGCCGTGGCCGACCTCGTCGCCGCCGGCGCCCACCCCGCCCTGCGCCACGGGCGGAGCTGACCACTCCCATGCCTCCCGCCCGCTCCCGCGTCCGCACCCGCCCGGGCCACGGCCCGGCCGGCGTGCCGACGGCGCACGCGCCCCTGGCGCGCGGCTGCCGCCCCCGCGGCTGCCGTGCCCCGGCGCGCCGCGTGCACGGCAGGCGGGTGCGCTACGTGATCGGGTCCGAGCCCGGACAGGTCAACGGCATGCGATGGCGCGCCGGAACCGCGCCCGTGACGACGGCCCTCCCCGCCCGGTACCCCTGACGTACCGGGCGCGGGCGGCCGCGTACGGTCCCCGCCCCTTCCCGGGCGCGGACCGTCCCGTCCGTACGCCGCCCACCCGTCAGCGGGGTGCGCGGGCGACGGACCGGCGGCGCAATACGGTGCATCCAGCCCGCGTCGAGCGAAGCCTCGCATTCCGCACCCGTAGGAGTAGTGGCCATGTCCACCAGCTCGTTCTTCATCCCGGACCCGGAGGGTCACGTCCCCAACGCCGAGGGCTACTTCGGTGACTTCGGCGGCAAGTTCATCCCGGAGGCCCTCGTCGCCGCCGTGGACGAGGTCGCCGTCGAGTACGAGAAGGCCAAGGGCGACCCGGCCTTCGCCGCCGAGCTCAACGACCTCATGGTCAACTACACGGGCCGGCCCAGCGCCCTGACCGAGGTGCCCCGGTTCGCCGCGCACGCGGGCGGCGCCCGGATCTTCCTCAAGCGCGAGGACCTCAACCACACCGGCTCGCACAAGATCAACAACGTGCTGGGGCAGGCGCTGCTCACCAAGCGCATGGGCAAGACCCGCGTCATCGCCGAGACCGGCGCCGGCCAGCACGGCGTGGCCACCGCCACCGCCTGCGCCCTCTTCGGCCTCGACTGCACCATCTACATGGGCGAGATCGACACCCAGCGCCAGGCCCTCAACGTGGCCCGCATGCGCATGCTCGGCGCCGAGGTCATCGCCGTGAAGTCCGGCTCCCGGACCCTCAAGGACGCCATCAACGAGGCGTTCCGCGACTGGGTCGCCAACGTGGACCGGACGCACTACCTCTTCGGCACCGTCGCCGGCCCGCACCCCTTCCCGGCCATGGTCCGCGACTTCCACCGCGTCATCGGCGTCGAGGCCCGCCGCCAGATCATCGAGCGCGCCGGCCGGCTCCCCGACGCGGTCGCCGCCTGCGTCGGCGGCGGCTCCAACGCCATCGGCCTCTTCCACGCCTTCATCCCGGACACCGGGGTCCGCCTGGTCGGCTTCGAGCCCGCCGGACACGGAGTGGAGACCGGCGAGCACGCCGCCACCCTCACCGCGGGCGAGCCCGGCATCCTGCACGGCTCCCGCAGCTACGTCCTCCAGGACGAGGAGGGCCAGATCACCGAGCCCTACTCGATCTCGGCCGGCCTGGACTACCCGGGCATCGGCCCCGAGCACTCCTACCTCAAGGACAGCGGCCGCGGCGAGTACCGCGCGGTCACCGACGACGCCGCCATGCAGGCCCTGCGCCTGCTGTCGCGCACCGAGGGCATCATCCCGGCCATCGAGTCGGCGCACGCCCTCGCGGGCGCCCTCGACCTGGGCAGGGAACTGGGCCAGGACGGGCTGATCGTGGTCAACCTGTCCGGCCGCGGCGACAAGGACATGGACACGGCCGCCCGTTACTTCGGGCTGTACGACGGCGCCCAGGGCACCGAGGGCATCGAGGGGGACGGCAAGTGAGCAGCACCACCGACAGGACCGGCCACCTGGAACTGCTGAGCGCGACCCTCGCCAAGGCCAAGTCCGAGGACCGCGCGGCCCTCGTCGCCTACCTCCCGGCCGGCTTCCCGACCGTCGACGGCGGCATCGAGGCCGTCAAGGCCGTCATCGCGGGCGGCGCCGACATCGTCGAGATCGGCCTGCCCCACAGCGACCCGGTCCTGGACGGCGCCGTCATCCAGACCGCCGACGACATCGCCCTGCGCGGCGGCGTCAGGATCGCCGACGTACTGCGCACGGTCCGTGAGGCCTTCGAGGCCACCGGGGTCCCGATCCTGGTCATGACGTACTGGAACCCCATCGACCGCTACGGCGTCGAGCGGTTCACCGCCGAGCTGGCGGCCGCCGGCGGTGCCGGCTGCATCCTGCCCGACCTGCCGGTCCAGGAGTCCGCGCTGTGGCGCGAGCACGCGGCGAAGAACGGTCTGGCGACCGTCTTCGTCGTCGCCCCCAGCAGCCGGGACGAACGCCTGGCGACCATCACCGCCGCCGGCTCCGGCTTCGTCTACGCGGCCTCCCTCATGGGCGTCACCGGCACCCGCGAGTCCGTCGGCAACGAGGCGCAGGAACTGGTGCGCCGCACCCGCGCCACCACCGACCTGCCGGTCTGCGTGGGCCTGGGAGTCTCCAACGCCGTGCAGGCCAAGCAGGTCGCGGGCTTCGCCGACGGTGTGATCGTCGGCTCGGCCTTCGTGAAGCTGCTCCTGGACGCCCCCGACCTGCCGGCCGGCCTGTCGGCCGTGCGGGCACTGGCGGGCGAGCTTGCGGAAGGCGTACGCAGGTCCTGACCCGGGACGGGCCCCGGAAGGGGTTCTGTAGCCCGATCGGGTGGAAACGTGAGCGGGGAGGCACGCGAGTGCCTCCCCGCTTCGTTTGGCCGGTCGTGAGCGAGAAGAACGACGGTGCGAACCGCGATGCGACGAAACGATCGGCCCGGGAGCGACTCCAGGAGGAGCGCGAGCGGCAGAAGGCCCGGGACAAGCGCCGGCGGACCTTCCTGGTGGCCGGAGCGGTCCTCGGCGTGCTCGGCCTGGCCGCCGTCGTCGGCGTGATCGCGGCCAACGCCGGCAAGGGCGACAAGCCGGGCAAGGACGGCCCGGTGGCCGCGCCCTCCGGAGCCACCGGCAAGGACGCGCTCGCCATCCAGACCGGCAAGGACAGCGCCAAGTCCACCCTCACGGTGTGGGAGGACTTCCGCTGCCCCGCCTGCAAGGCCTTCGAGGACAACTACCGCGCCACCATCCACGACCTGGAGGCCAAGGGGCTGCTCAAGGTCGAGTACCACCTGGTCACCCTGATCGACGGGAACATGGGCGGCACCGGCTCCCTGAAGGGGGCGAACGCCGCCGCCTGCGCCCAGGACGCCGGCAAGTTCGCCCCGTACCACGACCTCCTCTTCCAGAACCAGCCGCAGGAAACCGACGACGCCTTCGGCAAGAACGCCAGGCTGCTGGAACTGGCCGGCAAGGTCGAGGGGCTCGACACCCCGGCCTTCCGCTCCTGCGTGGAGGACGGCACCCACAACAGCTGGGTCCTCAAGTCGCACGAGGCCTTCCGCGCCGGGAAGTTCCGGGGCACCCCCACCGTGCTCCTCGACGGCAAGGACATCTTCTCCGACCAGGCGAACCCGCTGACCCCGCAGAAGCTGAAGGAGAAGGTCGAGGGCACGGGCGGCAAGGCCGTCCCGTCACCGTCCGCCTCCCCCTCCGCGTCCCCGTCCGGCAACGGAGGGACGAGGAGCGGCACCAGGAGCGCCCCCACCGCCGGATCGGGTTCCGCTTCCGGCTCCCGGACCGGGACGGGAGCCGGATCGGGAGGCTGAGCGGCGGTCCCGCCGCGTGTGGTTTTGATTTCAGCTTGCCGGGCGGGTTGCGGTGCGTACCGCCCGGCAGGGTAGCGTCAGGTCTGCCATGGACCTTGCTTACATCCCCAGCCCGTCGACCGGCGTGATCGATCTCGGACCGATCCCGCTGCGCGGCTACGCGTTCTGCATCATCGTCGGCGTCTTCGTCGCCGTCTGGCTCGGCAACAAGCGGTGGATCGCGCGCGGCGGAAAGCCGGGCACGGTCGCGGACATCGCCGTGTGGGCCGTGCCCTTCGGCCTGGTCGGCGGTCGCCTCTACCACGTGATCACCGACTACCAGCTCTACTTCGGCGAGGGCCGGGACTGGGTCGACGCCTTCAAGATCTGGGAGGGCGGCCTCGGCATCTGGGGCGCGATCGCGCTCGGCGCGGTCGGCGCCTGGATCGGCTGCCGGCTGCGCGGCATCCCGCTGCCCGCCTGGGCCGACGCGCTCGCCCCGGGCATCGCCATCGCCCAGGCCTGCGGACGCTGGGGCAACTGGTTCAACCAGGAGCTGTACGGCCGCCCGACCGACCTGCCGTGGGCGCTGGAGATCAGCGAGGGCCCCAACCGGGTCGCGGGCACCTACCACCCGACCTTCCTGTACGAGTCCCTGTGGTGCCTTGGCGTGGCCGCGCTGGTCATCTGGGCCGACCGGCGCTTCAAGCTGGGACACGGGCGGGCCTTCGCCCTGTACGTCGCGGCGTACTGCGCGGGGCGCGGCTGGATCGAGTACATGCGGGTCGACGAGGCGCACCACATCCTGGGGCTGCGGCTGAACGTCTGGACCGCGATCGTGGTCTTCGTGGGCGCGGTGGTCTACTTCGTGCTCTCGGCGAAGCTGCGGCCGGGGCGCGAGGCGGTCGTGGAACCGGTGGCCGCCGGCGGTTCGGGTTCCGCCGATGCGGGTTCGGCCGAGCCGAAGGACGCCGCGGCCGATGCCAAGGCCGTCCCGGCGGGTGCGGAGGTCAAGGCGGCCGACGCCGGGGCCAAGCCCACGAGCCTCGCGAAGCCCGCGGCCGACGCCGATGCCAAGGCCGTTCCGGCGGGTGCCGAGGTCAAGGCGGCCGACGCCGGGGCGAAGCCCACGAGCCTCACGAAGGCCGCGGAGGCCGACAAGGGCTGACCGGGTCTTCACCGGAGGGGGCGCCGCGCGTACCGCGGCGCCCCCTCCGGCGTACCCGGCCGGCGCCCCGGAGCCGCCGCTGCGCGGAATGTTCCCCGACCGCCCTTCCACCCTTCCCCGGGCCCCCGCCCCGGACCCCGCGCCTCAAACGCCGGCGAGGCTGAACAGCAGCAGGGGCGTCAGGAAGGGGACCGTTGGGAGAGGGACAGGGTGCGGTGGGCGGCGGCCACTACCGCCGGGTCTACGAAGCGGCCGTCCGGGAGGGCCAGGGCACCCGGCGTGGCGCGGGCGGCGGTGACGACCTCCTCGGCGGCGGTGACCTCCTCCGGCCCGGGGAGGTAGGCCCGCTCGATCACCGGGAGCTGGCGGGGGTGGATCGCCGCCCGGCCGAGGAAACCCAGCGCCCGGCCCCGCGAGCACGACGCGGCCAGCGCCTCCAGGTCCCGGATGTCCGGGAACACCGACTGCGCGGGCGGCGCCAGCCCCGCGGCGCGGGCCGCGACGACGACCCTGGAACGCGGCCAGTCGAGCCCGCTCTCCGCGCAGACGCCGAGGTCGGCGCAGAGGTCCGCCTCGCCCAGCGTCAGCCCGTGCAGGCAGGGGTGGGCGCGGGCGATCTCGTACGCCCTCTCCACCCCCAGCGCGGACTCCAGCAGCGCGTACAGCGCCACCCCGCCGGTGCGTTCCGCGACCCGGGTGATCTGTTCCGGCGCGTCGATCTTGGGCAGCCGCAGTCCCGCGAGCCCGGGCAGCCGGGCCAGCGCCGTGAGGTCGGCGCCCGACCAGGGCGAACCGAGGGCGTTGACGCGGACGTGGACGGGGAGCGGAGGCCGTTCCGTCAGCAGCTCGGCGGTGGCCGCGCGTGCGTACTCCTTGCGCGAGGCCGATACCGAGTCCTCCAGGTCGACGATGACGGCGTCGGCCTCGCTGCGCAGGGCCTTCGCCACCACCGCGGGGCGGTCCCCGGGCGCGTACAGCCAGGTCAGGATCACAGGGCTCCCTCCAGGCGGAGAGCGGAGATCTCGGCCCCGGTGAGGCCGAGCTCGGTCAGGACGGATTCGGTGTCCGCGCCGTGCGGGCGGCCGGCCCAGCGGATCCCGCCGGGGGTCCCGGACAGCCGGAAGAGGACGTTCTGCATGCGGAGCGAGCCGAGTTCCGGGTCCTCGACGCCGGTGACCGTGCCGAGGGCCGCGAACTGCGGATCGGCCATCACGTCCCGGACGTCGTACACCAGGGCGACGGCGGCCTCGGCCTCCTCGAACGCGGCGACCACGTCGTCGGCCTTGTGGCGGGCGACCCAGCCGCCGACCGCCTCGTCGATGACCTCGGTGTGGGCGGCCCGCCCGGAGCCGGTCGCGAACCAGGGCTCGGCGATCAGCTCCGGCCGGCCGACGAGCCGCAGCACGCGCTCGGCGACCGACTGGGCCGAGGCGGACACCGCCAGCCAGCGGCCGTCCGCGCTGCGGTAGGTGTTGCGCGGGGCGTTGTTGGCGGAGCGGTTGCCGGTGCGGGGCTGGACGTAGCCCAGCTGGTCGTACCAGAGCGGGTGCGGGCCCAGCACGGTGAGGATCGGTTCGATGATCGCCAGGTCGACGACCTGGCCCCGGCCGGTGCGGTCGCGCCCCGCGAGCGCGGTCATCACCGCGTACGCACAGGTCAGGGCGGCGATGGAGTCCGCGAGGCCGAACGGCGGCAGGGTCGGCGGCCCGTCCGGCTCCCCGGTGATCGCGGCGAACCCGCTCATGGCCTCGGCGAGGGTGCCGAAGCCCGGGCGGCGGGCGTACGGGCCGTGCTGGCCGAAGGCCGTGACGCGGGCCAGGACGAGGCGCGGGTTCGCGGCGGACAGGGCCTCCCAGCCCAGCCCCCACCGCTCCAGGGTGCCGGGGCGGAAGTTCTCGACGACCACGTCGGCGGTGGCGGCCAACCGCAGCAGGGTGTCCCGGCCGCCGGGCGTGGACAGGTCGAGGGTCATCGTCCGCTTGTTCCGCCCGAGCTGCTTCCACCACAGCCCGACACCGTCCTTGGCCGGCCCGTGCCCGCGGGAGGGGTCGGGCCGGTGCGGGTGCTCGACCTTGACCACCTCGGCGCCGAAGTCCCCGAGCAGGGTGGCCGCCAGCGGCCCGGCGAACAGGGTGGCCAGGTCCAGCACCCGCAGTCCGGCCAGCGGGCCGCCGCCGAGCCCGGGGGCCGCGTCCGCGGGCGGCGACCCGGGCTCCGGGCCGGCGGGGGTCATGAGCCGGCCCCGTCGCGCGGCGGGGCCGGCGGGCCCGGTTCCGGCGCGGCCGCGGCGAAGGCGTCCGTCTCCGCCCGCGTGGGCATGGAGTCCTGCGCGCCCGGCCGCTGGACGGACAGCGCCGCCGCCCCGCAGGCCCAGCGCAGCGCCTCCGGCATCGCGCGGCCCTCCCCGAGGGCCACCGCCAGCGCCCCGACGAAGGTGTCCCCGGCGGCGGTGGTGTCCACCGCCCGGACCCGGGGGGCCGCCACCACGAGGGGCTCGCGCCCCCGGGCCGCGTACAGGCAGCCGGCCCCGCCCAGGGTGACCACCACCTCCGGGACCTCCCGCAGCAGCGCCTCGGCGGCCCGGTGCGGATCGGTGAGCCCGGTCAGGGCGGCGGCCTCGTGCTCGTTCGGGACCAGCAGGTCGGTGGCGGCGAGCAGCCCGGCCGGGAGCGGCTGGGCGGGGGCCGGGGTGAGGACCGTACGGACCCCCCGCGCGCGGGCGGCCTCCGCGCCGGCGAGGACGGCTTCCAGGGGCAGTTCCAGCTGGAGCAGCAGGCAGTCGGCGGCGCCGATCCGCGATGCGTCGCCCGCCTCCAGGCCGGTGACGCGGGCGTTGGCGCCGGGGATGACGATGATGCTGTTGCCGCCCTCGTCGTCCACGGTGATGTGCGCGGTGCCGCTGGCGCCCTCGACGGTGCGCAGGGCCGCGGTCTCGACCCCGGCCGAGGCGAGTGCGGCCCGCAGCCGTACGCCGAACGCGTCCGCCCCGACCGCGCCGATCATCACCACCTCCCCGCCGAGGCGGGCGGCGGCCACCGCCTGGTTGGCGCCCTTGCCGCCGGGGACCGTGCGGAACTCCCGCCCGGTGACGGTCTCCCCGAGGCGGGGGGCCTTGGGCACGTAGGCGACGAGGTCCATGTTGGTACTGCCGAGCACGGCGATGGCCGTCATGGTCGGGATGCCTCCTGAGCGGTGAGGTGGGCGAGGGTGTCGAAGCCGACGCCGTCGAAACCGGCGACGGTGGTGGTGAGGCGGTTCCCCAGCGGGGCGGTCCAGCGTTCCGGGATCCGGTCGGGGGACCCGGCCAGGAGTCCGGCGACCGACCCGGCGGTGGCGCCGTTGGAGTCGGTGTCCCAGCCGCCGGACACCGCCCGGCACACGGAGTGCGTGAAGTCCCCGTCGGCGTGGGTGAGGGCGGCGGCGATCAGGGCGGTGTTGGGGACGGCGTGCACCCAGTGGTAGTGGCCGTAGCGGGCGTGCAGCCGGTCCACGACCCGGTCGAAGCGGGCCTCCTCGCCGGCCGCGCGGATGCCGAAGCGGACGGCCTCGGCGAGGCGCGAGCCGGGCGGTACGACGGCCAGCCCGGCCCGGAGCGCGGCGTGCACGTCGGCCCGGCCGCCGGCGGCCTCGGCGATGGCTGCGGCGGCGAAGAGGGCGGCGTAGACCCCGTTGGCGGTGTGGGTGAGGGTGGCGTCCCGCCAGACCTGCTCGGCTGCGGCGGCCGGGTCGCCGGGGTGGGTCCAGCCGTGGACGTCGGCGCGGATGAGGGCCCCGATCCACTCCCGGAAGGGGTTGTGGTGGGTGGCGGTGAGCGGGGGTTCCAGCCCCTGGAGGAGGTTGCGGTAGGCGACGCGCTCGGCGGTGAAGGTGCGGCCGGCGGGGAGCTCGTCGAGCCAGAGGCGGGCCAGGTCGGCGGTGCCGAAGCCCTTGCCGTGCCGCTGGAGCAGCAGCAGGCCGAGGAGGGGGTGGTCGAGGTCGTCGTCCTCGGGCGTGCCGTCGATGTTCTCGGCGAGGGAGGTGGCGGCGGAGCGGCGGTTCCACGGGTACGCGGCCAGCAGCCCGGCCGGGACGCCGCGTGCGGTGAACCAGTCGTCCAGCGGCCAGTTCCCGGCGGCGCGGGCGAGGGCCCGGATCCCCTCCAGGGGGAGCTTCTCCACGGGTTTGCCGAGCACGCAGCCGACGGCCCGGCCGGCCCAGGCGGCCTCCAGCCTGCGGCGCAGCCCGGGATCCACGGGGCCGGCCGCGGTGGGCGGGCCGGCCGGTCCCCGGGTGTCCGGGCCGGGGTGCGGCCCGTCGGCCGGGGCCGGGCTGCCCGCGGCCGTCGCGGGCACCCGCCGCGGTTCCCGGCCCGGGGCGCCGGGCCGCGGTTCCCGGCCCGCGGCTTCCGGCGGCGGTGCGGGCCAGGTGGCGCGCAGGGCCGGCCAGGCGGTGGGCTCCGCGGCCGCTGAGGGGACGGGAAGGTCCGCGAGCCCGGCCAGCAGGCGGGTGGCGAGCGCGCGCAGCTCCGGCGCGGCCGGGGCGGGGGAGGACCCGGCCCGGGCGGGGGCCGGGCGGCCGCCCGCCGCGAGCCAGGCGCGCAGGGCCGGGCCGGGGTCCCGGCCGTCCTCCGCGGCCTGGCGCAGCTCGTGGCCGAGCAGGTCCTCGGGCTGGACCCAGGTGAGCCGTACGAGGTCCCGGGCGGCGGGGGCCGGGCCTGCGGCGCGGGGGCCCGTCACCGCGGGGAGGCGATCGAGGCGAAGGCGTCCTCGTGGGCGCGCCGGCGGGACAGGTCCCGGTCGAAGACCTCCCGGGCCACGGCGGCCAGCGCGGCCGCCGGGGCGTGCAGGTCGAGCCGGCTGGCTTCCGCGACCCGTTTCGCCCACCCGGCCGGCACCGCGGACTCCCCGCCCAGGGCGCCCGCGAGCGCCCCGGCCATGGTGGCGATGGAGTCGCAGTCGCGGCCGTAGTTGACGGCGCCGAGCACGGAGGTCTCGTACCGGCCGTCCGCGACCAGCAGCATGCCGAGGGCGATCGGGAGTTCCTCGATGGAGTGCAGGCGCGAGGGGCGGCGGGCGCCGAGCGAGGGCGCCCGGTAGTCCGGTCCGACCGAGTCGTACGGGGCCACGGCCGCCCGCAGCGGCGCGAGCGCGGATTCGAAGTCCCGGTGCCGCAGGGCGGCTTCGCGGACCGCCGCGATGGCCGCGCGGGTGCCGTCCTTGGCCAGGGCCAGCGCGCTGTCCACCACGGCGGCGGCCGTCGCCCCCGGGGCGCAGGCCGCCGCGACCGCCGCCGCGAAGACCCCGGCCGCCTCCCGCCCGTACGAGGACTGGTGCGCGCCCGCGACGTCCAGCGCCTCGGCGTACGCGGCGGCCGGATTGCCCGCGTTGACCAGGCCCACGGGCGCCATGTACATCGCCGCACCGCAGTTGACGATGTTGCCGGTGCCCGCCTCGCGGGGGTCCGCGTGCGCGTAGTGCAGCCGGGTCACGATCCACTTCTCGGCGAGGAAGATCCGCTGGAGGGGCAGCGCCTCGGCCTCCAGCTCCGGGATCCAGCGGGGGGTGCCCATCAGGTCCGGCACGAGGTGCTCGGCGACGGCGTACGCGTCCAGGTGGTCGCGTACGGCCGTGTAGACGCGTACCAGCGCGTGCGTCATGAGGGTGTCGTCGGTGACGTGCCCGTCGCCCTTGTGGTACGGCGCGATGGGGCGGGCGGTGCGCCAGTCCTCGTACCAGGGGCCGACGATGCCGTGCACGCGGCCGCCGTGCCGTTCGGCGATCTGCTCCGGGGACCAGCCCTCCACCGGGCCGCCGAGGGCGTCGCCCACGGCGGCGCCGACGAGAGCGCCCGAGAACCGGTCCTCCAGTGTGAGGGTCATGCCCGAATCATCCCTTCGGTGAGGTGAGTTCCGTACGCGAGAGCAGCGCGGCGAGTTCGACGAGGTCGGTTCCGGCCAGCCGGGGCAGGGCGCATCCGGAGAGGGTGCGGCAGGCCTCGCGCCAGGCGGCGGGCAGGGAGTCGCCGCCGCCGAGGGCGCCGGTGAGGGCGCCCGCGAGGGCGGGGGCCGAGTCGGCGACGCGGGAGAGGCAGGCGGCGGCCGGGACGGCCCCGCAGACGTTGCCGCGGGCGGCGGTGGTGAGGGCGAGGGCCACGGGGACGGTCTCGGCGGCGGCGATGCCGTAGCTGTAGACGTGGTCGACGATCTGGTGCTCCAGGAGGGGCACGAGGGCGAAGGCGCCCTCGCCCTCCGGGCCCTGCTGCGCCCGGGCCAGTCCGACGGCGTGCCGGGCGTTGCGGCCGATCTCGGTGGCGGCGGGCAGCTGGGCCAGCGCGGCGTCGACGGCGGTGTCGGGGTCCGCCCCGGCGAGGGCGGTGGCGACCGCGGCGGCCATGGCGCGGGCGCCGTGGACCCCGTCGCCGTCCTGGGTGTAGCGGGCGTCGAACTCGGCGAGGTCCGCGGCCGCCCGGGGGTCGCCGGGGTGCACGACGGCGAGTACGCAGGCCCGGACGCAGGCGGCGTCGTCGAAGTAGTGCGGGTTGTCGTGGCCGGTGGCGGGCGGGCGCAGGCCCGCGGCGAGGTTGCCGAGCCCGGCGCGTACGGAGATCCGGGCGCGCATCGGCAGCACCGCGGACTCGACCTCGGGGGCGCGTTCGGCGGCGGCGGCGACCTCGCTCGCCAGGGCGTTCCAGGCGAGGTCGATGGCGGCGCGCATGCGGCGTGACCGGGAGAGGTCGCTGAGCAGGGCCCCGGCGGCGGTGAATACGGACTCGGCGGCGAAGGCGGCCCATTCGGCGTCGTCGGAGGGGCCGAGGCGCAGGGGCTCGGGCGGCTGGTTGAGGGCGATGGGCACGGGGAGGGTGGTGGTGGCGTTCTGCTCCGCGAAGGTGTCGAGCTCGCGGGTGAGGCGGCGGGTCCACTCCGGCATCCGGCTGGCCCGGTGCCGGGCGGCGGGCCAGCCGGCGGCGTCGCCCGCCGCGAGGCCGAGGAGCAGCCCCTCGATCCGCCGGCCCGCCCGCGCCGGCGGGGCGGGGGTACGAGGCTCCGCGCGGGGAGCGGGGCGCGGCATCCCGGGGATGCGGGCGGGGGCGGCGGTTCCCCCTGCCGCGCCCCTCCCCGGAGCCCGGGGCGGCCCTCCCGACCCCGCGGCCGCGTCCCGGCCGGGGCCGGGAGGGACGGGCGCGGTGACGGTGCCGGCCGGGCCGCCCGGGACGGGCGCGGTGGTGGTGCCGCCCGGCGGGGCGGTGAGCGCGGCCGGGCGGCCGGGCCCGCCGCCCGGGGGCGGCCCGCCGGGGCCGGGGGCCGGGGGCGTGGCTCCCGGCAGGGGGCACGGGGTCCAGACCGCCGCCGGGATGGCGGGGGCGCCCGGGGGCGCGGGTACGGGCGCCGGCCCGCCGGCCGGGGCGGGGTCCCGCCCGGCCGTGCCCCCGCCCGGGGTCGCGGCCCCCGGCCCCGGCCCCGGGGCCGGGCCGTCGGGTGCGGGGAGCGCGGGGGGCGCCGGAGCGGCGGCCCGGGGGAGGCCCGGTGCGGGGGCGCGGTCCGGCGCGGCGGGGCCGGTGAGGGAGTCCGGGGTCATCGGGCGGGCTCGGATTCGGGGGTGAGGAGGTCAGCGACGTCCAGGACGTGGTAGCCGCGCATCGAGGGGAGGCAGCTGCCCCGGACCGGGCCGATCGCCGAGGCCCAGGCGGCGGGGATGGCCGCGGCCCCCGACAGGGCGCCGGCCAGGGCGCCCGCGACCGCCGCGGTGGTGTCGGCGTCCCGGCCCATGTTGACGGCGGTCAGGACGGAGCCGGGGAAGTCGCCCGCGCAGGCGGCGAAGGCACCGAAGGCCAGGCCCACCGCCTCCGGCGCCAGGTCCGTCCAGGGATAGCCGCCGATGACCACCGCCGAGCGCACCGCCCGCTCCCCGCGCGGGGCGGCGGTCACCGCGCGGCGCAGCGAGCGGGCCGTCCAGGAGTCGGACGGGATCACGGACAGGGCCGCCGAGACCACCGAGACGGGCGAGCCGCCGGCCATGGCGGCGGCGACACCGGCCGCCACCGCCTGGCCGCCGTAGATGCCCTCCCCGTCATGGCTGACCGAGCCGTCGATCGCGACCAGGCGGGCCGCCTCCGCGGGCCGGCCGGCGGCGAAGACCCCGAACGGGGCCGCGCGCATCGCCAGGCCGTCCGACCAGGCGTGCCGGTGCTGCGCCGAGATCGGCGCCGCCAGGCCCCGGCGGAGGTTCTCCAGCGTTCCGCGCTCCGAGAAGCCCGCACCGCGGAAGGGGCCCTCGTCCAGGTCCGCGATCCAGTGGTGCCAGGCCCGTTCCACGTGCGCGACGGTGAGGGCGGAGCCGTGCCGGGCCAGCAGCAGGCCCGAGAAGATCGCGTACTCCGTGTCGTCCGTGCCCGCCGGGTCGTCCGAGACGAAACCCTCGATCCGGCCCCACTTCGCCCGGATCTCCGACGGCTTCATGTTCTCCGCGGGGGCGCCCAGCGCGTCGCCCACCGCGAGGCCGAGAAGTGCGCCCCTGGCCCGTTCGAGGAGGACCTGCGGACTGCATGTGGTCAGCTCCATGGCGCGCCTCTCCACTTGGTGGGGGGCTCATCATGAGCCCCTGGGGGATTTGTGCCACGGCATGAGGTTTGTCGGTCGCCGCGAAACGCCCCCCGCGTACCCCCGTCACCCGGTCGCCGACGCGCGAAAGCCCAGGTAAGTACGGCCTTCCTTGCTGGCGGGAGCCCGAAATCGTGCGTACTTTCGAGGTGTTGAGGGGGAGTGTCCCGCGCCGGGGCGCAGCTGCGCGTCACTCGCGCGTACCCACCCGTACCCACTCGTACAGAAGGGGAGATACGCCGCATGTCCATCATCGACGTCGAAGCGCCGCTGCACACCGCCCACCGCGACAACCACACCCACCGCGACGTCAACGGCGGATGGCTGCGGCCGGCCGTCTTCGGTGCCATGGACGGGCTCGTCTCCAACCTCGCCCTGATGACCGGCGTGGCCGGCGGCGCCGTCGCCCCGCACACCATCGTGATCACCGGTCTCGCCGGCCTCGCGGCCGGCGCGTTCTCGATGGCGGCCGGCGAGTACACCTCCGTCGCCTCGCAGCGCGAGCTGGCCCTCGCCGAACTGGACGTGGAGCGCCAGCAACTGCGCAAGCACCCCGTCGACGAGATGGAGGAGCTGGCCGAGCTCTACGTCTCGCGCGGCGTCGAGCCCGCCCTCGCCCGAGAGGTCGCGATGCAGCTCTCGCGCGACCCCGACCAGGCGCTGGAGATCCACGCCCGCGAGGAGCTCGGGATCGACCCCGACGACCTGCCCTCGCCGCTGGCCGCCGCGGTGTCGTCCTTCGGCAGCTTCGCGCTGGGCGCCCTGCTGCCCGTACTGCCCTACCTGCTCGGTGCGACCGCCCTGTGGCCGGCCGTGCTGCTGGCGCTCGTCGGGCTCTTCGCCTGCGGTGCGGTGGTCGCGCGGGTCACGGCCCGGTCCTGGTGGTACAGCGGCCTGCGCCAGCTCGCCCTGGGTGGCGCCGCCGCGGGTGTGACGTACATCCTGGGAACCTGGATCGGCGGCGCCATAGGCTAACGGCCCCGGGAGTGAGACACTATGCAGAGCGCAACATAAGTAGTCCGTTACCCGGTGGTTTCGATTCCGAGACCGCTGGGCATCACACCAGGGCGCCGGGCAACGATGCCCGTCTCGCGCGCCGGGACCTTCTTCCCCGTGCCGTACCCAGCGGAAGCCTCCGCGGACGCCCCTGCAGAGCCGCAGCAGTCCTCGTAGAAGCCTCCGCGTCCCCCTTGAAGGTCCCTTCTTTCTGCCTCGCGCAGGGTCCGCAGTGTCCGCATGCTGGAATGTGATATCCGGTTCTCGGGATTGCCGTCATCATGTAACCTGCACGAAATTTCGCAGAGGGCCAACGTCGTCCCTCGGCCAGCACATTGCCACGACGACGACGGGAGAGCCGATGCGTTCCGCATCCACGCACTCCGCGACCGGCCCCAGCAACACCGCCTGGTCGCCCATGGACGGTCGCCCCGCCCAGCAGGGCATGTACGACCCCCGCAACGAGAAGGACGCCTGTGGCGTCGGATTCGTGGCGAACCTCACCGGCGAGGCCACCCACACTCTCGTTGAGCAGGCCCTGACCGTCCTGCGGAACCTCGAGCACCGCGGCGCCACCGGCTCCGAGCCGGACTCCGGCGACGGCGCGGGCATCCTGTCCCAGGTGCCGGACGCCTTCCTGCGCGAGGTCGCGGGCTTCGAGCTGCCCGAGGCCGGCGCGTACGCCGTCGGCATCGCCTTCCTCCCCGCCGACGGCACCGCACAGGCCGTCGCCGCGGAGCGGATCGAGGCCATCGCCGCCGAGGAGAACCTCACGGTCCTCGGCTGGCGCGAGGTCCCGGTCACCCCCGACCTGCTCGGCAACGGCGCGCGCGCCACCATGCCGGCCTTCCGCCAGCTCTTCGTGAGCGGGGGCACCTCCCGGACGGAGTCCGGGGGAGGAAGCACCGGGATCGAACTGGACCGCAAGGCGTTCGTGCTGCGCAAGCGCGCCGAGCGCGAGGCCGGCGTCTACTTCCCGTCGCTCTCCGCACGCACCATCGTCTACAAGGGCATGCTGACCACCGGCCAGCTCGAACCCTTCTTCCCGGACCTCTCCGACCGCCGCTTCGCGTCGGCGCTCGCGCTGGTCCACTCCCGGTTCTCGACGAACACCTTCCCGTCCTGGCCGCTCGCCCACCCGTACCGCTTCGTCGCGCACAACGGCGAGATCAACACGGTCAAGGGCAACCGGAACTGGATGAAGGCCCGCGAGTCCCAGCTGGCGACCAGCGCCTTCGGCGAGGGCGCCCTGGACCGCATCTTCCCGATCTGCACCCCGGACGCCTCCGACTCGGCCTCCTTCGACGAGGTCCTGGAGCTGCTCCACCTCGGCGGCCGGTCGCTGCCGCACAGCGTGCTGATGATGATCCCCGAGGCGTGGGAGAACCACGCCTCCATGGACCCGGCCCGCCGCGCGTTCTACCAGTACCACTCCACGATGATGGAGCCCTGGGACGGCCCGGCCTGCGTCACCTTCACCGACGGCACCCAGGTCGGCGCGGTCCTCGACCGCAACGGCCTGCGCCCCGGCCGCTACTGGGTCACCGACGACGGCCTCGTCGTCCTCGGCTCCGAGGTCGGCGTCCTCGACATCGACCCGGCCAAGGTCGTCCGCAAGGGCCGCCTGCAGCCCGGCAAGATGTTCCTCGTCGACACCGCCCAGAAGCGGATCGTCGAGGACGACGAGATCAAGGACGAGCTGGCCGCCGCCGCCCCCTACGCCGAGTGGCTGGAGAGCGGCGAGATCGAGCTGACGGACCTGCCCGAGCGCGAGCACGTCGTCCACACCCACGCCTCGGTCACCCGCCGCCAGCAGACCTTCGGCTACACCGAGGAAGAGCTGCGCGTCATCCTCGCGCCCATGGCCCGCACCGGCGGCGAGGCCCTCGGCTCCATGGGTACGGACTCGCCCATCGCGGCCCTGTCCGAGCGCCCCCGGCTGCTCTTCGACTACTTCACCCAGCTCTTCGCGCAGGTCACCAACCCGCCGCTGGACGCCATCCGCGAGGAGCTCGTCACCTCGCTGCTGTCCTCGATCGGCCCGCAGTCCAACCTGCTGGAGCCGACCGCCGCGTCCTGCCGCAGCGTCACCCTGCCCTTCCCGGTGATCGACAACGACGAGCTGGCCAAGCTCATCCACATCAACGCCGACGGCGACATGCCCGGCATGAAGGCCGCGACCCTCTCCGGCCTCTACCGGGTCTCCGGCGGCGGCGAGGCCCTCGCCGCCCGGATCGAGGAGATCCGCGCCGAGGCCGACGCGGCCATCGCGGCAGGCGCCCGCCTGATCGTCCTCTCGGACCGTCACTCGGACGCCGAGCACGCGCCGATCCCCTCGCTGCTGCTCACCTCCGCCGTGCACCACCACCTCATCGCCACCAAGCAGCGCACCCAGGTGGGCCTGCTCGTCGAGGCCGGCGACGTCCGCGAGGTCCACCACGTCGCCCTCCTCATCGGCTACGGCGCCGCGGCCGTCAACCCGTACCTGGCCATGGAGTCCGTCGAGGACCTGCTGCGCGCCGGCACCTTCCTGTCCGGCCTGGAGCCGGAGCAGGCCATCAAGAACCTGATCTACGCCCTCGGCAAGGGCGTCCTGAAGGTCATGTCGAAGATGGGCATCTCCACCGTCGCCTCCTACCGCGGCGCCCAGGTCTTCGAGGCCGTCGGCCTGAACGAGGAGTTCGTCGGCACGTACTTCAGCGGCACCGCCACCAAGATCGGCGGCGCCGGCCTGGACGTCATCGCCACGGAGGTGGCCGCCCGCCACGCCAAGGCGTACCCCGCCACCGGCATCGCCGCCACGCACCGCGCGCTGGAGATCGGCGGCGAGTACCAGTGGCGCCGCGAGGGCGAGCCGCACCTGTTCGACCCCGAGACGGTCTTCCGCCTCCAGCACGCGACCCGCAACCGCCGGTACGACATCTTCCGCAAGTACACGGACCGCGTGAACGAACAGTCCGAGCGTCTGATGACGCTCCGCGGCCTGTTCGCCATCAAGGGAATCGAGGGGGGCAACTCCGGCCGCCCCTCGATCTCCATCGACGAGGTCGAGCCGGTCTCCGAGATCGTCAAGCGCTTCTCCACCGGCGCCATGTCGTACGGCTCCATCTCCAAGGAGGCGCACGAGACCCTCGCCATCGCCATGAACCAGCTGGGCGCCAAGTCCAACACCGGTGAGGGCGGCGAGGACCCGGACCGCCTGTACGACCCGGCGCGCCGCTCCTCGATCAAGCAGGTCGCATCCGGCCGCTTCGGCGTCACGAGCGAGTACCTGGTCAACGCGGACGACATCCAGATCAAGATGGCGCAGGGCGCCAAGCCCGGCGAGGGCGGCCAGCTGCCCGGCCACAAGGTCTACCCGTGGGTCGCCAAGACCCGGCACTCCACCCCGGGCGTCGGTCTGATCTCCCCGCCGCCGCACCACGACATCTACTCCATCGAGGACCTGGCCCAGCTGATCCACGACCTCAAGAACGCCAACCCGGCGGCCCGCATCCACGTGAAGCTGGTCTCCGAAGTCGGCGTCGGTACGGTCGCGGCCGGTGTCTCCAAGGCCCACGCGGACGTCGTCCTCATCTCCGGCCACGACGGCGGAACGGGCGCCTCCCCGCTCACCTCGCTCAAGCACGCGGGCGGCCCCTGGGAGCTCGGCCTCGCCGAGACCCAGCAGACCCTGCTGCTCAACGGGCTGCGCGACCGCATCGTGGTCCAGACGGACGGCCAGCTCAAGACCGGCCGCGACGTGGTCATCGCCGCGCTCCTCGGCGCCGAGGAGTTCGGGTTCGCGACCGCCCCGCTCGTCGTCTCCGGCTGCGTCATGATGCGCGTCTGCCACCTGGACACCTGCCCCGTCGGCATCGCCACCCAGAACCCGGTCCTGCGCGACCGCTTCTCCGGCAAGCCCGAATTCGTGGTCAACTTCTTCGAGTTCATCGCGGAGGAGGTGCGCGAGATCCTCGCCGAGCTGGGCTTCCGCACGATCGAGGAGGCCGTCGGCCACGCCGAGCTCCTCGACACCAGCAAGGCCGTCACGCACTGGAAGGCGCAGGGCCTCGACCTCGAGCCCCTCTTCCACGTGCCCGAGCTGCCCGAGGGCGCCGTCCGCCACGCCCTGATCGAGCAGGACCACGGTCTGGAGAAGGCCCTCGACAACGAGCTCATCGAGCTCTCGGCCGACGCGCTGAACGCCGAGTCCGCCGAGACGGCCCAGCCGGTCCGGGCCCGGGTCGCGATCCGCAACATCAACCGGACCGTCGGCACGATGCTCGGCCACCACGTCACCAAGAAGTTCGGCGGCGCGGGCCTGCCCGACAACACGATCGACCTGACCTTCACCGGTTCGGCCGGCCAGTCCTTCGGCGCGTTCCTGCCGCGCGGCGTGACCCTGCGCCTGGAGGGCGACGCCAACGACTACGTCGGCAAGGGCCTCTCCGGCGGCCGCGTCGTCGTCCGCCCGGACCGCGCCGCCGACCACCTCGCCGAGTACTCCACCATCGCCGGCAACACCATCGGCTACGGAGCCACCGGCGGCGAGATGTTCCTGCGCGGCCGCACCGGCGAACGCTTCTGCGTCCGCAACTCCGGCGCCCTGGTCGTCTCGGAGGGCGTGGGCGACCACGGCTGCGAGTACATGACCGGCGGAACGGCCGTCGTCCTCGGCGAGACCGGCCGCAACTTCGCCGCCGGCATGTCGGGCGGTGTCGCGTACGTCATCGACCTCGACCCCCGCCAGGTCAACGTCGGCAACAAGGAGGCCATCGAGGCCCCCTCCGAGGCCGACAAGCTGTGGCTGCACGATGTGGTGCGCCGCCACGAGGAGGAGACCGGCTCGACGGTGGCCGCGAAGCTCCTGGCTGACTGGGACGCCGCCGCGGCCCGCTTCAGCAAGATCATCCCGACCACGTACAAGGCAGTGCTCGCCGCCAAGGACGCCGCTGAGCTGGCCGGACTCTCCGAGTCCGAGACCACCGAGAAGATGATGGAGGCGGCGACCAATGGCTGACCCGAAGGGCTTCCTCACCACCCCGCGCGAGACCGCCTGCACCCGTCCCGTGGCCGAACGCCTCAAGGACTGGAACGAGGTCTACGTCCCGGGCTCGCTGCTCCCGATCATCAGCAAGCAGGCCGGCCGCTGCATGGACTGCGGCATCCCGTTCTGCCACAACGGCTGCCCCCTCGGGAACCTGATCCCGGAGTGGAACGACTACGCGTACCGCGAGGACTGGACGGCGGCGTCGGAGCGCCTCCACGCCACGAACAACTTCCCGGAGTTCACCGGCCGCCTCTGCCCCGCCCCGTGCGAGTCGGCGTGCGTCCTCGGCATCAACCAGCCGGCCGTCACGATCAAGAACGTCGAAGTCTCGATCATCGACCGGGCCTGGGACAACGGCGACGTCACCCCGCAGGCGCCCGAGCGCCTGTCCGGCAAGACCGTGGCCGTCATCGGCTCCGGCCCGGCCGGCCTGGCCGCCGCCCAGCAGCTGACGCGGGCCGGCCACACCGTGGTGGTGTACGAGCGCGCCGACCGCATCGGCGGTCTGCTGCGCTACGGCATCCCCGAGTTCAAGATGGAGAAGGTGCACATCAACCGCCGCATCGAGCAGATGCGCGCGGAGGGCACCAAGTTCCGCACCGGCATCGAGGTCGGCCGCGACATCACGGCCACCGACCTGCGCAAGCGCTTCGACGCGGTCGTCGTCGCCGCCGGCGCCACGGTCTCCCGCGACCTGCCGGTCCCGGGCCGCGACCTCAAGGGCATCCACTTCGCGATGGAGTACCTCCCCCTCGCGAACAAGGTCCAGGAGGGCGACTTCCTGGCCCCGCCGATCACCGCCGAGGGCAAGCACGTCGTCGTCATCGGCGGCGGCGACACCGGCGCCGACTGCGTCGGCACCGCCCACCGCCAGGGCGCCCTCTCGGTCACCCAGCTGGAGATCATGCCGCGCCCGTCGGAGGACCGCCCCGCGTCCATGCCGTGGCCGACCTTCCCGATGCTGTACAAGGTCACCTCGGCCCACGAGGAGGGCGGCGAGCGGATCTACTCCGTCTCCACCACTCACTTCGAGGGCGACGAGGACGGCAACGTCCAGGCCCTGCACCTGGTCGAGGTCGAGTTCGTCGACGGCAAGCTGGTGCAGAAGCCGGGCACCGAGCGGGTCCTCCCGGCCCAGCTGGTCACCCTGGCGATGGGCTTCACCGGCACGGACCAGGCCAACGGTCTGGTCGAGCAGTTCGGCGTGGAGCTGGACGAGCGGGGCAACATCGCCCGCGACGCCTCGTACGCCACCAACGCCGACGGCGTCTTCGTCGCCGGCGACGCGGGCCGCGGCCAGTCGCTCATCGTGTGGGCCATCGCGGAAGGCCGCTCGGCCGCCCGCGGCGTGGACCGCTACCTGACGGGCGCCAGCACCCTCCCGTACCCGGTCAAGCCGACGGACCGCTCCCTGATGGTGTAGCCCCAGGCAGTACCCCCTCCCTCGGGAGGACCCCTCATACGGTCCGTACAACGGCGTACGGAAACCTGACGCAGCGCCCGCCATAGTCCCCGACCAGGGATGGCGGGCGCTGTGGCGTTCTGCAGTCATATCAATGCGTTCCGCTGATGCGGCGACCTGGTGCGGACTACGCTTTTCGCGGCGCAAGAACACTGCGGAAGCGGGGAGTCGGCTCATGGCCAAGCCGAAGGACGAGGGTGGCGCGCAGACACCGGAGGAGTTCGCCCGTGAGGAGCTACGGCGGCACCGCGAGGAGGTCGGGCTGACCCAGGAGGCTCTGGGCGAGCGGATCTACACGAGCGGGTCGTACGTCGGGCAGATGGAGTGCGGGCAGCGGCGGCTGCGGCCGGAGCTGGCGATGCTGATCGACAGGGAGCTCGGCACGGGAGACTACTTCCACCGCCTGTCCAGGGCGTTCAAGTCCAAGCACGTGGAGTACTTCGCGGTCGCGGCCGAGCTGGAAGGCCTGGCGACGGCAATCTACGAATACGCCCCCACGCTGGTCCCGGGGCTGCTCCAGACGGAGGACTACGCTCGCGCCGTCATCCGGGCCGCCAGCCCTACCGCGCTCGCCGAGCACGTTGATGCCCTGGTCATGTCCCGTGTCGAGCGCGCACGACTCCTCGACGATCCGGCAACCCCCGACATGTGGGTCATCCTGCACCAGGCGGTGCTGCGGACGGCGGTCGGCGGCCACGGCGTGATGGCCGCTCAGTTGCGGCATATAGCCTCATACGTCCGTGCCCATCGGATCACTGTGCAGGTGGTGCCGTTCTCGGCCGGAGCCCATGGCGCCCTGGGCTCGATGATGACCGTCATGCAGTTCGCCGACGCGCCCGACGTGGCCTACACGGAAGGGCCACATGCGGGGCAGCTGCTCGACTATCCGGCCCTGGTTCAGCGCCACTGGAGGTCATACGATCTTGCCAGGGCCGCCGCACTGTCGCCGGAGGTGTCCCTGACCTTGATCGAATCGGCGGCGGAGGAACACGCAACATGCGCGCAGACGTGAACGGCCTGTCCTGGCGGAAGTCCTCTTACAGCAACGGTGAGGGCGGCAGCTGCGTCGAGGTGTCCGACGACCTCCCCGGCGCCGTCCCCGTCCGCGACAGCAAGCAGGCGGGCACCGGCCCGGTGCTCGCGTTCCCCGCTGAGGCCTGGTCCTCCTTCATCCAGGACGTGAAGAGCCGAGGCTGATCTCGTACGGCAGCTGCTGCGTCCGGCGGGCATGACCATCACGTCCGCCTGGGTGGGCGACCACCGGCTCGGGCCCGTGCTCAGGGGGTGGGGTCCTCGCGCGGGGGTTCGTCGTCGTTGCCGCGGCGGAGGGTGCGTGTTCCGTGGGCCGGGGTCCATGAGCGGATCACCAGGTCCTCGCCGTCGACGGCGATGTGGACCACCTCGGTCAGGTCGGCGTGGAAGAGGTGGAAGGGGTGTGCCGGGGCGTCGGTCTCCTCCGCGTACCGGTGCAGTTCCGGCGGCTCCACGACCTCCACCGCGCGCCCCGAGACGCGTACGTCGCCGTCGGGCATGGTGTCGCCCTCGCCCGGGTTGGTGTGCAGGGCGAAGCGCGGGTCGCGTTGGAGGTCCCGGGCCTTCATCGAGCCCGCCATCATTCCGAGCCACAGTTCCCCGCCCCGGAACTCGACGTTGAGTCCGGTCACCCGGGGCGAGCCGTCCTTGCGCAGGGTGGCCAGGACGTGGTGCGGGTACCGGGCGAAGCGGGCCCGCACGGCCGCCGCGAATTCCGGTTCCGCCTTCTCGAACGCTGCCCAGTTGTTCGTCGTCATCTCGGTCTCCTCGCACGATGTCGCAGGCCGGCCCACCGCTGCCCTGGTGTCCGGGGCGTGGGGACATCTTCGGTGAAGCGGGCGCTCGGATGCCGCTTCTGTCCGGCGGACGCGCGGGACGCGCGGACGTGCGGGTGGTCGGTCCGGCGCCCCTACGGGTGCTTGCCCGCGCCCTCGGAGGCGGTGCGTGCCGCCTCCAGGGCGTCCATGTCCTCCAGCATCGCGGCCGCGAGGTCCCGCTCGGAGGTGTAGTACCGCTCGGCCCACCTGAGGGTCAGTGCCGGGTACGCCCAGGCCGCCTCGCCCTGGACGTCCTCCGCGTCGGCCTCCGCGCGGCGGCGCATGCCCTCCGCGAACTCCTGCTGCCCGCGCAGCACTTCGCGCATCTGCTCCGGCTCCAGCAGATGGCCCAGCCACAGCCGCAGCATCGGCCCGTGCTTGAGGACCGGCGGGTCGACCGGTGCCTCGCGCGCCCATGTGCGTACGGCGGCCATGCCCTCGTCGGTGATCCGGTACACGCGCTTGTCCCGGGTGCCGGATTCCTGGGAGACCATCCGCGAGGAGGCGTAGCCGGCCTTCTCCAGGCGCTTCAGCTCGCTGTAGATCTGGCTGAAGGAGGGGCTCCAGTAGAAGAAGCGCAGCGACCAGTCCGACCACTTCTTCAGGTCGTAGCCGGAGAGTTCCTCGCCGAAGGAGAGCAGTCCGAGGACCGCCCAGCTGGTCGCGGGGAGGGCGCGCGGGGGTGCCCCCGCCGACACCTCGTCTGCCGTCTCGGCCGTCTCGTCTGCCACGCAGCGCAGTCTACGACCGGTCGCGCGAGAGCCCTCCCCCTGGCGCATGTGACTGCTAGAAGCATTTCTGTTCGTGATGTGCCGTGTGGTGTGAGTGCCGTGCTTTCCCCGATCCCCGCTGGAGGGGCCTTCCGTGACGTTCCAGGAGAAGCCCGCGTGCCGGGTGCCGTCCCGGCGTCGGCGGCGGGGTCTGAGGTGGCCTCGCTCGACGGCAAGGTCGTCGTCATCACCGGAGCCGGACGCGGCCAGGGCGCCGCCGGGGCCCGGCTGTGCGCGGGGGCCGGGGCGCGGGTCGTCGTCACCGACGTGCGCGAGGAGGAGGGCGGGGCGGTCGCCGCCGAACTGGGCGCCGGCCAGGGCCTGTACGTACGGTACGACGTGGCCGACGCCGACAGCTGGGCCGGGGTGGTGCGGGAGGCGGTGGCCGCCTTCGGGACGGTCTCGGCGCTGGTCAACAACGCCGCCCCGTGGCGCACCGCGCACGTCGAGGAGCAGAGCCCGGAGGGCTTCGAGGAGCTGCTGAGGGTCAACCTGCTGGGCCCGTTCCTCGGCATCCGCGCGCTGGCCCCGGTCCTGCGCGCCGGCGGGGGCGGTTCCGTCGTCAACATCTCCTCCACCGCCGGGCTGACGGGGGGAGGACGGCGCGATGACGCGGGACGAGCTGTCCGGGGCCGCGCGGCGGCCGTGCGACGCGATGGCCGCCCGGTTCCCCGTGGCCCGGGGACGCCGCCGCGCTGCGGGCCGCGGTGGCCGCGGGGGAGGCGGTGCGCCCGGCGGGGCCGGAGGTGGCCTCGGTGTACGACACCACCGCGGGCGGGGTGCCGGTGCGGGTCTACGACCCCGCGCCCGGGGCGGCGGGGCGGCCGCTGGCCGTGTACTTCCGCGGTGGCGGGTGGGTGATGTGCGGCCCCGACACCCACGACGCCCTGTGCCGGGCCCTGGCCGCCGCCTCCGGCGCGGTGGTCGTCTCCGCCGGGTACCGGCTGGCCCCGGAGCACCCCTGGCCGGCGGCGGCCGACGACGCGTTCACCGCGTTGCCGTGGGGGGGCCGAGGCGCTCCGGCTCGGCTGCGATCCGCGCCGGGTCGTGGTGGCTGGCGACTCCAGCGGGGGCAACCTGGCGGCGGTCACCGCGCTGCGGGCGCCGGAGCTGGTCGCCGGACAGCTGCTGGTGTACCCGCCGCTGGACGCCGCGATGGGCTCCGCGTCGATGGCGGCGTACGGGCGCGGCTACTTCCACACCGCCGCGCACATGGCCTGGTACTGGGAGCAGTACGGCGGCGACCCCGCCCACCCGCACGTCTCACCCCTGCGGGCGGCCCGGGTCGCGGGGCTCCCGCGCACGCTGCTCGTCCTCGCGGACTGCGACCCGCTGCGGGACGAGGGGCCGGCGTACGCGCGCCGCCCGGGCCGGGCGGGCGTGGACTGTGAGGTCCGGCTCTACCCGGGGGTCTTCCACGGCTTCCTGGGCCTGCCGCTGCCGGCCGCGGAGACGGCGGTGGCGGGAGCGGCGGCCTGGCTGGCGGGCACCGGCTGAGCGAGGGGGCGGGGCGGCCGGATTCGAACCGGCGTCTTCCCCTTCGCAAGGGGGTGCAACGACCTCTGTACCACGGCCCCGCCCTTGCGCCGATCGTACGGCGTCGGCGTCGCGGAGGCGTGACGGGAGGTCCGGGAAGGTCCGGGAAGGATGAGGGGCGGGGCGGCCGGATTCGAACCGGCGTCCTCCTCCATGCTGTGTAGGCGCACTGCCTCTGTGCTACGACCCCGCTTGTTCGCGATCTTAGCCGCCGCCGGACGGGACCGCACCGGGGTATTCCCGGCATGATGTGTCCATGCCTGGTTTCCTGCTGCGCGCCTGCCTGCTCCTCGCCGTGGAGGCCGGAGCCGCCGCGCTGCTGCGCGATCCCGGGACGCCGTGGATCCCCGTACTGCTGGCGGTGTTCGTGGCCGGCTCGGCCGTACCGCACGGCACCGAGGCGGAGTTCGCGGGCCGCTTCCTCGTCGCGCTCACCGCGGTGGGCGCCGCCCGGCTGGGGGCCGCCGCCTGGGAGGGGCTCGGCCTGCCGGCCACGGTGGGCCTCGGGGCGCTGCTGCTGCTCCAGACGGTGGTGCTGCTGCGGCTGTCGCTGCGCGGGCGCCGCCGTCGTACCGGGCGACGGCGCGCCCCGGCGGGCGGCAGCGGCGGCCGGTGACGCCGGGACGATTTGGCGCACCCGGCCGGACCGGGTATTTTTCCTGTCGGAAGGCGCCGCTAGCTCAGTTGGTTAGAGCAGCTGACTCTTAATCAGCGGGTCCGGGGTTCGAGTCCCTGGCGGCGCACCCTCACCTTCGGGCGGTTCCCGGTTCACCGGGCACCGCCCGAAGTGCTTTCCGGTCCGGCCCTCACCCGCCGGACACCCCCCTACGCCAGCACCTCCGCCCGGCACCGCGACGGGCCGCCCCACGCGTCACGCAGCGGGCGGGCCTTGAGCAGCCACAGCGACAGGTCCAGTTCCCGGGTGTAGCCGACCGCCCCGTGCACCTGGAGGGCGGTGAGCGCGGCCGCGTACGCCGCCTCCCCGGCGGCCAGCTTCGCCGCCGCCACGTCCCGGCGCGACAGGGACAGCGCGGCCGCCCACAACAGCGGCCGGGCGAACTCCAGCCCCAGCAGGGTGTCCGCCAGCCGGTGCTTGACCGCCTGGAAGCCGCCGATCGGCATCCCGAACTGCGTGCGCCCCTTCGCGTACTCCACCGTCCGCGCCAGCAGCGCCTCACCGACGCCCAGGCACTGGGCCGCCGTCAGCAGCCGCGCCCAGCGCAGGGCCGCCCCGGCCGCCGCCGTCACCGCAGGGCCCGCCGCCAGCAGCTCCCCGGCGGCGGCCGGCCGGTACAGCCGCCGCGCCGGGTCGGTCGAGGCCAGCGGCTCCCCCGGCCCGCCGGCCAGCCACAGCTCGCCCGCCGCCGTCACCGTGAACCGGTGCGTCACCGCGTCCGCGTCCAGGGAGTACGGGGATCCGCCCGGCAGCGTCAGCGTCGCCGAGGAGCCGCCCGAGGCCAGCCCCGGCAGGAACCGCTCGGCCGGCTTCCCGTCGTCCAGCCCGGCGAGGAGCACCGCGGCCGCCGCCGTCTCCACCACCGGCCCCGGAACGCCCGCCCGCCCCAGCTCCACGAAGCCGAGCGACAGCTCCACCGGCAGCGGGCCCGCCCCGTCGTACGCCTCCGGCGCGGCCAGCGCGAACAGGCCCGTCCCGGCCAGCCGGGCCCACAGCGCCCGCCCGGGCCCGTGCTCCCCGGCCGCCCAGGCCCGGGCCGTCGCCGGGACCCCGGCCGCGGCCAGCAGGGAGCGCAGGGTGCGGGCGTACTCGGACTGTTCCGGGGTCGGCAGGAAGCGCATCAGCGGCGGCCCTTCGGGAGGCCGAGCAGCCGCTCGGCGATGATGTCGCGCTGGATCTCGTTCGTGCCCGCGTAGATCGGCCCGGCCAGCGAGAAGAGCCACGGCTCCGCCCACTCGCCGTCCGCGAGCTCCGCGTCCGCGCCCAGCAGGTCCAGGGCCGTCTCGTGCAGGGCGATGTCGTACTGAGACCAGAACACCTTGTTCAGGCTGGACTCGGCGCCGATCCGCTCGCCCGCCACGAAGCGGGAGGCGCCCGCCCAGGTGAACAGCGCGTAGGCGCGGGCCCCGACCACCGCGTCCGCGACCCGGTCCCGCAGCGCCGTGTCGGCGGGGTCGCCCCGGTCGCGCCACAGCCCGGCCAGCCGGTCGGCGGCGGCCAGGAACCGGCCGGGGGAGCGCAGGGTCAGCCCCCGCTCGTTGCCGGTGGTGGACATCGCGATCCGCCAGCCCTGCCCGGGCTCGCCGATCACGTCCTCGTCGGGGACGAAGACCCCGTCCAGGAAGAGCTCCGCGAAGGCCGGCTTGCCGTCGAGGCGGCCGATGGGCCGTACCGTCACCCCCGGGTCCCGCAGACCGAACATCAGGTACGTCAGCCCCTGGTGCGGCTTCGGCGCCCCGGGGTCCGTGCGGAAGACGCCGAAGGCCCGGTCGGCGAAGGCGGCCCGCGAGGACCAGGTCTTCTGCCCGGACAGCAGCCAGCCGCCCTCCGTCCGTACCGCCTCCGAGCGCAGCGAGGCCAGGTCGGAGCCGGCCTCCGGCTCCGACCAGGCCTGCGCCCAGACCGCCTCGCCGCTCGCCATGGGGGGCAGTACGCGCGCCCGCTGCGCGGCCGTGGCGTGCTCGAAGAGGGTGGGGGCCAGCAGGTTGATGCCGTTCTGGGAGACCCGGCCGGGTGCGCCCGCCGCCCAGTACTCCTCCTCGAAGACCAGCCACCGCTCGAGGTCCACGCCCCGGCCCCCGTACTCCTCGGGCCACGACACCACCGACCAGCGGTCCGCGTGCAGCAGCGCCTCCCATTCCCGGTGGGCCGCGAAGCCCTCGGCGGTCTCCAGGGAGGGCAGGGGGCGGGCCGGGACGTGGGCGCGGAGCCAGTCGCGGGCCTCGGCCCGGAAGGCCTCCACCCCGGGGGAGTGGTCGAGGTTCATGAGGCGGCACATCCTTCCCTAACAAGTGTTTGGTAGGTTAACGTACGGCCATGAGCAGAGTCGAGGAGTCGCGCACCGGAGCCCGCGCCCGGCTCCGCACCCCCCGCACCACCGCCGGGCGGTCCCCCGGCCTCCCCGAGGAGGCACGGGCATGACCGCGCGGCCCGCCTACGTCCCGGCCCACGGGCTGCTCAAGGACCGCACCGCCGTCATCACCGCCGCCGCCGGAGCGGGCATCGGCGGCGCCACCGCCCGCCGCTTCCTGGAGGAGGGCGCCACCGTCCTGATCAGCGACGCCCACGCCCGCCGCCTGAAGGAGACCGAGGCAGCCCTCACCACCGCCTTCGGGCCCGGCCGCGTCGCCTCCCTGCCCTGCGACGTCACCGACGGCCACCAGGTCGAGGCCCTCTTCGCGCACGCCGAACAGCTCCACGGCGGCCTCGACGTCGTCGTCAACAACGCCGGGCTCGGCGGCACCGCCGAACTCGTGGACATGACCGACGACCAGTGGGACCGGGTCCTCGACGTCACCCTCAACGGCACCTTCCGCTGCACCCGCGCCGCCCTGCGCTCCCTGAAGGCCTCCGGACGCGGCGGAGTCGTCGTCAACAACGCCTCCGTCATCGGCTGGCGCGCCCAGACCGGCCAGGCCCACTACGCCGCCGCCAAGGCCGGAGTGATGGCCCTGACCCGCTGCGCGGCCCTGGAGGCCGCCGGATTCGGCGTACGCGTCAACGCGGTCGCCCCCAGCCTGGCCATGCACCCGCACCTGGCGAAGGTCACCAGCGAGGAGCTGCTGCGCGAGCTGACGGCCCGCGAGGCCTTCGGCCGGTACGCCGAGCCGTGGGAGATCGCCAACGTCATCGTCTTCCTGGCCAGCGGCTACTCCTCGTACATGACGGGCGAGACGGTGTCGGTCAGCAGCCAGCACGCCTAGGCCCTGTCGTCAAAGTCCCGCCTGGCCCGCGGCCCCCGGCACCGCACCTCGCCGCGTTGTCGGGGCGCCCGAGTACGTCCAGTACTCGGGC
>NZ_JBVISF010000009.1:0-60349 GCF_055575675.1 Streptomyces sp. NPDC034043
AGCGACTCCGCACAGCCCTTGCCGACATCGCCGTAACCGCAGACCACCGCGACCTTGCCGCCGATCAGGACGTCGGTGGCACGGTTGATGCCGTCGATGAGCGAGTGGCGGCAGCCGTACTTGTTGTCGAACTTCGACTTCGTCACCGCGTCGTTCACATTGATCGCCGGGAACAGCAGCGTGCCCTCGGCCATCATCTCGTACAGGCGGTGGACACCGGTCGTGGTCTCCTCCGTCACACCGCGGATCTCGGACGCGAGCTGCGTCCACTTCTGCGGGGCCTCGGCCAGGGTGCGGTTGAGGAGGGTGAGGATGTGGGCGTATTCCTCGGAGTCCGCCGTGGACGGGTCCGGGGCCGCGCCGGCCTTCTCGAACTCGACGCCCTTGTGGACCAGGAGGGTGGCGTCACCACCGTCGTCCAGGATCATGTTCGGGCCGCCGGTCGGGGTGTTCGGCCAGGTCAGCGCCTGCTCCGTGCACCACCAGTACTCCTCCAGCGTCTCGCCCTTCCAGGCGAAGACCGGGACGCCCTGCGGGTTCTCCGGGGTGCCGTTCGGGCCGACCGCGATGGCGGCGGCCGCGTGGTCCTGGGTGGAGAAGATGTTGCAGGAGGCCCAGCGGACGTCGGCGCCGAGGGCGACGAGGGTCTCGATGAGCACGGCCGTCTGCACGGTCATGTGCAGCGAGCCGGTGATGCGGGCGCCGGCCAGCGGCTGCGCCTGCGCGTACTCCTTGCGGATCGACATCAGACCCGGCATTTCGTGCTCGGCCAGGGTGATCTCCTTGCGGCCGAAAGCGGCAAGGGAAAGGTCGGCGACCTTGAAGTCCATGGGTGCTGCTCCTCATGGGTCGAGAGGTGGGTACGGCTGGGCCGCGCACGGGCTGGCCGGTGCACTGAGCACAGTCCGCCGCGGGGCCCTCTCTCCCCTCGGCCGGTCACGAGGACCGCCCGACCGCCATCAGCGGCGACGCCTGACACTGATGACGAATCTACACCGATCGGCGCAGCGGGCCCCAGTGGGGACGGGAAGAAGTCGCGCTTCGCTTTCAGGCCGCCCGGGCGGAACGTTCGGGGCCCTTCGGAGTTTCGATCCGCCCCTCGTCTGTTGCAGGATGCCGGTGGATCGGTTCGTACGCGCGATCTCGCGGACCAGCGGTGTGGAGGAGATTCCAGTGACCAGTCCAGCCGGCCCTCCCGGTGACGGTACGAGCGGGCGGGGGCGCCCGAAGCTGCTCGCCGTGACGGCGTGCCCCACGGGGATCGCGCACACGTACATGGCCGCCGAGAAGCTCCAGCAGGCGGCCGCCGAGCTGGGCGTGGACCTGAAGGTGGAGACCCAGGGCTCGATCGGCGCCGAGAACGTGCTCACTGACAACGATGTCAGAGAGGCGGACGGGATCATCATCGCCGCCGACAAGGAGGTCGGCCGCGAGCGGTTCGCGGGCAAGCGGGTCCTGGTCACCGGGGTCGCCGACGGCATCCACCGGCCGAAGGAGCTGATCGAGCGCGTGCGGAGCGCGCCGGTGCAGGCGGGTACGGCCGCCGCGGGTGGTGCGGGAGGCGGGGGCGGCGGCAAGGAGCGGAGCCTCGCGTACAAGGCGCTGATGAACGGCGTCTCGTACATGATCCCCTTCGTGGTGGTCGGCGGTCTGCTGATCGCCATCGCGCTGGCGCTGGGCGGTCACGCCACCGCCGAGGGGTACGCGGTCACCCCGGGCACCTTCTGGGACCACCTGTTCCAGATCGGGGTCCTCGGCTTCACCCTGATGATCCCGATCCTGTCCGGCTACATCGCGTACGCCATCGGCGACCGGCCGGCGCTGGTGCCCGGCATGATCGGCGGCTTCATCGCGAACACGGGCGCGCTGTACGGCTCCGAGTCGGGCGCCGGTTTCATCGGCGCGATCGTGACGGGCTTCCTGGCCGGCCATCTCGTGCTGTGGATCAAGAAGGTCGAGGTCCCCAAGGCCGTCCGGCCGATCATGCCGATCATCGTGATCCCGGTCGTGGCCACGACGGCCCTCGGCCTGTTCTTCGTCTACGTCATCGGCAAGCCCGTCTCGTGGCTCTTCGAGAGCCTCACCGGTTGGCTGTCCGGGATGACCGGCACCAGCGCGGTCCTGCTCGGCGCCCTGCTCGGCCTGATGATCGCCTTCGACATGGGCGGCCCGGTCAACAAGACGGCGTTCCTCTTCGGCACGGGGCTCATCGCCTCCGGGAACTACGCCGTCATGGGCATGTGCGCGGCGGCCATCCCGGTGATGCCGCTCGGGCAGGGCCTGGCGACGCTCCTGCGCCGCGGGCTGTACTCGGAGCAGGAGCGCGACACCGGTATGGCGGCGCTGTTCATGGGCGTCTTCGGCATCTCGGAGGGGGCGATCCCCTTCGCGGCGGCGCGGCCGGCGATCGTGATCCCTGCGAACATGCTGGGCGGCGCGGTGGCCGGCGCGGTCGCCGGCGCGGCGGGCGTGGGCGACCACGTGCCGCACGGCGGTCCGGTCGTGGCCGCGCTGGGTGCGATCAGCGGCTGGGCCTGGTTCCTGATCGCGATCGCCATCGGCACGGTGGTGACCGCGCTGACGACGAACGCGCTGATCGGGATCAAGGCGCGCCGGGGCCGTAAGCCGGCCGCGCCGGTGGCGGAGCCGGTCCCCGCCGGCGCGGGAACCGGGGCGGAGGACACAGCTGGGGGCACGGCCGCCGGGGGCACGGCCGTGCGGGCGCGGCCGGAGACGGCGGCGGTGACCGCTCCCGACGCGGGGCCGGAGGTGCTGTCCGGGTACCTGACCGCCCGGACGGTCAAGACGGAGCTGGCTTCGGACACCAAGGAGGCGGCGATCCGGGAGATGGCCGAGCTGCTGGCCGCCACGGGGAACGTCCGCGACGTGGACGAGCTCGTACGGGTCGCCCTCGCCAGGGAGGCGCAGGGCACGACGGGGCTCGGCGAGTCGATCGCCATCCCGCACGCCAAGACGGACGCGGTGACCCGGCCCACGGTCGGCTTCGCCCGGTCCTCCGAGGGCATCGAGTGGGGCGCGCCCGACGGTACGAAGGCGCGGCTGGTCTTCATGATCTCCGTGCCGGAGGCCGCGGCGGGCGACGAGCACCTGCGGATCCTGGCGCTGCTGTCGCGCAAGCTGATGGACGGGGACTTCCGCGCCCGGCTCCGGTCCGCGCCGGACGGCCCGGCCGTCCTGGAGGTGCTGGGCGAGATCCGGTAGCGCCCGCGGCGCGTACGGCGAAGGCCCCCGCGGCTGAGCCGCGGGGGCCTTCGGGTGCCGTCGAAAGCCGGTCAGCGGGCGTCGGCCTTGCCGAGGTCGACTGCCTCGGGCTGGTAGATGTCCGGCTCCAGGTAGATCACGCGGGCGATCGGGACCGCCTCGCGGATGCGGGCCTCGGCGGCGTTGATGGCGTTGGCCACCTCGGTCGCGGTGTCGTTGCCCTGGACGGCGATCTTGGCGGCGACCAGCAGTTCCTCGGGGCCGAGGTGCAGGGTCCGCATGTGGATCACCCGGGTGACCACGACCCCGTCGACGAGCGCGGCGTTGATCTTGTCGACCTCTTCGGCGCCGGCGGCCTCGCCCAGCAGCAGGGACTTGGTCTCCGCGGCGAGGACGATCGCGATGACGATGAGCAGGATGCCGATGCACAGGGTGCCGATGCCGTCCCAGACGCCGTCGCCGGTGATCAGGGCGATACCGACGCCCCCGAGGGCCAGCACCAGGCCGACGAGCGCGCCGAGGTCCTCCAGCAGGACGACGGGCAGCTCGGGCGCCTTGGCCCGCTTGATGAACTCGCGCCACGACAGCTTGCCGCGGACCTCGTTCGACTCCTTGATGGCGGTGCGGAACGAGAACGACTCGGCGATGATCGCGAAGACGAGCACGCCCACCGGCCAGTACCAGGCCTCGATCGCGTGCGGGTGCTTGATCTTCTCGTAACCCTCGTAGATGGCGAACATGCCACCGACGGAGAACAGCACGATGGAGACGAGGAACGCGTAGATGTAGCGCTCGCGCCCGTAGCCGAAGGGGTGCTGCGGCGTCGCCTCGCGCTGGGCCTTCTTCCCGCCGAGGAGCAGCAGGCCCTGGTTCCCTGAGTCCGCCAGCGAGTGGACGCTTTCCGCGAGCATCGACGAGGAGCCGCTGAAGAGGAATGCCACGAACTTGGCTACAGCGATGGCGAGGTTGGCGGCGAGTGCCGCCACGATCGCCTTGGTACCGCCCGACGCGCTCATAGGTGCTGGGTGTCCTTCCTGGCCACTGGCTTACGGCGGCACATTGTTGCAGCTGTCGGTGTGGTCGGCGCTACGTCAGATGACGACCGTGGCCCGGAAGACGGTGCCGCTACCGGACAGTTCGGTCTTTTCGCCCGCCGGTACGAAGACCGACTCGCCCGGAGCGAGGGCCAGTTCGCCGACGCGGGGCGCGCCGGCGGCGCAGAGCAGGATCTGCGGGGTGGCGTCGGGGAGGGCGCGGGGGGCGCCGCCGGGGGCCAGGACGTGCCGGGAGAGCCGGAACTCGTCGATGGGGGTCTCGTAGACCTCCTCGCCGTCGCCCTCGGGGCGCAGGACGCCCGGGGCGCTCGGCTCGAAGACGACCACCTTCAGCAGCTCGGGGACGTCCACGTGCTTGGGCGTCAGGCCGCAGCGCAGCACGTTGTCCGAGTTGGCCATGAGTTCGACGCCGAGGCCGTCGAGGTAGGCGTGCGGGATGCCGGCGCCGAGGAACATGGCCTCGCCGGGCTGGAGCCGGACGTGGTTGAGGAGCATGGCCGCGATCACGCCCGGGTCGCCGGGGTAATCGTGGACGAGCCGCGCGTACGGCTCGTACGGGCCTGCGAGGTGCTCGGCGGCGGCCGCGGCCTCGGCGACCGTACGGGCCATCTCCTCGCGGTCTGCGGTGAGGACGGCGGTGAGGACCTCGCGCAGGGCCGCCTCCTCGGGGTGGGCGCGCAGCAGGTCGACGTACGGCTTGAGGGAGTCGACGCCGAGGCCTTCGAGGAGGTCCGCGGCCTCCAGCGGCGGGCGGAAGCCGCACAGGCCGTCGAAGGGGGTCAGGGCGCAGATCAGTTCGGGCTTGTGGTTGGCGTCCTTGTAGTTGCGGTGGCCCGCGTCGATCGGGACGCCCCGGCGCTCCTCGTCCTCGAAGCCGGCCCGGGCCTGGGCCAGGTCGGGGTGGACCTGGAGGGAGAGGGGGGCGCCGGCGGCGAGGACCTTGAGGAGGAAGGGCAGGCGGGGGCCGAACTTGGCGACGGCGGCGGGACCGAGCTCGCCCTCGGGGTCGGCGGCGATGACGGCTGCCAGGGTGGTCTCGCCGGCTCCGCGGTCGAGGCGGGAGGGGGCGCCGGGGTGGGCACCCATCCACATCTCGGCCTGGGGCTCACCGGTCGGCTCGACTCCGAGGAGGGCCGGGATCGCGGTGGTGGATCCCCACGCGTAGGGGCGGATCGTGTTGGTCAGGCGGTCCATCGTCGTCGTCTTCCTGGATCTGGATGTGGTGCGGGCACAGGGGTGTGCCTCAGCCGCGTCCCCGGCCGGCCAGCGCCAGGTAGGCGGTGGCGAAGTCGGTGACGGCGAGGAGTTCGGCGAGCTGTTCCAGCTCTCCGCCCTCCTCCGGTTCGAGTTCGCTGATGGCCGTGTCGTGGCCGGCGGCGAGCTCGCGCGCGGCCGGGGCGGCGGTGAGTCCGCCGGCCGGCCGGTCGCGCAGCAGGACGATGCGGGCCCGCAGGGCCTGGGGCTCCTCGACGCGGTCCCGGAAGAAGTCGTCGGTGTCGGCTCCGGCGGCGAAGGAGCCGGCGAGCAGCACGCCGTGGGCGGTCAGCGCCTCGGGGAGGGCCGCGGCGAGCGCGGGGCGGCCGGCCAGCTCGGCGAGGGTGGCGGCGAAGCGGCGGCCGGCGGGGCCGGCGGCGTCGCCCTCGGTCCAGATGAGGGGGAGCGAGTCGGCCAGCTCGGCGGCGAGGGTCTTGGCCGGGTTGGAGTAGGTGGTGATGGCCGGGCCGCAGCGCTCGGCGGTGCGGTCGAGCCGGTCGGCGGCGCGCTGGAGGGCGTCGGGGGCCGCGCTGATCATGCCGACCTTGTCGAGGAGGACCAGCAGCGGGGTCAACAGGGCCCAGAGGGCGCCGGGACCGGCCACGGCGGACTCGTCGTACTCCTGGTACGGGGCCTTGGCCATCGGTACGAGGACCCCGTGCGCGCCGTCCACCGCCTCGCTCAGCGGTGAGCGCTCGGGGGCCACGGCGACCACGGTGCAGCCGCGCCGGTAGGCCTGCTCGGCGAGGGCGGCGAGGCCGGGCTCGGTGCCGTCGGTGGTGGCGAGGAGCAGCAGGTCGACGGGGCCCGCCCAGCCGGGCAGGGCCCAGCGCAGTGCTCCGGCGGCGTGGGCGACGCCGGTGGGGTGCAGGCGGGTGACCGGGGCGGAGGCTCCGGCGAGGGCGCCGAGCAGGTCGGCCACGCCGGTGGCGGCGGTGCCGGAGCCGGCGATCAGCACGGCGCGGGGGCGCCCGTCGGGGCGCAGGTCCCCGAGGCCGGCCTCGCCGGCGTGGCGGGCCGCGGTGCGGACTCTGGCCCCGGCCTCGGCGGCGCCGCGGAGCAGGCCGCGGCGGTCGGCACGGGCGAGATCGTCCGGTGCGTCGAGGAGTGACTCGTCGAGCATGGGGGCCTCCGGCGGTGTTGACGGATCCAGGCTGGTCGAGCGGCGGGCCGGTCAGGCGGGGCGGCGGGCCTCGTCCACGAGGAGGACCGGGATGCCGTCGCGGACCGGGTACGCGAGACCGCAGTCCTGGCCGGTGCAGAGCAGCTCGGGGGTGGTCTCGTCCGCCGATTCGTCCTGGAGCGGGGCGTGGCAGGCGGGGCAGGCGAGGATCTCCAGCAGGCCGGCTTCGAGCGGCATGGGCGGTTTCCCTTCGGGGGTGCGGATCGCGGATCGCGGATTGGGCGAGGTCAGCGTACCGCCGAGTCACCTGCGGTGCGGGGCGGCTCCGCGGGGCCCGGGGCCGGGGCTCCGGGGCGGGTGCGGTGCCGTCGTACGGGGCTCTGCCCCGGATCCCCGTGCCCGAACGCCGGCGGGGCTGGTTTCCGCTCCGCCGGCGCCGGGGGTGGGTCAGGCCCGGACCAGGGCCAGGACCTCGTCGCGCACCTTGGCCAGGGTGGCCTCGTCGCGGGCTTCGACGTTGAGGCGCAGGAGCGGCTCGGTGTTGGAGGGGCGCAGGTTGAACCACCAGTCGGCGGCGGAGACCGTGAGGCCGTCCAGCTCGTCGAAGGTGACGCCCTCCTGGCCGGCGTAGGCGGCCTTGACGTCGGCGGTGCGGGCGGCCTGGTCGGCGACGGTGGAGTTGATCTCGCCGGAGCCGACGTAGCGGTCGTACTCGGCGACGAGCTCGGAGAGGGTGCCCTCCTGGCCGCCGAGGGCCGCGAGGACGTGGAGCGCGGCGAGCATGCCGGTGTCCGCGTTCCAGAAGTCCTTGAAGTAGTAGTGCGCGGAGTGCTCGCCGCCGAAGATGGCGCCCGAGGCGGCCATCTCGGCCTTGATGAAGGAGTGGCCCACGCGGGTGCGGACGGGGGTGCCGCCGTGCTCGCGGACGACCTCGGGGACCGACCACGAGGTGATCAGGTTGTGGATGACGGTGCCGCTGCCGCCGTTGCGGGCCAGCTCGCGGGCCGCGACGAGGGCGGTGATCGCGGACGGGGAGACGCCCTCGCCGCGCTCGTCGACGACGAAGCAGCGGTCGGCGTCGCCGTCGAAGGCGAGGCCCAGGTCGGCGCCCTCGGCGATCACGCGGGCCTGGAGGTCGACGATGTTCTTCGGGTCGAGGGGGTTGGCCTCGTGGTTCGGGAAGGTCCCGTCGAGCTCGAAGTACATGGGGACGAGGTCCAGCGGGAGGCCCTCGAAGACGGTGGGGACGGTGTGACCGCCCATGCCGTTGCCCGCGTCGACGACGACCTTCAGCGGGCGGATGGCGGTCAGGTCGACCAGGCCCTTGAGGTGCTCGGCGTAGCCGGTGAGGGTGTCCTGCTCGGTGATGGTGCCCGGGACGGTGCCGGCGGGGATCTCCGGGGCGCCCTCGTCGGTCCACTTCTCGGCGAGCTCGCGGATGGTGGCGAGTCCGGTGTCCTGGCCCACGGGCGCGGCGCCGGCGCGGCAGAGCTTGATGCCGTTGTACTGGGCCGGGTTGTGCGAGGCGGTGAACATGGCGCCCGGCAGGTCCAGCTTGCCGGAGGCGTAGTACAGCTGGTCGGTGGAGCACAGACCGATCAGGGTGACGTCGACGCCGCGGGCGGCCGCGCCCCGGGCGAAGGCGGCCGACAGGCCGGGCGAGGAGGGCCGCATGTCGTGACCGACGACGATCGCCGTGGCGCCGGTGACCTCGACGAACGCAGCACCGAACAGCTCTGCCAGGGTTTCGTCCCACTCGTCGGGTACGACGCCACGGACGTCGTACGCCTTGACGATGTTCGAAAGATCTGCGGCCACTGCCTGCCCTCCTGAAGGTTCCGTGCGGTGGAGCAAACCTACCTTGTACGGAGAGCGGCTTTTCAGACGATCCGCGTGTCAGGAGTCGGGCGAGCGCAGGACGCGCAGGTGTCCGCGGCGTGTCTCGCCGGCCACCGGGGCGCCGTGTCCGGCGCCGCCGGCCCCGGCCGCGCGCTCGGGCGGACGCGCCGCCTCGCGGACGGCGTTGGCCAGGGCTTCGAGGTCGTCACCGGTGGGGCGCGACGGTCCGGAACCGTCCGACAGGCGTACGACTTCCCAGCCGCGCGGCGCGGTCAGGCGCTCGGAGTGCTCGGCGCACAGGTCATAGCAGTGGGGTTCGGCGTAGGTGGCGAGCGGGCCGAGAACTGCGGTCGAGTCGGCGTAGACGTACGTCAGTGTGGCGACGGCAGGGCGGCCGCACGCGGTGCGCGAACAGCGACGTACAAGGCTCACGACGTTGGACGGTACCGCACTCTTGACCGGGCCGCGACGACTCTCCCCCCGGCCACTCCCCCGTGTCGTGCTCCGCGGTGGTGACGAAGGGGGCGACGCGTCCGTAATGCGGCCCGATCTTGGCGGGATCGTTCGGTGGGCGACACCGTCGTGACACCTCGTCGTGACCGTATCGGGTCCTGGCGGGGGCGTGCGGGCTACCCTGCGGGGGTGACGGACAGTGCGCTTCCTCCTCGCCCCGCGGCTCCGGCCGAGGCCCCTTCCGAGCCGCGGCCGCGGCGGCGTGACCGGCACGGCCGGGGGATGCGCGGACCGCTGGCCCCGCCGCAGGTGCCGCTGTCCGCGAGCCGGGCGGAGCTGTTCGGCGACCTCGTACGGGATTCCGTGGAGCGGCTGGAGCGGCGCTGGACGCAGCTGGCCGAGGTGGAATTCGTGATCGCCGACGTGCCGGGGCCGCCGGGCGGTCCCGACGCGGGCTGGAACGACGAGGCGGTGCCGCTGGGCGGCCTGGTGGAGGCCCGGGACGGGAAACCGGCGCGGATCGTGGTGTTCCGGCGGCCGGTGGAGATCCGGGCGAAGACCCGGGACGAGCGGGCGATGCTGGTGCACGAGATCGTGGTGGAGCAGGTCGCGGAGCTGCTCGGGCTGTCCCCGGAGACGGTGGACCCCCGGTACGGGCAGGACTGACCCGCTCCGGGGGCGGGCTTCGCCCGAACCGGCCCCGGCGGGCTCAGCGCAGCAGGATCGAGGGGTCCTCGGCGGCCCGGGGGACCGAGACCGTGGAGCGGTCGTCCCCGAAGGCCTGGACGGTGAACATCGGGATCCCGTCGTGCGGCAGGGTCAGGGTGCGGGCCGCGTGGACGGGTCCCCCGGACAGGGTCTCGACGGTCAGGGCGTAGGGGCCCTTGCCGCCGGAGGGGGCCGGCGGGGCCAGGGCGCGGGTGGTGCCCGCCTTGACGGTGATCTCCTGGACGGCCGGCTGACCGCCCTCGGTGCCCGGGGAGGCGGTGACGCGGACCGCGGCGTCGGCGCCGGCGGCCGTCAGGGTGAGGACGGTCGCCTTGTCGTCGGCCCGGTTGTCGGTGACGGTGGCCCGCTCCCCGACGGGGGTGCTCGCCGGGATGAAGCCCAGTTCCTGCTTGGCGGCGGTGCCGCGGACCACGCGCAGGGCCGCGACCACGGGTACCGCCTTCGCCGGGTCGGCGGGGGCCAGCAGCAGCGAGCCGGCCTCGCCGCGGGTCACGTCGCCCAGGTCCAGGCCGGCCGTCATGCCGCCCTTGACGTGGAGGCGCTCCTTGCCGGCCGGGCTGAGGGGGCCGGTGGGGCCGGACAGCTTCACGGTGAGGTCCGCGTCGTCCTCGCCGGGGGCGAAGGCGACCAGCCGTACGGAGACGGCGTCGGCCGGGATGCCCGGCAGCGCCAGCGTGCCGGCCGGGCCCGCGGAGGCGGGGAGCCAGTCGGTGCCGGTGCCGTCCTCGGCGACGTGGGTGGAGGCGCCGACCCGGCCCGAGCTCGCCGTCACGTGGGCGGTGACGTCGGTGAGCCGGCTGTCGGGGGCCAGCGGGGACAGCCACACCTTGGTGGTGGAGCGGGGGTCGACCCGGATGACGGGGTCGGCGGTGCCCGGCTTGTCCTTGAGCAGCCCGTCCGGGCCGTACAGCGTGATGGTCACCTCGGCGGTGGTGTCGTCCGGGTTGGTGAGGTGGACGTAGTCCTGCCGGCCCTTGGCGGTGCTGACGCCGGGGAACCAGAAGTCGGTACCGGGGGCGGTGCAGGCGAGCCCGAGCAGTCCGCGCGCCTGGCCGACGGAGACCTTGGTGGTCTGCTGGGCGGTCCAGCCGGGGGCCAGGGCGCCCTCGGCGGCGCCCGTCAGCGCGGGCGCCTCCGCGCCGGAGGCGGTGGCGGCGACGGGCCTGCCGGGCTCCTTGGGCTCCAGGACCGCCTTGCCGTCCTTGCCGGCGAGCCGGGCCGTGCCCTTGCCGCCGCCCTTGCCGGGGGTGAGGGAGGTGTACGTGGTCTCGGCGATGTCGGAGGAGCTGGGCGCGGGGCACACCAGCACGGACCGCTCCACCGGCATGCGGGCGGCGGCCGCCCGCCCGGTGCCGCCGCCGGCCGGGGTGGCGGCGGGGGCGGTGAGGAAGGCCAGCCCGGTGGCGGCGGCCAGCGCCGCCGTCACGGCCGCGAGCGTCAAGGGGGCGCGCTGCTTCACTGCTGGTGGCTCCCGTCGGGACGCGGCTGGTGCTGTCCGTAGGTGTCGTACTGCTGCTCGTACGGGTACGGGTGGGGCTGCTGTTGCCGCGGGACGTGCGGCTGGTCCTCGGGAGGGGGGTACTGCCCGGCGTACTGGCCGTACTGGCCGTACTGGCCGTATTGGCCGTACGGGTCGTGCGGCGGCTGCGGCTGCGCGTGCGGCTGCGGCGGCTGCTCGTACGGGTAGGGCTCCTGGTAGGCGTACGACTCCTCGCCGGGGACCTGCTGCGCCGGGATCCGCGCGTACGGGTCGACGACGGCGTCGGCGGGCGCCGGCTCTGCGGCGGGCGCGGCGGCGCCGGCCGCACGGCGGGCGCGGCGGCCCCGGCCGGGCTCGCCGGAGCCGTCCCCGGCGGCGGGGGCGGTTTCCTCCGGCAGGTCGTCGTCGAGCCGGGCGCGGCGGCCCGGCAGGGCCATCACCAGCAGCACCAGGGCCAGGAACCCCTGCGCCCAGTGCCAGGCGTCCCGGGGCAGGGAGTCCCGGTGGACGAGGTCGAGGCGGCCGCCCTCGGGGGGCAGTACGAAGCCCTGGGCCCAGCCGTCGACCGTCCTGGGCGTGAGGGGCCGGCCGTCGAGGGTGGCCCGCCAGCCCGGGTCGGCCCGGTCGGCGATGCGCAGCGTCCGGCCTTCGGGGCCCTCGGGGATGTCGGCGTGGACCTCGACGGGCCCGGCGTCGACGGTGATCGGGGCGGCCTGGCCGTGGCCGGGGAGGATCGCCGCGCGGGAGGTCAGCCGTTCGACCTCCCACAGGGCGGTGCCGTCGTTCTGGTGGCGCTGTTTGAGGCCGGGGGTGCCGTCGAGGACGCGGCGCATGGGGGCGGGGCCGCCGGGCGGGATCATGACGTAGCGCACGGCGAAGGCGCTGAGCTGCTCGGACTGGTTGGCCCCGGAGCCGGAGACCAGGCTGGAGACGGCCTTGGCGAGGCGGGGGTCGGGGCCGGCCGCAGCGAGGAGTTCGCCGTCGCCGAGGCGGGCGCCGGAGCCGCGGACCAGGACGTAGGAGACGGTGGCGGCCGAGTCGCCGCCGAGGACCAGGGTGCGGGTGCGGTTGGTGTCGCCGGAGTGCTCCGCGACGACGGCCGGGACCTGGACGGGGTCCCGCCGCCCGAGCGGCCCGTCTGCCCCGGCCGCCGCCCAGGCGGCGGCGAGGAGCAGGGGGCCGGCGGCGGCGGCGAGGGCGGTCAGGGCGGCCAGCGGCTGCCGCCAGCCGAAGCTGCGGGCGGCGACGCGTTCCTTGGCTCCGTCCGCGCCGAGCACGGCAGCCGCGAGCAGGGCGAGTCCGTACAGGAGGGTGCCGGGGCCGGCCCAGCCGGTGCGGTTGAGCAGGACGGCGAGGAGCAGGCCGGCGAGGGCGGCGCCCCAGGCGGTGCCGACGGCGAGCCGCCGGTCGGCGCGGAGCAGGGCGGCGAGGGCGGCGAGCAGGGTGCCGGCGAGGAGGAGGTGGCCGGTGGTGCCGGGTCCGCCGGGGTCGGCGCCGAGGAGGCCGAGCGGGGTGGCGGAGCCGCTGCCGTAGGGCAGTCCGGCCTCGCGCAGGAGGCGGTCGGGGTGGCTGAGCAGGCCCAGGGACCAGGGCGCGAGGACGACCAGGGGTACGGCGAGGGTGACGAGCAGGCGGGCGGCGTACGTCGCGCGGTGGGCGCGGCGCGCGAGGAGCGCGGCGATGCCGAGGACGGCGGCGAGGGGCCACACGACGGGGGTGAAGGCGGCGGCCAGGGTCAGCAGGAGGGCGTACGTCCACATCGCGCGCCGGCCGCCGGCCGCCCCGGCGCCCGCGAAGCCGTGGGCGGTGACGGCGGAGCGGGCGAGGACGGGCAGGAGTACGGCGAGGACGGCGGTGCCGAGCCGGCCGCCGGCGAGGGCGCCGGTGACGGCGGGCAGGAAGGCGTAGGTGACGGCGGCCCAGGCGCGCAGCAGCCGGGAGGTGACGAGCGGCCGGGAGGCGAAGTAGGCGGTGAGTCCGGCGAGCGGGACCGAGCCGACGAGCAGCAGGGTCAGGGCGGTCCGGGTGGAGCCGAGGAAGGGGAGGGACAGGCCGGCCAGGATCGCGAGGTAGGGGGGTGCGCCGGCGGTGGTGCCGGTGCCGACGGGCTGCCAGTCGCCGGTGTAGGCGTGCCAGAGGCCGAGGCCGCCGGCGGGTGCGGGGAGCAGGGCGCCGCCCATGAGGCTGCCGCCGCCGATGAGCCCGCGGCAGGCGACGAGGGAGACGAGGAGCAGGCCGGCGAAGAGGACGGGTGAGGGGTTGCGGGCGATCCGGCCGAGCCGGCCGGGCGGGCTGGTGTCGAGGTAGCCGGCGTCGTCGCCGCCGGGTCCGGTTTCGAGGGCTCCGCCGTGCCGGCCGGAGGGGGCGGGGTCGCTGTCGCGGCCGGAGCCGAGGTAGGCGGCGAGCTGTTCGGCGCCGGCGCGCAGGGTGGCGCCTGGCGGCGGGAAGAGGGGGCGCAGCTCGGCGGCGGGCACGGCGGGGCGGCGGCGGGCCTTGCGGGCGGCGAGGAGCCTGCCGGGGCGCAGCAGGGTGGCGAGCAGTCCGGTGATCTCGTCGACGGCGAGGCCGGGGGTTTTGCCGACGAGGTAGCCGAGGGCGCGGAGCAGGGTGCCGAGGAGCAGGCGCGGCAGGACGTAGGGCAGGGCACGGCCGGGGGTGTTGGCCAGCATGGTGTGGACGGCGCCGGCCTTGTCGACGCGGTGGGGGCTGACGGCGGAGCGGCCGGCGCAGTCGACGGTGCGGCGTTCGCGGGCGGCGGCTTCGGCGTGCCGCAGGACGGCGTCGGGCGCGACGAGGACGGTGCGGCCGGCGTTGTGGGCGCGCCAGCAGAGGTCGACGTCGTCGCGCATCAGGGGCAGCCGGCGGTCGAAGCCGCCGAGGGCGTCGTAGACGTCGCGGCGTACGAGCATGCCGGCGGTGGAGACGGAGAGGACGGGGCGCACCTGGTCGTGCTGGCCCTGGTCCTGTTCGCGGCGGTCGAGGCCGGTCCAGCGGCGGCCGCTGCGGGCGATGGTGACGCCGGCCTCGAGGAGCTGTTTGCGGTCGTACCAGCCGCGGAGTTTGGGGCCGATGACTGCGGCGTCCGGGTTCTCGTCGGCGACGCGCAGGAGTTCGGTGAGGGCGTCGGGTTCGGGTGCGCTGTCGTCGTGGAGCAGCCAGAGCCACTGGACGGGTTCGCCGTGGGGGAGCTCGGGGAGGTCGTAGGCGTCGTCGCGCCAGGTGCGGCTGACGGGGTCCCAGCCGCTGGGGCGTTTGAGGTACGGGAGTTCCTCGGGGGTCAGGGTGCCGGCGCTGCGGGCGGCTTCGTCGACGGCGGTGCCGAATCCGGTGCGGCGGGCGAGGTGCAGGACGCGGTCGTCGCCGAGGGCCTCGGCGAGGAGGCGGGCGGAGTCGTCGGCGCTGCCGGTGTCGGCGGCGACGTGGTTCTGCGCGGGGCGTTCCTGGGCGAGGAGGCCGGCGAGGGTCTCGGGCAGCCAGCGGGCTCCGTCGTGGGCGACGAGGACCGCGGTGACGACGTGCCGGGGGAACTCGGGGGTGGCGGCTGCCTGGTGGGAGGCCGTCGAGTTGCTGTGCAGGGACATCGCGTACGGGCCCTCCGGCCTGGGGGTGCCCCCGGACGGAGTCCGGGGGAGGATCCGGGGTGCGGGGCCCTCGGAAGCTGCTGGACAGCGCCCCACACTAACGGCTGCGAGGGGGAGGGTACGCCGTGTCCGGAGAAGGCCGGAACGCGACGGTCCGCCTCCTGCGGGGAAGGTGCGGGAGGCGGACCGTTTGCTCAGTCTGCTGGTGTGTCAGGTTCGTTCTGTAGCTGCTCCGCGACCGTTTCGGATCGCCGTCTCAGACCGCTGCCTTTTTCAGCCGGCGCCGCTCGCGCTCGGACAGTCCGCCCCAGATGCCGAAGCGTTCGTCGTTGGCGAGGGCGTATTCGAGGCACTCGGAGCGGACCTCGCAGGCGAGGCAGACCTTCTTGGCTTCGCGGGTGGAGCCGCCCTTCTCGGGAAAGAAGGATTCGGGGTCGGTCTGCGCGCACAGTGCGCGCTCCTGCCAACCGAGCTCCTCGTCCGCCTCTTCGACCAGCAGTTCCTGAAACAGCTCGGTCATGTGCGCCCCTCGCTCTGTCTGTGCGTCCCCGTGATGTTGCCGTTACTGATCGCCGAGCAACGACACGAGTGAAATTACAAGTGTGTGGCTCCTGTGCAGTCAAGCCGAGATCTGCTATTGGGGCCCTTATTCACTCTGCGGAACCAAGCGTATACAGAAAGTGTTCATATCGCCAAAAATCGTGACACAAGCCACAGGCTGTCCGTGAATGTCTCCCTCGTCCGAGGTCGACGCGTCACCCTGTGGAGGGGTTGCGATTCAGCCGAAGATGCAGCCTGGATCACATTCCGATCACGAGTGACGCCAGCGGGTTTGAGACTGGTTCCCGCCGGCTCGGAGCGCACATCCCCTGGTTGCTCTTGCACAAACCTTTCTCCGCGCACGGCAACCGGATGTGGTGAAAGTTTTCCCGCAAACCGGACATTGGGTTGACAGTCCGGCCCTCAGCCCGCTCTCCTTGTCTTCATGTCAGCGCCCGCAGCCGCCACCCGGACCCCCATTCGTGGGTTCCTGCGTGCTGCCCAGGTTCGCTGTTGCTGTTGCAGCTGTTGATGCCACCGGAGCCCCGGCTCCCCTGAGCACCGGCCACACCCCACAGCAACCGCCCCGCACGACTGACATCCGTCGAGGACACCCCACGATGAACAGCACCCCCACCGCTCCCGCGACCGCCCCGTCCGCCGCCGTGGTCGAGAGCGACCTCCAGATCGCCGGCGACATCCTCGCCGTCCAGCACCTCCTCCAGCCCGCCCGCGAACACCCGGCCACCGTCGCCGAGTTCGCCGGCCTCGCCCGGTCCATCGCCGAGGACCGCGGGAGCTGGGAACACCTCGTCCAGTACGACGCCACCACCCGCTGGTACCACCGTCTGCGCACCGGCCCCGGCTACGAGGTCTGGCTGCTCAGCTGGGTCCCCGGACAGGGCAGCGGCCTGCACGACCACGGCAGCTCCTCCGGCATCATGACCGTCCTCGACGGCGAACTCGTCGAATACACCCCGCGCACCGGACGCCTCAGCCACCGCGCCGGCACCCAGCGCGTCTTCGCCCCCGGCCACGCCCACGAGGTCGTCAACGACAGCCTCGACGGAGCCGTCAGCCTGCACGTCTACTTCCCCGGCCTGACCGAGATGCCGATGCACAGCTGCTCCCCGGCCCGCGAGGAGCACGTACCCGCCTGACGGCGCCGCACGGGCACCACCCCCCAAGGGCGGCCCGCGGCCGGCTGACAGACTGGGCGCATGCGCATTGTTGTTCTGGCCGGCGGCATCGGCGGCGCCCGTTTCCTCCGCGGACTGAAATCCGCCGTCCCCGACGCGGACATCACCGTCATCGGCAACACCGGCGACGACATTCACCTGTTCGGGCTCAAGGTGTGCCCCGATCTGGACACCGTGATGTACACCCTCGGCGGTGGCATCAACGAGGACCAGGGCTGGGGCCGCACCGACGAGTCCTTCACCGTCAAGGAAGAACTCGCGGCGTACGGGGTCGGACCCTCCTGGTTCGGCCTCGGCGACCGCGACTTCGCCACCCACATCGTCCGCACCCAGATGATCGGCGCGGGCTACCCGCTCAGCGCCGTCACCGAAGCCCTCTGCGACCGCTGGCAGCCGGGCGTCCGGCTGCTCCCCATGTCCGACGACCGCGTCGAGACCCACGTCGCGATCACCGACCCCGAAACCGGCGAACGCCGCGTCATCCACTTCCAGGAGTACTGGGTCAAGCTGCGCGCCTCCCTCGACGCCGAGGCCGTCGTCCCCGTCGGCGCCGACCGGGCCCAGCCCGCCCCCGGCGTGCTCGACGCCATCGCCGCCGCCGACGTCATCCTCTTCCCGCCCTCCAACCCCGTCGTCTCCATCGGCACCATCCTCGCCGTACCCGGCATCCGCGAAGCGCTCGCCGCCTCCCCGGCACCCGTCGTCGGCCTCTCCCCCATCGTCGGCGGAGCACCCGTACGGGGCATGGCCGACAAGGTCCTCGCCGCGGTCGGCGTCGAATCCACCGCCGCCGCCGTCGCCCGCCACTACGGCTCCGGCCTCCTCGACGGCTGGCTCGTGGACACCTCCGACGCGGACGCCGTCGCCGAGGTCGAGGCCGCCGGCATCGCCTGCCGTGCCGTCCCGCTGATGATGACCGACACCGCCGCGACCGCCGCCATGGCCCACGCCGCGCTGGAACTCGCGCGGACCGCCCGGTGACCGTCCCCTCCTACACGGTGCGGGCCGTACCCGGCATCCCCGAGGTCCGGCCCGGCGACGACCTGGCCCGCCTCATCGCCGACGCGGAACCGGACCTGCGCGACGGGGACGTCCTGCTCGTCACCTCGAAGATCGTCTCCAAGGCCGAGGGACGGACCGTCCGCGCCGACTCCCGCGAGGAGGCCATCGACGCCGAGACCGTACGGGTCGTCGCGCGCAGGGGCCCGCTGCGGATAGTGGAGAACCGGCGGGGCCTCGTCATGGCCGCCGCCGGCGTCGACGCCTCCAACACCGCACCGGGCACCGTACTGCTGCTGCCCGAGGACCCAGACGCCTCGGCCGCCAAGATCCGCGCCGGCCTGCGGGCCGCCCTCTCCGTCGACGTGGGCGTCATCGTCACCGACACCTTCGGCCGGCCCTGGCGCTCCGGACTGACCGACGTCGCCATCGGCTCGGCCGGAGTGCGCGTACTGGACGACCTGCGCGGCGGCACCGACGCCCACGGCAACCCGCTGAGCGCGACGATAGTGGCGACGGCCGACGAACTGGCCGCGGCCGGCGACCTGGTCAAGGGCAAGGCCGCCGGGCTGCCGGTGGCCGTCGTACGCGGAATGGGACACGTACTCGGCGAGGGCACCTCGGCGGCCGACCTGGTCCGCGCGCCCGCCGACGACATGTTCCGCCTGGGCACCTCGGAAGCCGTACGGGAAGCCGTCACCCAGCGCCGCACCGTACGCGCCTTCACCGGCGAACCCGTCGACCCGGGCGCGGTACGCCGCGCCGTGGCGGCGGCGGTCACCGCCCCGGCACCGCACCACACCACACCCTGGCGGTTCGTCCTGCTGGAGTCGGCCGCCGCCCGCCTCGAACTGCTCGACGCGATGCGCGACGCGTGGATCGCGGACCTGCGGCGCGACGGCAAGTCCGAGGAGTCCATCGCCCGGCGGATCAAGCGCGGGGACGTCCTGCGCGACGCCCCCTACCTGGTCGTGCCGTGCATGGTGACCGACGGCGCCCACGACTACGGGCACGCCCGGCGGGACGCGGCCGAACGGGAGATGTTCGTCGTCGCCATGGGCGCCGGCGTACAGAACTTCCTGGTCGCGCTGGCCGGGGAGCGGCTCGGCTCCGCATGGGTGTCCTCGACGATGTTCTGCCGGGACGTGGTGCGCAAGGTGCTCGCGCTGCCGGACGGCTGGGACCCGATGGGGGCCGTCGCCGTGGGCCACCCGGCGGCGCCCCCCGCCGAACGGCCGGACCGCCCGGCGGACGCGTTCATCGAGGTGCGTTAGAGCAGGCCGATGTCACCGCGCGGCATCCGCGGCACCCGGCGGGGCGGAGTACGGCCCGCCAGGAGCACCAGCCGGGCCGCGCGGTGCCGCTGGCCCTCGTACGGGGCCAGCAGCTCCAGCATCCGGGCGTCGTCGGCGTCCCGCTCGTCCGCGAGGGCGTAGCCGATGATGCCGGGCAGGTGCAGATCTCCGGTGGTGACGGCGTCCGGCGCGCCGTTGCTGCGCTGGAGGGTCTCGGCGGAGGTCCAGGGGCCGATGCCCGGTACGGCCTCCAGCCTGGCGGCGGCGGGCCCGAGCTCCATCGACGCCGCCTCCTCCAGCCGGTGGGCCACCCGGGCGGCGCGGACGATGGTGGCCGAGCGCTTCATGTCCACCCCGGCCCGGTGCCAGTCCCAGGAGGGGATCAGCGCCCATTCCCGGGCGGTGGGCATCACGTACAGCTCCCCGCCCAGCGGCCCGGGCGCGGGCTCCCCGTACTGGCGGACCAGGCGGCGCCAGGCGCGGTACGCCTCGTCGGCGGTGACCTTCTGCTCCAGGACGGTCGGGATCAGCGACTCCAGCACCAGCCCGGTGCGGGTCAGGCGCAGGCCGGGGCGGCGGCGGTGGCTGGTGTGCACCAGGCGGTGCCGGGGGACGAAGGCGGCGGGGTCGTCGTCGGCGCCGAGCAGCGCGGGCAGCGTCTCGAGCAGCCAGTCCCGGCCGGGGCCCCACGCCTCGGCGTCCGCCCCGTCGGGGGTGGCGGCGACCCGGAGCGCGGCGGGGCCCTCGGGGGTGCGGGTGCCGCGCCAGACGGAGCCGTCGGGGGTGGTGCGGAAGGTGGGGTCGCCGGGGCCGCGGCGGAGCGGGCCGAGCACCAGCCCCAGGTCCACGGCCGCGCCGGGCCGCCAGCTGCGGACCTTCCCGCCTCGGGCGGGGACGCCGCCGCCGGCCCTGCCAGGGGGCACGGCGGTGTGGCCGCCGCGGACGGTGGTGCGGGTGGAGGGGGTGAAGCGGCCGGCCATGCCTTGAGCGTAGCCCGCCGCCGCTGCGCGGGCCGTCCCCCACCCGCCCTTCGCCCGTTCCCCGGGCTGCGCCCGGACCCCTCCTGGGGGCGCCGCCCCCAGACCCCCGCGCCTCAAACGCCGGCGAGGCTGAAGTTGCCGACGAGGCCGGATGTGCCAGAGCACGCCTGCGTGGGCGGGCGGTCGGCGAACAACCTAAGGGGGCGGGGACGGGGTGGGGTGCCGTCCGGGGCCAAAACGAGATGAATTCGGCGCCCGGTACGTACAACCGGACTCGGAACAGGCGCCGAACATCGAAGCCCGCCCCGGACGGCACCCCACCCCGGCACCGCCCCCGACCCGAAGCCACCCCACCCCAACCCCAGCCCCACAAGGCAACCACCCGACAGGACAACACCCACCCGCACACCGCCCGGCCAGGGCAGCCGCCCGGCCGGGCACCCCCCACCCCGAACCGCCCGGCCAGGGCAAGGGCAGGGGTCAGCGGCCCTGGAGCTTCGCCGAGGACGTCCGGGTCGGGGGGAGTTGCTTGTACAGGAGGCGGCCCGGGCATTCCGTCGCGAAGCCGTCCCGGTGGCCCGAGATGACGTGCAGCTTCACGTTCCTGCCCTTCGGGTAGCGGTTGCCGCCGCCCGACTTCAGGGTGGTCTTCGCCCGCGGGTCCGCCCCGAAGAGGCCCAGCTTCCAGGCCGTGAGACGCGCCACCGCGTTCACCGCCGCGGCCGGCGGCGCGGTCGAGGAGTAGGTGCCGATCACCGCGACGCCCATGCTGTCCGTGTTGAACCCCATGGTGTGCGCGCCGAGCACCGGCTTGGCGACCCCGCCCGCCCGGCCCTCGTAGACCGTCCCGCACCGGTCGACGGCGAAGTTGTAGCCGATGTCCCGCCAGCCGCTGCTCACCACGTGGTAGCGGTACAGGCTCCGCAGCACCGCCGGGGCGTCCTTGCAGGCGTACTTGTTGCCGGAGGCCGTGTGGTGGACGAAGGCCGCCTTGACCGTGCTGGTGTAGACGAAGCCCGTCTCGCGCAGGGACTCGTCCGCGCCCCAGCCGCGCCGCGTCACGATCTTCGGGCGGGGTCCGATGTACGGCCGGGCGGCGGCGGCCGCCTGGAACTCGCCCTCGCTCGCGAAGGCGGCGTCGGCCGTGGAGTCCGCCTTGTTCAGCTCGGAGATCTCCAGCGCGCCGAGCGGGGCGTGCGGAAGGTTGACGGAGGAGGACTCCGCCGTCTCCATGGTCATCCCGGGCAGCGCCACCGCGTCGCCCTTGTCGTCGCCCGAGGGGCGGCGCGCCGGGCGGGTCAGACCTCCCGCGCCGCCGTTCTTGCCGTCCAGGACCGCCACCGGCTGCTCCGCCCCCGGGTCGACGAGCTCGATCCGCATGCCCGACGGCAGCCGGGACGCGGCCCGCGTGCCGGCGTTCTCCGCCTGGACGCGGACCTCCACCCCGTCGGAGGCCCCGACCCACAGCGGGGCGGTGCTGCCGCGGACGCGGCCGTTGCCGCGTTCGGGCGCGTCCGGGTCGGCGGCGTGTTCGCCGTTGTGGGTCTCGACGTCCTGCCAGTCCGACCACTGCCCCGTGCCGACCGCACGGGTGCGGACCTGGACCCGGCCGACGAGCGGTGTGCTCACGTCGTCCCAGACGACACCGACCAGCGAGAACGTCTTGACTTCACGCGCCGCCAGTCCCCGGGTCTCACCCGGGTCCGGTGCGGTGCTCATGCCGGGCACGCCGGGGATCCGGGCGCCCGAGGGGGCCAGGGGGACGAGCGGCAGCGACTGGGTGGAGCCGGCGGGGACCGCCGGGATCGACTCGGCCTGGGCAGGAGTGGTCAGCGCGAGCGGCAGTGCCAGTGCGGCAGCCGTCGCGACGCCGATGGAGGAAGTAAGGAATCCGCGCATGGAAGCGATGCTGAGCACAGCCACCACGAAGCGCCATCGGAGAACTGACGATCCGTCCGACGATCCGTCCGACCGCCTCCGCCGTACGGGCGAGCCGCCGCCTCCGTCCGGGCGACGGGCCCGCGTACGCTGGGCCGGGTGAACGCCACTGACCGCACCCCTGCCGACCTGCTGCGATCCGCGCTCGCCGCCGATCCGGGCCGCCCCCTCGTCACCTTCTACGACGACGCCACGGGCGAGCGCGTCGAATTGTCCGTCGCCACCTTCGCCAATTGGGTGGCCAAGACCGCCAATCTGCTCCAGGGCGACCTGGGCGCCGGACCGGGCGACCGGCTCGCGCTGCTGCTCCCCGCGCACTGGCAGAGCGCCGTGTGGCTGCTCGCCTGCGCCTCCGTCGGGGTGGTGGCCGAGGTGGGCGGCGATCCCGCCGGGGCCGATCTGGTGGTGAGCGGCCCCGGCACCCTGGACGAGGCCCGGGCCTGCTCCGGGGAGCGGGTCGCGCTCGCACTGCGCCCGCTCGGCGGGCGGTTCCCGCAGCCGCCGGCCGGGTTCGCGGACTACGCCGTGGAGGTGCCCGGGCAGGGTGACCGGTTCGTTCCCTTCGTCCCCGTCGACGCCGACGGCCCCGGCCTGGTGGTCGGCGGCGAGGAGCTCTCGTACGCGGACGTGGTCGCGCGGGCGCGGGCGGACGCGGCCGCGAGGGGCGCCGGCGAGGGCGCCCGGGTGCTGTCGGGCCTGGGCTACGACACCTGGGAGGGGCTGTCGGCGGGGCTGTACGGGCCGCTGGCCACGGGCGGCTCCGTGGTGCTGTGCCGCAATCTCGAGGCGCTGTCGCCGGCCGCGCTGGAGCAGCGCGTCGAGAGCGAGCGCGTCACCCTCAGGGTCTGACCGCCGCCTCAGGTTCGAGCGGCGGTTCCGCCGCGAATTGTCACCCGCATGGCCCTTGCGCCACCCCTGCCCCCGAGCCCGCGACGTCCGCCGGGGGCAGGATCGGCTGAAGGCCGTACTCACCCGTACGGCTGGTCGCCTGGGGTGAGGGGACGGAACGCGAGTGACGGACAGCGCGGGCATACGGGACGGGGCCGGAGCGGCCGGAGGCAGTGGGACGCCTCCGCGCGGCCGCCGGCGCCGGCTGCTGCGCTGGATCGGGCTGGGGCTGGTGCTGCTGGTCATGGCGGGGGCGGCGGCCGGCTGGTGGGTGTACGCCAAGCTCGACGGCAACATCACCGAGGACACCTCCGCCGAGGCCGAGCTGCGCCGCTACGAGCGCGATCGCCCGGCGCACTTCGGGACGGGCGTCCAGAACATCCTGCTGATCGGCTCGGACTCGCGCTCGGGCAGGGCGAACTCGCGCTACGGGCAGGACGCGGGCACCCAGCGCTCGGACACCGCGATCCTGCTGCACCTGCCGGCGGACCGCCGCAGCGCCACGGCCGTCTCGATACCGCGGGACCTGATGACGCGGATCCCGAGCTGCCTGAAGGAGGACGGCTCCCGCACCGGCGAGCGGTTCGCGCAGTTCAACTGGGCTTTCCAGTGGGGCGGGGCCGCCTGCACGATCCGTACGGTCGAACGGCTGACCGGTATCCGGATCGACCACCACATGGTGGTGGACTTCGGCGGGTTCAAGAAGATGGTCGACGCGGTCGGCGGGGTGGAGGTGTGCCTGGAGCGGCCGGTGGTGGACGAGGAGGCCCGCCTCAAGCTCCCGGCGGGCCGGCAGTTGCTCCGGGGCGAGCAGGCACTCGGTTTCGTCCGGGCCCGGTACGGCCTGGGGGACGGCAGCGACACCGAACGGATGGAACGCCAGCAGCAGTTCCTCGGCTCGCTCGTGAAGAAGGTGCAGAGCAACGGGGTGCTGCTGAACCCGACGCGGCTGTATCCGGTGCTGGACGCGGCCACCTCTTCGGTGACCACCGACCCGGGGCTGGCGTCGCTGCGCGGACTGTACGAACTCGTACGGGGCGTACGGGACATACCGACCGACCAGGTCAAGTTCCTGACGGTACCGCGTCGCCCGTACGCGGCCGACCCCAACCGGGACGAGCTGATGGAGCCCGACGCGACCCGGCTCTTCCGGCAGCTGCGGATGGACCGGCCGCTGACGGTCACCTCTCCGCAGCCCCCTCCGCGGACGGATCCGGAGCCCGATCCGGAGCCCCGTACGCGGTCCTTGGAGCCCTCCCCGAAGGGCACCGGACCTGCCACGGCGCCGGGCCGGACGGCCGCTTCGGAGGGGCCGGAGCCGACCGGAAGCGGAAGCGCCGTCCCGCCCGTTCCGGTGCCGACGTTCACGGGAACCACGGCGGCGGAGGCCCGTTGCCGGTAAAGCAATCCAAAAGCCGGGGGTCCGACCGAACCGGATGGGCGCTTTGGACCGTTATAGGGGGAGTGGATTTTGTCACGCGCATGGTTTGCGGCTGACCAGGCCGGATAAGGTGAGCGATCCGGTGCACCGGCCGTCAAGAGGCCGTGCACCAGCAGCCGGATCGTTGACCGCGTGCCTGGGGGGAGGCGCGTCGCGAAGCACCGACGGAGGATTCGAGCAACCGTGGATGCGCAAAGCCGTGGGCGGGCGGACGAGATCGACCCCGCAGACCAGTGGGTCCTCAATCCCCGCACTGGCAACTACGAACTGCGACTGGGCCATTCCGCTGCGCAGCAGCACACCGTCGCCGCTCCCCGCAGATCCCGCCGGACCACCGCCGCACCCTCCGCACCGGCCGTCCCCTCCCCCGCCGTACCCAAGCCCCGCCGCGGCGAGGGCCCGCCCGGCGGACGGCGCGGCGGACGCCCCCGCCGGGGCGGGGGCCCGCCACGGCGCCGCAAGGTCCTGGTGGCGACGGGCGGGACGCTGGCGCTGCTGCTGATCGCCGGCGGGCTGGGCTCGTACCTCTACTACGAGCACCTGAACGGCAACCTGAACGTCATCGACACCGGCGGCGCGGGCGGCAGTTTCAAGAAGGACCAGCCGATCAACATCCTGGTCATCGGCACCGACAAGCGCAGCGGCAAGGGCAACGAGGGCTACGGGGACGCGGAGAGCGTCGGCCACGCCGACACCACGATCCTCTTCCACGTGTCCAAGGACCGCACCAACGCGACGGCGCTGTCCATCCCGCGCGACCTGATCACCGACATCCCGGCCTGCCCGACGAAGCAGCCGAACGGTTCGGTGAAGGAGATCGCCGGCAGCAAGGGCACCCGCTTCAACAACAGCCTGGGCCAGGAAGGGCGCGACCCGGGCTGCACGATGCGCACGGTCAAGCAGCTGACGGGCATCGAGGTCGACAACTTCATGATGGTCGACTTCAACGCCGTGAAGAACCTCAGCACGGCCGTGGGCGGGGTGCCGGTCTGCGTGGAGAAGGACGTCACCGACCGCGATTCCAAACTGGACCTGAAGGCGGGCCAGCACCGCCTCCAGGGCGAGCAGGCACTGGCCTTCGTGCGGACGCGGCACGCCTTCGGCAACGAGAGCGACCTGGACCGGATCAAGACCCAGCAGCAGTTCCTGGGCTCGATGATGCGGGAGATGAAGTCCAAGGAGACGCTGACCAGTCCGAAGAAGTTCTTCTCGCTGGCGGAGGCGGCCACCAAGTCGCTGACGGTGGACCAGGGACTGGGGTCCATCGGCAAGCTCACCGCTCTCGCCGGCGAGCTGAAGGACATGGACCTCAAGAACATCACCTTCACCACGCTTCCGGTCCTCGACAACCCGAACGAGCCGCCGAACCGCAAGGCGACCGTCGTCCTCAACTCGGCGCAGGCCGAACCGCTGCTCCAGATGATCCGCGGGGACGTCTCGCTCACCGAGGTCGAGAAGAAGGAGACGGCGGCGAAGGAAGCGGCCGACGCCGACGCCAAGAACCGCCAGGACGCGCTGCTCCAGGGCAACCGCGCGGCCGCCGGGGACGTCCGCGTGGACGTGTACAACGGCGGCGGCCCGCCGGGATCGGCCTCCACTACCCTGACCTGGCTGCAGAACAGCAAGGGTGTCCACAAGGCCAGCAACCACGGCAACGCCTCCACCCGGCTGGGCGCCACCCAGCTCGAGTTCGCCCCCAACCAGGCCGATCAGGCCCGGGCGCTGGCGGACATGATGGGGCTGTCCGGTGCCGCCCTGAAGGTGGGTTCCGTGGACGCGGGTCCGCGGACGCCGATGAAGCTGACGCTGGGCTCCGACTTCAAGGAACCCGGGGCGCCGCTCGGCGCGCCGGCGACCCCGCAGCAGGCACCCGAGGGTGTCCAGCGGGTCGAGGCGGACAAGGCGGTCTGCGCGAAGTGAGCGGCCCGCGCCCCGGGGGCGGGCGGCTGTTACGGCAGGACCAGCACCAGCACCAGGCATCTCATTGACCGGCCGGCGTATGACGGGCGGTAGCCGGCAGGACCGGCACCTTACCGACCAGCAGTGATCTTGAGGGGGGTACGCGTGAAGCACAGCAGCGTGCGGGGGGAGGGGGCGCCCGACCAGGCCGCGGACGGCATATCCGACGGCGACGGGAGAGCGGCCGCTTCGGTTCCGCCGCCCCGGAAGGGCTCGGGTACGGCCCGGCCTCCGGAGGGTGGGCTTCCGGTCCGGCGGCGGCGCCGCCGGGTGCTGTTCTGGGTGGCGTCCGTCATGGCGTTCCTGATCCTGGGAACCTCGGCGGCCGGGTACCTCTACTACCGTCATCTCGACGGCAACATCCGCAGCGGGCAGCGCCTGAGCGGAGAGAGCGGCGTGGAGAAGACCCACGCCAACGCCAAGGGCCAGCGCCCGCTGAACATCCTGCTGATCGGCTCGGACAGCCGCAACAAGCCGGAGAACGTCGAACTCGGCGGCAGCCGCGACACCGTGGGGAACCCCCCGCTCGCGGACGTGCAGATGCTGCTGCACGTATCGGCCGACCGGGAGAACGCCTCGGTGGTGAGCATCCCGCGCGACACCCGGGTCGAGATACCCGAGTGCACGGACCCGAAGAGCGGCGAGAAGTTCAAGAAGACCAGGGCGATGATCAACGAGTCGCTCGGCCGCGGCGGCCCCGGCTGCACGCTGGCCACGTGGGAGAAGCTGACCAACGTCTACATCGATCACTGGATGATGATCGACTTCTCCGGTGTGGTGCAGATGGCCGACGCGGTCGGCGGCGTCCCGGTCTGCGTCAAGGACAACGTCTGGGACCGGCCGATAGCCACCTCCGGCGGCGGCTCCGGCCTCAAGCTCCAGAAGGGCACGACCCGGATCAAGGGCGAGCAGGCCCTCCAGTGGCTGCGCACCCGGCACGCGTTCAGCAGCGACCTGGGCCGGGCGCAGGCCCAGCACATGTACATGAACTCGATGATGCGCGAGCTCAAGGGCCAGAACGCCTTCACCGACGTCGGCCGGATCACGGCGCTGGCCGAGGCGGGCACCAAGGCCCTGGAGGTCTCCGAGGAGATCGGCTCGGTCAAGAAGCTCTACAACCTGGCCATGCAGCTCAAGGACGTGCCGACCAACCGCATCACGATGACGACGATGCCGACCTTCCCGGACCCGGCGGACCGGGACCGGCTCATCGTGAACGCGGCGGACGCCGACAAGCTGTGGACAATGCTCCGCAAGGACGTGGCCTTCGACAAGAACGGCGCTCCGACCGCCCCGCAGAGCCCCTCCGCCGCGGCCCAGCCCTCCGCGTCCGCGCCCGCACCGGGCGCCTCGCAGCCCGCGCAGCCGGGCCAGGAGCCGTCCACGGCTCCGGCGACCACCCCCGACAGGATCCAGGTCAACGTCGTCAACGGCACCGCCGTCGAGAAGATGCCGCTGGCGCCCCGGCGGGCGAACGTGGTGGCGGAGGCCCTGGTCTCCAAGGGCTTCACCGGGGCCCGGGCGGACAGCGCGCTGACCCCGGAGAAGACCACCGTCGTGCGCTACCCGACCCCCGACCTGGCCGACGAGGCGCAGACCGTGGCGGCGGCCATGGGCGTCCCGGGCACCGCCGTGCAGCAGTCGGCCGACGTGGCCCGGATCACCCTCGTGGTGGGCGCCGACTGGCGCGACGGCACCGTCTACCCGCAGCAGGCGCCGCCCGAGGCCGGTTCCGTGCCGGACACGGCCGACGCCCTCAACGGTTCCGACACCGGGGCCTGCATGGAGGTCTACAAGCCGTACCGCTGGTGAGCGGGTCCGGCTGAACGCGAAGGGGTGACCCGGTCCGTACGGACCGGGTCACCCCTTCGCGCCGTGTCCGGCCCCGTCAGCGGACAGGGGCCGGACGGAGTCACACAGATGGCGCTCCTCGTTGGGCACCGGCATGATCACCGGGACTGCGGGCTGCCGGCCGGGCATGTCGTCCTTCACGGTCGGGTACCCATGTCCCGTTACCGCGTACGGGGGAAACGGGTGCGCGGCGGACGAGCGGTACGGACAGCGGCTGATCGTATGGGCCTACTGTTCTGACGAATCTGCCCGATGTGCCGGCCGGTCCGCCCGTGGGTGAGCGAACCGCCGGCTCCGTCCCCGTGCTGTCCCCGCGGAGGTGTCCACCGTGCCCCAGCCGCACCGTCCCACCCCAACCGCCAGGCCCTCGCAGCCACAGCGTGCGCGGAGCGGCGGCCGTCGGGGCCGGCACCGGGACGGCCGGCCCCGGTGGGGAGTGCGGATCGCGGCCGGGGTGTCACTGCTGGTCCTGGGATCGGGGGCGGTGGGGCACGCCGTGATGACGGGCCTGGACACCGGGATCGAACGGGTCGACCCCTTCAAGGACATGAAGAACCGCCCGCAGGCCGGACACGGGCTGAACTTCCTGCTCGTCGGCACCGACGGCCGGGACAAGCTCGACCCGCGGGAGAAGCACGAGTACCGGCTCGGCGGCGCGCCCTGCCACTGCACGGACACGATCATGCTGGTGCACCTGTCCGCGGACCGGGAGCGGGCCAGCGTGGTGAGCCTGCCCCGCGACAGCTACGCCGAGCTGCCCGCGCACCGCGACCCGGTGACCGGCAGACCGCACCGGCCGCACCCCGTCAAACTCAACGCGGCCTACGCGGAGGGCGGGCCGAACCTGACCGTGCGCACCGTGGAGAACATGACCCGGGTCAAGATCGACCACTATCTGGAGGTCGACTTCACCAGCTTCATGAAGACCGTCGACGCGATGGGCGGAGTGGAGATCTGCACCGCCAAGGCCCTGCGCGACCAGAACACCGGCCTGGACCTGCGGCCCGGCAGTCACCGGCTCACCGGCGGCCAGGCCCTGCGGTACGTACGCTCCCGCCATGTCGACGGAGCCTCCGACCTGGGCCGCATGCAGCGCCAGCAGCGCTTCGTCGCCGCCCTGATCAAACAGGCCACCGGGGGCGGGGTGCTGCTGAACCCGGTGAAGTTCAAGGAGGTCAGCTCCACCCTGCTGGGCTCGGTCCGGGCCGACCGGGGCTTCGGCTCGGAGCAGATGCTGGCGCTGGGGCAGGCCATGCGGGACTTCACGCCCGCCTCGTCCGAGTTCGCCTCCGTACCGGTCGGGAACCCCTCGTACCGGGTCAAGGGCATCGGCTCGACGGTCAAGTGGGACGGGCCGAAGGCCGCCCGGCTCTTCGAGGCGCTGCGCCAGGACCGGCCGCTCGCCCCGCCCCCGCCCGGTCCCGGCGGCGGACGGCAGCGGCCCGCCGCCGTGCCGGTGGACGTGCCCCCGCAGCAGATCAGGGTCCAGGTGGAGAACGGCACGCGGATCGACGGGCTCGGCGGCCGGGTGGACGAAGCCCTGCGCGCCACCGGCTTCGACACCACCCGCGCCCCCGGCAACGCCGCCAGCCGTGACGTCCGGCGCACGGTGATCGCGTACGACCCGCGCTGGGACCGCTCGGCCCGCACCGTGGCGGCGGCACTGCCGGGCAGCGAGCTGCGCGCCGTCGCCGGGCAGGGCCGCACGGTGCTGGTGACGGCCGGCTCGGAGTACCGCAAGGTGGTGCCGGTGCGCGGCGAGGACCCCTACCAGGGCGGGGAGGCGCAGGCCGTCACCGGCGACCAGGTGGTGTGCGGACCCTGAGGCCCCGCCGCGGTCAGCGGACGCGTTCCAGCAGGGAGACGCTCAGGCCGCGCACCGTCTTGCTCTCGGCCACCCGGTAGTGGCGCTCCAGCGCCTCGGCCTGGTCCTCGGGGAGCTTGTGGTACGGGTTCTTCGTGCCGCTCCAGGTCACCACCCACACCCGCTGGGTGGGGCCGAGGCAGCGCACGGGCTGGGCGCACTCCTGCGGGAACAGGTCGTCGCTCGCCAGCGCCGAGCGCTCCGCGAAGACGTCCCTCAGCTGGACGCGCTGCGGCAGGAAGTACTCCACCTGGAAGTCGATCATGAATACGCGGTCGGCGCCGCGCACCGGCACGAATCCGTCCCCCGGCCGGTAACCCTTGGCGATGATCCGCGCCGCCGCCTCGCCGTCCAGGCCGACCCTGGCCCACTCGGTCCGCATCTGGCGCTGGTCGGGAAGGCCGAGCAGGATCAGCGCGGCCAGGGCGAGCGACCCGGCCCGCGACGGCCGCAGCGCGGCCAGCCCGGCAGCCGCGAGCACCACCCAGGCGGGCAGGGTGAAGAGCAGGTAGCGGTCCATGAAGTACGAGGTGCTGCCCTGCGAGACCACCCAGGCCGCCCCGATCGGGGCCGCCCCGGTCAGGAGGAGCTCCACCGCGGGCCGCCGGCCACGGCTCCAGGCGAGCGGGAGCAGCGCCAGCGCGGCGATGGCGAGGCCGATCATCGGGGAGCCGAAGAGGTTGTTCCAGAGGTCGGCGACGCTCCGCAGGTGCGGGGTCTTGATCCAGCTGATCTGGCGGCCCACCTGGCGCTGCCCCAGCAGCACCAGCGGGACCACCGGGACCAGGGCGACGGCCGCCGTCACCGCGAACGCGACGAGGGTGCGCCCCCGCCGGTCCTGCCACCAGCGCAGCAGCACGATCAGGGCGTGCGGCAGCAGGAAGAGCAGCGACACCACGTGGAACAGCCCGGCCGCCGACACCGCGACGGCGTACGGCGCCCAGCGCCGCGCGACCGGCCGCTCCAGCGCCCGCAGCAGCAGCCAGGTCGCGGCGCTGACCGCCAGCACGACGAAGGCGTACGACCGCGCCTCCTGGCCGTACCGGGCGACGGCCGGCACGAACGCGAAGAGCAGACCGGCGAACACGGCCGTCCGGCGGTCGAAGAGCGTACGGGCCGTCAGCACGGCGAAGGCGGCGGCACCGGCCATGGCCAGAGCCGACGGCAGCCTGAGCATCTCGGCCGAATCCCCGAAGACGGATATCCAGCCGTGCAGCAGCAGGTAGTAGAGGCCCGAGACGGCGTCCACGTGGCCCAGCATGTCGATCAGCTCGCCGGTGCCGCGCGTGGCGGCGTTCCAGCTGGCCAGCTCGTCCCGCCAGGGCTGCGCGCTCCCGTTCCCGAAGGCACCGACGGCAAGGGTCAGCAGGGCGGCCCACAGCCAGTCGTAGCGGGCCGTACGGGCGGCGCGCGGGGCCTCCCGGCCGCTCGTGCCCCCGTCCGGCACGGGACGGCCGGAGCCTGCCGCGGCCTCGGTCGCCGTACTGCTGCTGGTCATGCTCGTACCTTCCGGATCCATCGGATCGGCTGAGGGGGGTGACGTCGGCGAAGGGGCTTTGCGGGCCTCGCTCGACGTCACAGGGTACGTGGCGGCCCGGGGCCCCACCCAATCCCCTGACGGCCGTTCAGCGCAGGCGCCCCACGGGCGTCAGTCGTCGAGCCCCTCGGCCGCCCGGCGTTCGCGCAGCTCGGTGATCGCCTGGCGGCGGGCGAGCCGGTGGGTGCGGCGGATCTGGGCCTCCTGGTAGCGGCGTTCGTCCTGCTCGGTCTCCGGGATCACGGGCGGGACCTGGCGGGGCTTGCCGTCGGAGTCCACCGCCGTGAAGACGAGGTAGGCGCTGCCGACCTGGGTGGCGGGGGTGGACTCGTTCCACCGCTCCGCGAGGACCCGTACGCCGATCTCCATCGAGGAGCGGCCCGTCCAGTTGACCTGCGCCCGGACGTGCACCAGGTCGCCGACGCGGACGGGGGCCAGGAAGGCCATCTCGTCCATGGACGCGGTGACGGCGGGCCCGCCGGAGTGGCGTCCGGCCACGGCGCCCGCCGCGTCGTCGACCAGCTTCATGATCACGCCGCCGTGCACGGTGCCCAGGAGGTTGGTGTCGTTGGCGGTCATGATGTGGCTGAGGGTGGTCCGGGACGCCGAGATCGGCTTGCCCTCGGGTGCCTCCGGTATCTGTGTCATACAGCCACCTTAAGTGCGTCCCGGAGGCATCAGCTGTGCAACAGCCCCGGTACGAAGACCGGGCCGGGGTGTCGTGCGGCACTCCCGGCCAGGCATCCTTGTCCGCATGAGTGACTGGGACGGGTGGAACGGCGAGCGCGATGCGCGAGGCCGCCGCGATGACGGGTACGGGCGCGGCAGCGGACAGCCGCAGCCGGAGGGGGCGCAGCGGATGCGCCACGTCCAGCGGCAGCCCCAGCAGCGGCAGCCGCAGCGGCCGGCCCAGCCGCCGCAGCGCCCGGCGCGCCCGCCGGTCCCGCCGCAGGCCCCGCCGCCGGGCGGACGTCCGGGGCGCGGGGTGCCGCCGCAGACGCAGGGCCCCGACGCCGCGTACGACAGCGGGTACAACACGGGGCAGGTCTACGGCCGCCCCGCGGGCCCCGGCGGTCCGGGACAGCGCCCGCCGGGCGGGCCGGGCCGTCCGCAGGGACCCGCCCCGGACTGGCGCAAGCGGATCAAGATCGGTTCGATCGCGGTGGTGTCCGTCCTGCTCGTGACCGGGATCGGCACCTACTTCTGGGCGGACTCCCAGGTCCGCCGCGAGGTCGACCTGTCGAAGGTCATCGAGCGCCCCAAGGAGGGCGACTGCACCACGTACCTGATCGTGGGCTCCGACAGCCGCGAGGGGATGTCCGACGAGGAGAAGAAGAAGCTCCACACGGGCTCCGCCGACGGCAAGCGGACCGACTCGATGATGATCCTGGCGAAGTGCTCCAGCGGGAACACGATGATCTCCCTGCCCCGCGACTCGGACGTGGAGATCCCCTCCTTCGTCGGCTCCCAGTCGGGCAAGAAGTTCCCCTCGCAGGGGCGCCGGGTCAAGCTGAACGCCGCGTACGCGGAGGACGGGCCCGAGCTGCTGGTGCGGACGGTGGAATTCAACACCGGCCTGCGCATCGACCACTACGCCGAGATCGGCTTCGCCGGTTTCGCGAACATCGTGGACGCGCTCGGCGGGGTCGAGCTGGACATCGAACAGGCCTTCAAGGACGACAAGTCGGGCGCCGACTTCAAGGCGGGCCGCCAGACCCTCAACGGCGAGCAGTCCCTGGCCTTCGTACGCACCCGGTACGCCTTCGCCGAGTCGGACCTCCAGCGGACGAAGAACCAGCAGAAGTTCCTCTCCGCGCTCGCGAGCCAGGCAGCCACCCCGGGCACGGTCCTCAACCCCTTCTCCCTCTACCCCGTGCTGGGCGCCGGCCTGGACACGCTGATCGTGGACAAGGACATGGGGCTGTGGGACATGGGCCAGATGTTCTTCGCCATGAAGGGCATCAGCGGCGGTGACGGCGTGTCGATGAACATGCCGATCTCCGGCCAGCGGGGCGGCAACCTCGTCTGGGACAAGGCGAAGGTGCAGCAGCTGGTCAAGGAGATCCAGAACGACCAGAAGGTGACCGTCAGGGGCCAGTGACCCGGCCGTGAGGTGCGGCCCCCGGGGGCCTGCGGACGAACGGAGAAGAAAAGGAGGGGCGCCCCGTCGGGGCGCCCCTCCTCCTCGTGTGCCGTTACTTGCCGGCGCGGGCGCGGAGCTTCCACGGCATGGCGATGGACTCCAGCTGGACGGCCAGGTTCATCTTGGACTCGCCGACGGTGCGGTCCTCGAAGTGGATCGGGACCTCCATCACGCGGAAGCCGCGGCGCAGGGCCTTGTACTTCATCTCCACCTGGAAGCTGTAGCCGGCGCTGCCGATCGACGCCAGGTCGATCGCCTTCAGCGCGGGGGCGCTCCACAGGTTGAAACCGCCGGTGATGTCGCGGACGCGGGTGCCGAGGATGGTGCTCGCGTACGCGTTGGCCCAGCGGGAGAGCAGCTTGCGGTGCGCGCCCCAGGCGTCGGAGAGGGTGCCGCCCGGCACGTAGCGGGAGCCGACGACGAGACCGGCGCCGGTGGAGCGGGCGACGCCCAGCATCTCGGCGATCTTGCCGGCCGGGTGGGAGCCGTCCGCGTCCATCTGGAGCACGTACTCGGCGCCGTCCTCGACGGCCTTGGCCATGCCGGCCGCGTAGGCACGGCCGAGGCCGTCCTTGGCGGTGCGGTGCAGGACCGACATGCGGGGCTTGCCGTCCTCGGTGACGAAGCCCTCGGCGAGCTCGTCGGCGATCTTGCCGGTGCCGTCGGGCGAGGAGTCGTCGACGACCAGCAGCCGCAGGCCCGGCTGCTCGAGACCCATGAGCAGCTCCACCATGCCCGGCAGGTTGCCCGCCTCGTTGTAGGTGGGCATGACCACGGTGAGCGGCGTGTCCGCCCAGGCGTCGGGGAGCTTCGTGGTTGCGACGTCCGTCGCGCGGGGAGTCTGCTGCTCGCCTATCACAGGTTGTGCCTCACTGAAGTTGGTCACCGGTCGGAGGAGAAACGGACGGCGGCGTCGGGCAGTTCAGCCTCGCACCACACCCGCACCCCTGCGCGAAGTTCGTTGTCAGCCCCCACGACGGCACCGTCGCCGATGACCGCGCCCGTCACGACCGTGCGCGTACCCACCGAAGCGCCCGCGCCGATGAGGCTGGCGCTCACCACCGTGTCCGCGCCGAGGATCGCGCCGTCCAGCACGATGGAGCCCTGGACGACAGCACCCGATTCGATCCGGGCGCCGGCACCCACAACGGTACCGCCCGACAGCTTCGCGCCTTCCGCCACCTCGGCACCGGGGAGCACGAGGGCCTCGCCGCGCGGCCCGGGGACGGCCGGGGAGGCCACGATGCCGCGCACGAGGTCGGCGGAGGCCTGGACGAAGGACTCGGGCTTGCCGAGGTCCAGCCAGTAGGTGTCCTCTGTGACGCCGTGGAGCTTGGCACCGGAGGCGAGCAGACCGGGGAAGGTCTCGCGCTCGACGGATACCGGCCGGCCGGCCGGGATGGAGTCGATCACGCTGCGGCGGAAGACGTAGCAGCCGGCGTTGATCTGGTCGGTGATGATCTCCTCGGGCGTCTCCGGCTTCTCGGTGAAGGCCAGCACCCGCCCGTCGGCGTCGGTGGGGACCAGGCCGAAGGCGCGCGGGTCCTCGACGCGTACGAGGTGCAGGGAGACGTCGGCGTCGGCCGCCCGGTGGGACTCGACCAGGCCGGCGATGTCGAGACCGGTGAGGATGTCGCCGTTGAACACGAGGACCGGGGAGTCCGGACCGCCCGTCAGGCGCTCGGCGGCGTTGCGGATGGCGCCGCCCGTACCCAGCGGCTCGTCCTCGACGACGTACTCGAGGGTGATGCCGAAGTCGGAACCGTCCCCGAAGTACGGCTCGAAGACCTCGGCGAGGTAGCAGGTGGCCATCACGATGTGCGTGACACCGGCGGCTGCGGCCCTGGCTATCTGGTGGGCGAGGAACGGGACGCCCGCTGCCGGAACCATCGGCTTGGGGGTGTTCACCGTCACGGGGCGCAGTCGCGTCCCCTGCCCGCCGACCAGCAGGATCGCTTCCGTCATTTTGTTCTCTCCCCAACCGGTTCGGGCGTACGAAGCTTCAAAGTTAGCCCATCCCGGGCGGTGCGAAGCCCGGAGGCGGGCCGTGCGGGCCGCCTCCGGCAACGTTCCGGTTACGGCGGGTTCCTCACTCTGCGCATGCGCGGTGTCCCGCCGTCCCCTCTGTACGAGCGGCGACCGGAGCCGGGCCCGGCAGAGCCGCTGCTCACCACCGGAACCCCGCCCGGGACATCCGCGGGCCCGGCGCCCGCCCGGCCGGCGTCCCCGGCGCGTGGCGCGGAAGGCGCCGCCGGGGGCGCGCGCACCGGCGGGGGCGGCCCGCTGGATCGGAATCGTTACAAAGGAGGGGACATGAGGAAAGGCCCCCGGCGCACGCGGGGGCCTTTCACATGCCTGCGGGCCGGGCGCCGTTACGGCAGGTTCCTGGCCATCACGATGCGCTGGACCTGGTTCGTGCCTTCGTAGATCTGCGTGATCTTCGCGTCGCGCATCATGCGCTCGACCGGGTAGTCGCGGGTGTAGCCGTAGCCGCCGAGGAGCTGGACGGCGTCCGTGGTGACCTCCATCGCGACGTCGGAGGCGAAGCACTTGGCCGCGGCGCCGAAGAAGGTCAGGTCGCCGTCGACGCGCTCCGACTTGGCGGCGGCCGCGTAGGTCAGCTGGCGGGCGGCCTCGATCTTCATGGCCATGTCCGCGAGCATGAACTGGACGCCCTGGAAGTCGCCGATCGGCTTGCCGAACTGCTTGCGCTCCTGGACGTAGCCCTTGGCGTAGTCCAGGGCGCCCTGGGCGATGCCGAGGGCCTGGGCGGCGATGGTGATGCGGGTGTGGTCGAGGGTCTTCATCGCGGTGGCGAAGCCGGTGCCCTCGGCGCCGATCATGCGGTCGGCCGGGATGCGGACGTTGTCGAGGTAGACCTCGCGCGTCGGGGAGCCCTTGATGCCGAGCTTCTTCTCCGGGGCGCCGAAGGAGACGCCCTCGTCGGACTTCTCGACCACGAAGGCCGAGATGCCCTTGGAGCGCTTCTCCGGGTCGGTGACGGCCATGACCGTGTAGTAGTCGGAGACACCGGCGTTGGTGATCCAGCGCTTGACGCCGTTGAGGACCCAGAAGTCGCCGTCGCGCACCGCACGGGTCTTCATGCCGGCCGCGTCGGAGCCCGCGTCGGGCTCGGAGAGGCAGTACGAGAACATCGCGTCGCCCTTGGCGAGCGGGCCGAGGTACTTGGCCTTGAGCTCCTCGGAACCGGAGAGGATCACCGGGAGCGAGCCGAGCTTGTTCACGGCCGGGATGAGGGAGGAGGAGGCGCAGACGCGGGCCACTTCCTCGATCACGATGACGGTGGCCAGGGCGTCGGCGCCGGCGCCGCCGTAGGTCTCGGGCACGTGGACGGCGTGCAGGTCGTTGGCGACCAGGGCGTCGAGGGCCTCCTGCGGGAATCGGGCCTCCTCGTCGACCGCGGCCGCGAACGGGAGGATCTTCGCCTCGCAGAGCGCGCGGACCGACTCGCGGAGCATGTCGTGCTCCTCGGCCGGGCGGTACAGGTCGAAGTCGGCAGAACCCGCCAAGATCTCTCACTCCCCAGGGTGACGCGCCGTGGGACGCCGGCAGCGGTGTGTCGCTGTCGTGCCCTTGGCGCGGGATGCTAACTACCGTTAAGTAACCCAAATTCTAGTTCCCGGCGCCCACGCAGCGATATGCGGCACGTACGTGAGCTGCGTGACAGCCGGGTTCGGGGGGAACGTCCCCCCGGACCCGCCCGACTATGCTCGGTGGCCCGAACGGCCCCGCACCTCTGGAGCATTCATGGCCCCCCTCAAGATCACCGTGATCGGCACCGGCTACCTCGGCGCCACCCACGCCGCGGCCATGGCGGAGCTCGGCTTCGAGGTGCTGGGGCTGGACGTGGTCACGGAGAAGATCGAGATGCTGGCGGCCGGCCGCGTCCCCATGTACGAGCCGGGGCTGGAGGAGCTGCTCGCGCGGCACGTGGCGGGGCTGCCGGGGTCCACCGGGCGGCTGCGGTTCACGCAGTCGTGGGAGGAGGCCGGGGAGTTCGGCGACGTCCACTTCGTCTGCGTGAACACCCCGCAGAAGCACGGTGAGTACGCCTGCGACATGTCGTACGTGGACTCCGCGCTGGAGTCGCTGGCTCCGCACCTGACCCGCTCCGCGCTGGTGGTCGGCAAGTCGACGGTGCCGGTGGGCTCCGCGGACCGGCTCGCCGCGAAGCTGCTGGCGCTGGCCCCGGCGGGTGCGGACGTGGAGCTGGCGTGGAACCCGGAGTTCCTGCGCGAGGGCTTCGCCGTGCAGGACACCCTGCACCCGGACCGGATCGTCATCGGCGTCCAGGGCGAGCGCGGCGAGAAGCTGCTGCGCGAGGTGTACGAGACCCCGATGTCCGAGGGCACCCCGCTGGTGGTCACCGACTTCCCGACCGCGGAGCTGGTGAAGACCGCCGCCAACTCGTTCCTGGCGACCAAGATCTCCTTCATCAACGCCATGGCGGAGGTCTGCGAGGCCTCCGGCGGTGACGTGGTGAAGCTGGCGGAGGCCATCGGCTACGACGAGCGGATCGGCCCGAAGTTCCTGCGCGCCGGGATCGGCTTCGGCGGCGGCTGCCTGCCCAAGGACATCCGCGCCTTCATGGCCCGCGCCGGCGAGCTGGGCGCCGACCAGGCGCTGACCTTCCTCCGGGAGGTCGACTCCATCAACATGCGCCGCCGCGGCCACATGGTCGAGCTGGCGCGGGAGGCGGTCGGCGGCTCCTTCCTCGGCAAGCGGGTCGCCGTCCTCGGCGCCACCTTCAAGCCCGACTCCGACGACGTCCGCGACTCCCCCGCGCTCAACGTCGCCGGGCAGATCCACCTCCAGGGCGGCCAGGTCACCGTCTACGACCCCAAGGGCATGGGCAACGCCCGCCGGATCTTCCCCACCCTGGGCTACGCGGACTCCGCGCTCGAGGCGGCCCGCGGCGCCGAGGTCGTCCTGCACCTCACCGAGTGGCGGGAGTTCCGCGAGCTGGACCCCGCCGAGCTCGGCACGGTGGTCACCGACCGCCTCGTCCTCGACGGGCGCAACGCGCTCGACCCCGTGCGCTGGCGCGCGGCCGGCTGGACGTACCGGGCGATGGGACGCCCGCAGGCCTGAGGCAGGGAGGCCTTACGGGGGGCTGGGTAGACTTCGGGCCGATGTCCACGACCAGCAGTCCCCCGGCCGGCCTCACCGCATCCGCGACGGCGACGCCCGCCGCGCCCCACCGGCGGGGATCCTTCGAAGCGGCCCTGCGCGGACGCGCCGCCCTGCTCGGCATCGCCGGTTTCTGGCTGGCCAGCCGGGCGGCGATGCTCTGGATGCTCGTCAACGACTTCTTCAGCTCGAACGTCGTACGGGTGGAGGTCACCGCGACCTACCACAACTGGTACGACGTCCTCGTCACGTGGACGCTGCCGCAGAACGACATCATGTGGCAGTACCCGCCGGCGGCCGCGGCGATCTTCCTCTCCCCCGACCTGCTGCCGTTCCTCACCTACTTCCAGGCCTTCGTCGCCCTGACGGTGCTGTGCGACGGCGTGGTCCTGCTCGGCCTCGTCCGGGCGGCGCGCAGGAGCGACGGCAGCATGGCCGGGGCCCTGGTGTGGCTGGTGACCCTGCCGATGATGATGGCGACCCCGTTCGCCCGCTACGACATCCAGGTCACCCTGCTCGCGGTCTTCGCGCTGCTCGCCCTGGGCCGCCGCCCCGTGCTCGGCGGGGTCATCGCCGGCATCGGCGCGATGGTCAAGGTGTGGCCGCTGCTGACCCTGCTCGGCACCCCGCGCGGCAGGTCGACGCGGGAGGCGCTCGTCGCGGCGGCGCTGTCCTGCGCGGCGCTGCTCGCCGTCTTCGCGGCGCTGTTCCGCGACACGCTCGGCTTCCTCGGCAACCAGGGCGACCGCGGGGTGCAGATCGAGTCCCTCGGCGGATCGGTGCTGATGGCGGCCCGCCTGCTGGGCCTGTGGCCCGGGGAGATCGACTTCCAGTACGGCGCCTTCGAGTACGTCGGCCCGTACGTGCCGGGCATCGCGCGGGCCTCGCTCGCCCTGACGGTGGCCGGGTTCCTGCTGCTCCTGCTGTGGCGGGTGCGGGCCAACCACTGGTCGAGCGCGACGCCCTTCGACGCCGCGCTCTTCGCGATCTTGGTCTTCACCGTCACCAGCCGTGTCATCAGCCCGCAGTACATGATCTGGCTGCTCGGTCTGGCCGCCGTCTGCCTGACCTCCCGGCACACCACCCAGCGTCCGGTCGCCTGGCTGCTCGTCGCCGCCAACCCGCTGACCACGCTGGTCTTCCCGGTCCTGTACGGCTCGGACATCCTCGCCACCACCACGCTCGGCACGGTCCTGCTGTGCGTGCGCAACGGCCTGCTGCTCTGCGCCACGGTGTGGTCCGGTGTCCGGCTGTGGAAGGCGACCGTCCTGCCGGAGCAGGCCCTGGCGGCCCGCTCCGTCTAGGGAGTCGTCCTGCGGTGCTGTGCGGCGCGGGCCGTGAACTCGGCGTCGCGCAGGACGCGCTGGGCGTTGCCCCAGGTGAGCAGGGCGATGTCGGATTCGGGCCAGCCCCGCTCCAGGAGTTCCGCGATCAGGTGCGGGTAGCCCGAGGGGTCGGTGAGGCCCGTGGGGCGGGGGCCGCCCCGTTCGGCGCCGAAGGACGCGCCGAGTCCGACGCCCTCGGGGCCCGCGATCGCCCGTACGTGCTCCAGGTGGTCGGCCACGGCGTGCAGGGAGTCCCCGGTCCGGGCGGTGTCGAAGGTGACCATCGCCAGGCCGTTCGCCGCCCGCAGGGCGAGCAGTACCTCGTCGGTGACGTTCCCCGGGTGCGGGTTGAGGGCGGCCGCCCCCGTGTTCGAGATGATGACCGGCGCCTTGGAGGCCGCGGCGAGCTGGCAGGCGGCGGCCGGCGGGCAGCCCGTCAGGTCGAGCAGCATCGCCAGCCGGTTCACCTCCTTGACCACCTCGTGGCCGAAGGCCGTCAGGCCCTCCTCGGCCCAGGGGGCGCCCGCGGGCGCGAGGATGCGCACGCCCAACGCGTGGAAGGCCCGCAGCGCACCGAGGGAGTCGGTGAGGGTGCTGCCGGGGACGGGGCCCAGGAACGAGGCGATCCGGCCCCGGTTGCGGGCGTCGGCCATGTCGTCGGCGCTGAGCGCGAGGCACAGGCTGTCGGCGTAGCGGCGCATCACGGACCGTGCCACGTCGATCTGTTCGAGGGTGTCGGAGACGACCTGGTCGGCGGCGGCGTCCTCGCGCGGCGGGCCCGGGGGCACGAGCAGCGTCCAGAACTGGGCGCCGACCCCTCCGGCGCGCAGCCGGGGGATGTCGGTGTCGACTCCGGTGTCCGGGGTGTCGATGTCGTGGTACGGGCTCTGGCGCAGGGTCCAGACGAGGGTGTTGCACCCGTCGGCGACGGGGTGGTCCGCGAGCAGCGCGGCCGCCCGGTCCAGGGCACTGCCGGCGGGGGCGGGGACGTCTTCGGCTCCGACGCCCACGGAGTGGGGTTCATCCTGCAGGTCGGCCATGGCGTTGGCTCCGGTCTCGGCGGCAGCAGGGAGAGAAGATGGTGCCACCGTGACACGTGGGGCGCCGGGGCCGCCCGGCGGGTGTGGCGTTCGGGTGGTGACCCGGTCGGGAGGCGGGCTCCGACGGGGTTCCGGCCGGGGGCCGGGTCAGGCCGGATCCGGGGACCGGGACCGGGGACCGGGACCGGGGACCGGGACCGGGGACCGGGGCCGGGTCCGGGGTTCCGCCCCGGACCCGGCCCCGGCCGTCAGGACGTCGGGGCGTCAGAGGCAGGCGTTGGACGGGCCCCGGGTCGCCGAGAGCTCCCGGGCGGCCGATTCCGCGTCGCGCAGGACCCGTACCGCGTTGGACCAGGTCAGCTTCGCCAGGTCGGTCCGGGACCAGCCGCGCCCGAGCAGTTCGGCGATCAGGTTCGGGTAGCCCGACACGTCGTCCAGCCCGGCCGGGGTGAAGGCGGTGCCGTCGTAGTCCCCGCCGATGCCGATGTGGTCGACGCCCGCCACCTCGCGCATGTGGTCGAGGTGGTCGGCGACGGTGGCGGCGGTGGCCACCGGGCGCGGGCGCCCCGCTTCGAACGCGCGGTGCAGGGCCATCGCCTCGGGGGTGGTGTCGAGGTGGTGGAAGCCGTGCGCGCGCAGGTTCTCGTCCGCGGCCCGCGTCCACGCGACGGCCTCGGGGAGGATGAACTTCGGCACGAAGGTGGCCATCGCCACGCCTCCGTTGGCGGGCAGCCGCTCCAGCACGTCGTCGGGGACGTTGCGCGGGTGGTCGCAGATCGCGCGCGCCGAGGAGTGCGAGAAGATCACCGGCGCCAGGGAGGTGTCGAGGGCGTCGCGCATCGTCGTGGCGGCGACGTGCGAGAGGTCCACGAGCATGCCGATGCGGTTCATCTCGCGCACGACCTCGCGGCCGAAGTCGGTGAGGCCGCCGTGGCGGGGTTCGTCGGTCGCCGAGTCCGCCCAGTCGATGGTGTCGTTGTGGGTGAGCGTCATGTACCGCACGCCCAGCCGGTGCAGGGCGCGCAGGGTGGCGAGCGAGTTGTTGATGGAGTGGCCGCCCTCGGCGCCCATCAGCGAGGCGATCCGGCCGTCGGCGCGGGCCGCCTCCATGTCGTCGGCCGTCAGCGCGCGCACCAGCGAGCCGGGGTAACGGGCGATCAGCTGGTCGACGGCGTCGATCTGCTCCAGGGTGGCGCTGACCGCCTCGTCGCCGCTGTAGTCGGAGCGGACGTAGACGGACCAGAACTGCGCGCCGACGCCGCCGGCGCGCAGCCGGGGGAGGTCGGTGTGCAGGTGGCCGGACTGGTCGCCGGCGATGTCCCGCTGGTCGAGGTCGTAGCGGACCTGCTGGCGCAGTGCCCAGGGCAGGTCGTTGTGCCCGTCGACGACCGGGTACTCGGCGAGCAGGTCCCGGGCCCGCGCGAGCAGGTCCGCCGCGCTCACTTGCCGAACCCGAAGGAGTCGGCGCCCGCGACCTTGGTGCGCAGCCGCTTGCCCTTCTCGGTGGCCTGGTCGTTCAGCTCCTGCTGGAAGTCCCGCATGCGGCCCAGCAGCTCCGGGTCGTGCGCGGCCAGCATCCGTACGGCCAGCAGGCCCGCGTTGCGCGCGCCGGCGACGGAGACGGTGGCGACGGGAACCCCGGCGGGCATCTGGACGATCGACAGGAGGGAGTCCATGCCGTCGAGGTACTTCAGCGGGACCGGCACGCCGATGACGGGCAGCGGGGTGACGGAGGCGAGCATCCCGGGCAGGTGGGCGGCTCCGCCGGCGCCCGCGATGATCGCCTTCAGGCCGCGGTCGGCGGCCTGCTCGCCGTACGCGACCATCTCGCGCGGCATGCGGTGGGCGGAGACGACGTCGACCTCGTAGGGGATCTCGAACTCGGCCAGCGCCTGGGCGGCGGCCTCCATGACGGGCCAGTCGGAGTCCGAGCCCATGACGATGCCTACGACGGGGGAGGTGCTCATTCGGTGATCGTTCCTCTGAGGTAGCCGGCTGCGTGACGTGCGCGCTCCAGCACATCGTCCAGGTCGTCGCCGTAGGTGTTGACGTGGCCGACCTTGCGGCCGTGTTTCACGTCCTTGCCGTACATGTGGATCTTCACCTGCGGGTCGTGTGCCATGCAGTGCAGGTATGCCGCGTACATGTCGGGGTAGTCACCGCCGAGCACGTTCGCCATGACCGTCCAGCGGGCGCGGGGGCGCGGGTCGCCCAGGGGGAGGTCCAGGACCGCGCGGACGTGGTTGGCGAACTGGGAGGTGACCGCGCCGTCCTGGGTCCAGTGGCCGCTGTTGTGCGGGCGCATGGCCAGTTCGTTGACGAGGATGCGGCCGTCGGTGGTCTCGAACAGCTCCACGGCCAGGTGGCCGGTCACGTCGAGTTCCCGCGCGATGCGCAGGGCCAGGGCCTGGGCCTCGCCGGCGAGGGCCTCCGAGAGGTTCGGCGCGGGGGCGATCACCGTGTCGCAGACCCCGTCCACCTGGATGGACTCGACGACGGGGTAGGCCACCGCCTGGCCGTGCGGGGAGCGGACGATGTTGGCCGCGAGCTCGCGGACGTAGTCCACCTTCTCCTCGGCGAGGACCGGGACGCCCGCCTTGAAGGGGGCCTCCGCGTCCTCGGGGGTGCGGACGAACCACACTCCCTTGCCGTCGTACCCGCCGCGCACCGTCTTGAGGATGACGGGGAACCCGCCGACCTCCCGCGCGAAGGCCGCCGCGTCCGCCGGATCGCTCACGATCCGGTGGCGGGGGCTGGGGGCGCCGATCTCGTCGAGCCTGGCGCGCATCACCCCCTTGTCCTGGGCGTGCACCAACGCGTCGGGCCCCGGCCGGACGGGGATGCCGTCCGACTCCAGGGCCCGGAGGTGCTCGGTGGGTACGTGCTCGTGATCGAAGGTGACCACGTCGCAGCCGCGCGCGAAGGCGCGCAGTGTCTCCAGATCGCGATAGTCGCCGATGACGACATCGCTCACGACCTGGGCCGCCGAGTCCTGTGGGGTGTCACTGAGGATCTTGAACTTGATGCCGAGGGGGATACCCGCCTCGTGGGTCATGCGGGCGAGCTGACCGCCGCCGACCATGCCGACTACCGGAAACGTCACGCCTCCAGGGTATCCGGCGGTATTCCGCCATTCGGACGTGACCCTGGCGCGGACCCGCCACCGGGCCGCGGAGCCCCGTGTGCCGTGCGTCGCACGGGGTGCCGGGGCGCGGACTCCCGCTGCGGGGGACACTTAGCATGGTGGGGTTGACGAGATCGGGTGACGCGCGGCCGCGGGCGGCGATGACGACAGGACTGGACATCCATGAGCAGCACGCCGAAGGCCGTACCGCTGTCCGAGCGCTTGCGCGGTCTGGCCCGGGAGGTCGTCAAGTTCGGAGCGGTCGGCGGAGCGGGCGTCCTGGTCAACTTCGGGGTCTTCAACCTGCTGCGCAGCACGACCGACCTGCAGACGGTGCGCGCGAACGTCATAGCCATCGTGGTCGCCATCATCACGAACTACATCGGCTTCCGTTACTTCACCTACCGTGACCGGGACCTGGGCAGCCGGCGCCGCGAGATGACCCTCTTCGTCCTGTTCAGCATGATCGGCATGGTCATCGAGAGCGGTGTGCTCTACGTGGCCACGTACGGCTTCGGTTTCGACGGCTCACTGGCGAACAACGTCTTCAAGTTCCTCGGCATGGGTGTGGCCACCGTCTTCCGCTTCTGGTCCTACCGGACCTGGGTCTTCAAGGCCCTGCCCACGCCGGCCGCGCACTCCCTGGTCGTCGAGCAGCGCGACGGGCACGAGGCGCCGCTCGCCCCCCGCACCCCCGAGCCCGCGGGCAACCAGGGCTGACGGCTACCTGACCGTCCGCTCCGGCTCGGCGCGTTCCGGGGCGGTGCGGCTGAGGAAGAGCGCGAACACCGGCGGCCGGCCCTGGAGGAGCTCCAGGCGGCCGCCGTCCGCTTCGGCGAGGTCCCGGGCGACGGCCAGGCCGATGCCGGTGGAGTTGCGGCCGCTGATGGCCCGCTCGAAGATCCGGTTGCCGAGGTCGGGCGGGACTCCGGGGCCCTCGTCCGTGACCTCGATGACGGCCTGGTTGCCGGTCACGCGGGTGCGCAGGGCGACCGTGCCGCCGCCGTGCATCAGCGCGTTCTCCACGAGGGTCGCCAGCACCTGGGAGACCGCCCCCGGGGTGCCGACGGCCCGCATGCCGGTCTTGCCGGAGCGGACGACGGCCCGTCCGGCGCTGCGGTAGGCCGGCCGCCACTCCTCCAGCTGCTGCTTGACGACCTCGTCCAGGTCGAAGGGGACCGCCGAGCCGGTCCGGGGATCCCGGGAGTTCGTCAGGAGCCGCTGGACCACGTCCGTGAGCCGCTCCACCTGGGTGAGGGCGATGGTCGCCTCCTCCCGTACGGTCTCCAGGTCGTCGGTGACCGTGATCTCCTCCAGCCGCATCGACAGGGCGGTGAGGGGGGTGCGCAGCTGGTGCGAGGCGTCGGCGGCCAGGCGCCGCTCGGCGGTCAGCATGCGGGCGATCCGCTCCGCGCTGGAGTCCAGTACGTCGGCGACCCGGTCCAGCTCGGGGACCCCGTAGCGCTTGTGCCGGGGCCGCGGGTCGCCTGAACCCAGCCGTTCGGCGGTCTCGGCGAGGTCGGTGAGCGGGGAGGCCAGCCGGTTGGCCTGGCGTACGGCGAGCAGTACGGCCGCCACGACGGCCAGCAGCGCCACCGCGCCGACCACGGCCAGGGTGCGGCCGACCTCCCTGGTGACCGTGTCGCGGGTCTCCTCGACCACCACGAGCACGCCCTGCTCCCCGCGCGCGGTGCCCCGGATGACGCTGTCGTCGATCCGCTGGCCGACCTCGATGGCGGGCCGGCCGGGGATGGTGATGCGGGCGTACGTGCCGAGGTCGAGCTGCTCGGCGAGCGCGCCGGCGTCGACCGGCTTGCGCTCCAGGACGTCCGCCTCGACGATGCCGAGCAGCCGCAGCGCCTCGGAGCCGATGCGGTCCTGGGCGCTGCTGGTGATGGTCCGGGTCTCCACGATGACGAGGGAGACCCCGAACACGGCGATCACGACGAGCACCACGGCGAGCGTGGAGTTGATGAGGCGGCGGCGCATGCCCTAGAGCATGCCCGATGCCCCGGGGGCGGGGGGTCAGCTCCTCTCGAAGCGGAAGCCGACGCCCCGGACGGTGGCGATGTAGCGGGGGTTGGCGGCGTCGTCGCCCAGCTTCTTGCGGAGCCAGGAGATGTGCATGTCGAGGGTCTTGGTGGAGGACCACCAGGTGGTGTCCCAGACCTCGCGCATCAGCTGGTCGCGGGTGACGACGCGGCCGGCGTCGCGGACCAGGACGCGCAGCAGGTCGAACTCCTTGGCGGTGAGCTGGAGCTCTTCCTCCCCTATCCACGCGCGGTGCGATTCGACGTCGATGCGCACGCCGTGGGTGGCGGGGGCCTGGCTGGCCTCGGTGGCGCCGCGCCGCAGCAGGGCCCGGACGCGGGCCAGCAGCTCGGCGAGGCGGAAGGGCTTGGTGACGTAGTCGTCGGCGCCCGCGTCGAGGCCGACGACCGTGTCGACCTCGTCGGCCCGGGCGGTGAGCACCAGGATCGGGAAGCCGTGGCCTTCGGCGCGCAGTCGCCGGGCCACTTCCAGGCCGTCCATCCCGGGCAGGCCCAGGTCCAGGACGACGAGGTCGACGCCGCCCTGCAGTCCGGCGTCCAGGGCGGTGGGGCCGTCCTCCCGGACCTCGACCTCGTACCCCTCCCGGCGCAGGGCGCGGGCGAGGGGTTCCGAGATGGATGCGTCGTCCTCGGCGAGCAGTACACGCGTCATGTGGGTGATGGTAGTCCGCGGCGGCCGGCAGCAGGCCCCTACCTGCACACCCCTCTCGAACAGCGGCTATTGACTACTACCTGCCTTCGAACATGATGGAACGGTTCCCTGAAAGCCTGTGATCCATCTCTCAAGTCCTTCCATATGCGGCGGTGTCCTGTCGTATGGTGGCGAGACGCCTGATGCACTACCCAGGGGATCTTTGTGCCGAAATCCGTGCCGAAGACCTCAAATTCTGCTCTGGTCGGTTGATCCGGCCCAGATGACAGTGAATGACCTATGGGCCGGGCCCGGCGCGCGAGGAGGCGCGCAGGGCGTGGATCCCGGTTACGGCTGCCCCTTCGCCCCCGCCACCACGGGGGACGAGACCCCTGGGCGTGGGGTGGGACGTCCGCCGCCGGTGCCGGCCGCCCCCCACCGGGCGCTGAACAGCTCACGAAGCCGAGCGTCCCGAGCAAGCAAGGATCGACCATGGCTTCCAGCCTGACGAAGGACTCGCCGAGCGCAGCTCACGAGAAAACCGTCCTCGGCCACCCCGTTGGCCTGGCCACGCTGTTCATGACCGAGATGTGGGAGCGCTTCTCCTACTACGGCATGCGTGCGCTTCTCGTCCTGTACTTGGTCTCCGGCGGTGTCGACGCCGCGACCGACAGCCAGGGTGGCGGCCTCGGCTTCACCGCGGCGACGGCCACGGCGATCTACTCCGTGTACGTGGCGATGGTCTACCTCATGGCCATGCCCGGCGGCTGGTTCGGCGACCGCGTCTGGGGCGCCCGCAAGACGGTCGCCATCGCCGGTGGCGTGATCATGGCCGGCCACTTGTCGCTCGCGCTGCCCGGTCAGATCGCGTTCTTCGTCGGTCTGCTGCTGGTCGCGGTCGGCTCCGGTCTGCTGAAGGCCAACATCTCCACGATGGTCGGCCACCTCTACAAGAGCGTGGACGACCCGCGCCGTGACAGCGGCTTCACGATCTTCTACATCGGCATCAACGTCGGTGCCCTGCTCGCCCCGGTCGGCATCGGCATGGTCGGCGAGCTCGTGAACTGGCACCTCGGCTTCGCGCTCGCCGCCGTGGGCATGGGCATCGGCCTCGTGATCTACCTGCTCGCCGGCCGCACCCTGAGCCCGCAGAGCAGCCTGGTCCCGAACCCGCTGTCCGCGGCCGAGCGCAAGGCCGTGATCGTCAAGGCCCTCGCCGTCCTGGCCGTCGTCGCCGTCTTCTACGGCGCCGTGGTCGCGGCGGACATGTTCACCATCAAGTGGGCGCTGTACCCGATCACGATCGCCGGTCTGATCATTCCGGTCGCCGTCCTCGTCCGCATCAAGCGTGACAAGGACCTGTCCGCCGTCGAGCAGACCCGGATGAGCGCCTACATCTGGTTCTTCGTGGCCGCCGCCGTCTTCTGGATGATCTACGACCAGGGCGGTTCGACCCTCTCGCTCTTCGGTGACAAGAACTCCGAGCGCAGCCTTTTCGGCTGGGAAGTCCCGACCACCATCTTCCAGTCGCTGAACCCGCTCTTCGTGGTGGCCCTGGCCCCGGTCTTCGCCGCCGCGTGGGTGGCCCTGGCCCGCCGCAACCGCGAGCCCAGCACCATCGTGAAGTTCTCGGCGGCCCTGATCATCGTCGGCGCCTCGTTCTTCGTCTTCGCCCTGCCGCTGAGCCAGACCGCCGGCAACGACACCAAGGTCACCATGTGGTGGCTGGTGCTCATCTTCCTGATGCACACGCTCGCCGAGCTGTGCCTGTCCCCGGTCGGCCTGTCGGTCACCACGAAGATGGCTCCGCAGAAGTACGGCTCCCAGATGATGGGCGTCTGGTTCCTCGCCGTCACCGCCGGTGACTGCATCACCGGTCTGCTCGGTCTGGCCGAGGTGCAGCTGAACGGCGTGGGGATCATCCTCTTCCAGGCCGCCGCCGCCGTGCTCGCCGGTGTCGCGATCTACATGTACCGCCAGAAGGTCAACGCGCTGATGGGCGACATGAACTGACGCGCCCCGCGCCCCGCGCGAGCGGTGAACGGCCCGGCACACCGGAAGGTGTGCCGGGCCGTTCCGTTGTCCGCGTACGGGTCAACGGGGCCCGCGCAGGCGGCGCCACGGGGTGAAGGTGAAGACCGCGCCGCCGAGGAGGATCACGGTGCCGGCGACCAGGGCCAGCGCCTTGACGCCGCCCTCGTCACCGGCGCCGGTCTCGGCGAGGCCGCCCGAGGCGGCCGAGGAGCCGCCGGTGGTGGAGCCGCCGGTGGTGGAGCCGCCGGTGGTGGAGCCGGAGCCGCCCGGCTGGGCGGTGGTGTCCAGCTCCAGGGAGACCCCGCTGCTGGCCGCCTTGCAGGGCACGTTGATCGGGGTCGAGCCCGGGGCCATCGTGACGTCGATCGTCAGCTGGTCGGGGCTCAGCGTCACCTTGCCCGTCTTGCCGGGCTTGTAGGTGCCGGTCATGTCGCTGAGGCTGACCGGGGCCTTGTCGGGGATCGGCTCGGCGTTCGCCGGGCCGGTGACCTTGACCGTGCCGCTGTCGGCGCCGCCCAGCTTGATGTCCATCGAGGGCTTGAGGGCCCCGGCGGGCAGGGCCATGGGCGCGGCCATGGCTCCCTTGGCGGTCTTGACCGTGAGGTCGTAGGCGCCGCCCGCGTTCTTCCTGGCGTTGACGGTGACCGGGGTCTTGATGCCGCCGGGGACGACCGCGCCGCAGTCGTAGGCCACCTCGACGGGCTTGCCGGGGAAGTCGGTCTGGCCGCCGCCCCCTCCGGTGGTGCCGCCCGTGGTGGTGGAGCCGCCCGTGGTGGTGGACCCGCCGGAGGTGGTGGACCCGCCGGAGGTGGCGCCCGTCGTCGTGCCACCGCTCGTCGTGCCGCCGCTGCCGCCGCCGCCCGACACGTCGATCGTCGCCCCGCCCTTCACCTCGCCCACCGGGGAGCACTTGGTGACGAAGGTGCCGAAGGAGAAGGTGACCGCGACCTCGTACTTGCCCGGGGTGACGGTGATCTTCCCGGCCTTGGTCAGCTTCAGCTTGCCCTTCATGGTGGACATCACCATGGGGGCCTTCTTCGGGATCTCCGGGTTCTTCTTCTCCCCGACGACCTTGACCTCCCCTCCCCCGCCGCCGACGGTGAGCCAGCCGGTGGGCTGCACCGAGTCCTTCGGGATCACCATCAGGTCGGTGTTGTTCGAGGCGGGCTTCACCGTCTCCCACGACACGTCGACCTCGTCGCCGACCTTGGCCGTGGCCGGGGCGGTGATCCTGGCGGTGGTCTCGCCCTCCACCGGATCGCCGCCGCCGGCCGGCGGTACGCACTTGACCTTGAACGTGGCCTCGGCGGCCTGGGCGGGGGAAGCCGCCACGGCGATACCCGCGCCGCCGAGCAGCAGCGCGGCCACGGCCGCGCTCGCCCTCCGTTGGGTCTTCACGATGGTCCCTTCGTCGTCGGACTGTGATCGGACGGTGCGGACGTCTGTGGGGGCCGTGCGTCCCGCGGCTCCGGGGTGAACCACGGCAGGACCGCCGTCGGGGCGTCGGGCGCCCGTACGGCGGGGACCTCCGGCGGGCGCGCGGTCGCCTCCGGGCCCGGGGAGGCCGCGTCGGGGGCCTTCCGGGCGCCCCGGTGGCGGCCGGGGGCCCCGGGGCGGGGGCGGACCCGGTCGACGACGGCCATGCCGAGGCGGAAGAGCGCCGTCGGGATCACCACCAGGAGCAGGCCCCAGAACAGCAGCACCCCGTACGGGCGGTCCACGCCCCAGGGCTGTGTGGCCAGGACCGTGTCCCCGTACTTGAGGGAGACGGTGTAGTCGCCGTGGGCGCCCGCCGGCAGGGCCACGTCCAGCGCGACCTCCGCCTTGCCGCCCGGCGGGATCGTCCCCTTCCAGCGGGCCTCCTCCCACACCGGGGCGAAGACCCCGTGCGCGGTGCCGAGCTGGAAGACGGGGTCCTTGACCGGGGCCGCGCCGAGGTTGCCGACGGTGGCGGTGAACGTGCGGCCGGGCGGGGCGCCGAACCAGGTCAGCACCCCGTCCCCGCCCTTGAGCCGGACCCCCGTCAGCAGCGCCAGCCGGGCGGTGCCGGACTCGGCGGGCAGGTCAGCCACCGGATGGCCGGTGATCCTGATCGGCACCGCCACCGTGGACCGGTCCCCGTTGACGGAGGTCACGTGGACCACGCAGGGGCAGGGCTTGGGCGGTTCCGCGACGGGCAGCCGGGCGGTGAAGCGGCCGTCGTCGGTGACGGAGACGGCCGCTCCTTCGGCGTTGGCGCAGCTGTTGGATCCGCCGATCATGTTCTGGCCGCAGACCAGCAGCATGACGAGGGTCTTCGCCCGCCAGCCGGTGCCGGTGACCGTGATCTCGGTCCCCTTGGCCGCCTCCTGGAGGGAGAGCGCCGCGGTGGGTTCCGCCTCGTCGGCGGCGGCGGGGGCGGCGGCCGGGAGCAGCGGGAGCAGCGCCAGGGCGAGGGCCGCCAGGGCCGCGCCGAGGGGGGTCGCGGGCTTCGCGCCGGCCGTGCGGCTCACCTGGGGGCTCCCGTCAGCTCGTGCTCGTGCTCGTGCTCGTGCTCCCGCTCGTGTTCCGGGCCGCGGACCCGCGGGCGCCCGGGCGGCCCGTACGGTTCCGCGCGCCGCGAGCGCCGGGCGCGCAGGGCGCGTACGAGGAGCAGCGCGGCCAGTACGGTCCCGCCGGCGGTGAGCAGGGCTCCGGCGGCCAGGGTGGCCCTGCCGCCGGGCGCCAGCCACGCCGGGGCGGTGGCGGTGGCCGGTGCCGCTCCGGGGGCGGTGACGGTGAGGGTGAGGGCGACCCGGTCGAGGGCGGGCGCGGCGGGCCAGGGTTCGCTCAGCCGGGCCCGCCGGCCGGGCGGCAGCTCGACGGGCAGGGTGCGGGCGGGCCGGGCGGGGATCTCGCGGAGGGTGCCCTCGGCGCTCAGGGCGAGCTCGGGGGCGAGGGCGACGTTGCCCCGGTTGACCAGGGTGTAGTCGATGACGGTGGCCGCGCCGTGGCCGCGTACGGAGACGTCCTCGACGGTGAGCGCGGCCACCGCCGGGCCGCCGACCCGCAGGTGGACCCGTACCCCGGTCTCGCGGCCGGCCTCCGAGGCGACGACGGCGAGGGGGTGGTCGCCGGGCGGGGCGGCGGGCGGCACGGTGACGGTGAAGGGGACCACCGCGCGGGTGCGGGGCGGGAGTTTCACCGTGGTGGCGCCGCCGAAGCTGATCCAGGAGCCCGCGCCGGACCCGGGGCCCGCCGGGCGGGCTCCGGACCCGGGCGCGGCGGGGCGCACGGCGAGGGCTCCGTCGGGGGTGTGGTGGGCGTCGGCCCCGCGCAGGGTGACGGTGTGCTCGCGGGCGCCGGGGTTGTCGAGGGCGAGGCGGTCTTCCAGGACGGTCCCGGCGGGGCCCGTGAGGTAGAAGGACGGGCGCGCGGGGCCGGGGCGGGCGGTGGCCGGTCCGGCGGTCCAGCCGGGCTCATCGGCGGCCGCGGCCGGGGTCCCGTACAGGGTTGCGGTCCCGTACAGGGTGGCGGCGGCGAGCAGTGCGGCGCCGGGCCGCTTGAGGACGTGGAGCACGGGCGGGCGCTCCGTTCAGGACCTGGTCCGCTGGGGCCGGCGGCCGCGCCGGGTCAGCCAGAGCACCCCGGCGGCGCCGGAGAGCAGCACGGTGGCACCGAGGGTGCCGAGGGCGAGCGCGGAGTCGGCGGGGCCGGTCTGCGGCAGGGTGGGCTCGCCGCCCGGACCGCCGGTCTGCGGGGCGCCGCCGCCGGCCGCCGTGACGTCCAGCTCCAGGGACGGCCGGGGGCTGTTGCCCGGGGTGCAGGTGGTGGTGGTGCCCATGGCCTTGATCGTGAGGACGCCCGCGGTGAAGGTGACCTTGCCGCTCTTCTTCGGGGTGTAGGTGCCCGAGAGGTCGGTGATCTTGATGGGGGTGTTGGCGGGGGCGGCCTCGGGGTTGGGCGGTCCGGAGACCGGTACGGAGGCTTTCTCCGCGCCGTCGGCCATGATCACGGCGCTGGGGTTCATCGCGCCCTTGCCGAGCTCGATGGGGCTGGAGGAGACGCCCTTCTGGAAGGACATCGTCAGCTTGTAGCCGTCGCCCTCCTTGACGGCCTTGATGTCGATGGGCGAGACCGCCGACTTGTCGCCGATCGGGGTCTGGCAGTCGTACTGGACGTCGACCACGTCGGCGTGGGCCGCGGGGGCGGCGAGCAGGACCGCGGATCCGGCGAGCGCGGACGCCAGCGCGAGTGCGGTGGAACGTTTCCGGTCGGACACCTTCGTCTTCCCCTCGGCCACAACTTACTGACGGCACATCAGATCGGTGGCACAAGGTACGCCCGGGACCTCGCGGAGGGAAGACAAAGGGCGGCCGGCGCTTCGGGCGGTGCGCGGGCGGGCGGGCGCCGCCGCCGGTCAGGCGGCGCGCACCCCCCGCTGCCAGACGGCGGAGACGAGCGGGACGCCCGGCCGGTAGGCGAGGTGGACGTGGCTCGGGGCGTCGAGCAGGGCCAGGTCCGCGCGGGCGCCGGGCGCCAGACGGCCGATGTCGCCCCGGCGCAGGGCGCGGGCCCCGCCGGCGGTGGCGGCCCACAGCGCCTCGTCGGGGGTCATGCCCATGTCCCGGACGGCGAGGGCGATGCAGAACGGCATGGAACTCGTGTACGAGGACCCGGGGTTGCAGTCGGTCGACAGGGCCACGGTGGCGCCCGCGTCGAGCAGCCGGCGGGCGTCGGGCCACTGGGCGCGCGTGGAGAACTCGGCGCCGGGCAGCAGGGTCGCCACGGTGACGCCGGCCGCCTGGGCGAGGGCGTCCACGTCGGCGTCGGTGAGGTGGGTGCAGTGGTCGGCGGAGGCGGCTTGGAGCTCGACGGCGAGCTGTACGCCGGGGCCGTGGGAGAGCTGGTTGGCGTGGACGCGCGGAATCAGCCCGGCGGCGGCGCCGGCGGTGAGGACGGCGCGGGCCTGCTCGCCGTCGAAGGCGCCCTTCTCGCAGAAGACGTCCACCCAGCGGGCGTGCGGGGCGCAGGCCTCCAGCATCTCGCCGGTGACGAGGTCGACGTAGCCCGCCGGGTCGTCGGCGTAGTCGGGGGAGACGATGTGCGCGCCGAGGTAGGTGACCTCCTCGGTGTGCGCGGAGGCGATGCGCAGGGCGCGGGCCTCGTCGGCGACGGTGAGGCCGTAGCCGGACTTGGTCTCGAAGGTGGTGGTGCCCTGGCGGCGGGCTTCGTGGAGGTGGCGCAGCAGGTTGGCCTCCAGCTCCGCGTCGGTGGCGGCGCGGGTGGCGGCGACGGTGGTGCGGATGCCGCCGGCCGAGTAGGCGCGGCCGGACATCCGGGCGTTGAACTCGGCGGTGCGGTCCCCCGCGAAGACGAGGTGGCTGTGGGAGTCGACGAAGCCGGGGATGACGGCGCGGCCCTTCGCGTCGAAGGACGCGTCGGCGGCGGGGGCGTCGGCGGCGGGGCCGGTCCAGGCGACGGTGTCGCCGTCCATGACGAGGGCGGCGTTCTCGATCAGGCCGAGGGGGCCGCCGTCGCCCTGGGCGGGGTCGTTGGTGACGAGGCTGCCGATGTTGGTGATGACGGTGGTGCTCATGGGTTCCTCTCGGGAGGTTCCGGTCCCGGCGGCGTCAGCCGCGGACGGCCGCGATCGATGCGGCGAGGGCGGCGGCGACGTCCCCGACCAGCGTGTGGGCGCCGTCGCGGACCACGTGCCGGCCCCCGACCACCGTGTGGCGGACATCGGCGGCCGAGGCGGCGAAGACGGCCGTCTCCGCGCCGAGGCGCGGCAGCGGGCCGGCGGTGCGTACGGAGTCCAGCGCGACGGTGGTGAAGTCCGCCAGGGCGCCAGCCTCCAGGCGGCCGGCGTCCGGCAGGCCCAGCGCGGCGTGCCCGTCGGCGGTGGCGGCCGTCAGCAGGGCGTTCGCGGTCCAGTGCCCCCGCGTCCGGCTGCGCAGCCGCTCGTTCAGCTCCATCGCCCGCGCCTCCTCCAGCAGGTCGATCACGGCGTGGCTGTCGCTGCCGAGCGACAGCGGGCTGCCGGCCCGCTGGAGCCGGCCGGCCGGGCCGATGCCGTCGGCGAGGTCGCGTTCGGTGGTGGGGCACATGCAGGTGCCGGTGGAGGTCCCGCCGAGCAGGGCGATGTCCCCGTCCGTCAAGTGCGTGTTGTGGACGCCGGTGGTGCGCGGGCCGAGCACCCCGTGGTCGGCGAGCAGCTCCGTGGGCGTACGGCCGTGGGCGGCCTGGCAGGCGTCGTTCTCGGCGGTCTGCTCGGACAGGTGGACGTGCAGGGGTGCCCGCCGCTCCCGCGCCCAGTCGGCGACCGTGGCGAGCCGGCCGGCGGGTACGGCGCGCACGGAGTGGATCGCCGCGCCGATCAGCGCGTGCTCCCGGGGCTTGAGCGCGGACACCCGCTCCGCCCAGGCGTCGGCGGTGCCGTCGGAGAACCGCAGCTGGTGCGCGTTCGGCGCCTCCCCGAAGCCCGAGGACAGGTACGCGGTGTCGAGGAGGGTGATGCGGATGCCCGCCGCGGCCGCGGCTTCGATCAGGGCCTCGCCCATGGCGTTCGGGTCGGCGTAGGGGGTGCCGCCGGGCGCGTGGTGGACGTAGTGGAACTCGCCGACGTTGGTGATGCCGGCCAGGGCCATCTCGGCGTACACGGCGCGGGCGAGGTCGAAGTAGCTGTCCGGGGTGAGGTTCTGGGCGACCTTGTACATGACGTCGCGCCAGGTCCAGAAGGTGCCCGAGCCGACCTGCACGACCGAGCGCAGGGCCCGGTGGAAGGCGTGGCTGTGGGCGTTGGCCAGGCCGGGCAGGGTCAGGCCGCGCAGCGCCTCCGCGCCGGGGGGCGGGGTGGCGGTCCCGGTGCGCAGGGCGGCGATCCGCCCGTCCGCCGACACGTCGAGGGCCACGCCCGGCTCGACGGCGTCGCCGAGCCAGGCGTGTTCCAGCCAGTACGTCTTCAGCGGCATGCCAGGCCTTCCAGTACGTCGGCGAGGGCGAGGACACCGGCCACGCAGTCGTCCTCGGCCGCGAACTCCCTCGGGGAGTGGGAGACGCCGGTGGGGTTGCGTACGAACAGCATGGCGGTCGGGGCCGATCCGGAGAGGATTCCGGCGTCGTGTCCCGCGCCCGTGCCGAGGACCGGGACGGACCCGCCCAGGATCCGGTTGAGCTCGTCGCGCAGGGCGTGCTCGAACTCGACGACCGGGGTGAAGGACTCCCGTACGACGGTCAGGTCGATGCCGTCGCGGTCGGCGTGCTCGCGGGCCGCCTTCTCGACGGCCGTGACGACCGTGTCGAGGGTGGCCTGGTCGGCGGCGCGGGAGTCGAGCCAGCCCCGGACGAGGGAGGGGATGGCGTTGACGCCGTTCGGCTCGACGGAGATCTTGCCGAAGGTGGCGACGGCGCCGGCGAGGGCCGCTTCCTGACGGGCGGCGAGGACGGTCTGCGCGTACGCGAGCATCGGGTCGCGGCGGTCCACGAGGCGGGTGGTGCCCGCGTGGTTGGCCTCGCCGTGGAAGTCGAACCGCCAGCGGCCGTGCGGCCAGATCGCGGAGGCGATGCCGACGCGGTCGCCGGACAGGTCGAGGGCGCGGCCCTGTTCGACGTGCAGCTCGACGAAGGCGCCGATGCGGGCGAGGCGTTCGGGGTCCGGGCCGATGGTCTGCGGGTCGTACCCGGCGGCCTCCATGGCCCGCGGGAGGCTGACGCCGTCGGCGTCGCGCAGTTCGTACGCCTTCTCCCTGGTCAGCTGTCCGGCGGCGAGCCGGGAGCCGACGCAGGCCAGCCCGAAGCGGGCGCCCTCCTCGTCACCGAAGTTGGTGATGGCCAGCGGCCGGGTGAGGGCGGCGCCGCGGGCGCGGAGCTCGTCGAGGGCGGCGAAGGAGGACACCACTCCGAGGGGGCCGTCGAAGGCCCCGCCGTCGGGGACGGAGTCCAGGTGGGAGCCGGTGACCACGGCGTCCCCGGCGAGGGGGTCGCCGAGCCAGGCCCACTGGTTGCCGTTGCGGTCCACCTCGTACGTCAGCCCGCGGGCCTCCGCCTGCGCCCGGAACCAGGCCCGGCAGTCGGCGTCGGCGCCGGTCCAGGCGTAGCGGCGGTAGCCGCCGCTGCCGCTGTCGCGGCCGATCGGGGCGAGGTCGGCCCACATGGTGTGGAAGGAGGACACCGCCCCCGGCCGGGCGGCGGCCGGGGACGGGTCGTGGGGCGAGGTCACGCGGGGTCACCCTCGCGCATCGGGACGCGGACGCCGCGCTCGTCGGCGACCGTCTCGGCGATGTCGTAACCGGCGTCGACGTGGCGGATGACGCCCATGCCGGGGTCGTTGGTGAGGACGCGGCGGATCTTCTCGCCGGCCAGCGGGGTGCCGTCGGCGACGGTGACCTGGCCGGCGTGGATGGAGCGGCCCATGCCGACCCCGCCGCCGTGGTGGATGGACACCCAGGAGGCGCCGGAGGCCACGTTGACCATGGCGTTGAGCAGCGGCCAGTCGGCGATCGCGTCGGAGCCGTCGAGCATGGCCTCGGTCTCGCGGTAGGGGGAGGCCACGGAGCCGCAGTCGAGGTGGTCGCGGCCGATGGCCAGCGGGGCGGCCAGCTCGCCGCTCGCGACCATGTCGTTGAAGCGCTCGCCGGCCCGGTCGCGCTCGCCGTAGCCGAGCCAGCAGATGCGGGCGGGCAGGCCCTGGAAGTGCACGCGCTCGCCGGCCATCTTGATCCAGCGGTGCAGGGACTCGTTCTCGGGGAAGAGCTCCAGCATCGCCTTGTCGGTCTTGGCGATGTCCGAGGCCTCGCCGGACAGGGCGGCCCAGCGGAAGGGGCCCTTGCCCTCGCAGAACAGCGGGCGGATGTAGGCGGGGACGAAGCCGGGGAAGGCGAAGGCGCGGTCGTAGCCGGCCAGCTGGGCCTCGCCGCGGATCGAGTTGCCGTAGTCGAAGACCTCGGCGCCGGCGTCCATGAAGCCGACCATGGCCTCGACGTGCCTGGCCATGGACTCGCGGGCGCGGGTGGTGAAGCCCGCCGGGTCCTTGGCCGCGTAGTCGGCCATGTCGTCGAAGTCGACGCCGACGGGCAGGTAGGAGAGCGGGTCGTGGGCGCTCGTCTGGTCGGTGACGATGTCGATCGGCGCGCCCTCGGCCAGCATCTGCGGGAGCAGTTCGGCGGCGTTGCCGAGGAGGCCGATGGAGAGCGGCCTGCGGGCGTCGCGGGCCTCGGTGGCGAGCCGGAGGGCGTGGGCGAGGCCGTCGGCCTTCACGTCGAGGTAGCGGTGCTCGATGCGGCGCTCGATGGCGCGCGGGTCGACGTCGACGCAGATGGCGACGCCGTCGTTCATCGTCACGGCGAGCGGCTGGGCGCCGCCCATGCCGCCGAGGCCGGCGGTGAGGGTGATGGTGCCGGCCAGGGTGCCGCCGAACTTCTTGGCGGCCACGGCCGCGAAGGTCTCGTACGTGCCCTGGAGGATGCCCTGGGTGCCGATGTAGATCCAGGAGCCGGCCGTCATCTGGCCGTACATGGTCAGGCCCAGGTGCTCCAGCCGGCGGAACTCCTCCCAGTTGGCCCAGTCGCCGACCAGGTTGGAGTTGGCGAGCAGGACGCGCGGCGCCCACTCGTGGGTCTGCATCACGCCGACCGGGCGGCCGGACTGGACGAGCATGGTCTCGTCCTGCTTGAGGGTGCGCAGGGTGCGGACCATCGCGTCGAAGGAGCGCCAGTCGCGGGCGGCCTTGCCGGTGCCGCCGTAGACGACGAGCTTGTCGGGGTGCTCCGCGACCTCGGGGTCGAGGTTGTTCTGCAGCATCCGGAGGGCGGCCTCCTGCTGCCATCCCAGGGTGCTGAGCTCGGTGCCTCGCGCGGCCCGTACGGGGCGGGGTCCTGACATGGCTGGGTGCCTCCTCCGGTGTTGGTCAATCCATTCACATCCTCGCGGTATGAATAGTTCCAGTCAACAGCTGCGGGCGGGTCGGCCTGATGATGGGATGGCGGACATGGCCGCCGAGACGCACACGCAGGGCACCGCCGAGCGCCGTGACCGGGCCGTACGGGCCGCCGTGCAGCAGGGACTGCTGGAGCGCGAGCCCGTGGTCTGCCTGCTGGACGTGGCCGGCATCCGCGCCTCCGCCGCCGCTCTGGCCGGCGCGTTCGGGGCCGCCCTGCCACCGGGCACGCCCGTCCTGCACACCTTCGCGGTGAAGGCCGCCCCGCTGGTCCCCGTCCTGCGGCTGCTCGCGGAGGCCGGGATCGGCTGCGAGGCGGCCAGCCCCGGCGAGCTCGCCCTGGCCCGGGCCGCCGGGGTCCCGGCGGAGCGGACGGTGCTGGACTCCCCCGCGAAGACGGTGGAGGAGCTGCGCGCGGCGCTGGCCCTGGGGGTCGCCGTCAACGCCGACAACCGGCAGGAGCTGGAGCGCCTCGACGCCCTCGTGGCGGCGGCCCCCACCCGCTCCCCCGTCGGGCTGCGGATCAACCCCCAGACCGGCGCCGGGGCCATCGACGCCCTGTCCACGGCCACCGCCACCTCCAAGTTCGGCTTCCCGCTGCGCGATCCGGGGGCGCGCGAGGCGCTCGTACGGGCCTTCGCGGAACGGCCGTGGCTGACCCGGCTGCACACCCACTCGGGCTCGCAGGGCGTGCCGCTGCCGCTGATCGCGCAGGGGGTGCGGGAGCTGCACGCGCTGGCCGAGGAGATCAACGCGGCCGCCGGGGAGCGGCGGGTCGACACCCTCGACATCGGCGGCGGGCTGCCGGTGAACTTCGCCTCGGACGAGCACACCCCGGGCTGGGAGGCGTACGCGGCGGCCCTGCGCGAGGGCGTGCCGGGGCTCTTCGACGGCTCGTACGGGCTGGTCACCGAGTTCGGGCGGTCGCTGCTGGCCAAGCACGGGCTGGTGCTGGCCCGGGTCGAGTACACGAAGGAGGCGGGCGGCCGCCGCATCGCCCTGACCCACGCGGGCGTCCAGCTGGCCACCCGCACCGTGTACGCGCCGGCGGCCTGGCCGCTGCGGATCCTGGCGTACGACGCCGGGGGCGCCGCCAGGAACGGCACTCCGGTGGCGCAGGACATCGCGGGCCCGGCCTGCTTCGCGGGGGACCTGCTGGCCACCGCCCGGGAGCTGCCGGAACTCTCCCCGGGCGACGTGATCGCCGTCCCGGACACCGGCGCGTACTTCTTCACCGCCCACTACGGCTACAACAGCCTCCCCCGCCCGGCGGTCCACGGCTTCACGGCCGGCCCCGCCCCGCAGGACCCCGTCCGCTTCACCCTGGCCCGCCCGGCGCAGTCCGTGGCGGAGATCGTCGCCGAGGCGGGCGGCGCCTACCGGGACGCGCTGCTGTAGGGACGGGGCGGCAGGCGCTGGGGGCGGGGCCAGACGGCGCGGCCGGGGGCAGGTGCCGGGGCCGGAGCCGGAGGGACGCCCAGGGCGTGGCCGAAGGAGCGGGCCCCGAGGCGGCCGCGGGGCCAGACGGCGCGGCCGGGCCACGGGGGCACCCGCCGCGGCCGGGCCACGGGGGCACCCGCCGGGGCCGGGCCGCAGGGGCATGCGCCGGGGCCGGAAGCCGCACGCAGGGCCGGGGCTGGGGCTGGGCCCGAAGCCGGGCCGGGGCCGGGCCGCAGGGGCGGGCGCCGGGGCCGGGCCGCGGGGGCGGGCGCCTGGGCGGAGCCACGG
>NZ_JBVISF010000009.1:60444-331942 GCF_055575675.1 Streptomyces sp. NPDC034043
ACGGGCTCGGGGCGGAGGCGCAGGGGCAGGCGCCCGGCTGGGGCACGCGGCCGGAGGCCGGGGCCGCTGCCTCGCCGGGCCGGAGGCGCCGGGGCCGGCCGCAGGGGCGGGCGCCTGGGCGGAGCCACGGGCTCGGGGCGGAGGCGCAGGGGCAGGCGCCCGGCTGGGGCACGCGGCCGGAGGCCGGGGCCGCTGCCTCGCCGGGCCGGAGGCGCCGGGGCCGGGCCGCGGGGGCGGGCGCCTGGGCGGAGCCGCGGGCTCGGGGCGGAGGCGCAGGGGCAGGCGGCCGGCTGGGGCACGCGGCCGGAGGCCGGGGCCGCTGCCTCGCCGGGCCGGAGGTGCCGGGGCCTGGCCGCAGGGGCCGCAGTCCGGGGGTGGCCGGGAGTCGCGCGGCGGGGCTACTCCACGAAGAGGCCGCGGGCCGCCGCCCGCGCGTCGAAGGCCTCCAGGCGGGCCTGGGCGTCCGGCAGGGCGTCCGCCATCGCCTCCAGCAGCACCCGGCCCAGCAGCATCGGGGCGCACGCCGTGTCGAAGGCCAGCCCGGTGCCGACCGGCGCCGGGATCAGCAGGTCCGAGTGCCGGGCGACGGGCGCGAAGGCCGAGTCGGCGACCGTCACCGCCGTCAGCCCGGCCGCCCGCGCGTGCTCCAGGGCCTCCACCACCTCGCGGGGGTGGCGGGGCAGCGCGAAGCACAGCAGCGCCGAGGCCCCGGCGGCGGCCGCCGCGTCGATCCGGTCGGCGAGCATGGAGCCGCCCTCGTCGAGGAGGCGTACGTCCGGATGCACCTTGGCGGCGAAGTACGCGAACCCGCGCGCCTGCGAGGACGCCGCCCGCAGCCCCAGCACCGGCAGCGGCGCCGAGGCCGCGAGCAGCCGGCCCGCCTCCTCGACCGGCGAGGGGTCCGCCAGCATCGCCGAGAGCCGCTGGAGGTTCTCGATCTCGCCCTGGACGGCCTGCTGGTACTCGTTGTACGCGTCCTCGCGCGCGGGCTCCGGACGCCCGGCCGGAGCCACCTCGCGCAGGTGCCGGCGCAGCGCCGGGTACCCGTCGAAACCGAGGGCCACGGCGAACCGGGTCACCGAGGGCTGGCTCACCCCGGCCAGCTCGGCGAGTTCCACGCTCGACAGGAAGGGCACCTCCGCCGCACCGCGCACCATGCAGTGCGCGATCCGCCGCTGGGTGGGCGTCAGCCGGTGTCCCTCGAACAGCCGTTGCAGCCGTGCGGCCGGGCTGTCGTTCATCGCCGCCCCCTCCGTCCCGTCCCCGGGGAGATATTCAGTCACCCTGCACTCTGCATGTATCTATGCAGCGGAGCAAGCCGTGACCGCGATGCGGATACGGGGGCTATCCCCAGTGCGGGGCCCGGCGGCGGTTCCTAGCGTGGCCCCATGACAGAGCTCAAGAAGGAACTCGCCGCCACGCTGGAGGCCCGGCGGGAGCTCGGGCCCGAGTACGAGGCCGCGCTCGTGGAATCCTTCGTGGACAAGGTCGACACCCAGGTCCGGCGCCGGCTCGCCGAGGAGCGGCTGCGCCGGGAGCGCGGCGGACCGGGCTCCGGCTCCACCCCGGTGAGCGCCTTCGGGGAGCGCTTCGGCTTCGCGATCGTCACGCTCGTGCTGGCCGTCCCGCTGTCGGCCATCGCCATCACCCAGGGCACCGCCGGGCTGGTGGTCGCCTGGGCGGGCATCCTGGGCGTGAACCTGGCCCACGCCGGGCGCGCACGCCGGCCCGCCCGCGACCCGCTGGCCTGACGGCCCGACGGCGCTCCGGCCCGACGGCCTGACGGCCGCTCCCGGCCGGCGGGCGCCCGTCGCGCGATCGGTACGGGGGCGACACGTGACGGCAGCACCGGCTTAGCACGGCTGCGCGACAGTGGTGTCGTCGACGGGGAAGCCCGGGAAGCCGGAACGGCCCCCCGACACCTCGCACGGCGCCTGCGCGTCCCCGGAGCGGCTCCCGGAGCACGCCGGCGCCACGGACGCGGACGGCCCTGACCCGGCCCGTGTCCCGGGCGGGGACCGCCGTCGTCCCGCCCCCCGGCCAGCCGGGGGTGCGGCGGTCCCCGCCTCACTTCGCGCCGAGGGACCACCCGCGCAACGGTCGCGTCACGCCGCCCACGCCCCGCTCGCGCCCGTGCGACGAGCACGCCCGCGCCCACGACCGCCCCGGCGCACCGCGTGCCGCACACCGCGCCAACGCGGCGAGGCGGCGGCCCCGTGGCCCGCCGCCTCCCACCGCGCCGCGGCGCTCCGCTAGGCCGTCTTGGCCAGGAACGCCAGCAGGTCCTGCCGGCTCACCACACCGGTGGGCTTGCCCTCGACCAGCACGATCGCCGCGTCGGCCTCGCCGAGCACCGCCATCAGCTCGGACACCGGCTCACCGGAGCCGACCTGCGGCAGCGGCGCGCTCATGTGCTTCTCCAGCGGGTCGCCGAGCGAGGCCCGCTGCGCGAACAGCGCCGCGAGCAGCTCCTTCTCCACGACCGAGCCGATGACCTCGGCGGCCATCACGTCGGGGTGGCCGGCGCCCGGCTTGACGATCGGCATCTGCGAGACGCCGTACTCGCGCAGCACCTCGATGGCCTGGCCGACGGTCTCCTCCGGGTGCATGTGGACGAGCGACGGGATGCCGCCGTCCTTGTCGGCGAGGACGTCGCCGATGCGCGCGGCGGGGCCCGCCTCCTCCAGGAAGCCGTGCCCGGCCATCCACTCGTCCGAGAAGATCTTGCTGAGGTAGCCGCGGCCGCTGTCCGGCAGCAGGACGACGACCACGTCGTCCGGGCCCAGGCCCTCGGCGGCGCGCAGCGCGGCGACGACCGCCATGCCGCAGGAGCCGCCGACCAGGAGGCCCTCCTCCTTCGCCAGGCGGCGGGTCATCTGGAAGGAGTCCTTGTCGGACACCGCGATGATCTCGTCGGTGACGTTCGGGTCGTAGGCGGTCGGCCAGAAGTCCTCGCCGACACCCTCGACGAGGTACGGGCGGCCGCTGCCGCCGGAGTAGACGGAGCCCTCCGGGTCCGCGCCGATGACCTTGACCTTCCCGCCGCTGACCTCCTTGAGGTAGTTGCCGGTGCCCGAGATGGTGCCGCCGGTGCCGACGCCCGCCACGAAGTGCGTGATCTTCCCGTCCGTCTGCTCCCACAGCTCCGGACCGGTGGTCTCGTAGTGCGAACGGGGGTTGTTCGGGTTGCTGTACTGGTCCGGCTTCCAGGCGCCCGGGGTCTCGCGCACGAGGCGGTCGGAGACGTTGTAGTACGAGTCCGGGTGCTCCGGGTCGACCGCGGTGGGGCAGACCACGACCTCGGCGCCGTACGCGCGCAGCACGTTGATCTTGTCGAGGGAGACCTTGTCAGGGCAGACGAAGATGCACTTGTAGCCCTTCTGCTGGGCGACGATGGCGAGTCCGACACCCGTATTGCCGCTGGTGGGCTCCACGATGGTGCCACCGGGCTTGAGGGCACCGCTCTGCTCGGCGGCCTCGATCATCCGTACGGCGATCCGGTCCTTCACGGAACCGCCGGGGTTGAAGTACTCGACCTTGGCAAGCACGGTGGCCTGCAGGCCTTCGGTCACGCGGTTGAGCTTCACCAGCGGGGTGTTGCCGACGAGGCTGATCATCGAGTCGTGGAATTGCACCATGTTCTCCAAGAAGGGGACTCCACGGGTTCTCCGGGAGGTCCGGCCAGAGTAAGCGGAAAGGGATTGGCCGACCGGCCGTACGGGGCAGGAAGGTCAACACGACGGAGGAGGTGGCTCGGAGGATGTCCAGGGCGAGGACGGCCCGCCGGATCGCGGCGGGGGCGGCGTACGGCGGAGGCGGACTCGGGCTGGTCGGGGTCGCCGCGGTCGGGCTGGTCCTGGCGGAGGTGCAGTTCGCGAAGCGGACGGTGGGCAACGGGCTCGGCGATCCGCCGCGCGCCGACGGCCTGTACGGGAGCGAGTTCAGCGGGCCGGAGCTGAGCCCGGGGCCGCTGCGGATGGGCATGCTGGGCGACTCCACCGCCGCCGGGCTGGGCGTGCACCGGGCCCGCCAGACCCCGGCGGCGCTGCTGGCGTCCGGGCTGGCGGCGGTGGCCGAACGGCCGGTGGAGCTGCGCAACGTGGCCCTTTCCGGGGCCATGTCGGACGACCTGGACCGGCAGGTGAGCCTGCTGCTGGACGGGAACGGCCCCGCGCCGGACGTCTGCGTGATCATCATCGGCGCGAACGACGTGACCAGGCGGATGCCGCTCACCCAGTCGGTGCGGCTGCTGACGGCGGCGGTACGCAGACTGCGGCTCGCGGGCTCCGAGGTCGTGGTCGGGACCTGCCCCGACCTCGGCACGATCGAGCCGGTGTACCAGCCGCTGCGGTGGATGGCCCGCCGGGTCTCGCGGCAGCTGGCGGCGGCCCAGACGATCGGCGTGGTGGCGCTGGGGGCGCGGACGATCTCGATGGGGGACCTGCTGGGCCCTGAGTTCGCGGCGAACCCGCGCGAGATGTTCGGCCCGGACTCCTACCACCCCTCGGCGGAGGGGTACGCCACCGCGGCGATGGCGGTGCTGCCGACGCTGTGCGCGGCGCTGGGGCTGTGGCCGGGCTCCGACCGGCTGGACGTCTCGCGGGACGAGGACATGCTGCCGGTGGCGAAGGCGGCTTCCGCCGCGGCGGGCGAGGCGGGCACGGAGGTCACGCCGGCCCGCGGCCCGTGGGCCCTGCTCAAGCACCGCCGCCGCCGGCGCCTCCCGGAGGCCCAGAACCCGGAGCCGAGCCCGGCCGGGGACCACGCGTAGCCGCTGCTCCGCGGGCGCCGCCTCCGCCGGGCCTCCGGCGCGCCCCCGCCCGGCCTCCACGCCGGCCGCGGCCGGACCGGGGTGCCGCCGCCCTCGACGGGGCCCGCGCGCCCCGGCGGGCGGCTCCGGCCGTTCACGCGGTCCCGGCGCGGGCGGCGGCACAATGGCGAGAGCGACCGGCATCACATCCCGACCCCGGTGACCTCGACGGTACGGGGCGGTAACTTCGCATGCGGTCCCGCAACGACGCACCCCTTGGAGTCCCGATGCCCGAAGCCGTCATCGTTTCCACCGCCCGCTCCCCGATCGGGCGCGCCGGCAAGGGCTCGCTCAAGGACGTCCGCCCGGACGACCTGACCGCCACGATCATCCAGGCGGCCCTCGCCAAGGTCCCCGAGCTGGACCCGCGCCAGATCGACGACCTGATGCTCGGCTGCGGCCTCCCCGGCGGCGAGCAGGGCCACAACCTCGCCCGTATCGTCGCCGTGCAGATGGGCATGGACTACCTGCCCGGCACCACGATCACCCGTTACTGCTCCTCCTCCCTCCAGACCTCCCGGATGGCGCTGCACGCCATCAAGGCGGGCGAGGGCGACGTCTTCATCTCCGCCGGCGTCGAGACCGTGTCCCGGTTCGCCAAGGGCTCCTCCGACGGCCTCCCGGACACGCACAACCCGCTCTTCGCCGACGCCGAGGCCCGCACGGCCGCCGTCGCGCAGAGCGAGGGCAGCGACTGGCACGACCCGCGCGAGGACGGCCTGATCCCCGACGCGTACATCTCCATGGGTCAGACCGCCGAGAACCTGGCCCGCCTCAAGGGCGTGACCCGCCGGGACATGGACGAGTTCGGCGTGCGCTCGCAGAACCTCGCCGAGGAAGCCATCAAGAACGGCTTCTGGGCGCGCGAGATCACCCCCGTCACCACCCCGGACGGCACCGTGGTCAGCAAGGACGACGGCCCGCGCGCCGGCGTCACCCTGGAGGGCGTGGAGGGCCTCAAGCCCGTCTTCCGCCCCGACGGCCTGGTCACGGCCGGCAACTGCTGCCCGCTCAACGACGGCGCCGCCGCGCTCGTCATCATGAGCGACACCAAGGCGCGGGAGCTGGGCCTGACCCCGCTGGCGCGGATCGTCTCCACCGGCGTCACCGCCCTGTCCCCGGAGATCATGGGCCTGGGCCCGGTCGAGGCGTCCAAGCAGGCCCTGAAGCGGGCCGGGCTGACCGTCGGCGACATCGACCTGTTCGAGATCAACGAGGCCTTCGCGGCCCAGGTCATCCCGTCCTACCGCGACCTGGAGATCCCGCTGGAGAAGCTGAACGTCAACGGCGGGGCCATCGCCGTCGGTCACCCGTTCGGGATGACCGGTGCCCGTATCACCGGCACGCTGATCAACAGCCTCCAGTTCCACGACAAGCAGTTCGGCCTGGAGACGATGTGCGTCGGCGGCGGCCAGGGCATGGCCATGGTGATCGAGCGCCTGTCGTAGTCCCGCGGGGGCCCGGCTCGACCGGGACCCCCAGGCCCCGCAAGGAATCCTCCAGCTCCGTGCGCTCTACTGACGGCGGATCCAACCCCGTCGCGGCCGACCTGTGACCGAATCTCCCCCAGGATGTGACCTTTGTCCTGGGGGAGCGGCATTTGCCCAGGTCAGACGCCATCCCCCGGGGCCCGCGAGGACGAAAGACCTGTCCAATTCATGACGTAATGCACTGCACGCCATTCACAGCACGGGACAAGCTGATGTAGGAAGTCGGGGGATCGAATGAACCAGGAGTTAGTCAGTGAGCGCCATGTCTCTTGCCCTGTTGCTGACCACGGCCGCTGCCACGGCCGTGGGCGCTGCTGCGCTGCACGCCGTCCACGGACTGCGCAAGCAGGTCACCGCCCTGCGCGGTGAGCTTGCGGTGTCGGCCCACCCGCGCGCCGCGACCGTTCCGCACGCCCGCGGCGCGGTGCAGTCCCCCGCCGCCGAGATACGAGCCGCCGTGGCCGAGGCCCTGGCCGAGGAGCGCGAGCGCGAGCTGGCCGAGGCGCGGGCCTTCTGGGCCGCGCAGGAGGCCCGCGACGCCGCGGACGCGCCGTCCCTGCTGGGCGGCCTCTCCGGCCTCGGTGAGGACGGCCCGGTCTTCCTGCCCCGGCAGGCGGACCTGGTCGGCCTGGAGCCGGTCCTGGGCGACGACCTCGCCGACGAGTACCCCGAGGATTCGGCCGAGCTGGCCGCGGCCCGCCGCCGCCACCCCTCGCACCCGGACTTCGTCCCGGTCCAGCCGCACCCCGGCGCCGACCACGAGCGCACCGTCAGCCGCCTGGAGGAGCTCGCGGAGGCCCGTACGGCCCTCGCGGACGTCCGCCCGGGCCCGCTGGGCACCCTCGACGTGTACGTCTTCACCGACGGCACCACGCTGTGCATGACCCCGGGCCACCGGGAGACCGCGGAGCGGCTCGCCGAGGCCCTGCGCTCGGGCACCGCCCCGGTGCTGCTCGGCGGCTCGGGCATCTCCGGCGCCTACGCGCTGACCTTCTCCTGCGGTGACGCCGAGGACCCGGACAGCAACGTCTACATCCTGGCGGACCGGGTCATCGCATCGCTCTGATCTCCGCCTGCTCCACCAGCGCCACGGCCTCGTCCAGCATCTCGGACGGGGCCTTCGCGCCGTCCGCCCCGCCGCCGGCTTCCGCCGCGCGCAGCGCCTCGGCGAGGTCGAGCCCGGCCACGGCCACCTGGTCCCCCACGACGAAGAGGCCCGCGTCCGGCACCACACGCGCCGGAGCCGCCCCCTCCGGCTCTTCCAGCCGCTGGGCCCGCAGCGCGAGCTCCCGGGCCAGCTCCAGGGCCTCGGCGGCGGCGCCCTTCAGGAGGCGGCTCTGCGGCGCGGCCCGCAGCCGGTCGGCGAAGCGTTCCACGGCGGCGTCCAGGGGTGAGGTATCGAGCACCCGGCCGACCTTACGCGCCGTCCCGGCACCATTGCCAACGGGCGAACTCTGCGGCACGGTGACGTGAAGGGAACAGCACGGCGACACCCCCCGGAGGCGCCCATGTCCGTAGAGTTCTCCGAGCGGACCCACCGCAACATGATCGACAGAATCCCCCAGACCACCGGTCGTGAGATCTCCGACTGGCTCCGCACCGTCGACGAGGGCCCCTCGCTCGTCCGGTTCGAGGAGAAGGTCAGCTGGCTGCTCGGCGCGCACGACCTGTCGTACGGCCAGGCCAAGGCGATCATCCACGAGCACGGCCTGCGCAGAGCGGCCCGAAGGTTCGGCTGAGCCGCCCGGCGGCCCCCCGTCCCCCTCACGAGCCCAGAACGCGGGAAGGCCCCACGAGCGGTCCGCTCGCGGGGCCTTCCCCTGGTCCTGCCGGCTCGTGCCGCCGGTACGGCTAGTCGTCGCCCGAGAGGATCTGGAACAGGCGCAGCAGCTCCAGGTAGATCCACACCAGGGTCAGCGTCAGGCCGAAGGCCGCCAGCCAGGCCTCCTCGCGCGGAGCGCCGTACGTGACGCCGTCCTCGACCTGCTTGAAGTCCAGGGCCAGGAAGCAGGCGCCCAGGATGACGCCGACGATGCCGAAGACGATGCCGAGCGGGCCGCTGCGGAAGCCGAGGCCGTCACCGCCGCCGAACAGCATGAACAGCGAGTTCGCCACCATCAGCAGGACGAAGCCGAGGGCCGCGGCCATCACGAAGCCGGTGAACCGGCGGGTGACGCGGATCCAGCGCATCTTGTACGCCACGAGCACCGCGGCGAAGACGCACATCGTGCCGAGCACGGCCTGGACGACCACGCCGGGGCTGATGTAGGTGCTGGTCGCCATCGAGATGACGCCGAGGAAGACGCCCTCGAACGCCGCGTAGCCCAGGATCAGCGCCGGCGTCGGCTTGCGCTTGAAGCTCTGGACCATGGCGAGGACGAACGCGATGAGCGCCGAGCCCACGGCGATGCCGTAGGACTTGCCCACGTTGGCCGGGTCGACGGGCAGGGCGATCCACGCGAGGGTCGCGGTGACGATCAGGGTGCCGAGCGTCATGGCCGTACGGGTCACGACGTCGTCGATGGTCATCGCGTTGGCGCGGACCGGAGCCGTCGGCATGCCGGTGGCCGGGTCGGTGGCGTAAGGATTCGTCGCGTACGGGTTGGGCGCGGTCCCGGCCTGCGCGTGCTGCGCCTCGAAGCCCGCGTAGCCGCCGTTGTCGCGGCTGAACCCCCGTCGCGAGAAGACCGGGTTACTGCTCCTCATCTCACTCCTCCATGGCCTCCGTGTGTGGCCTTGCTTCAAGAGTAATGCGCTCGCAAAGAAAGCACCCTACTGCTGGAGGAGGATCTTAGGAGAAGGTACGGCGAAGCGCCGGAGATAAACGGTGGAGCCGCGGAAGTGCCCGGAGCCGGACTTGAACCGGCACGGCCCGAGGGCCAGCGAGGTTTAAGCTCGCCGTGTCTGCCTTTCCACCATCCGGGCAAGGCGCGGCGGGGCCCCGTGGAAAATGCCTTGTACGCAGTGATGAGCCTATCCGGAAGACCATGCCCGGCCGAGGGCCCTCTATCCGATGTTGTCTGATTTTATTGGCGATTGAGTGGGCGTCAGACCCGATAAGTCGCGGTCGGCACCCTTCCGGACGACGCTGTGCACCGCCCCGGGATTGACCTGATTCCGCTGCCCCCCGCCACCCCGTCCGCCACCCCGGGCCACCCCCTGCCCCGCCCCCGCGAGCAGCCCTCCTTGTCATACCAGAGGAGGAGGCACCGCCCCTCGCGGTCAGACTCCAGTGGGCCGTCGAACGGGCACCTCGGCTGATCCCCGGCGGGGGGTCCCCCGGTGAGGATGGAAGGGACCCGGCACATCGCAGAACCGTTCGACAGGAGTCCCCCCGTGACCGCCATGAACTACGCCCGGCACACCGCACAGGCACAGGCCGTGGCCGCCCGCGCCACGCAGCTCTCCAAGGTGTACGGCCAGGGCGAGACCCAGGTGGTCGCGCTGGACAACGTCTCCGTCGACTTCGGCCAGGGCCAGTTCACCGCGATCATGGGCCCCTCCGGCTCCGGCAAGTCCACGCTGATGCACTGCGTGGCCGGCCTGGACACCTTCTCCGCCGGCTCGGTCCGCATCGGCGACACCGAGCTGGGGTCCCTCAAGGACAAGCAGCTCACCCAGCTGCGCCGGGACAAGATCGGCTTCATCTTCCAGGCGTTCAACCTGCTGCCGACCCTGACCGCCCTGGAGAACATCACCCTCCCCATGGACATCGCCGGCCGCAAGCCGGACAAGCAGTGGCTGGACACCGTGGTGGACATGGTCGGCCTCTCCGGCCGCCTCTCCCACCGCCCCACCCAGCTCTCCGGCGGCCAGCAGCAGCGCGTCGCCGTGGCCCGCGCCCTGGCCGCCCGCCCCGAGATCATCTTCGGCGACGAGCCGACCGGGAACCTGGACTCCCGCTCCGGCGCCGAGGTGCTCGGCTTCCTGCGCAACTCGGTGCGCGAGCTCGGCCAGACCGTCGTGATGGTCACCCACGACCCGGTCGCCGCCTCCTACGCGGACCGCGTCGTCTTCCTCGCGGACGGCCGCATCGTCGACGAGATGTACGCGCCCACCGCCGACGGCGTGCTCGACCGGATGAAGGCCTTCGACGCCAAGGGCCGCACCAGCTGACCCGGAGCCGGACCGCCCCGCCCCGCGGGGCTCACGCGCCCTCCTCACAGACCTCCAGCCCCAGGACCGAGATCCCCATGTTCCGTACCGCCCTGCGCAACGTCCTCGCGCACAAGGCGAGGCTGCTGATGACGGTCCTCGCCGTCACCCTCGGCGTCGCCTTCGTCTCCGGCACCCTCGTCTTCACCGACACCCTCAGCAAGTCCCTGTCCGGCCAGTCCGCCAAGAGCTACAGCGGCGTCGCCGTCTCCGTCACCTCCTACGGCCAGGCCCGCGCCGAGGACGGCCGCAAGGAGGGCGACCCCGGCATCAGCCAGCAGACCCTGGAGAAGGTCAAGGCCGTCAAGGGCGTCGGCTCGGTCGCCGGCCGCGTCTCGGGCTTCGCCGGCGTCGGCGACGAGAACGGCAAGCTGATCGGCTCCGGCTGGGCCAACAAGGGCTCCAACCACGCGCCCGTCGAGGACGGCCGGGACCCCCGCTACACCTTCGTCCAGGGCACCGGCCCGGTCCGGGACGACCAGGTCGCCCTCGACAGGGAAACCGCCGCCAAGGGCGGGTACGAGACCGGCGACAAGGTCCGCGTCGCCACCAACGGCCCGGTCCGCGAGTTCACCCTCTCCGGCGTCTTCACCACCGAGGACGGCGCCGTCAACGCCGGCGGCAGCCTCGTCCTCTTCGACACCAAGGTGGCCCAGGAGCTCTACCTCCAGCCCGGCTTCTACGACGAGCTCTCCGTCGCCGCCGCCCCCGGCGCCTCCGCCGACCGGCTGCTCGCCGACATCAAGCCGCTCGTCGACGGCAAGACCACCAAGGCCCAGACCGGCGCCGCGCTCGCCGCCGAGCAGGCCAAGGACATCGAGAAGGGGATGAGCAGCATGAGCACCATGCTGCTCGCCTTCGCCGGCATCTCCCTCTTCGTCGGCGTCTTCCTGATCTACAACACGTTCACGATGCTGGTCGCCCAGCGCACCAGGGAACTGGCCCTGCTGCGCGCCGTCGGCGCCAACCGCGGCCAGGTCATGCGCTCGGTGCTCTCCGAAGCCCTCGTCGTCGGCGCCCTCTCGGCCGCCATCGGGCTGGCCGGCGGCATCGGCCTGGCGGTCGGCATGCGCTCCCTGATGGACTCCCTCGGCGCCAAGATCCCCGCCGGGGACCTGGTCGTCGCCCCCGGCACGGTCATCGCCGCGCTGGTCATCGGCGTCCTCGTCACCACCCTCGCCGCCCTGCTGCCCGCCTGGCGCACCGGCCGGATCGCCCCTGTCGCCGCCATGGGCAGCGCCCACCTGCCGGCCTCCGCCAAGTCCCTCGTGCTGCGCAACGTCATCGGCTCCGTCACCAGCCTCCTCGGCATCGGCGTCGTCCTCCTCGGCGTCTCGATGGGCGGCGACGGCCGCGAGGTCATCGGCGGCGGCGCGGCCCTCCTGCTCATCGGCATGATCGTGCTGCTCCCGCTGCTCTCCCGGCCGGTCATCGCGGCCGTCCGCCCGGCGCTCCAGAAGGTCTTCGGCGTCCCCGGCAAGCTGGCCGCGCAGAACGCCGTGCGCAACCCGCGCCGCACCGCCGTCACCGCCGCCTCGCTGGCGATCGGCCTCACCCTCGTCACCACCATGTCCGTGCTCGGCGTCACCATGGGCAAGGCCGTGGACCGGATGAGCACCGACAAACTCAAGGCCGACTACAAGGTCACCATGTCCGGCGGCAACGGCAGCCTGGACAAGTCGGTGGCCGAGACCCTGGCCAAGGCCCCCGGCGTCAAGGCGGTCTCCCCGCAGGCCGACGGCTACTTCAAGACCGGCGACGACTTCCGCGCGGCCTCCGGCGTCAACCCGGCCGCCATCGGCGAACTGCTGAACATCCAGGTCGTCAGCGGCTCGCTGGACAGCCTCCGCAAGGGCGAGGTCGCCGTCGCCGAGAGCACCGCGAAGAAGCAGCGGCTCACCGTCGGCTCCGCCCTCCCCGCCCAGTTCGAGGACGGCCAGAAGGCCACCCTCAAGGTCGGCGCCGTCTACAAGGACATGGAGGGCCTGCTCTCCCCGTACGTCCTGGACAACAAGATCCTCGGCGAGCACACGGACGAGCAGTACATCCGCGAGGTCTACGTCAACACCACCGGCGGCCAGTCCAAGGCGAGCCAGCAGGCCGTCATCGACGCCCTCGGCAAGAACCCGGCGATGACCGTCGCCACCCAGCAGGACATGCGCAACGAGATGGGCGGCATGATCAACACGATGCTGAACATCATGTACGGCCTGCTCGGCATGGCCCTGATCATCTCGGTGCTGGGCGTGGTCAACACCCTGGCGATGTCGGTCTTCGAGCGGACGCAGGAGATCGGCATGCTGCGCGCCATCGGCCTCGACCGGGCCCGCGTCAAGAACATGATCCGCCTGGAGTCCGTGGTCATCTCGCTCTTCGGCGCCGTCCTCGGCATCGGCATCGGCGTCTTCCTCGCCTGGGCCGTCGGCTCGACCCTCAAGAAGGCGGTGCCCGACTACGAACTGGTCCTCCCCTACGACCGGATCGGCGTCTTCCTCCTGCTGGCCGCCGTCGTCGGCGTCCTGGCCGCCATGTGGCCCGCCCGCAGCGCCGCCCGGCTGAACATGCTGACCGCCATCAAGACCGAGTAGCGGGCGCGGCCGCCACGGCGGTACGCGGTACACGCCAAGGGCCCCGGGGCACACGCCCCGGGGCCCTTCCGCCGCCCGGCGCCCGGCCGCGGACCCGGCTACCCGCCCCAGACGCGCGCCCGCAGCGGCATCCCCGAGGCCCCTCCGTCCACGGGCCGTACCGCCAGCACCTGGTTGACCCCGAGGCGGCCCCGCTCGAAGCCGAGCGCGGAGGCCGCCATGTACAGCAGCCACACCCGGGCCCGCCCGGGCGAGGTGAGCCGTACGGCCTCGTCCCAGTGCCGCTCCAGGCGCGCCACCCAGGCCCGCAGGGTCAGCGCGTAGTGCTCGCGCAGCGCCTCCACGTCGCGGACCTCGAAGCCGGCCTTCTCCAGCTCGCCGACGGTGGTGCCGATCGGGGAGAGCTCCCCGTCCGGGAAGACGTACGCGTCGATGAACTCGTCCACCCGGTACGCCTCCTCGTCGGGCTCCGGGGGACGGGCGATCTGGTGGTTCAGCAGCCGGCCGCCGGGGGCCAGCAGGGCGTGCAGGATCCCGGCGTACTCGCGGTAGCGCTCAGAGCCCACGTGCTCGGCCATGCCGATGGAGGAAATCGCGTCGTACGGGCCGTCCTTGACGTCCCGGTAGTCCTGCACCCGGATCTCGATCCGGTCGGTCAGGCCCTCCTCCGCGATCCGCTTGCGGGCGTACGCGGCCTGCTCGCGCGAGAGCGTGATGCCGGTGACCCGCACCCCGTACTCGCGGGCCGCGTGCAGGGCCATGGAACCCCAGCCGCAGCCGACGTCCAGGAGCCGCTTCCCCGGCTTCAGGCCGAGCTTGCGGCAGACCAGGTCGAGCTTGTCCCGCTGGGCGTCCTCGAGGGTGCCGTCCGGGGTCCAGTAGGCGCAGGAGTAGACCATAGAGGGGCCGAGGACGCGCTCGTAGAAGTCGTTGCCCACGTCGTAGTGGTGGCTGATCGCCTCGCTGTCGCGCTTCCTGGAGTGGCGCGGCCCGCCGCGGCGGACGGCCTCCTCCGGCGGCGGCGCGGGCGCCGTCCAGGGGCGCGCCAGGGCCACGAGGTCGCGTACGGCGCTCCGTGCGGCCGGGTCGCGGAGGAGCGCGGCGGCCCCGGAGCCGTGCCCGGGCAGGTGCGGTCGCAGGGCGGCGAGCCTCGCCGGTCCGGTACGGGCGGGGACGGGGGCGGGTGCGGCGGGCGCGCGCTCCCAGAGCAGGCCGGCCACCCGGTCGAGCAGCTCGAACAGGTCGCCCTCGACGGTCAGCTCCCCGGTGACCCAGGCGCGGGCGAGTCCGAGCTCGCCCGGCTTCCACAGGATCCGGCGCAGGGCGCGGCGGTGGTTGATCACCAGCACGGGGCCGGCGGCGGGGCCGGCCTCACTGCCGTCCCAGGCCCGTATCCGCACGGGCACGGGGGCGCCCAGCAGGGTTTCGGCAATCGCTGCCAGCCGCGGCGCGGCGTCGCTCATCTCAGGCACCTCCAGAAGGTCGTGGAACGACTTCCCACTTCCCTTCCGGGGCAATCACGGCCGGCCGCCCGCTGGAGTGGCCCTCGAGCGGGCCTCCAGCCGTCCGTGCCGGACCCGGGCCAAGGGCCCGTCCGGCCCTGGCGGCGGCCGCTCCGGCCGGTCCGCGGGTACGCCGAAGGGGCCGCCCGCACCACGGATGGCGGACGGCCCCTTCGGGGTCGTGCTCAGTGACCTGCCGGAGCGGCCGGGGTCAGGAGGCCTTGGCCTTCTCGGCCGGGGCAGCGGCGGCGGCCGGGGCCGGCGCCGGCTTGGCGGCCTCGTAGAACTCCTCGCGCGGGGTCTCCAGCGCTCCGAGGGAGACGACCTCGCGCTTGAGGAACATGCCGAGGGTCCAGTCGGCGAAGACGCGGATCTTGCGGTTCCAGGTCGGCATGGCCATGCCGTGGTAGCCACGGTGCATGTACCAGGCGAGCCGGCCCTTGAGCTTGATCTTCATCTTGCCCATGACGATCATCGCGACGCCCTTGTGGAGGCCGAGGCCCGCCACCGCACCCTTGTTGGAGTGCGCGTACTCCTTCTGCGGGAAGCCCCGCATGCCGGAGACCACGTTGTCGCCGAGGACCTTGGCCTGGCGCAGCGCGTGCTGGGCGTTCGGCGGGCACCAGGCGTTCTCGACGCCGGCCTTGCGGGCGGCGACGTCCGGGACCTGGGCATTGTCGCCGGCGGCCCAGATGTAGTCCGTGCCCTGGACCTGGAGGGTCGGGGCGGTGTCCACGTGGCCGCGCGGGCCCAGCGGCAGGCCGTAGCGGGCCAGCGCCGGGTTCGGCTTGACGCCGGCGGTCCACACGATGGTGCTGGAGTCGACCTCGAGGCCGTTCTTCAGCACCACGTGGCCGTCCACGCAGGAGTCCATGGAGGTGTTGAGGTAGATCTCGATGCCGCGGGACTCGAGGTGCTCCTTGCCCCAGGTGCCGAGCTTCGGCCCGACCTCGGGAAGGATCTTGTCGGCCGCGTCGACCAGGATGAAGCGCATGTCCTCGCGCTTGATCGTGGAGTAGTACTTCACGGCGTCGCGGGCCATGTCCTCGACCTCGCCGATCGTCTCGGCGCCGGCGAACCCGCCGCCGACGAAGACGAAGGTGAGGGCCTTGCGGCGGACGTTCTCGTCCGTCGTGGACTCGGCCTTGTCGAGCTGCTCGAGGACGTGGTTGCGCAGGCCGATGCCCTCCTCGACGCCCTTCATGCCGATGCCCTGTTCGGCCAGGCCGGGGATCGGGAAGGTGCGGGAGACGGCGCCGAGCGCGATCACCAGGTAGTCGAAGGGCAGCTCGTACGCCTCGCCGACCAGCGGCGTGACGACGGCGACCTTGCGGTCCTGGTCGATGGTGGTGACCCGGCCGGTGAGAACCTCAGCCTTGGGCAGCACGCGTCGCAGCGGGACGACAACGTGCCGAGGCGAGATGTTGCCTGCGGCCACTTCGGGGAGGAAGGGCTGGTAGGTCATGTACGACCGCGGGTCGACGACCGTGACGGTCGCCTCGCCGTAGCGCATCTTCTTCATGATGCGCTTGGCCGCGTACAGGCCTACGTACCCACCTCCTACTACGAGGATCCTGGGACGCTCCGTGGTGCTCATGGAACGAGTATCCAGCACCCCAAGGAGTGACGCTCGTGAGCCCCTTCACAAGGTGTCCCGAGGCCTCTGTTACACTGCGCGGCCCGCGTGACCCAGGTCATGGCGCGCAACGGGAACCAACAGGTAACGGGAGTCGTTGTTCACCCGTCCTGAACTGGCCTCCAAGGCCTCAACCGGACTGGACCACTGGGTTTCGTCCTTACCTCTGATACGAAACCCGTTGCGGCCGCGCATCGCACAAACAGGTGCTGAAACGGCCCTGCGACCCCCAAGAAGGTCCCGAAGGGCCCTGTTGTTGACCTGGCAGAGCCTTTTTCCTTGTGAAGAACTTCACGAACCTCGTTCCCGCAGAGGCACTTTCGGCCGCCCCGGGGGCCCCTCATCGCCCTCGCACTGCCGCCGCACCGGGCCCCCTCCCCCTGCCCACCAGCCACCCATCGGGCGGAACACGATGTTCAGCCGGGAGGAGCGGCCCGCCCGGTGCGCGTCGAGGCCGGTGGCCGGCGCACGGCGGCGGTTCCCCCGGCCGGCCGGGGGAACCGCCGTCCGGCGATCCGGCGGGTCAGACCCGCCGCTCGTCGTTCCCGGCCCCTTCGGCGGCCTTGAGGGCGATGCCGTCGAGGATGTCGTGCTCGGAGACCACGACCTCGGTGGCTCCGATCCGCTCCATGATCGCGAGCAGGACCAGGGCGCCCGCACCGATCACGTCGACCCGGCCCGGGTGCATCACGGGGATGGCGGCGCGCTCCGCGTGGGTGGCGGTCAGCATGCGTCCGCTGATCTCGCGGACCTGCTCGTAGGAGATCCGGGCGTGGTGGATGGCCGACGAGTCGTACTCGGCCAGGCCCAGGGCGATCGCGGCGACCGTGGTCACCGAACCCGCCAGGCCCACCAGGGTGCGGGCCTCGGCCAGCGGGACCTTCTCGGCGGCCAGGTCCAGGGCCGCCTCGACGTCGGCCCGCATCGCGGTGATCTGCTCCCGTGTCGGCGGGTCGGTGACCCGGCCGTCCACCACCAGGTGGCGCTCGGTCATCCGTACGCAGCCCACGTCCACCGACCGGGCGGCGCGCACGTGTTCCTCGCCGACGACGAACTCGGTCGAGCCGCCGCCGATGTCCACCACCAGGAACGGCCGCTCCAGGTGCTCATGGGCGACGAGTTCCCCGGTGGCGCCGGTGAAGGAGAGCTCCGCCTCCTGGTCGCCGGAGATCACCTCGGGCTCGACCCCGAGGATGTCCATGACCCCCTGGACGAACTCGTCCCGGTTCTCCGCGTCGCGCGAGGCGGAGGTGGCGACGAAGCGGACCCGCTCGGCGCCGAACTCCTTGATCACGGCGGCGTACTCGCGGCAGGCCGCGAAGGTGCGCTCCAGCGCCTCCGGGGCCAGCCGGCCGGTCTCGTCCACGCCCTGGCCGAGCCGGACGATGGTCATCCGGCGGTCGAGCTCGACCAGCTCCTTGACGGCCCCCTCGCCGGAGGCGCCGGCGGACACCGTGCAGTCGGCGACGAGGAGGCGGATGGAGTTCGTGCCGCAGTCGATGGCCGCGACCCGGGTCACTCGGCCCCCTCCGCCTTCTTCTCCCCGCACGGGGTGACGCACGCGCCCTTGGCCCACCATTCCGGCAGCATGGCCAGCGCCTCGTCGCCGAACGGGTTCACCCCGGGACCGGCGGCCAGCGAGTGGCCCACCAGCACGTGCAGGCACTTGACCCGGTCCGGCATGCCGCCGGCGCTCGGGAAGCCCTGGAGCACCTCGATGGCGTCACGGCGCTGGATGTAGTCCTCGTGCGCCTTCTGGTAGGCGGCGGCGAGCTCCGGGTCCTCGGCGAGCCGGGCCTGCATCTCCTTCATCACGCCGTTGGCCTCCAGCGTGCCGATCGCGGAGGCCGCGCGCGGGCACGTCAGGTAGTACAGCGTGGGGAAGGGGGTGCCGTCGGGCAGCCGGGGTGCGGTCTCGACGACGTCCGGCTGGCCGCAGGGGCAGCGGTGCGCGATGGCGCGGAGCCCGCGCGGCGGGCGCCCGAGCTGCTGCTCGAACGCCTCGATGTCCGCGTCGGTCGGCTCGGTCCGGTCGGTCTGGGGCGGGGGCGTCTGCATGCCTGGAGGAAGTCTCTTCGTTCGGTCGTACGTGATGGGTGGGTCATTCGCCGGGGCGGTCGGCCTTGTCGACGCCGTCCCAGACGTTGGAGTACCAGGGCCGGTCGGAACCGTCCTGACCGCCGCGGCGGTGCTCCGGGGCCGCGGCCCCGGGGTCGCTCATGATGTAGCCGATCTCCCCCGGGCGCAGGAAGTGCAGGTGCTTGCGCGCCTGCTGCTCCGCGTAGGCGGGGTCCTGCCAGCGGGCCTTCTCGTCGCGGAGCTGTTCGAGGCGCTTGCGCGCGGTGTCGGCGGCCCGCTGCTGGTCCTTGATCTCCGAGCGCTGGGAGACGTACTGGCGCATCGGATACGCGAGGGCGACGACCAGCGTACAGAGGACGAGCACCAGCAGCGCCGCCCGGCCGGTGAGCCGGCTGCGGCGGATGTGCCGGCGGGACTGCGAGCGGTAGACGTGGGCCGCGGTCCGTTCGCCGAGCTGCCTGAGCCGGGTCGCCGTCGAGAAGGTGGAGAACCGGTCCCGGTTCCCGGTCATGGCCCCGCCTCCCCTGTGCGCGCACTACGCAATACGTCCCCGCACACGGTACGGGACCGAGTGCGGGGACGTACGGAGGCGTGAGCCCCAGGGGTGTCCCCGAGGGGTTCCGCCCTGAAGGCGTGTCAGCCCTTGAAGCGCGGGAAGGCGCTGCGGCCGGCGTACACGGCCGCGTCGTCGAGGATCTCCTCGATGCGCAGCAGCTGGTTGTACTTGGCGACGCGGTCCGAGCGGGCCGGGGCGCCGGTCTTGATCTGACCGCAGTTCACGGCGACGGCGAGGTCGGCGATGGTGACGTCCTCGGTCTCGCCGGAACGGTGCGACATCATGCACTTGAAGCCGTTGCGCTGGGCCATCTCGACGGCGTCGAGGGTCTCGGTCAGGGAACCGATCTGGTTCACCTTCACGAGCAGGGCGTTGGCGGAGCCCTCCTCGATGCCGCGGGCGAGGCGCTCGGGGTTGGTGACGAAGAGGTCGTCTCCGACGATCTGGACCTTGGAGCCCAGGCGGTCGGTGATGGTCTTCCAGCCGGCCCAGTCGTCCTCGAACAGCGGGTCCTCGATGGAGACCAGCGGGTACGCGTCGACGAGCTCGGCGTAGTAGTCCGTCATCTCGGCGGCCGAGCGGGACTGGCCCTCGAACTCGTACTTGCCGTCCTTGTAGAACTCGGACGCGGCGACGTCGAGCGCGAGCGCGATGTCCTTGCCCGGGGTGTAGCCGGCCTGCTTGATGGCCTCGATGATGAGGTCGAGCGCGGCGCGGTTGGACTCCAGGTTCGGGGCGAAGCCGCCCTCGTCGCCCAGGCCGGTGGAGAGGCCCTTGGTGTGCAGGACCTTCTTGAGGGTGTGGTAGACCTCGGCACCCCAGCGCAGCGCCTCGGAGAAGGACTCCGCGCCGATCGGGGCGATCATGAACTCCTGGATGTCGACGTTGGAGTCGGCGTGCGACCCACCGTTGAGGATGTTCATCATCGGAACGGGCAGCAGGTGCGCGTTCGGGCCGCCCAGGTAGCGGAACAGCGGCAGGTCCGAGGCCTCGGACGCGGCGTGCGCGACGGCCAGGGAGACGCCGAGGATGGCGTTGGCGCCGAGCGAGCCCTTGTTGTCGGTGGCGTCGAGGTCGAACATGGCCTGGTCGATCAGGCGCTGCTCGGTGGCGTCGTAGCCGACGAGCTCCGGGCCGATCTGCTCGATGACGGCGAGGACGGCCTTCTCCACGCCCTTGCCCATGTAACGGTTGGGGTCACCGTCACGGAGCTCGATGGCCTCGAAGGCACCGGTGGAGGCGCCGGACGGAACGGCAGCACGGCCGGTGCTGCCGTCGTCGAGGCCCACCTCGACCTCGACCGTGGGGTTGCCTCGGGAGTCCAGGATTTCCCGGGCTACGACGACGTCGATGGACGGCACGAGCATCTCCTTCTGGGATGTGACGCTGGGTGTGCGGTGGCGTGGGGCCGTGGGACGGCCCCGCCGACTAGAGCCTAACCGGCTCGGGGCGGTGGGCTGCCCGACCGCCCGGGTCCTGGGACGAAAAAGGTGCCGAATGCCCGCCTTCCGGGACATAGGGCCCGTGCTCCCGCGCGTTGCGCGGCGGACCGGACATCGGAAGACAGGGGTCCGGTTCCGATATGCGGGTACCGGCGCACGACATGCCGCCGCCCGGCGCGTGGGTGGATACGCGCCGGGCGGTGGGGATGCTGCGGGGTGCCGCGAGTGTTACGCGGACGTTCAGGCGAGCTTCAGCTTCTGGCCCGGGAAGATCAGGTCGGCGTCGGACACGGTGTCCTTGTTGAGCTCGAAGAGCTTCTCCCAGCCGCCCTTGACCTTGTGGGCGTCGGCGATGGTGCCGAGGGTGTCGCCCTCCTTGACCACGTAGGAGCCGTTGCCCGTCTTCGGGGCATCGGTCTTCGGGGTCGACGGCTTGGCCGGGGTCCAGTTGCCCGAGCCGGAGCCGGAGCCCTTGGTCTCGGTGTCGGCCTTCGGCGTGGACGGCTTCGCCGGGGCCGGCTTGGCCGGGGCGGGCTTGGCCGGGGCGGGCTTGGTGGCGGGCTTCGGCTTGGCCGGGGTGGCCGTGCCGCCGCCGTTGTACGAGGAGTTGGACAGGCCGACGCCGCAGTGCGGCCAGGCGCCCTTGCCCTGGCCCTTGAGGACCTTCTCGGCGATGGCTATCTGCTGGGCCTTGCTGGCCTGGTTGGCCTGCGAGGCGTAGGCCTTGCCGCCGTACGCCGCCCAGGTGGAGGCGGAGAACTGCAGACCGCCGTAGTAGCCGTTGCCGGTGTTGATGGACCAGTTGCCGCCGGACTCGCAGGCGGCGACCTTGTCCCACTCGGACGCGGTGGCGGCGCTGGCGGTGCCCGCGGCCATCAGCGGGGCCGCGACGGCGACACCGGCGACACCGGCGAGCGTGACGATGCGGACGGCCTTGGAGCCGCGGCGGTGCTTGCCCTTGCCGGAAAGCAGCATGGATTTCTCCTCACCGACGCCTTCGAGGTGAGCTGTCGGGTTCGGGCGGATGAGTTGCCCGGTCACGCGGCGCGGCGCGTGTCTTCACCCCTAGCCGGTACGCGGCCGCATCACAACGGCCTCTCCCGGCGCCTACCTTGGTTCCCCCGCTCCTGCCTTCGGCGCTTGCGCGACGACTGTTCCCTCCGTCCGCCGGCAGGATTCGGCGATGCGGTCGAAGGAGCCCGCGGTGGCGAGCGATTCAGAAGGTAGACAGGTCTCTCCCCGATGTTCAACGTGTGATTTTGGGGAGAAACCGGCCTACTTGCGTTCCTCAAAGGCGCGTTTGCGCAGGTCGGAGCGGGGTTTGCGGAAGTTCCGGAACGAGACACGCCAGTTGACCGGAAGAGATGCATGTCTCATTTACCGATAACGGACATTCAAGTCTTATTGGATGCCCGAACTGCCCCTATTCCTTGGTTAGATCCAGGTTCTGTCCCGGCTTGATGAGGTCCGCGTCCCCGCCGATGACCTGCTCGTTGGCCTTGTAGAGCTCGTTCCAGCCCCCCTTGAGCCCCTTGGCGTCCGCGATGGCCGCGAGGCTGTCGCCCGGCTTCACGGTGTACGTGGGATCGCCGGGGGCGGCTGACGCCGCGCCAGGCGCCGCCGGGAGCTCGACGGCGGCCGGACCGCGGTGCTTGCCCCCGCCGTCGCCCGCCTCGGCGGACGGGGTGGCCGACGGCGTGCCGGACGGCGCGCCCGGGACGGCCGGGGCGGTCGGCGTGAGGCCCGGGACGGCCGGGGCCGTCGGGCCGGCCGGGGAGGTCGGGGTGCCCGGCGCGGTCGGGGAGACCGGGGCGACGGGGGTGCCCGGGGCGGTCGGGGAGACCGGGGGCGTGGTGGGCTGGACGGTGAAGTCCGGCTCGGGCATGACGGGCAGTCCGCTGGAGGGGCCGAGCGGGTAGTCCGGCAGCACGCTCGGTCCGGTGGACGGGCTGTTCGGCGCCGGAGTCGGCGCGCCGAAGTCCGTGGAGGGCTTGCCCTTGCCGGTGACCGGCACCGATTCGTCCGGCCGGGTCGGGGTGGGCGCGACGGGCCCCGGGTTCTTGTTGTCGCCCGGGTCCACCTCGGGCGTCGGCCCCTGCTGGGTCAGCCCGGCCGAGGCGGAGCACAGCGGCCACGCCTGGGGGCCCTGGGAGGCCAGCACCCGCTCGGCGACCGCGATCTGCTGGGAGCGGCTGGCGAGGTCCGGGCGTTCCGCGTACGCGAGCCCGCCCGCGTTCTTCCACTGCTCCAGCGTGAACTGCAGCCCGCCGTAGGCGCCGCTGCCGGAGTTCGCGCTCCAGGTGCCGCCGCTCTCGCAGTCGGCGACCTTGTCCCACGTGGCGGTGTCGGCCGCGCTCGCGCCGGTGGCGGCGAGCAGCGGCATGGCCAGCGCGGAGCCGGTGACTCCTGCGGTGACGACGATCGCGGGTACCTGGCGGGGGCGTCTGTGGCGGCCGTTCCCGGGAAGCATGAGACTGCACCTTTCGTATAACGGCGGGGTAACGGCAGAACCTAGCCGCCTTCGAACGGATGTCACAAGTTCGGGAGTGGACTGACTTCCGGTCAGTTCTGCTTCGCGCGCGCCCTCAGGCGTTCGGGACTGTAAACCGGACCGGGAGGGTGCGCAGGCCACGCATGATGAGCCCGCCGCGCCAGCGCAGGTCCGTGGGGGGAACGGCAAGTTCCAGATCCGGCAGACGCTTGAGCAAAGTCCCGAGTGCCGTCTGGCCTTCGAGACGGGCGAGCGGAGCGCCGAGGCAGTAGTGGATCCCGTGGCCGTATCCGAGGTGCTGATTGTCACTCCGGGAGAGGTCGAGGGTGTCCGGCCCGTCGAACCGCTCCGGATCGCGGTCGGCCGCCGCGAGGACCACGAGCACCGGGTCCCCGGCCGCGATCTCCTGGCCTCCGAGGGTCAGCGGCCGGGTGGCGAACCGCCAGGTGGCGAGCTCCACGGGGCCGTCGTAGCGCAGCAGTTCCTCGACCCCGGTCTCCAGCAGCGCGCTCTCCCCGGCCGCGAGGGAGGCCTGGAGGCGCTCGCGCTGGTCCGGGTTCATGAAGAGGGAGTGGATGCCGTTGCCGATGAGGTTCACGGTCGTCTCGAAGCCCGCGAAGAGCAGGATGAAGGCCATCGCCGTGGCCTCGGCCTCCGTCAGATGGTCTCCGTGGTCACTTGCCCGGATCAGATCGGAGATGAGGTCATTGCCCAGATCATCCCGCTTGCGGTGGATGAGTTCCCCGAGATAGGTGCGCATCCGCTTCACGGAGCGGGCCACCCCGCCGCGCGGTCCGCCCCCGTGCCGGATCATCATCCCGGCCCAGTCCCGGAAGTCGTCCTGGTCCTCCCGCGGTACGCCGAGCATCTCGCAGATGGCGTAGATGGGGAGGGGGAAGGCGAACTCGTGGATGAGGTCCGCCTCCCCCTTCCCCTCGGCCCGCGCCCTCGCCACGATCCGGTCGATGAGGTCGTCGGTCAGCTCCTGCACGCGCGGGGTGAACTCGGCCACGCGGCGCGGGGTGAACGCCTTCGACACCAGCCGCCGCAGCCGGGTGTGGTCCGGCGGGTCGATGTTCAGAAGGTGCGTCATCAGCTCCGCCTTGCGCTCCCCCGGGATCCCGGTCTTGCCCTTGGCGTGCGCCGGCTCCGCGTGGTGCGCCGGGTTCTTGCTCAGCCGCTGGTCGGCGAGGGCCTGGCGGGCGTCCGCGTACCGGGTCACCAGCCAGGCCTCCACCCCGCTGGGGAGCTTGGTGCGGTGCACCGGGGAGTGCTCGCGCAGCCAGGCGTAGGCGGGGTAGGGGTCGGTCGCGAACTCCCAGTCGAAGAGCGTCGGCCCCTGGGGGCGGGACGGGTCGGACGGGGCGGCGGGGGTCTGATCGTGCACCCGTCGACCGTATCCCGGCCCACCACCGGCCATCCCATATGACCCCTTCGTCGCGGCTGTCCGCAGATCGGAGATCGCTTGACGCCGGGTTCCGCGGCGCTCCTACTGTCGGTCCTGTGGACGTGAGGATCTTGAAAAGCAGTTTCGCGGTGGTGGAGAGACGGGCCGAACACGCGGTCAAGTACTTCTACTCGCACCTCTTCTGGCACAACCCCGGGCTCCGCGAACTCTTCCCGGCCTCCTCCGAGGACATGGAGCGCCAGCGCGACCGGCTCTTCGCCGCCCTGACCCATGTCGTCGACCACCTGGAGAGCGAGACCCTGCTCCCCTATCTACGCGACCTCGGACGCGACCACCGCAAGTTCCTCGTCGGCCCCGGGCACTACGCCGCCGTCGGCACCAGCCTGCTCGCCGCCCTCGCCGAGACCTCCGGCGCCGCCTGGTCGCCGGCCGTCGAGAAGGCCTGGTCCGAGGCCTACCGGCGCATCGCCGACGCGATGACCGCCGGCGCCGCCGAGAGCGACGAACCCCCCTGGTGGGACGCCGAGGTGGTGCGCCACCTCCGGTACGGAGAGGACATCGGCGTACTGACCCTCGCCCCGCGCGTCCCACTGCCCTACCGGCCCGGCCAGTACGTGAGCGTGAGCAGCGACCGCGTCCCGGTGACCTGGCGCACGTACTCCCTCGGCAACGCCCCCCGCCCCGACGGCACCGTCGACCTGCACGTCAGCCGGATCGACGGCGGCCGGCTCAGCACCGCCCTGGTCCGCGACGTCCTGCCCGGCGAGGTGCTGCGGCTCGGCGCCCCCGGCGGCCGGCTCACCCTGCGCCGCGAGGACCGCCCCCTCACCCTCATCGCCGCCGGCACCGGCTGGGCGCCCGTACGGGCCCTGCTGGAGGAACTCGTCCAGCACCCTCCCGACCACGACGTACGGCTCTTCGTGGTCGCCCGGGACTCCGCGCACCTCTACGACCGGCCCCTGATCGACGGGCACGCCGCCGCCTGCCCCTGGCTCGGCGTCACCTACATCACCCCCGCCCCCGGACAGCACCGCGACCAGGCCACCGCCCGGCTGGCGACCGCGCTCGGCCACCGCGGCCTGTGGCGGGAGCAGGACGTCTACCTCAGCGGGCCGGCGCGGTTCATCGAGGAGACCGTCCACCTCCTGGAGGAGCTCGGCGCCCGCCCCGACCGGCTCTTCCACGACGCGCTCCCCCTCGGCGGCGCCCCCGGCACCCGGCCGCTGGGCTTCGGCGAATGGTTCCTGCACCGCCCGGCCCCGCACTGGCACGACCCGTCGGGCCGTGCCCCCCGCCCGCACTGACCCCTGGCCGGCGGGCCGACGCCGGCGGGCTACTCGGCGGCTCCCTCGGCCGCCCGGATCGCGTCCCGGTAGACGCGGGCCGCCGCGCGCAGCGCCGTCTCGGGGTCGGTCCCCGACGCCTCGGCGCGCGCCGCCAGCTCCAGCAGCTCGTACCCGACGCCCTCGCCCCGGGGCAGCTCCACGGCCACCGAGCCCGTACGGGCCCGCCCGGCGAGCTTGGCCGCGAGCGCCAGGCCGGGCTGGCCCAGCGGGATCCCGTCGGTGACCGAGTCCCGCTGCTTCTCGACCGCCTTCGTGGCCTGCCAGTGGGCGCGGACGTCGTCCGGAGACTCCGCGGTGGCGTCCCCGAACACGTGGGGGTGGCGCCGGATCAGTTTCTCGACGAGGTCGCCCGCGACGTCGTCGATGGAGAAGGCCTCCGCGCCGTCCTCGCCGCCGCCCTCCTCCTCGGCGATGCGCGCGTGGAAGACCACCTGGAGCAGGACGTCGCCGAGCTCCTCGCGCAGTGCGTCCCGGTCGCCGTCCTCGATCGCCTCGACCAGCTCGTACGCCTCCTCGATGGCGTACTTCACCAGCCCCTCGTGGGTCTGGCGCGAGGTCCAGGGGCACTCGCGGCGCACCCGGTCCATGACCTGCACCAGGTCCAGCAGCCGCGCGCCCGGCAGGTCGTAGGAGCCGGGCAGCAGCTCCAGGTCGGGCATGGCGACCCGGCCCGAGCCGGCCAGCCGGGCCAGCCCGTCCGTCAGCCGCTGGTCGCCCTCGCCGCCGGGCAGCACCACGACCGTGCGGCCCCCGGCGCAGGCCTCGACCAGCCCGTGCGCGTCCGGGACCTCGTGCGCCACCTCGACCCCCGCCTCGCGCAGGTACGGCAGCTGCGGGTGACCCGGGTCGGCGCACAGCACCCGGTCCGCGGCGTGCAGGGTCTGCCAGGCCGGCCAGGACAGCAGCCCGGGGGCGACCCGGTGGCTGGCGGTCAGCAGGACGATCCGGCCGGTGGGCTCGGCGGCGGCGGGGGCGGCGGTGTCGGTCACACTCCGAACCTACCTCCGCCCGCGGCCGTCACGCTCCGGCGGGTGCCGCCTGCTCGGGGCGGGTCCGCTGGGTGATCCACGGCGTCTCCTGGTCGCCGAGCAGGATCTGCTGCGCGTCCCAGCGTCCGTAGCGCGGGTTCACCTCGATGTGCAGGGCCTTCGCCGCCTCCGCCAGCTTGGCCACGGCCTTGTCCTGGCTCCCGTAGTGCGCGAAGAGCTTGTCGCGCAGCAGCTTGAAGCGGGTGTCCGCCTCGATCTGCCCCGGGGCCAGCTGCGCCTGCTGGAGCGCCGCGTCCCGGAGCTCCTCCTCGCCGCCCAGCTGCTGGAGCTGCGCCTTGCGGACGTCCTCGACCTCCTTGGGACTGACGCTCAGCCCGGCGTCCTTCGCGGCCCGCTCCAGGACGGCGCTCTGGATCATCTTGTTCAGTTTCAGCCGTTCCAGCCCGGCGGTGGCGCCGATCAGCTGCGCCCCCTCCTCGGACCGGTTCTGGGCGGTGCGCACGTCGGCGACCTGGGCCTGGAGGGCCGAGGTGGTGATGCGCTCACCCCCGACGACGGCCGCGGTGCCGGGCCGGGTCCCGCCCGAGCAAGCGGTGAGCAGGGGAGCCGCCACGAGCAGGACGGCGGAGACGGAGAGCGCTGTGCGACGGTGCAAGAGAGCCTCCAGGGCCGGGAGATTGTGCGTCGGTGCACAAGGGCCGTGCGGTGATCGATGGTATGCAGTCAGGGTGGCCCGAGCCACCGGTTCGACCAACGATTCCGGTGGTGTTGGGGTGCGAGTTCACCCCCCGGTCGCCGCGGGGCCCGCCCTTCCTGAGATCGTCGGAGCACCATGCCGACATCGCAGCTCGCCCAGCCCCGGATCCCGTACCGTCCCGATGCGCGGGCGCCGCGGCGCTCCGGGCGCGGGCCGGGGGCGCTCGGGGCGGTGGTGGCCTCGCTCGTCACGGCCGTGGCCGTGTGCGGCGGGGACGCCGTCGCGCGGGTGTTCCCGTACGGACCGCGCCACCGCAGCGTCAACGACCTCGGGAACCAGTTCGTGCCGTTCCACGCGCACCTGTGGGACCTGCTGCACGGGCGGGCCGAGGGCGGTCTCCTCCTCAACTGGCAGTCCGGCTACGGCACCAGCTTCCTGCCCGACTTCGGCACGTACCTGACGAGCCCGTTCGCCGTGCTGGTGGCGCTGTTCCCGCGCGAGGACGTCGACCTCGCGGTGTACGTGGTGACCGTGCTCAAGACGGCGGCCGCGGCGGCGGCCATGGCCTGGCTGCTGCGGACCCAGCGGAGCGGGCCCTGGTGGGCGGCGGGGCTGCTGGGGGCCTCGTACGCGCTGTGCGGCTGGTCGGTGATCGAGGCCGCGTACAACCCGATGTGGCTGGACGGGCTGGTGGCCTTCCCGCTGCTGTGCCTGACCGGCGAGTGGGCGCTGCGTTCGCGGCGCCCCGTGCTGGGCGTGCTGGTCGTGGCGGTGGGCTGGACGGCCAACTTCTACACCGCGTACATGGCCACGCTGGGCGCGGCGCTGGTGCTGGTGGTGCGGGTGGTGCTGACCCGGGAAGGGCCGCGCGAGCGGGCCCGGGTGATCGGGCGGGCGGTGGCGACCACCGTGCTCGGGATCGGCCTCGCGGCTCCGGTGCTGCTGCCGCTGTTCCTCAGCTCGAAGCAGGCGTACCCGGGCTGGTCCAGGGAGTTCGGCCCGGTGCCGTGGTCGGACCTGTTCGCGCGGCTGCTGCCGGCGACGTACTCCTTCAACTCACCCGCCGTGTTCGTGGGCACCGGGACGCTGCTGCTCCTGGCGGCCCTGCCGTTCCACCGGGCGCTGCCGGCCCGCACCCGCTGGTGGTGGGCGGGGCTGGTGGCGGCGGTGGCGCTGTCCCTCCAGTGGGAGCCGACCCATCTGGCCTGGCACCTCTTCGCGACCCCGAACGGCAGCGCGTACCGGCAGACCTTCGTGCTGGCCGGCATCGCGGTGATCGCCGCCTGGACGGGTCTCGCCGCGGGCGTGCCCGGCGTACGGGCGCTCGCGGCGGGCGCCGACCTGCTCACGGCGGCCGCGCTGTGGGCGGGCGGCAGCGCCCTGCCGACGGCGTGGGGGTACGCCCTCTTCGCGGGCGGGCTGGCGCTGAGCGCCTGGGCCTGGCGGGCGCTCGGCCACCGGCGGCTGCTGCCGGTGGCGGCGGGTCTGCTGACGGTGGTGCTGGTGGCGCAGGCCGCGGCGACGACGGCGTACGGCGACCTGCGCAAGCTGGCCGGGCTGGACGACTACCCCTCCTGGGACCGGGCGCACACCGCGCGCGCCCGCGCCCTGGCCGGCGCCGGGGGATGGCCGGCGTACCGGACCGACGCGGGCCGGCCGGCGCTGACGGGCAACGACCCGATGCTGCTGGGCGGGGAGGGCGGCGCGTACTACAGCAGCCACACCCCGGACGTGTTCACGCGCACGATGACGGCGCTCGGCGCGGGCTGGACCTCGCGCGGGCGCAGCGTGCAGAGCCTGGACAACCCGGTGACGGACGCGGTGTTCGCGGTCGGCGCGCGGCTCGCGCCGGACGGCACCGTCACCCGCGCCGAGGCCCTGCCGCTGGTCACCGTCCGCCCGGCGGAAGCGCCCGTGGCGTACGGCGAGTCCCCCTTCGCCAACCAGGAACTGCTGCTGGGCGCGCGGGTGTACGAGGACCCGGTCGCGCCCGGGACCTGCCGGGCCGGCACCGAGGCCTTCCTGTGGGCCCCAGAGTACAACGCCACGGCCCGCCTCGCCGGCGGCCGCCCCTTCAAGCTGAACGGCAACCCCCCGAAGAACCGGGCGGCGCTCCAGTCCCTCGGGCTCTCGCGCGGGCCCGCCTCGAAGCTCGTCTTCGACCGGCCCGCGCCCGCCCGCTGGGCTCTGTCCTGCCTGGACGGGGCCCGGCTGGGGGCGGCGGTCACCGCTCTGCGGGCGAAGGCCGCCACCGCCGTACGGGTCTCCTCCGCCGGGCTGAGCGCCACCCTGCCCCCGGGCAGCACCGGGACGGCGGTGGTCGCGGCCCCGGCGATCGCCGGCTGGAGCTGCAACGGGCACCCCGCGCGGTCCCGCCTCGGCCTGCTCGCGGTCCCGCTGGACGGCCGCACCACCACCGTGAGCTGCGAGTTCAGCCCGCCGGGACTGGCGGCGGGGGCGGGTGTCGCGGGGGTGTCCGTCCTGGTGGTGCTGGGGACGGCGGTGCTCCGGCGCCGTCAGCGGGGCGCCGCGGTGTAGCTCGCACCCGCGTCCCCGGCCCGGCGTGCCGCTCGCGGCGGTCAGCGCACCTGGCCCAGCCATTGCAGGGTGCGCCGGATCTCCACCGGCAGGGGGTGCGCCGGGCCGTGGACGCGGTCCGCGTCGTAGAGGAGGCGGACCAGGGTGTCGTGGGCCGCCGGCCGGTCGCCGAGGGAGAGCAGCAGGTGCGCTATCCGGCGACGGACCTCCAGCGGCAGGCCCGGGTCCGGGTTGGCGTAGTGGTTCTCGAACAGGGGCAGCAGCGAGCGGTACTCCGCCAGGGCCGCCGCCGGCTCGCCCAGCTGCTCCAGGCACTGCGCGGCGTCGTAGCGGAAGCGCAGCGACTGCGGGTCCCCGGCCGGGAACTGGCCGGCCAGACGCCGCAGTTCCGGCAGGGCCCGGCGGTACTGGCCGTCGTCCATCAGCGTGGCCGCGTACTGCTTGCGCAGGCTGCGGACCACCGGGGAGTGCTCGCCGTGCTCGGCGGCGGCCGCCGGGAGGATGTCGCCGAGGATGTCCACGGCCTGGGTGAGCCGGCCCTCGTCGAGCAGTTTGCGGGCCTCGTCCACCGCGCCCGGGACGTCGGGGCGGGGCGGCGCCGGGGGCGCGGCCGGGCGCGGCGGGACGGCGGCCGCCCGGTCGGGCCAGGGGGCCTGGGGGCGCAGGAAGGGGCGGGTGGGGTCGAGGGGGCCGGCCGGCAGGCGGCTGCCGGGGACCGGGAGCAGCGGCGCGAGTGCCTCGTAGACCTCCTGCGCGGAGGCGGGCCGGTCCTGCGGGTCCTTGGCGAGGAGGCGCAGCAGGACCGCCTCCAGCTCGGCGGGGATCTCGGGGCGCAGCGGGCGCACCGGCGCCGGGGGCTCGTAGAGGTGGCGGTGCAGGACGCCGAGGGCGGTGGTCCCTGCGAAGGGGACGCCGCCGCTGAGGAGTTCGTACAGCAGGACGCCGAGGGCGTACAGGTCGGTGTACGGGCCGACGGCGCCGCCCATGGCCTGTTCGGGGGCCATGTAGGCGGGGCTGCCGATCGGGGTTCCGGTGCTGGTGAGGCGGGTGGTGTCGGTGTCCATCACGGAGGCGACGCCGAGGTCGAGGACGAGGACCGTCCCGTCCGGGCGGATCATCACGTTGCGCGGCTTCAGGTCGCGGTGGACGATCGGCACCGCGTGCACGGCGGAGAGCACCGCGCACAGCTGCGCCACCACCGCGACCGCCCAGGGCCAGGGGTAGGGGTCGTGTGCGGCGAGGTGGTCGGCGAGGTCGGAGCCCTCGACGTAGCCCATGACGAGGTACAGCTCGTCGCCGTCGCTGCCCGCGTCGTGGACGGTGACCAGGCCGGGGTGGTCGACCTGTGCGGTGACCCGGCACTCGCGCACGAAGCGGCGGCGCAGCTCCTCGGCGACGGTGCCGGGGCCGGCCACCTTGTCGGGCCGCAGCAGCTTGACGGCGACGCGGCGGTCCAGGCGGCGGTCGTAGGCCGTCCACACCTGGCCCATGCCGCCCTGGCCGAGGACGGTGGCGAGCTGGTAGCGCTCGCCGATGAGGCGTTCGCTCTCGGTCACTGCTGGGGGTCCTGGATCGCCGTGGTGTTCGGGTCCTGGTAGGGGCCGCCGGGCTGCGGGGGCCGGGCCGGGGTCTGCTTGCGCAGCAGCTCGCTGAGCTCGTCGAGTTCGGCGCGGACCTGCCCGATGCGGGGCGGCGCGGGCTGCTGCGGGGGCACCGGCGGCCGGGCTCCGGGGGGCCCGTCCGGCGGGTAGCCGTAGCCCGGGGTGGTCTGGTGCGGCGGCTGGGGCTGGTGGTGCTGCGCGTACGGGGGCTGCGGCGCGGGCGGGTACCAGGGCGCCGGGGCCAGGGCCTTGGCCTCGTGGTGCCTGATGTCGGAGACGAGGTAGTAGACGCAGACCGCGAAGCCGGTGAAGATCGAGCCACCCGCACCGAGGTCGCTCTGCCAGCCGCTGGTGTCGGCCGTCGGGTCGAGCTCGATGAAGGTGATCCACACGACCGACAGCACCAGGGTGAGCGCCAGCAGCGCCCAGTCGCGGGGCTTGCGGGTGAGGATCGCGAGCCGCAGCAGCGCACCCCAGGAGAAGAAACCGCAGCTGAGGACGGGGAGCGCCGTGAACAGCACGCGCAGCGTCATCGCGGCCCCGGAGGTGGGCCGGTGGCCGTGGGGGCCTTGCTGCGGCGGGATGCCGGGGCCGTGCATCGGTGCTCCTGACGGGCCGTGCGGAAAGGTGACGGCTCGAAGCGTATACAGCGTTTCCGGCCGTCCGTGAGGGGATGGACCCAACCGTTGCAGGGTCGCAGCACGGTTGTCCGGGCCGGACGCCACCGCCCGGCGGCCCGTCGTGCGGACCCGTACGCGCCGCTCCCCCCGGGCATCCCGCCCACGGCCGCGGCCACGGGCCGCCCGACCTGGAAGAAGTCCCGGCTCCAGCGCGGCCGGATAGCGTCCGGGCTCCTGAACGCCGACCCGGGGGGACCGACCCATGCGCACCACCATGCCCGCGGCCGCCGCCGCACTCGCCTGCGCGGCCCTGCTGACCGTCACCGGCTGCGTCCCGGGGCCCGGCGTGGCGAAGGCGTCGCCTCCCTCCCCCGCCCCCGACCCGCTCGCGGGCAAGGACCCGGCCGCCGTCCTGCGCGCCGCGTACGAGGAGACCGGCAGGACCGGCAGCAAGAACGCGCTCGTCACGCGCACGGCCGGCGACCGCCGCATCAGCGCGGAGCTGACCTTCGAGGGCGACGGCGGGTGCTGGGGCAAGGTCACGGTCACCGGGGCCGGGTCGGGGCCGGGGTCGGGGTCGGGGTCGGGGTCGGGCGAGATCCTGATGGCGGACGGCAGGCTCTCCTTCAGGGGCGACGCCGGCTTCCTCCGCGACCAGTTCGGGGACGGGCCCGTCAAGTCGCCGGACGGCGACCAGGGCTGGATCGACGTCAGACCGGCGGACCCCTCGGTCGCGCACCTCGTCGCCCTGTGCGGGGCGGCCCGGCCCGAGGAGGCGTTCCCGGGGGAGCGGGCCGGCATCCGCCGCGAGCGGGACACCCGCCAGAACGGCAAGCCGGTCGCGGTCTTCACGTCGAGGGCGCCCGACGGGACCGAGATCACCGACCACGTACTGCTGGACGCCGCGCCGTACCTCGTCAAGCACGCGCGGGGCGGTCCGGACTCCGGGTCGGTCGAGTACACCGGCGTACGGCCCGCCACGGCCCCGTCGGGCGCCGTGTCACAGGCACCGCCTAGGCTCGGACCCGAGTCCTAGTCACCGCTCCACGGGGGGAACCAAGATGCGCAGCCCGAGTCACGGCCGTGGCCGTACGAAGACCACCGCGTCGGCGCTCGCCGCGGCGGCCCTGATCGGCGGCGGGCTGACGGCGTGCGTGCCCGGCGAGGGCCGCGCCGCCGACATCGCCGGCCGGGCCCGCGCCGCGCAGTCGCCCTCCCCGTCCGCCACCGCCTCGCCCTCGGGTTCGGCGGGCGCCCAGGGCGGGCCCGCGCTCACCGAACTGGCGGGCTCGGAGATCCTCACCCGGGCCGGCGAGGCCACGCGCAAGGCGGAGGCGCTGCACGTCGCGGCCAACGTGCAGTACCAGGGCAAGCCGATGCGGATCGACCTCTCCCTCGACAAGAAGGGCAACTGCAACGGCGCCGTCCGCCTCGACGGCATGGGCAAGCTGGACATCATCAAGTCCGCCGAGCTCGTCCACTTCCGCGGCGACGCCACCTACTGGCGGGGCGCGGCCAAGCAGAAGCACACCCCGCAGAAGCAGACGGACCAGATGGTCAGCATGCTCGCCGACCGCTGGGTGAAGATCCCCTCCTCCGACCCCCGCGCCGCCTCCATGACCAACAGCTGCGACCTCGCCAAGCTGACGGGCGACCTCGGCAAGTCCAGCCCGCTCGCCCGCAAGGGCCAGACCGGCACCATAGGCGGCAAGCCCGCGCTGGCGATCGCCTTCCCGTCCCGGCAGGGCACCCAGACGGACTGGGTCGCCACGCAGGGCACTCCGTACATCCTGAAGTCGACCGTCAGCGGCGACAGCACCGCCGAGGCCCTGTTCTCGGCCTTCGACGTCCCGGTCGACACGACGTCCCCGAAGGACTCCGACGTCCTGGACCTGTCCAAGGTCGGCGGCCCGGCGGGCGAAGCGGTCTGACGGCCGCCGCCGGACCTCAGGCCCGTGTCGCGGGCCTGACGTGCAGGTGGCCGCTCAGCGGGTACTCGGGCGGGGCCGGCGGGAGGGTGCCGCGCAAGAGGTAGCCGCACTTGCGCGCGACGCGGCAGGAGGCCTCGTTGTCCTCCTGGTGCAGGAGGTCGAGCCGTTCCAGTCCGCGGCCCGCGAAGGTCTCGAACGCCCAGCCGGTCAGGGCCCCCAGCGCGCGGGGGGCGATACCCCGGCCCCGGGCGTGGGCGGCGGTCCAGTAGCCGACCTCGGCCGAAGGGCCGCCGGGCGCGGGCCGTTTGAGGACGACGCCGCCCACCAGGGGGCCCGTCTCGCCCTCCAGTACCGCGAAGCCGAACCGCAGTCCCGCCTCCCGGTCCCGGCACTGGCCCTCCACCCAGCGCCGCCCGTCCGCCTCCCCGCACACGGGGTCGGCGGTCCGGTGCCGCAGGACGGGATCGGCGTACGCCTCCACGAGCGCGGGGACGTCCTCCTGCCGCCAGGGGCGCAGGAACAGGGCGGGGAAGTCCGCCGTCGCGGCTGCCCGGAGCTCCGTCGTTGTGATCACCGGCCGATGATATGCGTGGCTCAAGAAACCGGCGTACTGCCACAAAAGGGACACGGAAGGGGCCCTCGTAGCCGTCGCCCACCGGCACGTGCGGCCCGCTCCCCCGCCCCCACCGGGAGCCGGAAGACACGTGACCGCCCGCGCACGGCGCGCGGGCGGTCACGTGCGACACCCACCGGGCCCCGGATTCGGGCCGCCGGGCTACGACCCGAGGATCGTGGTGAGGAACTCCCCGGCCCAGCCGAGCAGTTCACGGCCGACCAGCGGCTTGCCGCCGACCCTCGCCGTCTTCGGGCGCGGGACCAGCACCTGGGAGGTGGCCGGCTTGAGGACCGTCCCCGGGTACAGGCGCTTCAGGCGCAGCTCCTGCGACTCGCGCAACTCCACCGGCCCGAAGCGGATGTTCGGGCCCTGGAGGGTGATGTCCCCGACCCCGCACGCCCGCGCCAGCATCCGCAGGCCGGCCACCAGCAGCAGGTTCTCCACCGGCTCCGGCAGCTTGCCGTAGCGGTCGGTGAGTTCCTCCCGTACGGCCTTGATGTCGGCCTCGGAGTTCGCCGCCGCGATGGACCGGTACGCCTGGAGGCGCAGCCGCTCGCCGGGCGCGTAGTCGTGCGGGACGTGCGCGTCGACCGGCAGCTCGATCTTCACCTCCAGCGGCGGTTCCTCCTCGGCCCCGCCGCCCTCGACGGCCGCCCGGTAGTCGGCCACCGCCTCGCCGACCATCCGGATGTACAGGTCGAAACCGACGCCCGCGATGTGCCCCGACTGCTCGCCGCCGAGCAGGTTGCCCGCCCCGCGGATCTCCAGGTCCTTCATCGCCACGTACATGCCGGCGCCCATCTCGGTGTGCTGGGCGATGGTGGCCAGACGCTCGTGGGCCGTCTCCGTCAGCGGCTTCTCCGGCGGGTACAGGAAGTACGCGTACCCGCGCTCGCGGCCGCGTCCCACACGGCCGCGCAGCTGGTGCAGCTGGGAGAGGCCGAAGTTGTCGCCGCGCTCCACGATGAGGGTGTTGGCGTTGGAGATGTCGATGCCGGATTCGACGATCGTGGTGGAGACCAGGACGTCGAACTTCTTCTCCCAGAAGTCCACCACCACCTGCTCCAGGGCCTGTTCCGACATCTGGCCGTGGGCCGTGGCGATCCGCGCCTCGGGCACGATCTCCCTCAGCTTCGCGGCCGCCCGGTCGATGGACTCGACCCGGTTGTGGATGTAGAAGCACTGCCCCTCGCGCAGCAGCTCGCGCCGGATGGCCGCGCCGATCTGCTTCTCCTCGTACGGGCCGACGAAGGTGAGGACCGGGTGGCGCTCCTCCGGCGGGGTGGTGATCGTCGACATCTCGCGGATGCCGGTCACCGCCATCTCCAGGGTGCGCGGGATCGGGGTCGCGGACATGGTCAGCACGTCCACGTTGGCGCGCAGCTTCTTCAGCTGCTCCTTGTGCTCGACGCCGAACCGCTGTTCCTCGTCGACGATGACCAGGCCGAGGTCCTTGAACTTCGTCTCCTGCGAGAACAGCCGGTGCGTTCCGATGACCACGTCCACCGAGCCCTCCTTGAGCCCCTCCAGAGTGGCCTTGGACTCGGTGTCGGACTGGAAGCGGGACAGCGCCTTCACATTGACCGGGAACTGGCTGTACCGCTCGGAGAAGGTGCCGAAGTGCTGCTGCACGAGCAGGGTGGTGGGGACCAGGACCGCCACCTGCTTGCCGTCCTGCACCGCCTTGAAGGCCGCCCGGACCGCGATCTCCGTCTTGCCGTAGCCGACGTCGCCGCAGATCAGGCGGTCCATGGGCACGGACTTCTCCATGTCCTCCTTGACCTCGGCGATGGTGGTGAGCTGGTCGGGCGTCTCCGCGTACGGGAAGGCGTCCTCCAGCTCGCGCTGCCAGGGGGTGTCGGGGCCGAAGGTGTGGCCCGGGGCCGCCATGCGCGCGCTGTACAGCTTGATGAGGTCGGCGGCGATCTCCTTGACCGCCTTCTTCGCCCGCGCCTTGGTCTTCGTCCAGTCGGCGCCGCCGAGCCGGTGCAGGGTCGGGGCCTCGCCGCCCACGTACTTGGTGACCTGCTCCAGCTGGTCGGTGGGGATGTACAGGCGGTCGCCGGGCTGGCCGCGCTTGGCGGGCGCGTACTCGACGAGCAGGTACTCGCGGGTGGCTCCCTGCACCGTGCGCTGCACCATCTCGAGGTAGCGGCCGACACCGTGCTGTTCGTGCACGATGTAGTCGCCGACCTCCAGGGTGAGGGGGTCGATGGACTTGCGGCGCCGGGTCGGCATCCTGCCGAGGTCCTTGGTGGCGGTGCGCTGCCCGGTCAGGTCGGTCTCGGTGAGGACGGCCAGCTTCAGCGCCGGGTCGACGAAGCCGTTGTCGAGGGAACCGCAGGCGACGTGGACGATCGAGGGCTCCAGCGCCGGCAGCCGCGCCTCCAGCCGGGCCGCGATGCCCTCTCCGCCGAGCACCTCGACGGTACGGGCGGCCGGGCCGTGGCCCTCGGTGAGGTAGACGGTGCGCCAGCCGTCGGCGATCCAGCCCTTGGTGTCGGCGAGCGCGCGGGCGGTGTCGCCCCGGTAGGCCTCGGGGGCGCGCATGCCCAGCTTGAGGACGTCACCGCCCACCCCCGCCGCGTCAGCGGCGTGTGCCAGCGTCTCGTCGGCCGCGAAGGGGGACACCGACCACCACATCATGCCGAGCTCGCGCGCGTGCTCGCGTACGTCCGCGATCCCGCGCAGCGAGGCCGCGCCGACGTCGATGGGGGCCTCGCCGCCGCCGGCGGTGGCCGCCCACGAGGCCATCAGGAACTCCTGCGAGGTCGCCACCAGGTCGGCGGCGCGGGTGCGGACCCGCTCCGGGTCGCAGACCACGGCCATCGCCCCGGCCGGCAGGACGTCGATCAGCAGCTCCATGTCGTCGACGAGGACGGGGGCGAGGGACTCCATGCCCTCGACCGCGATCCCCTCGGCGATCTTGTTGAGCAGCTCGCCCAGCTCGGGGTGCTCCTCGGCCAGCGCCGCGGCCCGCTCGCGCACCTCGGGGGTGAGCAGCAGCTCCCGGCAGGGCGGGGCCCACAGGCCGTGCTCGGCGATCTCCAGGGAGCGCTGGTCGGCGACCTTGAAGTAACGGATCTCCTCGACCTCGTCGCCCCAGAACTCCACGCGCAGCGGGTGCTCCTCGGTGGGCGGGAACACGTCGAGGATGCCGCCGCGGACGGCGAACTCGCCGCGCTTCTCGACCAGCTCGACGCGGGCGTACGCGGCCGCCGCGAGGGCCTCGGTGACCCCGCCGAGGTCGGTGGTGTCCCCCTGCCGCAGGCTCACCGGCACCAGGTCCCCGAGCCCCTTGACCTGCGGCTGGAGCACGGAGCGGATGGGGGCCACGACCACCGAGACGGGCCCGGCCGCCGGGTCGTCCTTGCTCGGGTGCGCGAGCCGGCGCAGCACCGCGATGCGGCGCCCGACGGTGTCGCTGCGCGGGCTGAGCCGTTCGTGCGGCAGCGTCTCCCAGGCCGGGTAGTCGACGACCTCGTCGGGGGGCAGCAGGGAGCGCAGCGCGGCGGCGAGGTCCTCCGCCTCCCGCCCGGTGGCGGTGACCGCGAGCACGGTCCGCTCGGTACGGGCGGCCAGGGCGGCGATCGCGAAGGGCCGGGCGGCGGGCGGGCCGACGAGGTCCACGTGCATGCGGTTGCCGTCCCCGGCCGCGGTGACCGCCTCGGCGAGGGCGGGGTCCCGGGTGACGGCGTCGAGCAGTCCGTGCAGGCTCATGAGACAGGCTTTCCATCCGGTGGGAGGCGAGGGGCCTCGGGGGGGCAACGCGAAGGACCCGACACGTGAACGGGCCGGGGGTTCCCACCCTATGACGCCGCCCCCGCGGCCGCGCGGGCCATTCCGGCCCCACACGGGTGAGGAGCGGTCCGAAGCCGCCCGCGCGGGGCCGGAGGGACGGGCCGGAGCCGCCCGCGCGGCGGGGCGCGGCCGTATGCGCCGGGGGCGGAGGGAGGCATTCCGGTCGGGGATGAGAATCTGTCGGGATGCCGATATCCGGAAGCGCCCCGGGCGCCGGCGGGCCGGCCGGGCGGGCCGCGCCCCGGGCGCCGTACGCGCTCACCGCCGCCCTGTTCCTCGCGTACTGCGTACTCTCGGTGACCCGCTACCGGCGCATGGAGGAAGCCTCCTGGGACCTCGGGATATTCGAGCAGGCAGTCAGGGGCTACGCCTGGCTACAGGCGCCCGTGGTGGACCTGAAGGGCCCGGGCTTCCACGTCCTCGGCGACCACTTCAGCCCCGTCATCGCCCTGATCGCCCCGCTCTACCGGCTCTTCCCGACCCCCCTCACCCTCCTGGTCGTGCAGGCGGCCCTGCTCGCGCTGTCCGCGTTGCCCGTCACCCGCGCCTCGGCGAAGCTCCTCGGGCGGGCGCGCGGGCTGGCGCTCGGGGCGGCGTACGGGCTGTCCTGGGGGATCCAGCGGGCCGTCGAGTTCGACTTCCACGAGATCTGCTTCGCCGTACCGCTGCTGGCCTTCGCCCTGGAGGCGCTGCTCGCGCGCCGCTGGCGGGCCGCCCTCGGCTGGGGGCTGCCGCTGCTGCTGGTCAAGGAGGACCTCGGGGTGACCCTGGCGGTCATGGCCCTTGTCGTCGCCTGGCGGGCCCGGCACGCCGATCCGCGGGCCGCGCGCCTCGCGGCGGCCGTCGCCGCGGCGGGGGTGGCCGCCGCCGCCCTGGTCTTCACCGTGGTGATCCCCGCCTTCGCCACCGACGGCTACGCCTACTGGGAGAAGCTCGGGGAGGACGGCGGCGGCCCGCTGCGCGGCCTCGGCACGAAGCTGACCACCCTCGGCTGGGTCCTGGTCCCCACCACCGGGCTCCTCGCGCTGCGCTCCCCGCTGCTGCTCGTGGCCGTACCGACCCTGGGCTGGCGGTTCCTGTCGGGGGACCCGCACTACTGGTCCACCGGCTACCACTACAGCGCGGTCCTGATGCCGGTCCTCGCCCTGGCCCTGGCCGACGCCCTCGACATCGCCCGGCACAGCGGCCGCCCGCGGGTGCGCGCGTACGCCGCCCAGCTGCCCGGCGCCGTGCTCGCGGCCGCCCTCGCGCTGAGCGCGACCAGCATGCCGCTGGCCCGGCTCGGTGAGCGCTCCGCGTACGAGAAGCCCGAGCGGGTGACCGCCGTCGAGCGGCTGCTGGCGAAGATCCCGGACGGGGTGCGGGTGGAGGCGGACAACGGACCGCTGACCCGGCTGACCTCGCGCTGCCAGGTGTTCTGGATCGGCAACACCAAGGGGGTGCTGCCGGCCTTCCTGGTCTTCGACAACTCCTCCGGCTGGGCCGGCGACCCCGTCGCCTACGCCGAGCGGCTCCATCCGGGGTCGCGCTTCGCGCCGGTAGGCGAGGCGGGCGGGTACGTACTGCTCCAGCGGATCCTCTGAACCCCGGACGCACGACGCCGGCCCCGGACCGTCCCCTCGGACGGTCCGGGGCCGGCGCGTTCCCCCCGTACTGCTCCCCCGTACGACCGCCCGGCTACTCGCTGGCGATCGCGTTCAGAACGTTCATCCGCCCCGCCCGGAAGGCCGGGACCAGTGCGGCGAACAGGCCCACCAGGGCCGAGCCGGCGAACACGCCGATGATGGTCGGCCACGGGATCTCCAGCACCTTCAGCCCCTGGAGGGCGAGGAGCTGCTGGGCGGTGGCGCCCCAGCCCATGCCCAGTCCGAGGCCCAGCAGGGCGCCGAAGAGGGCGATGACCACCGACTCCAGGCGGATCATGCGGCGCAGCTGGCGGCGGGAGAGGCCGATGGCGCGCATCAGGCCGATCTCGCGGGTCCGCTCGACCACCGAGAGGGCCAGGGTGTTCACGACACCCAGCACCGCGACGATGATCGCGAGGGCGAGCAGCCCGTAGACCATGTTGAGCAGCTGCCCGACCTGGTCCTTGAGGTCCTGCTTGTAGTCGGTCTGGTTGAGCACCTTGTACTGCGGGTACTCGGCCATGGCCGCCTTGAGCGAGGTGTACGCGCTGTCGGCCTGCCCCTTCTCGGCCTTGGCCAGCAGCATGAACGGGCGTGCCAGCCGGTCGGCCGGGACGTTGGCCTCGGCGGTCGCGGTGCTGATGTACTTGACGCCCTTGTCGAGGTTGCCCTCGTCCAGGGTGATCGCGGCGACCTTCAGCCGGACGGTCTTGCCGCCGTCGAAGGCGACGGTCAGCTCGTCGCCGACCCTGACGCGGTGCTTGTCGGCGTACTCCGAGCCGACCGCCATGGAACCGGGCGCGTACGCGTCCTCGTGCTCGCCCGCGCGCATCTTGCGGCGCACGTCCTGGGCGTACGTCGGGTCGGTGGCGCTGAGGCGGTCCCGGGCGGAGGTGCCGTCCGGGGCGGTGATGTTCGCCTCGACCTCGCGGTACGCGGTGACGTGCCCCAGGCCCTTGGTGGCCCGCATCGCCTGCTCGGCCTGAGGCATCATCGGCTGGCCGGTCTGCGAGGAGACGATGTAGTCGGCGCCGACGGTACGGTCGAGCTCGTCGGTGGCGGAGGCCACCATGGACGAGCCGACCACCGACAGGCAGGCGACCAGCGCCAGTCCGATCATCAGCGCGGCGGCGGTGGCGCCGGTACGGCGCGGGTTGCGCAGCGCGTTGCGCTCGGCGAGCCGGCCGACGGAACCGAAGGGCCGCAGCACGGGCGCGGCGAGCGCCCGGACCACCACGCCGGCCAGCAGCGGGCCGATCACGATGAAGCCGATGAGGCTGAACAGCACTCCGACGGCCAGCCACAGCGAGCCCTCGGAGGCCTTCTCGGCGGCCGCGGCGAGGAAGAGCGCCGCCGCGCCGGTCCCGGTGAGGACCAGGCCGAGGACCGCGCGGACCACACCGGCCTTCTTGTCGCCGGGGGTTCCGGCGTCGCGCAGGGCGGCCATCGGGGAGACCTTGCCGGCCCGGCGGGCCGGGACGTAGGCGGCGACCACGGTGACGACGGTGCCCAGCACCAGACCGACGACGGGGGTCGTCCACTTGACCGTCAGGTCGCCGGTGGACAGCTGCATGCCGAGCCCGCCCATGAGCTTCATCAGGCCCACGGCCAGGCCCACGCCCGCCGCGACTCCGGTGAGGGAGCCGATGACGCCCAGCAGGAAGGCCTCGAGGAGGACGGAACGGTTGATCTGGCCCCGGTCGGAGCCGATGGCGCGCATCAGGCCGATCTCACGGGTGCGCTGGGCCACCAGCATGGAGAAGGTGTTGAAGATCAGGAAGATGCCGACGAGGAAGGCGATGCCGGCGAAGCCGAGCATCACGTACTTCATGACGTCGAGGAAGCCCATGTCCTTCTTGCCGGCGGCGGTGGCCTCCTTCGCGGTCTGCAGCTTGTAGGTGTCCGCGCCGACCGCGGCCGCCACGTTCTTCTTCAGCTGCTCGTCGCTCACGCCGTCCTTGGCGGTGAGGTTGATGTGGGTGAAGGTGCCCGGAGCGCCGAGCAGCTTCTCCTGGGCGGTGGCGGTGTCGAAGTAGACGACGGCCGCGCCCGGGTTGGTCACGGTGAAGGTGGCGACACCGCTGATCTTCGCCCGGAAGTCACCGGTGACGGCGATGGTGCGCAGCTCGTCCCCGAGCTTCAGGCGGTGCTTGCCGGCGGTGTCGGCGTCGACCATCACCTCGGTGGGGCCGCGCGGGGCGTGGCCGGAGGTGATCTTCATCGACTTGAGCTCGTTGTCGTTCCAGCTGGCCGCGACGGTCGGGGCTCCGGTCGTCGACCCCATGTTCTCGTTCTTGGAGTTCACGACCGTGACGGCCAGCGAGACGACGCTGCCCTCGGCGGACTTGACGCCCTCGGCGCCGCGCGCCTTCTCCAGCGCCGAACCGGGCAGCCCCTCCGGCTTCCCGCGGCTGGAGATCTCCTCCCCGTCCTCGGCTTCCTTGGGGGTGATGGTGACGTCGGAGCTGGTGACGGCGAACAGCTTGTCGAAGGTGGTGTTCATGGTGTCCGTGAACACCAGGGTCCCGCAGACGAAGGCGACCGAGAGCAGCACGGCGACGGCGGAGAGCGCCATCCGGCCCTTGTGCGCGAAGAAGTTGCGCCGCGCGGTCTTCATGACGGTCACGAGGTCCGCCCGCGCGCGTCGAAGTCCTTCATGCGGTCCAGGACCTGGTCGGCGGTGGGCGCGTACATCTCGTCGACGATGCGGCCGTCGGCGAGGAAGATGACGCGGTCCGCGTAGGAGGCGGCGACCGGGTCGTGGGTGACCATCACGATGGTCTGGCCCAGCTGGTCGACCGACTGGCGCAGGAAGCCCAGTACCTCGGCGCCGGCGCGGGAGTCCAGGTTTCCGGTCGGCTCGTCGCCGAAGATGATCGCGGGGCGGGCGGCGAGGGCGCGGGCGACCGCGACGCGCTGCTGCTGGCCGCCGGAGAGCTCGGTCGGGCGGTGCTTGAGGCGGCCGGCGAGGCCGACCGTCTGGACGACCCGGTCCAGCCACTGCGGGTCCGGCTTGCGGCCCGCGATGTCCATGGGGAGGGTGATGTTCTCCAGGGCGTTGAGCGTCGGCAGCAGGTTGAAGGCCTGGAAGATGAAGCCGATCTTGTCGCGCCGCAGCTGCGTGAGCTTCTTGTCCTTGAGGCCGGTGATCTCGGTGTCCTCGAGGTGGATGTGCCCGCTGGTCACCGTGTCCAGCCCCGCGAGGCAGTGCATCAGCGTGGACTTGCCGGAGCCGGAGGGGCCCATGATCGCGGTGAACTGCCCGCGGTGGATGTCCACGTCCACGCGGTCGAGGGCGACGACGCGGGTCTCGCCTGAGCCGTAGGCCTTGACGACCTGGCGCGCCCGGGCCGCGACGGAGTTCTGCCCCCCGCCGCTCCCCTGCCTGGTCTCGGTCATCGCCGTAGTCACGGTGCTGTCTCCCCTGTTGGTGTTCGTGTGCTCCGCGTGTGCGGTGCGGTTGCGCCGTTTCCGCGCGTTTTGGCGCGTCTGCGCTGGTGGGCGCGGAGTCGCCGTCGAAGTCTGCGGTGCGGGAGGTGTCCGGCGCGCTGGTGCCCATCGCCGTATCCGCCGGGGGGTTAACCCCACCCCGCCCCCCGGCGGCCCCCGCTCGTATGAACCAGTTAAGGGCCTCGCGGGACCTTCGGCCTCCTCCGCCGGGACGAACGTCCCGTGGGCCCAAATGCTGAGCTACCCCTAGGGGTTGTCCACCCTGCGGGGGACCCGGGGTAGGGGACACCGGCGGATCCGGCGGCCGCGAGACGGGGATACCGCCCGGTGCGGCCCGGTGAGATGGTGTTCCCCGCAGACGAGGGGAACGTGGTGGAAGCAGGAGAAAACGGCGCGGAAGCCGCCGCGGAAGGGGCGGCGGAGCCCATCGGCCCGACCAGAGGAAAGGTTTCCGCAGGCCGCCCCGGACCCGGACCGGCCTCGGGGCGGAGCTCGGGGCAGGCCTCGGGGCGGAGCTCGGGGCAGGGCGCGGCGGCCGGCTCCCGGGAGGGCTCCGGACCCGACGGCGCCGCGCGCGGGCGGCCGCCCGCCCGGGTGGTGGTCTCGCTGATGCTGAGCATGGCCCTGGTCGCGCTCGACAGCACCATCGTCTCCACCGCAGTCCCGCAGATCGTCGGGGACCTCGGCGGTTTCTCCGTCTTCTCCTGGCTGTTCTCCGGCTACCTCCTCGCCGTCACCGTCACCCTCCCCCTCTACGGCAGGCTCAGCGACACCTTCGGACGCAAGCCCGTCCTGCTCTTCGGTATCGCCCTGTTCCTCGCCGGCTCCCTGCTGTGCGCGTCCGCCTGGAACATGGCCGCCCTCATCGCCTTCCGGATCGTCCAGGGGCTGGGCGGCGGAGCCCTGCAGAGCACCGTGCAGACCCTGGCCGCCGACCTCTACCCGCTGCGCGACCGCCCCCGCATCCAGGCCCGGATGACCACCGTGTGGGCGAGCTCCGCCCTGCTCGGCCCGGCCCTCGGCGGACTGCTCGCCGCGTACGCGGGCTGGCGCTGGACCTTCCTGATCAACGTGCCGCTGGCCGGGCTGGCCCTCTGGCTGACCGCCCGCCACCTCGTGGAACCCGTACGCTCCCCCGGCCGCCGGGGCCCGGTGGACTGGGCCGGGGCGCTCGCCGTCTTCGCCTGCGGCGGGCTGCTGCTCTTCGCGCTGGTGCAGGGCGGAGTGGCCTGGCCCTGGCTGTCGGCGCCCTCACTGGCCCTGCTCGGCGCGAGCGCGGTCCTGGCCGCGGTGGTGGTCCGGGTGGAGCGCCGGGCCGAGGAACCGATCCTGCCCGGCTGGGTGTGGCGCCGGCGCACCATCGCCGCGGTGAACCTGGCGATGGGGGCGCTGGGGCTGCTGATGGTCGCCCCGATGGTGTTCATGCCGACGTACGCGCAGTCCGTACTCGGGCTCGGCCCGGTCGGAGCCGGGCTCCTGACCGCCCTGATGACCCTGAGCTGGCCGCTGTCGGCCGCCTTCTGCCAGCACGTGTACCGGCGCATCGGCTTCCGCGACACCGCCGCCCTGGGGATGGGGCTGGCCTCGGTGATCCTGTTCGCCTTCACCCTGCTCCCCCACCCCGCGCGGCCGTGGCAGCCCGCGCTGGTCATGCTGCTGCTGGGCGCCGCCCTCGGGCTCTTCCAGCTGCCGCTGGTGGTCGGGGTGCAGTCGACGGTGGGCTGGGCCGAGCGGGGGACCACGACGGCCTCGGTGCTGTTCTGCCGCACCGTCGGGCAGAGCGTGGGGGCCGCGCTGCTGGGCGCGGTGGCCAACGCGACCGTCGCCGCCCGGCTGGCGCACACGCCGCTGCCGGGACTGCCGGAGCGCCTCGACGACGTGTCGCGGGCCCTGGCGGAGCCGGGCGGCCTGGCGCCGGCCGCCTCGGAACACCTGCGGAGGGCGGTGGCGGCCGCGGTGGAGCACATCTTCCTCGGCGCGACGGCCGCCGGGGTGGCGGCGCTGCTGGTGCTGCTGCTCGTGGCACCGCGCAGGTTCCCGGTCCTGCCGGAGCACGAGTAGAACTTGTCATGTTCGGTCGCAGTGGGTGACCCTCTTGCCCAGGACCGTTTTCCGGGGGGACGCCATGACATCCGCACTCTTCGCGCTCGCCTTACTGGCCGCCCTGACCGTACCGGTGGCCCTGCGCCTGCGCCGCCGGCCGGGCTTCGTCACGGGCCGCGACGGCCGGCTCTCCACCTCCATCACCATGGCGCTCGCCTGGACGGTGATCCTGGTCTGGCTGCTGCTCACGGTCCTCGCGTACGGGCTGACGGCCGGCGGCGGCATCGCGTACTTCCGCGGTACCGGCTCCGACGGACCGCTGTCCCCGCTGACCTCGGTGTACCTGCCCCTGCTCGGAGGCCCGTACGTGGCCCTGATCGCCGCCAAGGCGGTCGTCGGCCTCCGGGTGGAGAACGGCAGCATGGCCAAGCCGGCCCCCCGGCCCACCCCCGGAGGCCGGCGCCCGCTGCGGGACCTGATCGCGAACGACAGCGGCCGGACCGACCTCATGGACCTCCAGTACGTGGCCCTGAGCGCGGTCACGATGCTCTACGTCGTCCTCTTCTTCCTCGCCGACGTCGGCGGCGGGCTCCCCGGCCTGCCCTCGGAGATCTGGGCGCTGACCGGCGCTCCGGCGGGGGCCTACCTGGTGAACAAGGTGGCCACCCGCCCCAACCCGGTGATCACCGACGTCACGGTCTCCCCCGACGGGCTGCTCAGCGTCGAGGGCGGCGGCTTCACCGAACCCCGCCTCACGGTGGACGACACCCCGCTCCAGGTGACCCGGGATCCGGCGACGGGCACCCTCACGGCGCCGCTCCCGGCGACGGCGAAGCCCCCGTTCACGGTGGTGGCCGTCTCGCGCGGCCTGCGGAGCGACCCGTACCGCTACGAGGGCTCCACCCCGGCGGCATGACGGGGGCCCGGCACCCTCGGGTGCCGGGCCCCTCGTTCGCCAGGGGGATCAGCCCAGCCGGCGGAAGGTGGACTCGATGTAGTCGTCCTCCTCGTCACCGGCTTCGCTCTCCTCGCTCTCGGCCGGCGCCTGAGCGGGGGCCTCGGCGGCGTCCTCGCGCTTCTGCTCCTGCTCCTGCTCGGCGGCCTCGAAGCGGACGGCGACGGCCTTGAAGTCGCCCGCCATCTCCCCGGGGCCCGCCGTCGCGACGGGCTGGCCCTTGCAGACCGCGTTGTCGAAGAGCAGGGCCACCTTGTCGGTCTCGTTGACGACCTCCTCGATGGAGGCGCCGTCGGTCACGGCCAGCACGTGGCACCTGCCTTCGGTCAGGTCGCTCACCTGACCGCTCGTGCTGGCACCGTCCTGGAGGAAGGTGTAGTTGAAGGCCCCGCCGTCGTCCGCGAGAGCGGATCCGGCGGTCGGCAGGACGAGGGTGAGGGCTCCGACGAGGGCTACGGCGGTGGTGCGAAGACGCATGAGGGGATTCCGTTCTTCTGTTCCACGGGCGGATGCGGGTCCGGTGGCATCCGGGAGGGAGCGTAAGAGCGCGACGCGATGCCGAAACGTTTCCTCAACCGGAGCGCGCCCCGAGGTTCACCCACCCTGCCCCCCAGGCCCGCTCCTAGGACCGGAAGCCCACGACCCCGAACCCGGGCCGCCCCCCGGCCTGCCGCAGCCAGCCCAGCACGTCCTCGACCGCCTCCGCCACCGCCCGCTCCAGCAGCGGGACGTGCCCCCGCCGCTTGGTCTCCTCGAACTGCTCGAGCGCCTTCACGCACTGCTCGTACGTCCACTCGCCGCAACCCGGCGTGTACGTGTACGGCAGCCCGCCCGGCAGGTCCGCGAAGTCGAAGTCCTCGACGGAGACGGCGTCGATCCCCAGCGCCCGCAGCCCCGCGTCGACCATCGCCAGCCAGTCACCCCGGTACGGGCAGAAGGCGGAGTTGTCGAGGAAGGAACCGGTGAGGCCGCAGAGCCGCTTGTAGGCGTAGGCGTACTGGAAGGCGTGCTCCTGGTCCGTACTGAACGGACCCCCGTACACCACCGCGTGCAGCGCTTCGTACGCGGTGGGCGCGCCGCGCTCGATCTCGGTGTCGAACCAGTCGTCGGCCCGCGCGAGGTCGTCGGCGAACCGCTCCCGGACGATCTCCAGCAGCGCGTCGTCACGGGAGCCGACGAGGGCGTGGGTGGCGTTCAGATCCAGCAGGTAGACACTCAGCGAGGAACTCATCCGGCGAGGCTAACCCCGCCCACTGACAGGTCACTCGGCCAGCCAAAACACCGCCTCATGAACCGACGAGACGGCCGGCCGGACAACGGACGCAAGGGGGAGGGGACGGGGTGGGGTGTCGTCCGGGGCTAAAACGAGATGAATTCGGCGCCCGGTACCCCGTACACCTCAGACCCGGAACGGGCGCCGAACATCGAAGCCCGCCCCGGACGACACCCCACCCCGGCACCGCCCCCGACCCACCCGAAACCACCCGACCGAACCCCGCCCGGCCGGGCACCCGCCCGACAGGGCAACCCCGCCCACCCCCGAACCGCCCGGCCAGGGCAACGGCCCGGCCAGGGCAACGGCCCGGCCAGGGCAACGGCTACCCCTCCGCCGCCGCCCGCCCCGTCAGCGCCGCCAGGCTGGACCGGACGTGGCTCATGTGGGCCCGCATCTCCTCCTCCGCCTCCGCGTGCTCCCGCAGGATCCGTTCCGTCTCCCGCCCCGTCCGCTCCTCGGCGACCCGCGCCTGCGCGATCAGCTCCTCCGCCCGCGCCTCCGCGTCCTCCTGCCCGTGCCGCGCCGACTCCTCCGCCTCCGCGTACCCCCGCCGCACCTCCGCCAGCCGCGCCTGCGCGTTCCGCTCCAGTTCCGCGTACCGCGCGTCCAGTTCCTCCGCCCGCGCCGCCAGCTCCCGCCCCGCCGCGTCCCACCGCTCCGCCTGCTCCTGTTCGAGCTCCGCGAGCAGCGCCTGCGCCCGGCGTGCCGCCTCCGTCAGCGCGGCCTGCGCCTCGGCCCGCCACTCCGCCGCGTCGTCCCGCGCCTCCGCGCGGATCGCGTCCGCCTCCCGCTGCGCCCGCAGCAGTCCCTGCCGCGCCCGTACCTCGGTCTGCTCGCGCACCGCCTCCGCGTCGTGCCGCGCCAGCTCCGCCACCCGGTCGGCATGCGCCTCGGCCGCGCCCGCCGCCTCCAGCGCGTCCGCCCGCGCGTCCTCCCGCAGGGCCCGCGCCTCCTCCTGTGCCAACTGCAGGATCCGCCGCGCGCGCTCGCTCAGCTCGTCGTACGTCTGAGGAGCCAGCGCGGCCACCGCCGCCCGCAACCGCTCGGCCTCCGCCTCCATCTGACGGGCCAGCACGGTCAGCCGCGCCACCCGCTCCCAGGCCTCGTCCCGGGCGCCGGACAGCCGCGCGAGATACCGGTCGACCTCGTCCGTCCGGTAGCCGCGACCGCGCACGGTCGCAAAGGGTGCAGTCATCCTGGAGCGCCTCTCTCGCGGGGATTGCTGTCAAGGATGCGTCATTTGCTCGCAGAAGCCGGAATGGCCGGGCCGGGTCCCCCGCACGAGGGGACCCGGCCCGGCCACGCCTGCCGTCATCCGGTCAGAGCAGTCCGTCCCACATCTGCTCCAGCAGCACCGACCACCAGCTCTCCGGCGAAGCCAGCGCCGCGCTGTCGAGGCCGGCCAGATTCGCCTGGAAATCGACGGTCCAGCGCCCGGCCTGCTCCGGCGTCAGATGCTGGCGCAGACGCCACATGTGACCCAGCATCGCCAGCGACCGCGCGAACTGCGGCAGGCTCGAGTTCACGAACTGCGGCGGCACGGGCGCCCCGCCGGGACCGGCCTCGACCGGCACCGCCACTATGTGCGCGGTCCCGTACTGCACGCACAGCGCCTTGCCGAAGTCGCTGCCCACGACCAGGTACGAGCCCGCGTCCGACGCCGGCTGCACCCCCCGCTGCGCGGCCATCTCGGCGAGCGTCGGCACCGGCTGGCCGGGCACCGCCTGCGCCCAGAAGAACGGTCCGAAGTCGATCGGCAGGCCCGCCCACATCAGGGTCTGCGCCACGATCTCCGGTACGCCCTGCCGGGACACCGCCCGCTGGTCGAAACGGAACACCCCCTGCGGCCCGAAGGCCCCCGCCAGCTCCTGCGCGATCGCGTCCATCGGGATCGCCGGCTGGAGCGGGACCTGCGGCAGCGGCGCCCGGACCGGCGCGGGGCGCGCGGGTCCGTCCGCCACCTGGTGCAGCTCACCCTGATGGGTGAGCAGGTGGCGCATGCCCTGCTGACGGCCCGCGTGGTCGGTGCCGTACGGGGCCACGCTCGTGATCCGCACCTGCGGCCAGGTCTCCCTGATCATCCGGGCGCAGTAACCGCCCGGCAGCTCACAGGAGGCCAGCTCGGTGTGCAGCTCCAGCACCTGCTGCGGCGGCACGTTCATCGCGCGCAGCTCGTAGAGGATCTGCCACTCGGGGTGCGGGGTACCGGGCGCCGAGCGGCGGATCAGCTGCTGCTCGGAGCCGTCGGGCGCACGGTAGCGCAGCACCGCCTGGTAGCCGGGGCCGACCGTGGGCGCGCCGGACGGGGCCTGCGGCTGCCCCACGGGACCGGGCGGCGGGCCGGGAGGCGCGCCGGGCGGGCCGGGCGGCTGCGGCACACCGGGACCGGCCAGCATGGTCGCGGCATGGTGCGCCCCGCCCCCCGGGGCACCGGGAGCACCGGGGGCACCGGGGGCACCGGGCGGACCCGGCGGACCGGGCGGCTGTACGACGGCGGGACCGGCCAGCATCGTGGCGGCATGGTCCAGCCCCCCGCCCGGCGAACCCGGCGCGCCGGGAGCCGCGGGAGCACCCGGCGCACCAGGAGCCCCAGGCGGACCGGGAGGCGCCGGCGGCCCACCGGGCGCCGCCAGCATGGTCGCGGCATGGTGCGCCCCGCCCCCGGGAGCACCGGGAGCACCGGGAGCACCGGGAGCACCGGGAGGCGCGGGCGGAGTCGGCGCGCCCGGCGGACCGGGAGGCGCCGGCGGGCCCGGCGGCTGTACGACGGCGGGACCGGCCAGCATCGTGGCGGCATGGTCCAGCCCCCCGCCCAGCGAACCCGGCGCACCCGGAGCCGCAGGAGCACCAGGGGCACCAGGCGGGCCGGGAGGCGCCGGCGGCGTCCCCGGAGGAGCCGGCGGCCCACCGGGCGCGGCCAGCATCGTGGCGGCGTACTGCGCCCCGCCGCCGGGCGCACCGGGCGCACCGGGCGCACCAGGGCCCCCGGGCGCCCCGACCGGAGCCGCCGGCGGGGCCTGCGGCGGCTGCTGCGGCTGCGGTTGGGGTTGCCGCGGCGCCGGCGCCGCGGCCCCGCCCGGCGCGGAAACACGGGCCCTGCTCGTCGGCGCGTCGGCGATGTCCGCGGCCGACTCCGGAACCGCCAGCGCCGGGGCCACGGTCGTCTTCGGCAGCTGGCTGCCGCCCGCCATCAGCGTGGTCTTCGCCTCCGGGGCCACCCTGGGGGCCGAGGGCGCGTCGTCCAGGTCGGACCCCGACAGCGGCGGCGCGAACACCGTCGCGGGCAGCGGTACGGAGCCTTCGTCGGCACCGGAGTTGACATCGGTCCCCGCCCACGGCGTGGACCCGGCCGGGACCCCGTCGTTCGCGGTCGGCTCGTAGGGCACCTCGCCGCCGCGGCTCAACGGAACCGGAGCCTCAGCAGCAGCCGCCCCGGAAGCACCCGAAGCGGAACCCGAAGCCGCAGCACCCGCCCCCGAGGCGGAACCCGAAGCCGCACCCGAGGCACCCGCACCCGCCGGCGGAATCCCCGCCCGGTCCGCCGCCTCCTGCAGCCACTGCGGCGGGGTCAGCATGAACGAGGTCTGCTCCGAGTCGATCCGCGGCGGCGGAACCGAAGCCTCCGCGGCCGCCGACGCGGCAGCCGCCCCGTATTCCTCCTCGTACCGCCGGATCACCTCGCCCACCGGCAGCCCCGGCCACAGCGTCACCTCACCGCTGTCCCGCGCGATGACCAGCCGCTGCCGCCCACCACCGGACACCGGACCGGCCGCCCGGTCCTCGGCCCACACCACGAAGCCGAGCCCGAACTCCCGTACGCGCACCTCGCGGTGCTGGTACGCGGGCACGTCCCCGTTGATCCACTCCTCGGCGCGCTCCTGCGCCTGCGCGAACGTCACCACGGCGCCCCTCACCCCTCACCCATACCGGCGCCGGACACTGCAACCGAACGCGCGAATCCGCCGTCCACCATCAGACCGGCCACCGTCTCCAGCTCCGGCGGGTTACCCGCCAAGCGCTCCAGGAAGGCATCGAAATCGGCACCGCACGGAAGCAGCAGACGCTCCACCCGCTCCTGCACCGACCAGCCGTCCCGGTCCCGCGCGTCGTCGTACGGGGAGAACCAGACGGAGCCCACGCCCTCGCCCTTCACCTTCACCGCGAGCAGCCCGCCCTGCACGAAGGCCACGCACAGGTAGTCCTTCGTCAGGTGGTCCCGCAGACACTTGTTCACGTACACGAGGTCGTTGACCGCCGCCTCCTCACGCACGGTGAAGAACGGCTGGTCCACCAGCAGCCCCAGCTCCACCAGCAGCCCCGCGCCCACGGGTGCGCAGCCGCCCGCCGCCTTGAGGAACGAGCGGTAGGCCTCCGGGAGCCGGTAGCCGAGGTCCTCCTCGACCCCCTGCACCTGCGACTCCGACACCGATACCAGGGCCTTGGGCAGCCCCAGGTGCGCCGGGCGCGCCTCCTGGAGGGGCCGTGCGCCGCGCTTGTCGTGGTCGACGGGAGCCGTCGCCAGGCCCGCGTGGTGCCTCAGCAGCGCCTTCACCTCGACGGGGACCAGCTCCATCCGGCGGGAGCCGGCCACGTGGTGCCAGGTCCAGCCGTGCGGGGTCGCCACCGGACCCACCGTGTCCCACAGCGGATGGCCCGCCGCGCGCATCGCCGCGTTCGCGGACACGACGTCCGTCAGGCGCAGCTCGTCCACGCCGAAGCCCTCCGGGGGCTCGGCGATCTCGACGGCGGCGCGCGCGTAGCGCGAGAAGTCGGGATGACCGTTGCCATCCATCCGCACTCCGTGGGGATGCCGAGCGGCCCGGACCGGGTCCGGGAAATGCACGACCTGCCCCGAGTAAGCGGCGTTGGGTGGCGCGGCCTGCTGCCCGAGCCGACCTGTCGTCATGGCGGTAGCCCCCTGCTGGATCTGGCTGGTTCACCACAGCCTATGTGTTCCGGCAAGACCCTCACCCGCCCCCGAGCCCCGCACGCGCCCCGGGGGCGGGAACATCCGAATTGATACGAATATTCGACCCCGCTTCCGTGCGACAGGTGACATTTGACAGGCTGTCCCGCAGCACGGGGGCGTGCGCGACAGCGACCAGCACCGCCGCCACGGGAGGGAAGAGCAACCATGCAGACCGCGACCACACAGACCGCGACCGCACAAAACGCGGTGGCCCGCACCGGCCGCCCGCAGCCGGCCGGGGCCGGCCCCGTCGGCGATCCCCGGCTGCGCTGGAGCAGCGCGGGCGGCACCCACACCCCGCCCGTGCTCCGCTTCCGCCGCGACGGCATCCTGCCCACCGTCGCCGCCGCGCTCTCCGTCCGCGGGGAAACCCTCACGGGCACCGCCGCCAAGGGCGAGCGGCCGCCCGCCCTCCACCCCCTCGTCCAGGACTTCCTCGACACCCTCACCAGCGGCCAGCGGGAACGCTTCACCGGCCGCTGCCCCGAGGCCATCCTGCTCTCCCGCCACCTCGCCGCCGTCGAGGGGGCCCGCAGCAAGCGCGCCTCCCGCAAGCCCCTCTCGGCGAGCGAAGCCCGCCGCTCCCTCAAGCACGCCCGCATCACCGCCCGCCGCATCCGCGAGGACGGCGACCCCCTCCACGGCACCTACGCACCGCCCTGCCGCTCCTGCGACGCACTCCTCAGCCACTTCGGCGTACGCCCCGTCGACCTCACCCACCCCGAGTAGCCGCCATGACCGCGTCCTCCGCCTCCTACGACCGCTCCTCGGCCACCCGGTTCCCCGGCCCCGTGGACTCCGCCCTGCGCACCGCCGGATGGGAACCGGGCCGCTGGGACATCAAGCAGGCCGAGTACTGGGCCGACTCCCTGCGCGACCACACCACCCCGGCCGGCCACCGGCACACCGTCTTCCCCGCCGCCGTCGAGGCCTGGGCCGAGTTCGGCGGCCTCACCCTCACCGCCCCGGGCCCCGGCCGGCAGATAGCGCCCACACCCGTGCACGTGGACCCGCTGACCGGCCTCCACCTCGCCCGTACCTTCGCCGACCTCGGACGCGCCCTGTCCACCGAGCTGTGCCCGCTCGGCGCCGGCACCGACGGCGGCTCCCACCTCGCCATCGACCGCGAGGGCCGCGTCTACCTCATCGACCACACCGGTGACTGGTACCTCGGCGCCGGACTCGACGAGGCCCTCACCCTCCTGCTCACCGGCCTCCAGCCCGCCCGCCTCACCACCGGCTGACGGCCCCGGCCGCCGGGCGCCGTCCGCCGCGCCCGGGTCCCGGCCTGATCCGCCGGCCCCCCTACCGGGCCGGCAGCACCGCCGACACCCTGAACCCGCCCCCGTCCGTCGGCCCGGACACGAACACCCCGCCCAGCCCCAGCACCCGTTCCCGCATGCCGATCAGCCCGTTCCCCCCGCTGGGCAGATCGGCGCTCCGCGCCTCCCCCTCGCACGGCCCGTTCTCCACCTGCATCGCGACCTCGCCCTCCCGGTGCGCCAGCCGTACGACGACCCGCGCGCCCGGAGCGTGCTTGTGGCAGTTGGTCAGCGCCTCCTGCACCACCCGGTAGGCCGTCTGCTCCACCTCGGGCCGATAACCGCTCCTCTCGCCCCGCACCTCGACCTCCACCACCATCCCGGCCGCCCGGGACTGCCCCACCAGCGCCTCCAGTTCCCCCAGCGACGGCCCCTCCTCCGCACCGCCCGCCGGCAGCACCGGCCGCGGCTCGGACACCGGCCGCTGCTTCTCCGGAGCCCGCAGCACCCCGAGCATCTCCCGCAGCTCCGTCAACGCCTGGCGCCCCATGTCACCCACCAGCGCCGCGTTGCGCGCCGCCTTCACCGGATCCTTCGCGGCCACCGCCTGGAGCGCCGCCGCGTGCACGACCATCAGCGACACCCGGTGCGCCACCACGTCGTGCATCTCCCGCGCGATGCGCGTCCGCTCCTCCTGGCGCGCCCACTCGGCCCGCTCCTCGGCCCGGTCCGCCAGCAGCGACAGCTCCCGCTCCAGCGAGTCCGCCCGCTCCTGCAGGCTCTCCATCAACCGCCGCCGCGCCCCGACGTACAGCCCGAGCAGGACCGGCGGCACGGTCAGCGCCACCGCCATGAACACGGACAGCACGATCACGAGCGTGCCGTCGGCCTCCACGTCCCGGCGCGTCTGCACGTACGTCACCACGAACGTCCCGGCCAGCGACATCGCGGCCAGCGTCGCGAGGATCCGCCGGGGCACCTCGCAGGCGGCCAGCGTGTACAGCCCCACCACGCCCAGCAGGAAGCCCATCGTGGCCGGCGTGACGGCGATCCCGACCAGCACCACCGCGATCGGCCAGCGCCTGCGCAGCACCAGCGCGGATCCCGCCAGCGCCCCGAACAGCACCCCGGCCCACATCGGCACCCCGGCCTCGCGGGCCGTGGGCACCCCCTCGAAGGCGCATTCGACGGCCGACGCCACCCCCAGCCCCACGTCGAGCACGGCCGCCCGCCGCCGCTTCCACCACCAGGGCCCGTCCCGGCCCGTCCCCTCGCGCTCTTCCCCCGTACTGGTCATGCGGTCCAGCGTACGCAGCGGCCGCAGCACGCCGCCGGTCGGAAATCAAGAAGCGCGGCCCCCGGACCACCCGGAAGAATCGCCGCAGGAGCACGGGGAGGAACTGCCGAGGCTGCTGGGTGATTTACGACGGCCGAAGCGCCGGTATCCACCGTCGCGTCGAGGGGGCCCGGTGCGGCATAGTAGGGGCGTCCCACCCGAACCGGGAAGATCGAATGTCCGGTTTGAGTTGGTTGGCTGTCCCCTGTGGTGTAATCGGCAGCACTGAGGTTTTTGGTACCTTAAGACCGGGTTCGAGTCCTGGCAGGGGAGCACATCACGTACGGGTCCCGGCCCAGCGGTCGGGACCCGGCCTCGTTTCCGGGCCGTGACCCCCCGCTATCCTTCACGGGTCCACCCCCGAAGCCGAAGGGCCCACCCGTGAGCGCAACCCGCCCGGCAGCCGTCGTCGTACTCGCAGCGGGTGAGGGCACCCGCATGAAGTCGGCCACACCCAAGGTTCTGCACGAGATCTGCGGGCGCTCGCTCGTCGGTCACGTGGTCGCGGCCTCCCGCGAACTGGACCCGACCCACCTCGTGGTCGTCGTGGGTCACGCCCGCGAGCAGGTCGCCGCGCACCTGGCCGGCATCGACGCCGGCGTCCGCACCGCCGTCCAGTACGAGCAGAACGGCACCGGCCACGCCGTCCGCATGGCCCTCGAGGAGCTCGGCGGAGCGGTCGACGGGACCGTCATCGTCGTCTGCGGCGACACCCCCCTGCTCACCGGCGAGACGCTGCGCACCCTCGCGGCCACGCACGAGGCCGACGGCAACGCCGTCACCGTGCTCACCGCCGAGGTCCCCGACTCCACCGGCTACGGCCGCATCGTCCGCGACCCGGCCACCGGCGCCGTGACGGCGATCGTCGAGCACAAGGACGCCACCGACGCGCAGCGCGCGATCAGGGAGATCAACTCCGGGGTCTTCGCCTTCGACGGCGCGCTCCTCGCGGACGCCCTCGGCAAGGTCCGCACCGACAACAGCCAGGGCGAGGAGTACCTCACCGACGTGCTCGGCATCCAGCGCGAGGCGGGGCACCGGGTCGGCGCGGCGGTCGGCAGCGACCACCGCCAGATCCTCGGGATCAACAACCGGGTGCAGCTGGCCGAGGCGCGGGCGCTGCTGAACGCCCGTCTGCTGGAGCGGGCGATGCTCGCGGGCGTGACGGTCGTGGACCCGGCCGGCACGTTCGTGGACGTGACGGTGACGTTCGGGCAGGACGCCCTGATCCACCCGGGTACGCAGCTGCTCGGCACGACGCACATCGGCGAGGGGGCCGAGGTCGGCCCGAACACCCGCCTGAAGGACACCCGCGTGGGCGCGGGCGCGCGGGTCGACAACACGGTGGCCGACGGCGCGGTGATCGGCGACGGGGCGACGGTCGGCCCGTTCGCGTACCTGCGGCCGGGTACGGATCTCGGCCGGAAGGCGAAGGCCGGTACGTACGTGGAGATGAAGAACGCGACGATCGGCGAGGGCACGAAGGTGCCGCACCTCTCGTACGTGGGTGACGCGACCATCGGCGAGTACACGAACATCGGCGCGGCGAGCGTGTTCGTCAACTACGACGGCGAGCACAAGCACCACACCACGGTGGGCTCACACTGCAAGACGGGTTCGGACAACATGTTTGTGGCTCCCGTCACCATCGGGGACGGCGCCTACACGGCCGCCGGCTCGGTGATCACGAAGGACGTGCCGCCCGGCGCGCTGGCCGTGGCCCGTGGCCAGCAGCGGAATATCGAGGGTTGGGTGGCCCGCAAGCGTCCCGGCAGCGCGGCCGCGAGCGCCGCGCAGTCGTCGGCGGAGAAGGACTCCGGCAGCCATTGAGGTGAACTGACCGGAAACAGGTACGCCCGGGACGGCGTACCGTGATAGGTGCACGCAATTCGGCTGGCTCACCGTGTGCGGGACGGACGCACACGGGGGCGAGCAGCTTTCACACGTCTGAGGAGACAGTGCTGTGACCGGGATCAAGACGACCGGCGAGAAGAAGCTGATGCTCTTCTCCGGCCGCGCCCACCCCGAGCTGGCCGAGGAGGTCGCACACCAGCTCGGTGTCGGCCTCGTGCCGACCAAGGCTTTCGACTTCGCGAACGGCGAGATCTACGTCCGTTTCCAGGAGTCTGCTCGTGGCGCGGACTGCTTCCTGATCCAGAGCCACACGGCTCCGATCAACAAGTGGATCATGGAGCAGCTGATCATGATCGACGCGCTGAAGCGCGCGTCGGCACGCTCCATCACCGTGATCATCCCGTCCTACGGGTACGCCCGCCAGGACAAGAAGCACAAGGGGCGCGAGCCGATCTCGGCGCGCCTGGTCGCGGACCTGCTGAAGACCGCGGGCGCGGACCGGATCCTGACGGTGGATCTGCACACCGACCAGATCCAGGGCTTCTTCGACGGCCCCGTGGACCACCTGTCGGCCCTGCCGGTCCTCGCGGACTACGTGGGCGCCAAGGTGGACCGCACCAAGCTGACGATCGTCTCCCCGGACGCCGGCCGCGTGCGCGTGGCCGACCGCTGGTGCGACCGCCTGGACGCGCCGCTGGCGATCGTGCACAAGCGCCGCGACAAGGACGTCGCCAACCAGGTGACCGTCCACGAGGTCGTCGGCGAGGTCAAGGGCCGTGTCTGCGTGCTGGTCGACGACATGATCGACACCGGTGGCACGATCTGCGCCGCGGCCGAGGCGCTCTTCGCGCACGGCGCGGAGGACGTCATCGTGACGGCGACGCACGGCATCCTGTCGGGTCCGGCCGCCGACCGCCTGAAGAACTCGAAGGTGAGCGAGTTCATCTTCACCAACACGCTGCCGGACCCCTCGGACCTGGAGCTCGACAAGATCACGGTCCTGTCGATCGCCCCGATGGTGGCGCGCGCGGTGCGCGAGGTCTTCGAGGACGGCTCGGTGACCAGCCTGTTCGAGGAGCAGCAGTAGGCCTGAGGGTCCCGCTCTGACCTCCCGCTAGATCCTTTTGGGCACGGCCTCCCCGCCGGGTACACTCGATGAGTTGCTCGGCGAGGGAGGCCGTACCCGTTTTCCGGTACGGACGCTCCGTTATCGACGCGCTCTTCGTAGCAGGCCGTTTCGGCCGGGTGACCTCTGTCCGTTTTCGTCACCCCACGAGGAGTGAACATGTCCGAGATCAAGCTTTCCGCGAAGCTCCGCGACACCTTCGGCAAGGGCTCTGCCCGCCAGTCCCGTCGTGACGCCCTGACCCCGGGCGTCATCTACGGCCACGGCACCGCCCCGCAGCACGTCGGCGTCGAGGCCCACGCGCTGATGATGGCGCTGAAGACCCCGAACGCGCTGCTCTCCCTGGACATCGAGGGTGCCGGCACCGAGCTGGTCATCCCCAAGGCCGTCCAGCGTCACCCGCTGCGCCGCAACATCCAGCACGTCGACTTCCTGATCGTCCAGAAGGGCGAGAAGGTCACGGTCGAGGTCGCCGTGGTGACCGAGGGCGACCTCGCCCCCGGCGGCAACCTGCTGGAGACCCTGCTGTCGACCATCACGGTCGAGGCCGAGGCCACCCACATCCCGACCGAGGTCACCGTCTCCATCGAGGGCCTCGAGGCCGGTGCCGCCATCCACGCCAAGGACCTGGTCCTGCCGGCCGGCACCACGCTGGCCGTCGACGGTGAGACCGCCGTCCTGCAGGTCGTCTCCCCGCAGGCCGAGGAGCCGGCCGCCGAGGCCGCCGAGGGCACCGAGGCCTGAGTCTCGCCCCACCCCCTCAGCAGTTGCTGACCGACCGCCGTCCGGCTCCACTGGAGCGGGACGGCGGTCGTTCTCGTTCACGGGCTTAAGGAGTTTTTGATGTCGGACGACGCGGCGCCGTGGCTGATCGTCGGTCTCGGTAACCCGGGGGCGGAGTACGCCGGCAACCGCCACAACATCGGTTTCATGGTGGCGGACCTGCTGGCGGAGCGGATCGGCGGGAAGTTCAAGGCGCACAAGGCGCGGGCGCAGGTGGTCGAGGGCCGGATGGGTCCGCCGGGACCGCTGAACCGGCGGGTGGTGATCGCGAAGCCGATGTCGTTCATGAACCTGTCCGGTGGACCGGTGATGGCACTGCGGGACTTCTACAAGGTTCCGCTGGAGCGGATCGTGGCGGTCCACGACGAGCTGGACATCGACTACGCGACGCTGCGGCTGAAGCTGGGCGGCGGGGACAACGGCCACAACGGGCTGAAGTCGATGACGAAGGCGATGGGTGCGGACTACCACCGGGTGCGGTGCGGCATCGGGCGCCCGCCGGGCCGGATGCAGGTCGCGGACTTCGTGCTGAAGGACTTCTCGTCGACGGAGCGCAAGGAGCTGGACTGGTTCGTGGACCGGTCGGCGGACGCGGTGGAGTGCCTGGTCCAGGAGGGCCTGGAGCGCGCCCAGTCGGCCTACAACTCCTGAGCTGCCGGACTCCTGGTCTCCCCCTGCCTTCCCGTGACGCGCAGGAAGCCCCCGCCGGTTCCGGCGGGGGCTTCCTGTGCGTACGGGGCCGGTCAGCCGGTGTTGCGCAGGCCGGCGGCGACGCCGTTGACGGTGAGCAGCAGGGCGCGGGCGAGCAGCGGGTCGGGCTCCTCGCCCCGGGCCGCGGCCTGGCGCTGGCGGGCCAGCAGGGAGACCTGGAGGTAGGAGATGGGGTCCAGGTAGGCGTCGCGGACGGCGAAGGTCTGCTGGAGGACGGGCTGGGAGTCCAGGAGCTTCTCCCCGCCCGTGATGCGCAGGACCTCGCGGACGGTGAGTTCGTGCTCGGCCTCGATGCGGTCGAAGACGTGCTTGAGCTCGTCCGGGACGAGGGTGTCCACGTAGTGGCGGGCGATCCGCAGGTCGGTCTTGGCCAGCGTCATCTCGACGTTGGACAGGAAGTTGCGGAAGAAGTGCCAGCGCTCGCCCATCTCGGTGAGGACGGTGTCCTGCCCGGCTTCGCGCAGGGCCTTGAGGCCGGAGCCGACGCCGTACCAGCCGGGGACGATCTGGCGGGACTGGGTCCAGCCGAAGACCCACGGGATGGCGCGCAGGCCGTCGAGGCCGGCGCCGGAGTCGGGGCGGCGGGAGGGCCGGGAGCCCAGGTGGAGGTCGGCGAGCTGGTCGACGGGGGTGGCCGCGAAGAAGTACGCGGGCAGGTCGGGGTCCTCGACGAGTGCGCGGTAGGCGCCGTGGGCGGCGTCCGAGACGATGTCCATGGCCGCGTCCCAGCGGGCGAGGGCGTCGTCGGACTGGCGGGGGGCCGTGTGGAGGGCGGAGGCCTGGAGGGTGGCCGCGACGGTCAGCTCCAGGTTCTCGCGGGCCAGGGACGGGACGAGGTACTTGTCGGAGATGACCTCGCCCTGCTCGGTGACCTTGATCTCGCCCTCCAGGGTGCCCCAGGGCTGGGCGAGGATCGCGTCGTGCGAGGGGCCGCCGCCGCGGCCGACGGTGCCGCCGCGGCCGTGGAAGAGGCGCAGGCGGACGCCGTGGCGGTGGGCCACGTCGCGCAGCCGGCGCTGGGCGCGGTGGATCTCCCACTGGCTGGTGGTGATGCCGCCGAACTTGCTGGAGTCGGAGTAGCCGAGCATGACCTCCTGGACGTCGCCGCGCAGGGAGACCAGGCGCCGGTAGGAGGGGTCGGCGAGCATCTCGTCGAGGATGACGTCGGCGGCGCGCAGCTCGTCGGTGGTCTCCAGCAGCGGAACGATGCCGATCTTGGCCCAGCCGGCGTGGAGGTCGAGGAGGCCCGCCTCACGGGCGAGGACGGCGGCGGCGAAGACGTCGTCGGCGCCCTGGCACATCGAGATGATGTAGGACTCGATGACCTCGGGGCCGAACTTCTCGAAGGCGTCCTTGATGGCGGTGAAGACGCCGAGGGTCTTCTGTCCCGCCGCGTCCAGGGGGGCCGGGGTGGGCGCGAGGGGGCGGCGGGAGCGCAGTTCCTTGGCGAGGAGCTTCTGCCGGTAGTCGCGCGGCATGTCGGCGTAGCGCCAGGACTCCTCGCCGAGGCGGTCGAAGAGCTGTCCGAGGGCGTGGTGGTGGGCGTCCGCGTGCTCGCGTACGTCCATGGTGGCGAGCTGGAGGCCGAAGGCGGCCAGGGTGCGGATGGTGCGGTCCATGCGGCCGTCGGCGAAGAGGGCGCCGCGGTGTTCGCGCAGGGAGGTCTGGATGAGGGTGAGGTCGGCGAGGAGCTCGGCGGTGCCGAGGTAGTCGCGGCCTTCCTCGTGGGGGATGCCCTTGGCGAGGCGCTCGCGGGTGTTGAGGAGCTTCTGGCGGATGCAGGTGGCCTTGAGGCGGTACGGCTCCTCGGCGTTCAGCCGCTTGTAGCGGGGGCTGATCTCGGGGAGGCGTTCCAGGTCGGCCTGGAGGGAGGTGAGGAGTTCCTCGGTGGCTCCGGTGTAGCGGATGGAGTTGGAGAGGAGTCCGCGCAGGAAGTCGACGAGTTCGAGGGCGTCGGTGATGCCGTGCTCGTGCTGGAGGATCAGCACGTCGCGGGTGACGTCGGGGGTGACGTTGGGGTTGCCGTCGCGGTCGCCGCCGATCCAGGTGCCGAAGGTGAGCGGGCGGGTGCCGGCGGGCAGCTCGACGCCGACGCGCTGGAGCTCGGCGGCGAGGTCCTCGAGGACGTCGCCGACGGCGCCGGCGTGGAGCTCGTCGAGGTAGTAGATGGCGTTGCGGGCCTCGTCCGCGGGCTCCGGGCGCACGACGCGCAGCTCGTCGGTCTGCCAGACGAGGTCGATGTTCTCGGCGAGCCGCAGGTCGTGGCGGCGGCGGTCGCCGGCGCCGGTGACGGGCTCCTCCAGGAGGGCGGCGATGCGGCGGAGCTTGTTCAGCACGCTGCGGCGGGCGGCCTCGGTGGGGTGGGCGGTGAAGACGGGGCGGACGTTGAGGTTCTTGACCGTCTCGCGCAGGTGCTCGGGGTCGGCGTCCTTGAGCATGTCGGCGGTGCGGGCGAGGAGCCCGCCCTCGGCGGCGCGGTGGGCGCGCAGCTCCTTGCCGCGGTGCACCTGCTCGGTGACGTTGGCGAGGTGGAAGTAGGTGGAGAAGGCGCGCACCAGCTTGGCGGCGGTCTCCAGGTCCGTGTCGCCGAGGAGGGCCGCCGCGGCCTCGCCGTCGGTGCGCGTCAGGGCGCGGACCCGTTCGACGAGGTCGAGGAGTTCCCGGCCCTCCTGGCGGACGAGGGTCTCGCCGAGGAGGTCGCCGAGGCGGCGGATGTCCGCGCGCAGCTCCGCGTTCGCCGTCTCCGCCGTCCGTGTCGCGGCGGCGGGATCGGCGGGCTGGGTGACGGGGGCCTGGGCGGCCTGGTCAGCACTGCTCACAGGTGCGGCTCCTTGCAGTGTTCGAGCGCTACTGGGCTGTGGGCTCCCGGGGGTGCGCGGCCATGCCGGTCGTGCTGCGCAGCCCGGGCTGCCCGTGCGGACCGCGCTGTCCGACGACACCAGGATAGGTGTCCCGTCCCCGTGCCCGGGCAGGGTGCCCGCCCTTTGGGCAGGCCGGGGGCCCGTCGCGCGGGTCCTGTTGCCGGGCGCGCCGTATTTGCCATACTTACGTTGCCGTAGGTTACGGCTCCGTAGGTCAGGCGCGCGCCGCGCCGGCCGCCTTCTCACCCCCCAGGGGACCCCATGACCCTCAGCCCGGAACTGATCGAGGACTCCTCGTCGCCTTCCGCGCCCTCCGCGACGCGCGGTGGCGAACGGAAGCGCTCCGCGGAGCAGATCGCACTGCTTCTCTTCATCACCGTGCCGTTCCTGGCGCTGCTGGCGGCGGTGCCGCTGGCCTGGGGCTGGGGGGTGACGTGGCTCGACCTGGGCCTGATGGTGTTCATGTACTTCCTGGCGTGCCACGGCATCACCATCGGCTTCCACCGGTACTTCACGCACGGCTCCTTCAAGGCGAAGCGGCCGCTGCGGATCGCGCTGGCCGTCATGGGCTCCATGGCGGTGGAGGGGCCGCTGGTGCGGTGGGTGGCCGATCACCGCAAGCACCACAAGTACTCCGACCACGAGGGCGACCCGCATTCTCCGTGGCGGTTCGGCGAGACGGTGCCGGCCCTGATGAAGGGCCTGTGGTGGGCGCACATCGGCTGGCTGTTCGACGAGGAGCAGACCGATCAGCAGAAGTACGCCCCCGACCTGGTGAAGGACCCGGCGATCCGGCGGATCAGCCGCGACTTCGTCCTCTGGACGGTGGTGTCGCTGGCGATCCCGCCGCTGGTGGGCGGTCTGGTGACGATGTCCTGGTGGGGCGCCTTCACGGCGTTCTTCTGGGGTTCGCTGGTGCGCGTGGCGCTGCTGCACCACGTGACGTGGTCGATCAACTCGATCTGTCACGCGGTGGGCAAGCGGCCGTTCAAGTCGCGGGACCGCTCGGGCAACGTGTGGTGGCTTGCTGTGCTGTCGTGCGGGGAGTCCTGGCACAACCTGCACCACGCCGACCCGACGTCGGCGCGGCACGGCGTGCTGCGCGGTCAGGTGGATTCCAGCGCGCGGCTGATCCGCTGGTTCGAGCTGCTGGGGTGGGCCTCCGACGTGCGGTGGCCGTCCGGGGCGAGGATCGACGCCCGGCGCAAGGAAGAGACGCCGAACCCGGCATGATGGGGGACGTGGCGATCGACGGCAGCAGTTCCAGCAGCGACAAACCCAGGCGGGGCCGCCGGGTCCGGATGACGGGCGCCGAGCGGCGTCAGCAACTGCTGGACATCGGCCGCACCCTGTTCGCCGCGAAGGGCTTCGAGGGCACGTCGGTGGAGGAGATCGCGGCCAAGGCCGGGGTGTCCAAGCCGGTGGTGTACGAGCACTTCGGGGGCAAGGAGGGGCTGTACGCGGTCGTCGTGGACCGCGAGATGCGCCAGCTGCTGGACGGGGTGACGAGCGCGCTGACGGCCGGGCATCCGCGGGAGCTGCTGGAGCAGGCGGCGTTCGCGCTGCTGGACTACATCGAGAACTACACGGACGGTTTCCGGATCCTGGTGCGGGATTCGCCCGTGGCGCAGTCGACGGGCACCTTCGCGTCGCTGATCAGTGACATCGCCACTCAGGTGGAGGACATCCTGGGGCTGGAGTTCAAGGCCCGGGGCTTCGATCCGAAGCTGGCCCCGCTGTACGCGCAGGCGCTGGTCGGGATGGTGGCGCTGACGGGCCAGTGGTGGCTGGAGACGCGGCGGCCCAAGAAGCCCGAGGTGGCGGCGCACCTGGTGAACCTGGCCTGGCACGGGCTGGAGAACCTGGAGGCGAAGCCGCGGCTGGTGGGGCACCGCAAGAGCTGAGCGCGTACGAACGACGTGCGACGGCGCCCCGTCACCGGACGTTCCGGTGACGGGGCGCCGTCGCGTCGTGGCGTCGTACGGGTACCCGGCCGTGCGGGGCGGTGCCGACCCGTGCCGTGCGGGGCGGTGCCGGCCGTGCGGGTCCGGGTCGGCCGGCGGCCCCGGCGGTCGTCAGCCCGCCGGCGGCCCGTCGGCCCCGGGGGCGTGCGGTTCCAGGAACTCCAGCCGGTTGCCGACCGGGTCGTGGGAGTAGAAGCGGCGGTGGCCCGGCAGGTTGTCGTCCCGGACGACGTCGGCGCCGCGTTCGCGGAATCTGTCCGCGTACTCCTCGATCCCGGTCACCCTCAGCCCCGGGTGGGCCTTGCGGGCGGGCCGGAAGTCGTCCTCCACGCCGAGGTGCGGCCGTACGCCTCCGGCCGCGAACCAGCAGCCCCCGCGCGCGGCGAGGACGGGCGGTTTGGAGATCTCCCGCATGCCGAGGACGTCTTGGCAGTACGCGCGCAGCGTGTCCTCGGATCCGGGCGGGGCGGCGAGCTGCACGTGGTCGACGGCGGTCAGCACGGTCATGCCTCCTTGTGGGCGACGGCGAAGATCCGGCGGAACGGGAAGACGGTGCCCCGGGGGCCCGGCGGGTAGGCGGCGCGCAGGATCTCGCGGTATTCGGCGAGGAAGCGGTCGACGGCCTCCCGGTCGTCGCCGAGGGCGGTGAGGACGGGCCGCAGCGCGGTGCCCTTGACCCAGGCGAGGACGGGGTCGGTGCCCTGGAGGAGCTGGGAGTACGTGGTCTCCCAGACGTCGACGGCGCAGCCCAGCTCGGTGAACCGGGCGAGGTACTCGGCGGGTTCGAGCAGGTGGATGTAGCGCGCCCCGAGCCCGGCGAGGCGGTCGTGCCAGCGCGGGGTGTCGCACAGTTCGGCGAGCAGCCGGTGGCTGGGGGCGGTGAAGTTGCCCGGGATCTGGAAGGCGAAGGTGCCGCCGGGGCGCAGACCGTTGATCCAGGCGGCGAAGGAGCCGGGGTGGCTGGGCACCCACTGGAGGGCCGCGTTGGACACGATCAGGTCGTAGGTCTCCTCGGGCATCCAGTCCGCGAGGTCGGCGGGGCGGAAGTCGATACGGCCGCCGCCGGGGGTGGGGCCGGCGTAGTCGGCGGAGGCACGCTGGAGCATCTGCGGGGAAAGGTCGAAACCGGTGATACGGGCCTCGGGCCAGCGGTCGGCGAGGAGGGCGGTGACGTTGCCGGGGCCGCAGCCGAGGTCGGCGATGCGGGGGGCGCTGGAGGGGAGCTCGGGTATGCGGTTCATCAGGTCGAGGAAAGGGCGCGTGCGGTGCCCGGCGTGGTGGAGGTACTGCTGGGGGTCCCAGACGGGTGCGGAGCCGTCGCGGGTGTGGGCGCGCACGGCCCGCGCGATATCGGAATGCATGTTCGAGCCTCCCTACTCGTGGGGCGATCGGAAGCGGAAGCCGTTCCGGCCACGTCCATGCCCCATGCTCGGCCGGAATATATCTCGATGTCAAGATTCTTGATCCGAAGAGACTTCACGTCGACAGACCCCGTACACTGATCGGCATGGAGGACGAGGTCGACCGACTGGTCGCGGCATGGCGGCGAGAGCGCCCTGACCTCGACGTGGAACCGCTCGAAGTGCTCAGCCGCGTCAGCCGGCTCGCGCGCCACCTCGACCGGGCCCGCAGGCTCGCCTTCTCCGAGCACGGCCTGGAACCGTGGGAGTTCGACGTGCTCACCTCGCTGCGGCGTGCGGGCGCGCCCTACCAGCTCTCCCCCGGACAGTTGCTGACGCAGACGCTCGTCACCTCCGGCACCATGACCAACCGCATCGACCGGCTCGCCAAGAAGGGCCTCGTCGAGCGGCTTCCCGACCCCAGCGACCGGCGCGGAGTGCTGGTCCGGCTGACCCCCGAAGGGCGCGACCGCGCCGACCAGTCCCTGGCGGGACTGCTGGCCCAGGAACGCGCCATCCTGGCCCAGCTCTCCACGACGCAGCGGGGCGAGCTCGCAGGGCTGCTACGCCAGTTGACCGCTCCGTTCGACAACATCCCCGGCTAGCTCCGCGGGACGTACGCCGGCCCGCCGGGCCAGCGCCACGGCGGCCAGGGTGGAGTGGACCCCGAGCTTGCCCAGCACGTTCTGCATGTGGGTGCGCACGGTGTGCGGGGACAGGAACAGCCGCGCGGCCACGTCCTTGCGGCCCAGGCCCGCCACCATGCAGCGCAGCACCTCGTGCTCGCGCGGGGTGAGGGACTCCACGAGCCGCTCGCTGTCCGTACGGTGCTTGCGGGCGGCCGTCAGCTCCCGCAGCACCCCGGTGAGCAGCGCGGGCGGCAGGTGGGTCTCCTCGCGCAGCACCCCGCGGATCACGGCCAGCAGGCGCTGGAGCGAGCAGTCCTTCGCCACCCACCCCGACGCCCCCGCCTGCAGGGCGAGCGCGGCCCGGCGCGGATCGTCGCGTTCGGCGAGGACCACGGTGCGCACGCCGGGGTGCGCGCCCCGTACCCCGGCGACGAGGGCGATCCCGTCGGCCGGCGGGGCCGGGCCGGAGCCCGCTTCCCGCTGGCCCGGAACGGCCTGCGGCGCGGCCGCGCCGGCGCCGAGGTCGGCGTCGACGAGGAGCACGTCGTAGCGCCGGCCTTCGGCCACCGCGCGCTCGAGGCAGCGCGAGGCCGCCGGACCGCTGCCGGCCGCGGACACGTCCACGTCCGGCTCGGCCGCGAGCGCGGCCGCCAGAGACTCGGCGAAGATGCGGTGGCCATCGACCACCAGGACCCGGATACGAACCACAAAACCCCCAAGGGTCGGGGAACGGACGACTACGGGTACGGCGCCCGGCCGGGTGGGCCACAAGCCCGCGGCCGCCGCCGCGACATCTGTGCACTACCCCGGACCGAACGCCGTACCCGGCGCGTCTCGACCCCTGAAACAACACCGGCCCCCACCGGTGTCTCGCATCAGCGTAGAGGGGGCGGCGTCTCGCGGTTGGCCGAATAGCAGAAGTTTTTCGCCCCGATTTCCGGCGGGGAGGTCCGCGACGGCCTTCTCGGTGGCTTGTTTTCGTCTGTCCGGAGGGCTGGGGAGGCGGATTCCCGACGGGCGCGTGCCGCGGGCAGTTGCACGGGGTGCATTTCACCCGGCGTACGCACGCCGGGCGCCCGCGCGCGGCGCCTGCGGCCCGCGCCCGGCCCTTACGCGTGCGCCCCCCAAGCCGTCGGGCTGTGGGGGGCGCACGGAAGGAGCCGGAGCGTCAGGAGCGCTGCTCGCGGGCGAAGTTCCAGGCGTCGGTCACGATGTTGGTGAGGTCCGAGCGGGTGGGGGTCCAGCCGAGGCGCTCGTGCGCCGTGCGGGCGGAGGCGACGAGGACCGCGGGGTCTCCGGCGCGGCGCGGAGCGACCACCTCGGGGATTTCCCGGCCGGTGACCTTGCGGACCGTCTCGATCACCTCGCGGACCGAGAAGCCGCTGCCGTTGCCGAGGTTGCACACCAGGTGCTCGCCCTCGGCCGCGACGCGCAGCGCGGACAGGTGGGCCTCCGCCAGGTCGGCGACGTGGATGTAGTCGCGGACGCAGGTCCCGTCGGGGGTCGGGTAGTCGTCGCCGAACACCGAGATGGCCTCGCGCTCGCCGAGGGCGACCTGGAGCACCAGCGGGATCAGGTGCGTCTCGGGGTCGTGGCGCTCTCCGAACTCCCGGTAGGCGCCGGCCACGTTGAAGTAGCGCAGCGAGACCGCCGCGAGGCCGTGCGCCGCGCACTCCCCCGCGATCATGTGGTCGACGGCCAGCTTCGAGGCCCCGTACGGGTTGGTCGGCGCGGTCACCGAGGTCTCCGTCAGCACCCCGCCGGACGGCTCCCCGTAGGTGGCGGCGGTGGAGGAGAAGACGAGCCGGCGCACCCCGGCCTCGCGCATCGCGGTCAGCAGGGCGAGGGTGCCGCCGACGTTGTTGTCCCAGTACTTGCCGGGGTTCACGACGGACTCGCCGACCTGCGAGGAGGCCGCGAAGTGCAGCACCGCGTCGTAGGAGGAGTCCAGGTGGTCGGCGGCGTCCTGGATCCGGCCGTTGATCAGGGTGGCGCCGGCGGGGACGCCCTCGGCGAAGCCGGTGGAGAGGTTGTCGAGGATGGCCACCTCGTGTCCGGCCTCCAGCAGATGGGCGGCCACGACGCTGCCCACGTATCCGGCACCGCCGGTGACCAGGTACTTGCTCACTCGCACTCCTACATCTCGCGGAAGCACGCGGATGCGCGTGCCCTGGTGACTGGCTTACCGGATTCCGCGCTTCCGGGGAAATCGCGGCCGTTCGAACACCGTACCCGGACGGCCGGGACCGGCCCGCGTCCGGCCGGGCGGGCAGGGGTGGCCCCCCGGGGCCGGGCGGACGCCCCCACGCGGCGGGGCTCAGCCCTCGGACGGCTCCCCGGGCCCCTGCGGCCGCTGCCGCGCGGGCAGCGCGGCCCGGTCCAGCAGCCCGGTACGGGCGGCCAGCGCGGCGGCCTCCAGCCTCGATCCCACGCCGAGCTTCATCAGGACCCGCTGCACGTGGGTACGGGCCGTGCTCGGCGCGATGGCCATGCCGGCGGCGATGAGCCGGGTGTCCTCGCCCTCCGCGACCCGGACCAGTACCTCGGCCTCGCGCGGGGTCAGCAGCCGCAGCAGCCGGCCGGCCTCGTCGTCGGGCTGCGCAGCGGGGTTGAGGAGCTCCGCGAAGGCGCCCTGGAGCAGCTGCGGGGCGATCGCGACCTCCCCGGACCGGGCCTTCGCCAGGGCCCGCTCGACGCCTTCGATGCGCTCGTCCTGGCGGACGTACCCGGAGGCCCCGGCGGCGAAGGCGGCGGCTATCCCGCGCGGGCTCGGGACGGGCCCCAGGACCACCACGGCGATCTGCGGGCGCTCGCGCTTGATCCGCACCACCGGCTCGAAGACGCCGGGCTCCGCCGGGGTGGCGGTGCCGAACAGGCACACCTCCGGGGCGCGGCCGATGACCAGCTCGGCGGCGCCGGCCGCCGGTGCCGCCGCCGCGAGCACGCGGTGCCCGCGCAGTTTCAGGGCCGAGGCGAGCGCCTCGGCCAGCAGCCGGTGCTCGTCGACCACCACGACCCGTACGCCCATCAAGGCTCCCACCCCAGATCCATCTGACCCGGCAAGCTACACGCTTGTTCGACGGGGCGTGCCGGTTACCGTGCGAAAGCCCCCGATCGGTGGGTACCGTCCGGGGGCTTTCGGCGTGGGGCGTGGCCCGGCGTCAGTTCGCCGCGAAGGAGACGAAGAGGTACTCGGGCGTGGACTTCTCCGAGTACGGCTTGCGCACCGTGGTACGGGAGATGAACAGGCGCCCGTTGTGGTAGCGGTACTCGGAGTGGTCCTTCGAGAAGCCGGTCTCCATGCGCTGGCTCGCCTTCTCGACAGGGTTCTGCATCAGCAGGGTCTCCTTCATCGTCTTGCCGTCGATGCTGACGACCTGGCCGCCTCCGTCGTACGGGGGCACCTTGTAGGCGATGATGTTCGACCCGTCCATGCGCAGCGGGAACATGGTGTACCGCTCGCCCGCGTCGGCGCGGTCGCTGGTGGCCTTGCCGGTCTCCAGGTCGAAGGAGACGATCTCGTTGGTCCGGCCGACGGAGGCCGAGCCCTGGTGCTCGTACGACGGCAGGTAGACCTTGCCGTTGCCGACGACCATGCTCGAACACTGCTCGACCTCGGTGGCGGGGCACCTGGGGGCGTAGCTGCCGCCGGCGAGGCCGATACGGGTCTTGAGCTGGCCCGCGTCGTCGACGACGAAGAGGTCGCTGACGTTGGTGGCGTTCTTGGCGGTGTTGCCGACGTTGGCGGCGACGATGAGCGGCTTGGTGGAGATGATGCCGGCCCACTCGATGCCCGCGGACAGCTTGTACTGGTACTTCGGCGCGCCGGTGGCGGGGTCGAGGGCCTGCGCGTACAGGGTCGGGCTGGAGCCCCGGCCGCACTTGCGCAGGGCTGCGAGGGCCTCGCCGCCGGCGTAGCCGAGGTCGTAGCAGCCTTCGCCGTCGGTCTTCGGGGTCCACAGGGACTTGCCGTCGGCGAGGTTCCAGGCGGCGCCGCCGTACAGGCCGCCCGCGGCGACGGTCTGGCCGCTGATGGTGACCTCGCTGAAGGCGACCGGCTTGTCGCCGCCGGTGGCGGACTTGGCGGTGGCGGACCAGAGGAGCTTGCCGGTGTTCAGGTCGAGGACGCCGACCTGGGTGCACTGGGGGTACTTCTTCTCGTTGGTCGCCAGGCCCTCCTCGAAGAGGATGGCGGTCTTGTTGTCGCTGATGTGCTTGGTGGCGCCGCAGACGTTGGCGGGCAGCGGCAGTTCCCACTTCTTGCCGCCGTCGACCAGGTTGTAGCCGACGACCTTGGCCACGTCGGACTTGGCGTAGACGGTGTCGGTCAGCCAGGAGCCGTCGACGGAGACCACGTCGGGCGGGGTCGGGCTGGGGACGTTGACCAGCGTCTTCGACTTGGGGTTGGAGGGGACCTTCTCGCTGCCGGGGGTGCCCGCGGGGCCGCCCTTGTCGCCCTCGGGCGAGCCGCTGGCGCCGTTCGCGGTGGGCTGGGCTCCGCCGTCGTCGCCGGAGACGTACCAGAAGCCGCCGCCGATGATGAGGGCCATGGCCAGTACGGCCGCGCCGACGATCGCCAGCTGGTTGCGCTTGTCGTTGTTCCCGCCGCCGGGGGCGGCGTACTGCGGCTGGGCCGGGGCCTGGAGCGTGTTCGGCTGCTGCGGGTGGCCGTAGCCGGGCTGGGCCTGGGGCTGCGGGTAGCCGTAGCCGGCCTGGGGGGCCGGGACCGTGGGCGGCTGGGCCGGGGGCTGCGGGGGGCCGGGCGGCGGCGGGGGGCCGCCGAAACCGCCGGAGGGCGGCTGGCTGGGGGGCGGCGGGGTACTCATCGCTTGCTACTGCCTCTCGGTGGGGCGCTCGGTGGACTCGTTCACTTGCCGAAGACCATCAGGAGCCTCTCGTCCTGGCCGTTGCCGGTCAGCGAGGCGGCGGAGGTGACGAACCGGCCGTCCTCGAAGGCCCGCCGCCCGTTGGAGAGGAAGGATCCCTCGACCTTCGCTGCGGGGCCGGACGGCATGCGCAGCAGCGTCTTGGGCTCGCCGCCGGCGGCGGGCATGGAGAGGATCTCGCCGGGCTCGTCGCGCAGGCCGGCGCGGTAGACGGTCAGCTGTCCGTTCGCCGCCTTGAGCGGGTGGAACACGCGCTGGTCCCCGGCGGCGCGGCGCCACTTGGCCTTGCCGGTCGCGAGGTCGAAGGCGACGACCTCGTTGTTGGTGCCCTTGTCCGTCAGCGTGTTCAGGTAGAGCGTGTCGCCGTCCACGGCGGAGGCGCCGCAGCCCTGGAGGTTGTCGCTGCTGCCGGCGCCGCAGTTGACCTGGAAGTTCCCCTCGGCGGCCATGCTGGAGCGCTTCTTGCCGTCCGGGGTCAGGGCGATGACGGCCCGCTCCTTGGTCTCGCGGTTGCCGATGTCGAGGACGATCGGGGAGACGGAGTACACGCCGGTGACGCGCCAGCCCTTGGGCAGCCGGTAGGACCAGGTCTTCTTGCCGGTGACCGGGTCGGCGTCCTGCACCTCGATGGTCTTGTCGGCGTCCATGCACAGGGCGATGCCGAGCATCTTGCCGTTGCCGGCGGCGTACTGGCTGGGCTGGCAGCCCTCGGGGCCGCTGCCGGAGAAGAGCTTCTCGCCGGTGCTGACGCGGTAGGCGCTGGTGGCGGCCATCCGGTTCACGGCGACGGTGTCGCCGGTGAGGGCCAGCCCGACGTCGACGCCGCCGCCGTCGAAGAGGTTCTCCTTGTCGACCGGCTTCGTCCAGCCCTCCTTGCCCGCCTTGAGGTCGATCAGTTTCATCTGGTTGCAGTCGGCGTTGGATCCGCCGCCGTCCTTGACGACGATGACGGTCTTGCCGTCGGCGGTGGTCTGGTCGGTGAGCCCGCAGATCTCGGCGCGGACGTCGATCTTCCACTTCTCCTTGCCGTCGGTGACGGCATAGCCCACGACGGACTTGTCGATCGTCTTGACGACGGTGTCACCCACGACCCACTGCCCCTGCGTCGGGATGCCGGCCCCGGGACCGGTGAGCTTGGCCGTCTTGAACCACATGACCTTGTCCTCGCCGGGCTTGCGGCCCGCGTTGAGGTCGGTCTGGTCCGCGCCTCCGTTGCCGCTGCCGTCGCCCTTGTCCACGGACGGGGAGCCCGAGGGCTTGGGGTCGGCGGGCGTCGAGCCCTGCGCGACGGGCGTCTTGGGGCCGTCGTCACCGCTCAGGAAGGCGAAGTAGGCGCCGGTGCCCAGTACGAGGACACCCGCGACCGCCGCCGCGACGATGACCGCGCCCTTGCGCCGGACCGGTCCGCCCGGCGCCGGCGGGCCGGGGGGCATGCCCGGCCCGGGCGGGAAGCCGTACCCGCCGTGCTGGACGAGCGGCTGCGGCACCGTCGGCGGCTGTTGCGCGTACGGGTTGGCGCCCTGCGGCGGGTAGCCGTAGCCCTGCTGCGGCGGCCCGGGCAGGTGACCGTAACCGGAAGGGGACGGCGGCTGGTTCGGCGGCTGGGGCGGCTCGGTCATCAGCGCATACCTTCGGGTTCGGGCGGTGGGGGCGGTCCGGAGACCGACGAAGAACCGACCCTTTCTATCACCCGTGGCCGACACTCAACGGGCCGGTCGCACCCCTGTTCCCAAGGGAGGACCGGCCCGTGACACGGCCGTTATCCGTCCGGCCGGCGTTTTCCGGGGGCCGCGGGGCGGCGCCGGACTCAGGCCTCTTCGGCCAGTTCCAGCCAGCGCATCTCCAAGTCGTCGCGCTCGGAGATCAGTTCCCGCAGCTCCGCGTCGAGCTTGGCGACCTTGTCGTAGTCGGTGGAGTGCTCGGCGATCTGCGCGTGCAGGCTCGTCTCGCGGTCCGACATCTTGTTGAGCTGGCGCTCGATCTTCTGGAGCTCCTTCTTCGCGGCGCGCGAGTCGCCCGAGGCCGTCGACTTGACGGCGGCGGCCGGGGCCGGCGCCGGGGCGGCGGCCTCGATCATCCGTCGGCGGCGCTCCAGGTACTCGTCCAGGCCGCGCGGCAGCATCCGCAGGCTCGCGTCGCCGAGCAGGGCCATCACCGTGTCGGTGGTGCGCTCGATGAAGAACCGGTCGTGGGAGATCACGATCATCGAGCCCGGCCAGCCGTCGAGGAGGTCCTCCAGCTGGGTGAGGGTCTCGATGTCGAGGTCGTTGGTGGGCTCGTCGAGGAAGAGGACGTTCGGCTCGTCCATCAGCAGGCGCAGGATCTGCAGCCGGCGCCGCTCGCCGCCGGAGAGGTCGCCGACCGGCGTCCACTGCTTCTCCTTGGTGAACCCGAACTGCTCGCACAGCTGCCCCGCCGTCATCTCGCGGCCCTTGCCGAGGTCGACGCGGTCGCGGACGCGCTGGACGGCCTCCAGGACGCGCAGCGACGGGTCGAGCTCGCCGACCTCCTGGGAGAGGTAGGCCAGGCGCACCGTCTTGCCGACCGTCACGGAGCCCTCGGCGGGCTGCACCTCGCCCTGGGTGCGGGCGGCCTCGGCCAGGGCCCGCAGCAGGGAGGTCTTGCCGGCGCCGTTGACGCCGACCAGGCCGACGCGGTCGCCCGGGCCCAGGTGCCAGGTGAGGTGCTTGAGCAGGGTCTTGGGACCGGCCTGGACGGTGACGTCCTCCAGGTCGAAGACCGTCTTGCCGAGGCGGGCGTTGGCGAACTTCATCAGCTCGGACTTGTCGCGCGGCGGCGGCACGTCGGCGATCAGCTCGTTGGCGGCCTCGATGCGGTAGCGCGGCTTGGAGGTCCGGGCGGGGGCGCCGCGGCGCAGCCAGGCCAGCTCCTTGCGCATCAGGTTCTGCCGCTTGGCCTCCTCGGTGGCGGCGATCCGGTCGCGCTCGGCGCGGGCGAAGACGTAGTCGCTGTAGCCGCCCTCGTACTCGTAGACGGAACCGCGCTGCACGTCCCACATGCGGGTGCAGACCTGGTCGAGGAACCAGCGGTCGTGGGTGACGCAGACGAGGGCGGAGCGGCGGGCCTGGAGGTGGCCGGCCAGCCAGGAGATGCCCTCGACGTCGAGGTGGTTGGTGGGCTCGTCGAGGACGAGGAGGTCCTGGTCGGCGATGAGCAGCTTGGCGAGCGCGATGCGGCGGCGCTCGCCGCCGGAGAGCGGACCGATGACGGTGTCGAGGCCCTGGCCGAAGCCGGGCAGGTCGAGGCCGCCGAAGAGACCGGTGAGGACGTCGCGGATCTTGGCGTTGCCGGCCCACTCGTGGTCGGCCATGTCGCCGATGATCTCGTGCCGGACGGTGGCGGACGGGTCGAGGGAGTCGTGCTGGGTGAGCACGCCCATCTGCAGGCCGCTGTTCTGGGTGACCCGGCCGGAGTCGGGCTCCTCCAGCTTGGCCAGCATCCGGATGAGGGTGGTCTTGCCGTCGCCGTTGCGGCCGACGACGCCGATCCGGTCTCCCTCGGACACGCCGAGGGAGATGCCGTCGAGCAGGGTACGGGTGCCGTACACCTTGCTGACTGCCTCGACATTGACCAGATTGACGGCCATCAGACGCGCTCCAGGGAAAGGGTGTGGATCAGCCCCTCAGCCTAACCCTCCGGACGGAGGCGGAACGTTCCACCAGCCAGGCGCCCCCCACTGCCATGCCGATGGCGGCGGGCGCGGTGACCGGCAGGGCGATCAGGGTGGCGGTGTGCCCCTCCAGGAGGCCGCCGAGGCCGGTCGTGGACAGGCCGAGGACGCCCAGCAGGCACAGGGTGGTGCCCAGGGCGGCGGCGGGCCCGCTGCCGGGGGCGGCGGACGCGGGCCGCGGCGCCTCGAAGCGGCGGAAGCAGGCCACGAGCGCGGCCGTGAGGGCGGCCGCCAGGAGGATCCGCGGCGGCACCTGCGCCCACCAGGCGGCGGTGGCCGGCTCGGGCAGCGGCAGACCCAGGGCGAGCTGGGCGGCGTACACGGCCAGCATGGCGGTGAGGTGCCAGAGGAAGGCGGTCATGGCGACGCCGTTGGCGGCGACGACCCCGCGCCAGACCCGCGGCCGGGCGAGCCAGGCCGTCGCGGGCCGGGCGAGCAGCTGGACGGCGCCGGCCAGCCACATGCCGTGGCAGAGCAGGGCGAGGGTGGGCGGGGCCATGTTGGACACCTTCTCCCCGGGCATCCCGACCATGGACAGCGGGTACGGTCCGGCCGCGACGAGCAGCACCGCCCCGGCGAGCCCGGCGGCGCCGAGGAGGGCGGGCCGGGTGATGCGGCCGTCGGCGCGCAGGAAGCCGAGCTGGTGCACGGCGAGCCAGACGAAGGCGAAGTTCAGGAACTCCGCGTACGGGACGCCGAGCGCGAAGCGCAGTACGTCGACCAGGGCCGCGGCGCCGGCGAGGGCGGCGAGGGCGGCCCAGCCCCAGCGGGCGTGCAGCTTCAGCAGCGGCGGGGTGAAGGCCACCATCGCCAGGTAGATCCCGATGAACCACAGCGGCTGCGTCACCATCCGCAGCGCGGCGCCGGCCAGCCGGCCGTCGTCCGCGCCCGCGAGCTGCACGAGCAGGGCGAGCGCCGCCCAGACGAGGACGAAGGCCAGGGTGGGCCGCAGCAGCCGCTGGAGACGGGCGCGCAGGAAGACGGCGTAGACGGGCCGGCCCTCGGCGCGGCGCTCCAGCGAGCGGTACGACAGGGCGTGCGAGAACCCGCCGACGAAGAAGAACACCGGCATGACCTGCAGCCCCCAGGTGAGCACCTGGAGCGGGGGCACAAGCGCGAGGAGGTTCCCTATGCCGTCGGTGCTGACGGCGGCCATCAGCCAGTGCCCGAACACGACGGTGGCGAGGGAGGCGACCCGGAGCAGGTCCACGTACCGGTCGCGGGAGGCGGGCGTGGCGGCGGCCATGCCGCGTGCGCTGACTGTCATGCCCCTACGGTCGCGGCCGCGCCCCGCCCTCCGACAGGGCGCGGGTACTCATCCCGTGCCTAGGTAGCCGCGCGCGGCCGGGCGGCCCCGCGCCCTCCCGGCGCGCCCGCCTTCCCGGCCGTCGCTCAGGCGGTCACGGCCGTCGCTCAGGCGGTCACGGCCGTCGCTCAGGCGGTTACGGCCGTCGCTCAGGCGGTCACGGCCGTCGCTCAGGCGGTTACGGCCGTCGCTCCGGGGGCCGGGGAGGAGGTGACCCGGGTGGCACGGCAGGTGCCGGAGGCCTCCAGCGCGGCGGCGACCTCCGCGGCGGATTCGGCGTCCCGCACCAGGAAGGCCGTCGTCGGCCCCGACCCTGAGACCAGTCCGGCCAGCGCCCCGGCGGCGACGCCCGCCGCGAGGGTGGCGGCGAGCTGCGGGCGCAGCGACAGGGCGGCGTCCTGGAGGCCGTTGGACCCGGGCAGGACGGCGGCCAGCGCGTCGGCGTCGCCCGAGGAGAGGGCTTCGAGCAGCGCCGGGGACGCCTCGGGCGCCGGCACGTCCGTACCGGCGGTCAGGCGGTCGAACTCGCGGAACACCGCCGGGGTGGACAGGCCCCCCTCGGCGACCGCGAACACCCAGTGGAACCGCCCGGCGGCCACCGGGGTGAGGAACTCGCCGCGCCCGGTGCCCAGCGCGGCGCCCCCGACGAGGCTGAAGGGGACGTCGCTGCCCAGCTCCGCGCAGAGGTCCAGCAGTTCCTCGCGGGGGGTGTCCAGCTTCCACAGCAGGTCGCACGCCAGCAGCGCACCCGCCCCGTCGGCGCTGCCGCCGGCCATCCCGCCGGCCACGGGGATGTTCTTGGCGATGTGGAGGTGGACGGCGGGCTCGACGCCGGCGCGGGCCGCGAGGAGCTCGGCGGCGCGCGCCGCGAGGTTGGTGCGGTCCAGCGGCACCTGGTCGGAGTCGGGACCCTCGCAGGTCACCCTCAGCCCGTCGGCCGGGGTGGCGGTGACCTCGTCGAACAGGGAGACGGCCAGGAAGACGTTGGCGAGGTCGTGGAAACCGTCGGGGCGGGCGGCGCCCACCGCCAGCTGGACGTTGACCTTCGCGGGGACGCGTACCGTCACGCTCACAGCGCGGGCCTCCCGACGGCCGGCTTGTGCTCGGCGATCGCGGCGAACTCCTCCACCGTCAGGGACTCGCCGCGCGCCAGCGGGGAGATGCCGGCGCCGACCAGCGCCTCCTCGGCGGCGGCGGCCGACCCGGCCCAGCCGGCCAGCGCGGCGCGCAGCCCCTTGCGCCGCTGCGCGAAGGCGGCGTCGACGACCGCGAAGACCTCCGCCTTGGAGGCGGTGGTCTTCACCGGCTCGGAGCGCCGTACGAGGGAGACGAGCCCGGAGTCGACGTTCGGCGCGGGCCAGAAGACGTTGCGGCCGATGGCTCCGGCGCGCTTGACGTCCGCGTACCAGGCGGCCTTGACGGAGGGGACTCCGTACACCTTGTTGCCGGGGCGGGCGGCGAGCCGGTCGGCGACCTCGGACTGGACCATGACGAGGGTCCGCTCGATGCTCGGGAAGCGGTCGAGCATGGTCAGCAGGACCGGCACGGCCACGTTGTAGGGCAGGTTCGCGACGAGCGCGGTCGGCGCCGGGCCGGGGAGCTCGGTGACGAGCATCGCGTCGGAGTGGACCAGAGCGAAACGGTCCTTCCGGTGCGGCATCCGCGCCTCGATGGTGGCGGGCAGCGCGGCGGCCAGGACGTCGTCGATCTCGACGGCGGTCACCCGGTCGGCGGCCTCCAGCAGGGCGAGCGTCAGCGAACCCAGGCCCGGACCGACCTCCACGACCACGTCGTCCGGACGCACCCCGGCGGTGCGCACGATCCGGCGCACCGTGTTGGCGTCGATGACGAAGTTCTGGCCCTTCTGCTTCGTCGGGCGTACGCCGAGGACGGCGGCCAGCTCTCGGATGTCGGCCGGCCCGAGGAGGGCGTCGGAAGGGACCTCGGAGGTCTCGTGGGGCTGCTGCTCTGCGGTGCTCACCGCTCAAGCCTACGGCCGCAGTGCGGCCACGGACTCGCCCCCCGCTGCACGTAGAGCTTCTTCGCCCGGTACGTCTGCTCCGAGGCCGGTGCGTCCTGCGGGCGGCCGCTGCCGCCGAGGGCCCGCCAGGTGCTCACGTCGAACTGGTAGAGGCCGCCGTAGGTGCCCGAGGGGTCGGTGGCGGAGGGGCGGCCGCCGGATTCGCACTGGGCCAGGGCGGCCCAGTTGAGGCCGTCGGCCCCGGCGACGGAGGTGGGCAGCGGCTTCGTGCCGACCAGCACCCGCTGGGTGACGGGCTCCCGGACGACCTCCTCGGCGATCTTCCTGGGCTGCTGGCGGACCCCGTTGACGGTGCGCAGGGCGTACGTGACCCGGCGCGCCCCGGGCCGTCCGACGCGCTCGACGACCTCGGTGCCGGCGAAGAGCCCGGGGTCCTCGACGCGTTCGGTGTCGTACGGGATGCGTTCCTCGCGGACCTCACGGGTGCCGGTGATGCGCAGCACGGTGACGGTCTGGCCGTCGCGGGGGAAGGAGTCCGGGGGGACGGAGGTGGTGTCCTGGCCGTGGAGGGTGATGCCGGCCTGGTCGAGGGCCTCCTTGACGGTGGCGGCGTTGGTGCGGATGGTGCGTTCGCGGCCGTCGGCCATGAAGGTGACGCCGCGTTCGGTGCGCACGCCGAGGGTGAGGCCGGTACGGGGGACGGGTGCGGTGCGGGGGGTGGAGAGGTAGGCGCCCTCGACGCGTACGCCGAGCTGGCGCAGGGCCGCGTCCACGGTGCGGGCGGTGGTCCAGGTCTGGCGGGTGGTGCCGTCGAGGGTGAGCCGCAGGGGGCGGCCGTAGCGGACGACGACCTGCTGGCCGTCGTCGAGGGCGGAGCCGGGTGCGGGGGCGACGAGGTCGTGGGGGCCGACGCCGAGGCCTTCGGACGCGAGGAGTTCGTCGACGCTCCCGGCGAAGGTGTGCAGGGTGCGCGGTACTCCGTCGACGGTGAGCCGGACGGCCTTGTCGGCGGCGACGAAGGCGGTGGTGCCGCCGGCCAGGAAGGCCACGACGAGGGCTTGGGGGACGATGCGCCGCCAGCTGTCGCGGGCGGTGGCCGCGCCCGGGCCGGCCGGGGCGGGGGCGGAGCGCCTGCGCCGGCCGGCCCGGGGGCCGGGCGGGCGGGCGGCGACGGGGTCGGCGTCCGGGGCGGCCGGGGGCGGCGGCGCCGGTTCGGCGGTGGTGCGGCGGCGGCTGCCGGTGGCGGCTCTGCGCCGGCCGCCGGGGCGGTCGGGGTCCGGGCGGCCGGGGTCCGGGGCGAGTGGCGGGGCGGGCGGCGGGGTGTCGGCGGGGGCCGCCGCCGCGCGGCGCCGGGCGGCCCGGCGGCCCTCGGCGCGGGGGGCGGGGACCTGGGGGTCGGGGTGGGCGTACGGGCCTTCGTACGGGCCGGGGTCCCGCTGGGTCTCCGGCCAGGGGGCACGGCGGTGACTGCCCTGCGTCTCGCTCACGTCGCTCGCTCCACTGGTGTCGCTCGCTCCACTGGTCCCGCCCCGGCTGCTCGGGCACGGCACCCTAGCGGCAGCGGGCGTCACGCATCAAAGCCGTTCGACCACACAGCGTGTCGTCCGAACGGCTGCGCGAGGGCGCGGCGGGGGTGGTGGGGTGGCGGCCGGTCAGTAGTCGAAGGCGCGGGCCGTGTTCGCGGCGAGGGCGGTGGCCATGGCGTCCTCGTCGATGCCGCGTACCGCGGCCATGGCCCGCACCGTCAGCGGAATGAGGTACGGGGCGTTGGGCCGTCCGCGGTAGGGCGCGGGGGTGAGGTACGGGGCGTCCGTCTCGACCAGCACCAGTTCGAGAGGGGCGACGGCCAGGGCCTCGCGCAGCGGTGCGGCGTTCTTGAAGGTGACGGTGCCGGCGAAGGACATGTAGTAGCCGGCGGCGGCGCACTCGCGGGCCATCGCGGCGTCGCCGGAGTAGCAGTGGAAGACGGTGCGTTCGGGGGCGCCCTCCTCCCGCAGGATCCGCAGGACGTCGGCGTGGGCGTCGCGGTCGTGGATGACGAGGGCCTTGCCCTGCCGCTTGGCGATCTCGATGTGGGCCCGGAAGGAACGCTCCTGCGCGGCCATCCCCTCGGGGCCGGTGCGGAAGTGGTCGAGGCCGGTCTCGCCGACCGCCTTGACGTGGTCCAGCGCGGCGAGCGCCTCGATCTCGGCGAGCGCGTCGTCGAGCGCCGCCTGGCCGCCGCCCGGCCGGGCGCCCTGCCGGGACCAGCCTCCCGCGGGGTCTCCGTGGACGATGCGGGGGGCCTCGTTCGGGTGGAGGGCCACGGCGGCGTGGACGTTGGCGTGGGCGGCCGCGGTCTCGGCCGCCCAGCGCGAGCCCTTCACGTCGCATCCCACCTGGACGACGGTGGTCACGCCCACGGACGCGGCCTTCGCGAGCCCCTCCTCGACCGTGCCGGACTGCATGTCGAGGTGCGTGTGGGAGTCGGCCACCGCCACCCGGAGCGGCTCGGGCAGCGGAGGCGGGACGTCCTTCGACGCGGCCTTCGAGTCGGCCTTCGGCGCGGTCTGGGACGCGTTCTCGCCGGCGGCGGCCGTGGAGGAGGAGGGGCTAGAGCTCATGAGCCGATCTTATGACCGCCCGAAGAACCCCCGGAGGCGGGAGAGCGGGCCGCGGCGCCGCTCGGAGACGTCGACGGCCACGGGCCCCGGGGAGTCGTGCGCCGGGCCCCCGCGCGGCTTCGGGGGGCGGGGGGCGTTCTCCCCGGCCGGGACGGGTCCGGCGATCCCGGGGGCGATGCGGTGGTGGTAGAGCCGGTCGATGGTGCCGAGCACCGTGGAGACCTGGCCCTCGCGCATGATCCGTACGACGTGTCCGCCGCAGTTGAGGCAGGTCGGGTTCGACAGCGGGGAGGGCACCCGCTCGCCGTTCACCGTGTACATGATGAACGGCTCGCCCTTGCCGTCGACGTGGTGCTCTATCGCGTAGGCCTGCTCCCAGCCGTAGCCGCACTTCATGCACGCGAAGGAGTACGCCTCGTGCACGGTCTGTACGCCGGAGGCGGGAACAGGGACCGGTCCCGCGGCCGTGACGGATACCGGGGTGTCTGCGATCTCACTCATGCCAGCTCCTCTTGTTCCACTGGTGCCATGTCCAGTGGACGCCTCTTCGGGCGGGAGCGCATCAGGCCATGTCCAGTTATGGACGGTCTTTGGCCCAGTCATGCCCAAAGACGCCGGGTGCGCGGTCTGAGCTTTGCTTTTCAGGTTAGCCCTTTACCGGTTCACGGCATCTTCTGTGGCGCGTTCTTTGCCGCCACGACCGCGTCGAAGACCTCGCGCTTGGGTACGCCGGCCTCCGCCGCGACCGCCGCGATGGCCTCCTTGCGGCGCTCGCCGGCCTCCTCGCGCACGCGTACGCGCCGCACCAGCTCCTCGTCGTCCACGTCGCCGGGCGCGGCCGCCGGGGCGCCTTCCACGACGACGGTGATCTCACCGCGCACGCCTTCGGCCGCCCACTCGGCGAGCTCGCCGAGGCCGCCGCGCTTGACCTCCTCGTACGTCTTCGTCAGCTCGCGGCACACGGCCGCCCGCCGGCCGGCGCCGAACACCTCGGCCATGGCCGCCAGGGTGTCGTCGAGCCGGTGCGGCGCCTCGAAGTAGACGAGCGTGCGCCGCTCGCCCTCCACCTCGCGGAGCCGGCCGAGGCGCTCGCCCGCCTTGCGCGGCAGGAAGCCCTCGAAGCAGAAGCGGTCCACGGGCAGCCCGGACAGGGCGAGCGCGGTGAGCACGGCGGACGGGCCGGGCACGGCCGTGACCTTGATGTCCTTCTCGACGGCGGCGGCGACCAGCCGGTAGCCGGGGTCGGAGACCGAGGGCATTCCGGCGTCCGTCACCAGCAGCACCCGCCGGCCGGCCTCCAGCGCCTCGACCAGTTCGGGGGTGCGGGCGGACTCGTTGCCCTCGAAGTACGACAGGACGCGCCCGGTGGTGTGCACGCCGAGCCCCTGCGTGAGCCGGCGCAGCCGGCGGGTGTCCTCGGCGGCGATCACATCGGCCCGCTCCAGTTCGGCCGCGAGCCGGGGCGGGGCGTCGGCGAGATCGCCGATGGGGGTCCCGGCGAGGACGAGTACGCCGTGGGAGGGGGAGGCTTCGGCACCGCGGGGCTGGTCAGCTGTCACCGGCTCATCCTCTCATTGGGGCTCGTGGGGACTGGGGCTCGCACAGGGGCGTTCCCTACGATGACCCGGTGACCAGTACCGCGACGCCGCCGCCCAGCCCCGCGGGGGCCCCGCCCGTCCCGCCGGGCGGAGGCGACTCCGACTACGAGCCGCCCGTGTGGCTGCGCCGCCTGCGCGCGTTCGGCTACGCGCCGGCCGCGCCGGTGACCGATGTCCGCACCCGCCTCGTGCCCCCGTACGCACGCCCCTCCGCGCAGCTGTGGACGGCGCTCGGGATCCCCGGGCCGAGCCGGCGGACCTGGCGGCGGGTGATGGCCTGGGCGGGTCCGCTGCTGGTCACGCTGGTGGCGGGGGTGCTGCGGTTCACGCACCTGGGCAGCCCCAAGGCGGTGATATTCGACGAGACGTACTACGCCAAGGACGCGTGGGCCACCATCAAGCAGGGCTACGAAGCCAGCTGGCCCAAGGATGTCGACAAGTCGATTCTGTCGAATCCCGACGCCGTACCGCTCCCCCTGGACCCGGGTTACGTGGTGCACCCGCCCGTCGGCAAATGGGTGATCGGCCTCGGCGAGTGGATGTTCGGCTTCGAACCCTTCGGCTGGCGCTTCATGACGGCGGTGCTCGGCACCCTGTCGGTGCTGATGGTGTGCCGCATCGGCCGGCGCCTGTTCCGCTCCACCTTCCTCGGCTGCCTGGCGGGCGCGCTGCTGGCGGTCGACGGGCTGCACCTGGTGATGAGCCGGACCGCACTGCTCGACCTGGTGCTGATGTTCTTCGTCCTGGCGGCCTTCGGCGCGCTGGTCATCGACCGGGACAAGGCGCGCGCCCGGCTCGCGGCGGCCCTGCCGGTCGACGAGGAGGGCCGCGCCCACCCCGACGCGCGGATCGCGGAGACCCTGCGGCTGGGCCCGCGCCCGTACCGGCTGCTGGCCGGCGTCTGCCTGGGCCTGGCCTTCGGCACCAAGTGGAACGGCCTCGTCGTGCTGGCCTTCTTCGGGATCCTCACCGTGCTGTGGGACGCGGCCGCGCGCCGCACCGCCGGCGCGGGCGCCCCGTACGCGGCGATGCTGCGCCGCGACGCGCTGCCCGGCTTCCTGTCGACGGTGCCGGTGGCGGTCGCCGTGTACGCGGCCTCCTGGACGGGCTGGATCCTCAGCCCGGACAACGGCAAGGGCGGCTACTTCCGCGACTGGGCCGCCAAGAACGACCAGGACAGCGCGCTGTCCTTCCTCCCCGAGTGGCTGCGCAGCCTGTGGCACTACGAGACGGAGGTCTACCGGTTCCACGTGGGCCTGACCTCCGGCCACACCTACGAGTCCAACCCGTGGAGCTGGCTGGTCCTGGGCCGGCCCGTCTCCTACTTCTACGAGTCCCCGGCGCCCGGCACCGACGGCTGCCCCGCGTCCGAGGCGGGCAAGTGCGCGCGCGAGGTACTGGCCCTCGGCACGCCGCTGCTGTGGTGGGCGGGCTGCTTCGCGCTGCTGTACGTGCTGTACCGGTGGTTCTTCCGCCGGGACTGGCGCGCGGGGGCGATCGCGTGCGCGCTCGGCGCCGGCCTGCTGCCCTGGTTCAACTACCAGGAGCGGACCATCTTCTACTTCTACGCGGTGGTCTTCGTCCCGTACCTGTGCCTGGCGGTGGCGATGATGATCGGCGCCATGCTCGGCCCGGCGGGTTCCTCGGAGCGCCGGCGGGCCGTGGGCGCCATCGGCGCGGGCGTTCTCGTCCTGCTCATCATCTGGAACTTCATCTATTTCTGGCCGATCTACACCGGCCAGACCCTGCCGATGGACTCGTGGCGTGGCCGGATGTGGCTGGATACCTGGATCTGACCCCTACCGGCAGGTAAGGTCCCTTTCGTATGTTCTTTGAACACGTTCAGAGGACGGGGGCTCCTGGGGAGGGGACGCAGTGAACGGGGCGGCGAAAGGTGCCATCGTCGGCGGGGTGTTCCTCGCGATGGTCGGCGGAACGGCGTACGGGGTGTACACCCTGGTGGGGGAGAGCGGCGACCAGGGCGGCGGTACGCGGACCAGCGCGGCGCCCGCCGAGACGGCGAGCGGACCGGTCACCGGCAAGGAGGCCGCCGCCACCGCGCGGGCCTTCCTCGCCGCGTGGGCGGCCGGCGACGACCGCACGGCCGCCGAGCTCACCACCGACGCGCAGGCCGCGCGGACCGCGGTGGCCGACTACAGGGCCAAGGCGATGGTGGCCAAGGCCGTCATCACCCCCGGCACCGCGGAGGGCACCACCGTGCCGTTCAGGGTCGAGGCCGAGATCGGCTACGGGGGCACGACCAAGCCCCTCGCGTACGACTCGCGGCTGACCGTCGTACGCGGCGTCAGCGACGGCAGGCCGCTCGTCGACTGGCAGCCCTCCGTCATCCACCCGCAGCTCCAGAAGGACGAGAAGCTGCGCGCCGGCACCCCGGCCAGCCCGCCGGTCAAGGCGGTCGACCGCAACGGCAAGGAGCTGACGGCCGAGCAGTACCCGTCGCTGCGGCCGGTGCTGGACGCGCTGCGCAAGACGTACGGGGAGAAGACCGGCGGCACGCCCGGCGTCGAGCTGTGGATCGAACCCGCCGCCCAGGACGCGCCCAGGCGGAGCCTGCTGACGCTGGTGGAGGGCCGGCCCGGGGAGATCCGGACCGTGCTGGACGCCGATGTGCAGGCGGCGGCCGAGAAGGCGGTGGCCCAGCACGCCGAGGCCTCGGTCGTCGCCGTCCAGCCGAGCACCGGCGACATCCTGGCGGTGGCCAACCACCGCAGGGACGGCTTCAACGCGGCGATGCAGGGCCGGCGGGCACCCGGCTCGACGATGAAGATCGTGACCGCGGCGATGCTGCTGGAGAAGGGCCTGGTGGCGGCGGACCGCCCGGCGGACTGCGCGCCGAGCGTGTCGTGGGACGGCAAGCCCTTCCGGAACCTGGACGGCTTCTCGCTGAAGGGGCAGCCCTTCTCGACCAGCTTCGCCAAGTCCTGCAACACCGCCTTCATCGGCCTGATCGACGAGGTCGGCGACAACGGCGCGCTGCCGAGGGTGGCCAAGGAGGCCTTCGGCATCGGGCTGGACTGGAAGACCGGCATCCCGTCCCAGGACGGCAGCGTGCCGGTGACCTCCGGTGCGGCGGCGGCCGCCGAGTACATCGGCCAGGGGCCCGTCCTGATGAACCCCCTGAACATGGCCTCGATCACGGCGACCGCCCGGACCGGGGTGTTCCGTCAGCCGGTGCTGGTCAAGGCCTCGCTGGACGGCCGCGCCCTGGCCGCCGCCCCGCGCTCGCTGGCGCCCGGGGTGTCGGCGCAGCTGGTGCGGATGATGAAGCAGGCGGCCGCCCCCGGCGGCACCGCGGCGGGCGCCATGTCCGCGGTCGGCGGCTCCGACAAGGGTGCGAAGACCGGCTCGGCGGAGGTCGACGGCGCGGCGGCTCCGGACAGCTGGTTCACGGGCTTCCGGGGTGACGTGGCGGCGGCCGCGATGGTCGAGGGCGGCGGCCACGGCGGCGACAGCGCGGGCCCCGTCGTCGCGACCGTGCTGAACGCGTCCTGACGGGGGGCGCAGGCGGGGGGCGGGCCGGTCCGGAGGCTGCGGGCCGGCGGCGTGTCGGGCCAGGACGCGCGGGGAGCGGCGAACCGCCGGTGGGCCGCGCCGGGTAAAACGCCTCGCCCGCGACCCCCGCGCGGCGCTAGCGTCCCGGCATGACGACCACCACCGCGCACCCCCTGTTCGCCCGGGCCCTCACCGAGCTGGGCCTCGACCTCGACGTCCGCTCCTTCCCCGAAGGGACCCGTACGGCCGCCGACGCCGCCGCCGCGATCGGCTGCGAGCTCAGTCAGATCGTGAAGTCGCTGGTCTTCGCGGCGGACGGCGTCCCGGTGCTGGTCCTCATGGACGGCGCCTCCCGGGTCGACGTCGAGGCCGTACGGCGTCAACTCGGCGCCGCGAAAGTCACCCGCGCCGACGCCGCGCTGGTCCGCGAGACCACCGGCTACGCCATCGGCGGCGTCCCGCCCTTCGGCCACCGCACCCGCACCCGGGTGCTGGCCGACCGGTCGCTGCTGGAGCACGACGTGGTCTGGGCGGCGGCCGGCACCCCGCACACCGTGTTCCCCATGCCCCCGAAGGACCTCATCGGGCACGCCGCGGCCGCGCTGGCCGACGTACGCGAGACCGCCTGACCCCCGCCGGCCGGCGCGGCGGCGGGTCCGGCCCCGCGTACGCCGGCCGACGGCGTCAGAGGCAGGACCGCAGCGCCCGCACCAGCGCCTGCGCGCGCGGGTCGGCGGTGACCGACTTGGCGTGCGCGTTGGTCACGTAGCCGAAGCCGATCCCCGCCTCCGGGTCCGCGAAGGCCAGCGACCCGCCGCGCCCCGGATGGCCGAAGGAGGCCGGCGACAGCAGCGGCGACGCCGGGCCGTGCAGCATGTAGCCCGGGCCGAAGCGGGTGTTCACGACCAGCACCCGGTCGGGCCCGGACGCGAACTCCGTGCCGGCCAGCGCGGTGGTGGCCGGGGTGAAGATCCGCGCCCCGTCCTCCACCACGCCGATGGTCGCCGCGTAGAAGCGGGCCAGGGCGCGCGCCGTGCCGATGCCGGCGGAACCGGGCAGCTCGGCCGCCTGGTAGACGGGGTCGTTCTCGTCCGGCAGGGGGTCGATGGCGGCGAAGGCGCGCCGGGTGAGGGAGTCCGGGTCCGCGTACGCCTCGGAAACGTTCCTTCGCGGCCGGGTCTTGAGCAGGCCCGCGCCGGGCGGCGGCTCGACCGGTGCCACCCGGCCCACCCGCGCCGCCTCGCCCTCCGGCAGGCCTATCCAGAAGTCCAGCCCCAGCGGCTCGGCGATCTCCTCGGCGAGGATCCCGCCGACGGTACGGCCCGTCGCCCGCAGCACCAGCTGGGACACCAGCCAGCTGAAGGTCTGCGCGTGGTAGCCGTGCTCGCTGCCGGGCTCCCAGAAGGCCTGCTGCGCGGCGACCGCACGCGCCCCGCTCACCCCGTCGACGGCCTGCGCCGTGGTCAGGCCCCGCTCCAGCGCGGGGACACCGGCCTGGTGGGCGAGCAGGTGGCGGACCAGCGCCTTCCCCTTGCCGCCCGCCTCGAACTCGGGCCAGTACGAGCCCACCGGCGCGTCCAGGTCCAGCAGTCCGCGCTGGTGCAGCAGCAGCGGGACGGCGGCGGCGACGCCCTTGGTGGCGGAGCGCACGATCGTGGCGGTGTCCTCGGTCCAGGGTCCGGCGGCATCGCCGTCGGCGTCCTTCGTGCCGCCCCACAGGTCGACGACCTTGCGGCCGTCCCGGTACACGGACACGGCCGCGCCCCGGTCCCCGAGGACCTCGAAATTACGCGCGAAGGCGTCTCTGACGGGCTCGAAGCCCCCGGTCACCACACCCTGGATGTTCACGAGCAGACCAACAATCGCCGTACCCCTCTTATGCCACGTCCGGACCAGCGGCCTCCGCTTACCCGGCGGCAACCGACCTCGGGTCGAAGCCGAACGGCAGCTCGAGGCGGTGCCGCCGCATCAGCGCGTCGTCGCACAGCAGGTCCCTCGTACGGCCGTCGGCGGCGATGACCCCCTCGCTGAGGATCACCGAGCGGGGGCAGAGTTCCAGCGCGTACGGCAGGTCGTGGGTCACCATCAGGACGGTGACGTCCAGCGAGCGCAGGATGTCGGCGAGCTCGCGCCGCGAGGCCGGGTCCAGGTTGGAGGACGGCTCGTCCAGTACGAGGATCTCCGGCCGCATCGCCAGTACGGTCGCCACCGCCACCCGGCGCCGCTGGCCGAAGGACAGGTGGTGCGGGGGCCGATCGGCGAAGGCCGCCATGCCGACCAGGTCGAGCGCCTCGCGGACCCGTTCCTCCAGTTCCGCGCCCCGCAGCCCGGCCGCGGCCGGGCCGAAGGCGACGTCCTCGCGCACGGTCGGCATGAACAGCTGGTCGTCGGGGTCCTGGAAGACGATGCCGACCCGGCGCCGGATCTCGGCGAGGTTCCGCTTCTCCACCGGCAGCCCGGCCACGGTCACCGAACCGACCCCGCCGCCCAGGATGCCGTTGAGGTGCAGCACGAGGGTGGTCTTGCCCGCCCCGTTGGGCCCGAGCAGTGCCACCCGCTCCCCGCGGCCGACGGTGAGGTCGACCCCGAAGAGGGCCTGGTGCCCGTCCGGGTAGGCGTAGGCGACCCCGGACACCTCCAGGGACGGCGCGCCGGAACCGGCGGGAGGAACGGAAGAAGCGGAAGGGGCGGAAGGAGACGTCACAGCGTCCATCCCATCAGACAGACGGCGAGCGCCGTCACCGGGAGCACGGCCGCGTACGCCCACTGGGCGCGCGTGGCCGTGACGTCGTCGATCACCGGCATGGAGCCGGCGTAGCCGCGGCTGACCATCGCGAGGTAGACCCGCTCGCCGCGTTCGTAGGAGCGGATGAAGAGGGCGCCGGCCGTCTTGGCGAGCACCCCCCAGTGCCGGACGCCGCGCGCCTCGAACCCGCGTGAGCGCCGGGCGATCGACATGCGGCGCAGCTCGTCGGTGATGACGTCGCCGTACCGGATCATGAAGGAGGCGATCTGCACCAGCAGCGGCGGCAGCTTCAGCCGCTGGAGCCCGAGCAGCAGCGCGCGCAGTTCGGTGGTGGAGGCGAGCAGTACGGAGGCGGCCACGCCGAGGGTGCCCTTGGCCAGGACGTTCCAGGCGCCCCAGAGGCCGGAGACGCTCAGGGACATCCCGAGGACCTCCACCCGCTCGCCCTGCGACACGAAGGGCATGAGCACCGCGAAGAGGACGAACGGCACCTCGATCAGCATCCGCCGCAGCAGGAAGCCCGCGGGGATCCGGGCCGCCGCCGCGACGCCGGCGACGAGGACCGCGTACCCGGCGAAGGCCCAGATGGCCTCGCGCGGGGTGGACACGACGACCACCACGAACGCGAACGTCGCGGCGATCTTGCAGTGCGGCGGCAGCTCGTGCACGGGCGAGTGCCCGTGCCGGTAGAGCTTGTGCGCGTGCCCGGCACCCATGTCAGGGGGCCGAGGGGGCGGCCGTGGAGGTCGCGGTCAGGTCCCGCGCGCGGCGGCGGCGCACGGTCCAGAAGACACCGGTGCCGACGGCGACGGTCGCGCCGACGCCGATGACACCCGCGAGACCGCCGGACAGCCGTGCGTCGGAGACGTCCTTGACGCTGTAGTCGGCGAGCGGGGAGCCGGCGGCGGCGTGCTCCTCGACCTTGCTGTCGATGCCCTGGTCGGCGGCGACCTTCTCCAGGCCGTCGGGGCTGGCGGAGGCGTAGAAGGAGACGAAGCCGGCCAGGACGAGGGCGGTGGCCAGGCCGGTCAGCCACAGCGTGCGGGTGGAGCGGGGGGCGTCTTCGGCGGGCGCGGGGGCGGCGGCGGGCGCGGGGGCGTCGACCAGCTCACCGCCGACGCGCAGCTTCAGCGGCGTGGTCAGCCGGCGCGCGCCGTGCACCAGGTCGGGGCGTACGGCGATCACGGCGCCGACGGTCGCGGCGGTGATGGCGGCCTCGCCGATGCCGATGAGGACGTGGACGCCGACCATGGCGGTGACGACCTTGCCGATCGGGACGTCGGTGGTGCCGCCCAGCGCGTAGAGGGCGGCGAAGGCGGCGGCCGCGGCGGGGACGGAGAGCAGGGCACCGGCGAACGCGGCGGCGGTCACCGGGCGGCGGCCGGCGGGCAGCAGCTTCAGGAGCCCGCGGAAGACGGCGTACGCGACGACGACGGTGACCACGGACATGGTGAGGACGTTGACGCCGAGCGCGGTCAGGCCGCCGTCGGCGAAGAGGATGCCCTGCATCAGCAGGACGACGGACACGCACAGCACACCCGTGTACGGGCCGACGAGTATGGCGGCGAGGGCCCCTCCGAGGAGGTGTCCGCTGGTGCCGGCGGCGACCGGGAAGTTCAGCATCTGCACGGCGAAGATGAAGGCGGCGACGAGCCCGGCCAGCGGGGCGGTGCGTTCGTCGAGCTCGCGGCGGGCGCCGCGCAGGCTGACCGCGACGGCCGCGGCGGCCGCTACTCCTGCGGCAACCGAGACGGGTGTGTTGATGAATCCGTCGGGCACATGCATGGAGAAGCTCCGCTTCCTCTTTCTCGCACAAGTCTTTAACCGTTCAAGAGTAGTGCCCAGTTGCAAACGGTTGGCAAGAGCAGCCAGGTCACAAATAGATCCGTGCGCTTTCGTGGGAATGTGCGAGGCTGGACGGACAAACGGACGCAAATGTTCCGATTTAGAGGAGTCTTGTCGATGTCAGCCGCCGCCGAGAATCCACCAGCACCCTCCGGCCCGACCGCGGGCACCGCCTCCGCCGCGACCGCGACCGTGACCGCCACGGCGAGGGCGACGGCCACCGCGACGGCCACCGCGGCCGGGACCCGCACCGCCGTCGAGGAGCGGGTGCGGGCCCGCGTGATCACCGACGACCCCCTCTACCGGGCCATTCCCGTGGCCCTGCGCTTCACCGCCGCGGAGCCGCTGGCCGTGCGCGTGGTCTTCCCGGCCGAGCTGTCCCCCGAGGACACCGACAACGAGTGGGTCTTCCCCCTCGCCCTCCTGGAGGCCGGCCTGCTCGCCCCGTCCGGGACCGGGGACGTACGCGTGTGGCCGTGCGGGCGCGTACAGGTGGTGGTCGAGTTCCATTCACCGGAGGGGGTCGCCGTCCTCCAGTTCGACAGCGCCGCGCTGCGCCGCTTCCTGCGCCGCACGTACGCCACCACCCGGACGGCGTAGCGGAACGCCACCGGCCCCGCACCTGGTGTTCCAGATGCGGGGCCGGTGTTCTGCGGGTGTGGGTTTCCGGGCCCGAAGTTGACCCGTCCGGTTGACGTAGCCGGACCCGGCCGGCTGACGCGGCCGGACCCGGCCGGACGAGCCGGCCAGGTGACCCCGGCGGTCGGCCCGGGCCGGGCTCAGCCGCCGGCCCGGGCTTCCGCTCAGGCGTCGACGAGCTCGCGCCGCTTGTCGGGGTCGCCCGGCGAGCCGGCTCCCGACTCGCCGAGGTGCTTGCGCAGGCTCTCGCCCTCCACGTCCACGTCGGGCAGGATCCGGTCGAGCCACTTCGGCAGCCACCAGGCCCTGTGGCCCAGCAGCGCCAGCACCGCCGGAACGATGGCCATGCGGACCACGAAGGCGTCGAAGAGGACGGCCACGGCCAGGCCGAAGCCGATCATCTTCACCATCGAGTCGTTGGCGCCGAGGAAGCCGGAGAAGACGGCGATCATGATGATGGCGGCGGCCACCACCACCCGGGCGCTGTACTGGAAGCCGGTCACCACGGCCTGGCCCGGACGCTCGCCGTGGACGTACGCCTCACGCATGCGGGTGACCAGGAAGACCTCGTAGTCCATGGCGAGACCGAAGACCACGCCCACCATGAAGATCGGCATCATCGACATGATCGGACCGGTCTGCTCCACACCGAAGAGCGAGCCCAGCCAGCCCCACTGGAAGACCGCGACGACCGCGCCGAGGGCGGCGACGACCGACAGCAGGAAGCCGAGGGCCGCCTTGAGCGGCACCAGGATCGAGCGGAAGACCAGCATCAGCAGCAGGAAGGCGAGGCCGACGACGAGCGCCAGGTAGGGCAGCAGCGCGTCGTTCATCTTCTGCGAGAAGTCGATGTTCATCGCGGTCTGACCGCTGACGAGCACGTCCTTGCCGTTGCCCTCGCGGATCGAGTGGACCAGGTCCTCGGTCTCGGTGGAGGAGGGCCGGTCCTTCGGGATCACGCTGACGATCGCGGCGTCCTTGGCCTGGTTCTGGAGCGGGGGCATCACGGCCGCCACCCCGTCCAGGCCCTTGATCCGTTCGGCGGTGCGGTCGGCCAGCGCCTTGTCGCCGTCGACGACCACCATCAGCGGGCCGTTGAAACCGGGGCCGAAGCCCTCGGACAGCATGTCGTACGCCTTGCGCTGGCTGGTGGAGACCGGCTTGGAGCCGTCGTCCGGCAGGCCCATCTCCAGCTTGCTCGCCGGGACCGCGATGACGCCGAGGCCGATCACACCGGCCAGCAGCACCACGACCGGGCGGCGCAGCACGAAGCGGGCCCAGCGGGTGCCGCCGTTGGCCTTGGGCTCGGCGCCGGCCGGACGGCCCTTGCCGAACAGCTTGCTCTTCTGGCCGGCCGGGAGCACCTTCCTGCCCGCGAAGCCCAGGATCGCCGGGACCAGCGTCAGGGCGACGAGCACCGCGATGACCACCGTCCCGGCGGCGGCGACACCCATCTTCGTCAGCATCGGGATGTTGACGACGGCCAGGCCCACCAGGGCGATGACCACGGTCAGACCGGCGAACACCACGGCGGAGCCGGCGGTTCCGGCGGCGCGGCCGGCGGCCTCGTCGCGCTCACGGCCCTCGGCGAGTTCCACGCGGTAGCGGGAGACGATGAAGAGCGCGTAGTCGATGCCGACCGCGAGGCCGATCATCATCGCCAGGGTGGAGGTGGTGGAGCCGAGGTCGAGGACGCTGGCGAGCGCGGTGATCGAGGAGACGCCGATGCCGACGCCGATCAGCGCCGTCAGCAGCGGCAGGCCGGCCGCGATCAGCGAGCCGAAGGTGATGACGAGGACGATCCCGGCGACCATGATGCCGATGGCCTCGCCGGAGCCCGTTTCGGGGGCCTCCATCAGCGCGTCGCCACCGATCTCCACCTGGAGGCCGGCCTTCTGGGCGGCATGGCCCGAGTCCTTCAGGGCCTCTCGGGTGTCGTCCTTCAGCTCCATGCCGCTGACCTTGTACTTCACGCTGACGTAGGTGGTGGAGCCGTCCTGGCTCACCGCCTTCGTCTGGTACGGGTCGTCGACGGAGGCGATCTGGGCGGCGCCGGCGCCGCTCTTCAGGCCGGAGATCAGCTTCTCGACCTCGGCCTTGGGAGCCGGGTCGGTGACCTTGGCGCCCGCCGGGGCCTTGACGACGATGCGGGCGGTCGCGCCGTCGGCGGACATGCCCGGGAACTTCTCGTCCAGCAGGTCGAAGGCCTTCTGGGCCTCCGTGCCGGGTATGGAGAACGAGCCGGAGGTGGGCGCGGGGGCCGTCGCGGCGCCGAAGCCCGCGGCGAAGAGCAGCGCCACCCATACGAGGGCGACCAGGCCGCGGCGCCTGAAGGCACCGCGCCCGAGCCGGTAGAGGAAGGTTGCCACGTCGTGGTTCTCCCGATTCAGGTCGTGGGATGGATCCGGGACGGATCTGGGCGTGGAAAGCCGGCCCGACGACGAGAGCGGCGTGTCAGGAGCAGCAGGAAGGACGTTCTGTACTTCTGTGGAGCTGTACTTCACGGAACCGCGGGGCCGGGGAGCCGGCCCCGGGCGAAGTACCCGGGCGGGACGTCAGACGCCGAGGGCGGGGAAGACCACGGCGTCGATGAACTGGCCGAGGAAGGCCCGGTCGACGGACCGGTCCTCGATCAGCGGGAGCGCGATGAACGCCCCGATGAGCATGTGCGGTACGAAGTCCAGCGCCGGACAGTCCGGTCGGATCTCGCCCCGCTCCACGGCGCGCTGGAGCATCACCTGGAGACCGTTGATCTCCGGGTCGACCAGCAGGTCGCGCAGTGCCCGGTGCAGCTCCGGACTCTCGTGGACGGCATGGGCCAGACCCCGCATCAGCGCGGTGTCCTTGGCCATCTGCGCGTCGTCGGAGCACTCGACCATCTTCGCGAAGTCCCCGCGCAGGCTGCCCGTGTCGATCTCCCGGAGGGAGACCGGCTGGGTGCACCGCAGGGCCTTGGCGACCAGCTCCGGCTTGCTCCCCCACTGGCGGTAGAGGGTGGCCTTGCTGGACTTCGTACGGGCGGCGACCGCGTCCATGGTCAGCGCCTCGTAGCCGACCTCGCGCAGGAGGTCGAGGACCGCCCCGTGGAGTTCGGCTTCCCGTTCGGGGGTGATCCGGCTACGCCGGGCCGACATCACGTCGCCCACCCGGCAGCTTGCCTTCATCGCGTCCACCTCCGAACGAAACGGTTCCGTACTCCTCAGAGACTACCTCCACGGGCTAACGAAACGAAACCGTTCCGTTTCGTTGGGGGCGTGGTGTGGGTCACCCCGCGCCTCACCCGCACGGGTGGCGACCGCGTCACCTGTACGAGTTGCCGGGCCCCCCTGGCGCGGAAAGCATGGGGGGGTGAGTCACGACGTCGCGTACCTCCGCTTCCCGCACCTCCACGACGACCTGCTGTGTTTCGCCACCGAAGACGACCTCTGGGTCGCCCCGCTGGTCCCCGAGGGCCAGACCCCCGGCCGGGCCTGGCGCCTCACCGTGGACCGCACCCGGGTCGGGCACCCGCGCTTCTCCCCGGACGGTCGGCACATCGCCTTCACCACCTGGCGCAGCCTCGACCCCGAGATCCACCTCGCCCCCGTCGACGGCGGTCCGGCCCGCCGGCTCACCCACTGGGGCTCCACCGACACCCGGGTCTGCGGCTGGGACCCGGACGGCAACGTCCTGGCCGTCTCCTCGCACGGGCAGCCCTTCTCCTACTACTCCTGGGCCTACAAACTGCCGACCGACGGCGGCCCGGGCGGCCGTCTCCCCTGGGGCCCGGTCTCCGACATCCAGGTGCTCGACGTCGACGGCGAGCACCGCAGCCTGCTGCTGACCGGCAAGCCCCCGCACGAGCCCGCCGCCTGGAAGCGCTACCGGGGCGGCGCCACCGGCCGGCTGTGGCTGCACGGGCAGCGGCTCCTGGAGGACATCGAGGGCCACATCGAAGCACCGATGTTCGTGGACGGCAGGATCGCCTTCCTCTCCGACCACGAGGGCATCGGCAACCTCTACTCCTGCCTGCCCGACGGCACCGGCCTGCGCCGCCACACCGACCACGACGAGTTCTACGCCCGGCACGCCTCCAGCGACGGCTCCCGCGTGGTCTACCAGTGCGCGGGCGACATCTGGCTCGTCGACTCCCTCGCCGAGGGGGCCTTCCCGCGGAAGCTCCCGGTCCGGCTCGGCGGCCCGCGCGCGGGGCGGCGTACGTACCAGGTCCCGGCCGCCAGCAACGTCGACTCGCTGTCCGTGGACACCACCGGACGGGCCAGCGCCGTCGTCGTACGCGGCAGCCTGTACTGGCTCACCCACCGCGACGGGCCGGCCCGCACCATCGCCGACACCCCGGGCGTGCGGGTACGGCTGCCCGAGATGCTCGGCAGCAGCGGGCAGGTCGCCTACGTCACCGACGCCGAGGGCGAGGACGCGATCGAGATCGCCTACCTCCCGCGCGCCTCCGGCGACCGCGAGCCGCGCCGGCTGGCCTCCGGCGAGCTGGGCCGCGTCACGGAGCTGGTCTCCGATCCCGACGGGGAGCGGCTCGCCATCGCCTCCCACGACGGGCGGCTGCTGCTGCTCGACGCCACGGAGGAGTCCAACGGGGAGGTCACCGAACTCATCCGGTCCATCAACGGCCCCGTCACCGACCTCGCCTTCTCCCCCGACGGCTGCTGGCTGACCTGGTCCCACCCGGGCATCGGACGCTCCCTGCGGCAGATCAAGATGGCGAAGATCTCCGGCCCCGGCGCGCGCGTCGTCGTCGACGTCACCAACGGCCGCTTCGAGGACGAGAACCCGGTCTTCACCCGGGACGGGCGCTACCTCGCCTTCCTGTCCTGGCGCGGCTTCGACCCGGTGTACGACGTGCACACCGGCGACCTGTCCTTCCCGCTGGGCTGCCGCCCCTACCTGGTGCCGCTCTCCTCCGCCACCCCGTCCCCCTTCGCCTTCTCCCCCGACGGGCGGCCCGCGGCCGGCGGGCTCGATCCGGTCGAGGGCGAGTCCGGGGAGGGCGACGGCACGGTCACGGTGGAGGTCGAGGGCCTCGAGAACCGGGTCACGCCCTTCCCCGTCTCCGCGTCGAAGTACTCGGCCCTCCACCCGGTGCACGGCGGCGGACTGGTCTGGCTGCGCTGGCCCATCTCGGGCGCGCTCGGCGAGACCTTCGCCAACCCGGCCGACACCAGCGGCAAGCCCACGCTGGAGCACTTCGACATGACCAAGGCCCGCAAGAGCGAACTGGCGTCCGGCCTGGACTGGTTCGCGGCCAGCGGCGACGGCACCCGTCTCGTCGTCAACGACGACGGCGACCTGCGCGCCGTCCCGGCGACCGAGCCGGGCGACGGCGACTCCACCGTCTACCTCGACCTGCGGCGCATCCTGCACGAGGTCGACCCGGCGGCCGAATGGCGCCAGGCCTTCGAGGAGGCCGGCCGCATCATCCGGGCCTACTTCTGGGAACCGAAGATGTGCGGGATCGACTGGGACGGCGTACTGCGCCAGTACCGCCCCCTCGTCGAACGGGTCGCCTCCCCCGACGAGTTCGCCGACCTGTTGCGCGAGGTGCTCGGCGAACTCGGCACCTCGCACGCCTACGTCTCCCCCGCCCGCCGCAACGAGGGGCCGCCCCACTACCAGCGGGCCATCGGGCTGCTCGGCGCCAACTTCGTGCACCGGCAGGAGGGCTGGGTGGTCAAGCGGATCCTGCCCGGCGAGTCCTCCGACTCCAAGGCCCGCTCCCCGCTCGCGGGCACCGGCATCCGCGAGGGCGCGGTCCTCACCCACGTCGACGGCCGCCCCGTGGACCCGGTCGCCGGCCCCTACCCGCTGCTGTCGGCGGCCGGCGGCACGACCGTCGAGCTCACCTTCCAGCCCGCCGAGGGCGAGGGCCGGGCCCGGCGGGTGGCGGTCGTACCGCTCATCGACGAACGGCCGCTGCGCTACCAGGACTGGGTGTCCAAACGCCGCGCGGTGGTCCGCGAGGTCAGCGGCGGGCGCTGCGGCTACCTGCACATCCCCGACATGGGCGGTTCGGGCTGGGCGCAGTTCAACCGCGACCTGCGCATGGAGATGTCCCGGCCCGCCCTGATCGTGGACGTACGCGGCAACGCGGGCGGGCACATCAGCGAACTGGTGGTGGAGAAGCTCACCCGTTCGATCCTCGGCTGGGACCTGACGCGCAACGCCCAGCCCGTCTCGTACGCGTCCAACGCGCCGCGCGGGCCGATCGTGGCCCTGGCCGACGAGGCGACCTCCTCCGACGGGGACATGATCACCGCCGCGTTCAAGCTGCTGGGCCTCGGCCCGGTGGTAGGCCAGCGCACCTGGGGCGGGGTCGTCGGGATGACCGGCCGGCACACCCTGGGCGACGGGACGGTCATCACGGTCCCGATGAACGCCGCCTGGTTCCCGGAGTACGGCTGGTCGGTGGAGAACCACGGCGTGGAGCCCGACCTGGCGATCCTGCGCACCCCGCTCGACTGGGCGGAGGGGCGGCACGCACAGCTGGACGACGCCGTGCACCTGGCGCTGGAGCTGCTGGAGCAGGACCCGGCCGCCGTGCCGCCCGGCTACACCGACGTACCGGACCGGCGGCGTCCGAAGCTGCCGCCGCGGGGGTAGGCGCGGGCGGCGGCGCGCGGAAGGGGCGTGATCCGGACTCCGGATCACGCCCCTCGGCGACGTGCGGGGTGTTGCAGCGCTTCAGTGGTTCAGCGGTTCAGTTCCGGCGGTTCAGGTCCGGTCGTCGAGCTCGTCCTTGATGTCGTCGTGCGACTGCGACTGCGGCTTCGACCGCGAGCTCGAACCCATGTCCTTCTTCTGCCTCGCCTTGGCGGTGCGCTCGGCCATCTCGTCCTTCACGCCCTGCCCGGCCTTCTCTGCCCGGTCCCTGATCTCGTTCGCCTTGTCCTGGAACTGGTCCTTGATACCCATGCTTTTTCACTCCGTACGGGGTGTCGGTGGTTGGGCCTCGACCAGACTGACACGAGGGGACAAAGCACGCATTTCGATCAGCTGTGCCGGGAGCGCTCCTGTTCGTCGGCCGCCCCGCCCGCCCCGACGAGCCCCGTGGCGACCTCGCCGAGCCTCGGTTCGACGCGCTTCATCTCCCGCGCGCCGGCCGCCGCGATGACCGCCGGCAGGTAGCCGCGGACGCCCTGCATCCCGCGCAGCCACCACTGCGCGTACACGTGCGCCGAGCGGCGTTCGACGCCGGCCACGAGCCGGTCGACCGCCGGGCCCAGCGGATAGGTGCGGTTCGAGGGCCAGGGCAGCCGCCGGCGCAGTTCGCGCATGACCTCGTCCTGGTCGGCGCCGCGCACCATGTCGGTGTCGGTCCAGGAGAGGTAGCCGACGCCCACCTTGACGCCCTTGTAGCCGACTTCGGCGCGCAGGCTGTGCGCGAAGGCCTCGACGCCGGATTTGGAGGCGCAGTACGCCGTCATCATCGGCGCCGGGGTGATCGCGGCCAGCGAGGCGATCTGCAGGAAGTAGCCGCGGCTCTCCATGAGTACGGGCAGGAAGGCGCGGGCGGTGACGGCACCGCCGATCAAATTGACCTCGATGACGCGGCGCCAGGCCACGGGGTCGGAGTCCCCGAACGGCCCGCCGGCGGCGACTCCGGCGTTGGCGACGACGATGTCGACTTTCCCGAAGCGTTCCTTGACCTCCCGCGCGACACGGGCCATGGCCTCGTGGTCGGTGACGTCGGCGTGCCAGTGGTCGCTGTCGGTGTGCAGCCGTTCGGAGACCTGCTTGAGCGCCTCCGGCTCCAGCCCCACCAGGGCGACCTTGGCTCCGCGCGCGGACAGCTTGCGGGCGAGCAGCTCGCCGACCCCGCGGGCGGCACCCGTGACGACGGCGACCTGGCCTTCCAGACTCCTGCGAGCGCTCACGCGGTCTTCTCCTTCTCTGCGTCGGATGCGGCGAACGGACCGGGGCCGGTGCGGGAGTGACCGGGAGCCGCGGCCAGGTGACCGGGAGCGGCCGGGCCGAGGTACCGGTCCGTCAGCTCCCGCAGGGCGCCGGTGACGGCCTCGGGCGCCTCGACGGGGGTCATGTGCCCCGTGCCGGTGAGTTCGGTGAGGCCCACGCAGTGCGGCAGCGCCGCCGCGAGCCGCCGGGCCTGCGCCACCGGGGTGAGCCGGTCGTCCCTGCCCCCGATGACGGCGGTCGGCACGGTGAGCCGGGCCAGTGCGGCGTCCAGGTCCAGTCCCGCCAGCACCTCGGACCAGGCGTGGCGCACCCCCGCCGGGCAGGCGTGGACGATGCGGGCGCAGGCCTCCACCCGGTCGGGCGCGGACCCGGCGCCCATGGTCGCGTACTTGAGCACGGCGCGGGCGACCGGCGTGACGGGGCCGAGCGGGGCGCGCGAGGCGAGCACCGCGCGGGTGGCGCGGGTCCTCGCACGCCCGGCGCGCAGCGGCAGTACGGTCGCCTCCGCGACCAGCCGCGAGCTGCCGGTGCTGCACAGCAGGGCGGCCGCGGCGTGCTCGGTGAACTCGGGGCGGCCGGCGGCTGCCATGACGGTCATGCCGCCCATGGAGTGCCCGGCGACCACGGCCCGTTCCCCGGGGGTGAGGGCGGCCTTCAGCACGGCGGCCAGGTCGTCGGCGAGGGCGGTGGTGCTGTGGTCGGTGGCCGCCGGGCTGCGGCCGTGGCCCCGCTGGTCGTAGGCGATGACCCGGTGGTCGCGGGCCAGGTCGCGGATCTGCGCCGCCCAGAAGGCGGTGGAGCAGGTCCAGCCGTGGGAGAGCACGACCGCCGGGGCCCCTTCCTCCCCGTGCACCTCCACGTGCAGCCGTGCCCCGTCGGCGGATACGGCGACCAGTTCGCGGGCGGCGGCCGGGGGCGCGTACCGGCCGGTGGTGACGTGCCCGGGCCGGCTCACGCGGCTCCCTCCGCGGCGGGGGCGGCCGCCGGGGATACGGGGGCCGGGGAGACGGAGGCGGGGGCCGCGGAGGCCGCGGCGCGGCCGCGCTCGCGCACGCGTACGACCTCGTACTCCGACAGGTCGACCGTGCGCGTCTCGCGCCGGAACTCTCCCGTCGTCCCCGGCCAGACGGTGGTGTTGCGGCCCTGGGAGTCCAGGTACCAGCTGGTGCAGCCGCCGGTGTTCCACACCGTGCGCTCCATCCGCGCCTGGACGCGCCGGTTCCACTGGTTGACGGCGGACGGGCGGGCCGCGAGGGCGGTGCGCCCGCCCGGGCCGCTCCCTTCGAGGAGGGAGAGCTGGCGCAGGTAGTCCGCCATGTAGTTCAGCTGGGACTCGATCATCAGGATCATCGAGCTGTTGCCGAGGCCGGTGTTCGGTCCGATGATCGTCATCCAGTTGGGGAAGCCGGCCGCGGTCGCCCCGCGCAGCGCCTGCATCCCGTCCTTCCAGGAGTCCGCGAGGGTCTGCCCGTCGGCCCCCACCACCCGGTCGGCGATCGGCATGTCCGTGACGTGGAAGCCGGTGCCGAAGACGATCGCGTCCACCTCGGTCTCGGTCCCGTCGGCGGCGACGAGCACCGAGCCCCGGATCTCCTTGAGCCCGGAGGCGACCACGTCCACGTCGGGCCGCGCCAGCGCCGGGTAGTACTCGCTGGAGAGCAGGATCCGCTTGCACCCGATCCGGTAGGAGGGCGTGAGCCTGGCCCGCAGTGCCGGGTCCTTGATGGAGCGCGCCATGTTGGCCTTGGCGAGGGATTCGATCAGACCGAGCTGGTTCGGCCGCTTCGTGAAGGCGCTGACCTGGATCTCGCGGATGCCCCACAGCAGCCCGCGGCGGGCCGCCTGGGTGAAGGGCAGCTGCCGGTGCAGCCAGCGCTCGGCGGTGCTGATGGCGCGGTCGGTGCGCGGCAGCACCCACGGCGGGGTGCGCTGGAAGAGCGTCAGGCGGGCCGTCCGGGGGGCGATGGCCGGCACGATCTGGATCGCGGAGGCGCCCGTACCGATCACCGCGACGCGCTTGCCGCTCAGGTCGTAGTCGTGGTCCCAGCGCGCGGAGTGGAAGACCTTGCCGGGGAATTCGGCAAGCCCGGGGACCTCGGGCATCTTCGGGTCGGACAGCGGTCCGGTCGCCGACACCACGACGTCGGCGGTCAGCCCGCCCGCGGAGGTCTCGATCTCCCAGCGCAGCTCCTGCGCGTCCCAGCGCATCATCAGGACCTCGTGACCGAGCCGGATGTGCCGGCGCAGCCCGAAGGTGTCGGCGACGTGCTCCAGGTAGGCGCGGATGGCGGGCTGCCCGGAGAAGGTCCGCGGCCAGTCCGGGTTGGGCGCGAAGGAGAAGGAGTACAGGTGGGAGGGCACGTCGCAGGCGCACCCGGGGTAGCTGTTGTCGCGCCAGGTGCCGCCGACGGAGTCGGCCCGTTCCAGTACGACGAAGTCGGTGATCCCCTCGCGCCGCAGCCGCACGGCCGCGCCGAGCCCGCCGAAGCCGGACCCGATCACCGCCACGCGTACGTGCTCACGCCCGCTCCCGCCGGCCGTCCTGCCCTTGCCGCCCATGCCCGCCGCCTTCCGCACCGCAATCCGAACCGCAACGTTGCCAGCAATCACTGGCACAATCGGGAGAGTAGAGCAGCCCCGTACCCATGGGTAGGGGTCGCGCCCGGAAAGTTACCGCGAGTACGGCGCGGCGGCGCCCCAATGGAACGGCCGCGCCATGATCCGCGGGACCGATCCGCGGGACAAGCCCTAGGCTGCGCGTGTGGAGAGACCGGCGACGAGAGAGGCGGAGCCCGCCGTGGAGCGCGAGTACCGGACGGAGGAACTGGCCGAGGCGGCCGGCATTCCGGTGCGCACCCTGCGCTTCTACCGCGAGCGCAAGCTGCTCCCGCCGCCGCGCCGCGAGGGCCGCATCGCCTGGTACGACGACCAGCACCTGGCCCGGCTGCGCACCATCGCCGCCCTGCTCGAACGCGGCCACACCCTCGGCGGCATCGCCGAACTGACCGCCGCCTTCGAGAAGGGCCGCGACGTCGGCCAGCTCGGCGAGCTGCTCGGCATCGGCTGGTCGGAGGAGACCCCGGTCAGGCTCTCGCCCGAGGCCCTGGCCGACTACTTCGAGGGCGAGGTCACCCCGGAGAACCTGGCGGCCTCCCTCGACCTGGGGTACCTCGCCACCGACGGCGAGGAGATCGTGCACGTCAGCCGGCGCCTGCTGGACGTCTCCTCGGCCCTGGTCCGCGAGGGCGTACCGCTGTCGGCGGTGCTGGAGACGGGCCGCAGGGTCCGCGAGCACGCCGACGCGATGGCGGAGCTGTTCACCGAGCTGATCTCCGCCCACATCGGGCGGGACGCCGTGGCGCGGCTGCGCCCGCTGGCGAAGAGCGTGGTCGAGGCGGAGCTGACGATGGCGATGGACCGCCTGCACCAGCAGCCCCCTCCGGCCCCCGAGCCACCCCAGACGCCCCAGACGCCCGAGCCACCCCAGGCCCCTCAGACCCCTCAGACCCCAAGCTCGTAGACCACCGTCACCGGCGCATGGTCCGACCAGCGCTCGGGGTGCGTCTCGGCCCGCTCGACGAAGGCCTTCACGGCCTTCGCGGCCAGCCCCGGGCTCGCCACCTGGAGGTCGATGCGCCAGCCGGCGTCGTTGTCGAAGGCCCGGCCCCGGTAGGACCACCACGAGTACGGACCCTCCGTCTCCGGGTGCAGCTCGCGCACGACGTCGACGTACCCGGCCTCCGCGTACACCTTCCCCAGCCACTCCCGCTCCTCGGGCAGGAAGCCCGCGTTCTTGCGGTTGGTCTTCCAGTTCTTGAGGTCGGCCTCGCGGTGGCAGATGTTCCAGTCCCCGCACACCACGACCTCCCGCCCGTCGGCGGCGGCCCGCGCCCTCAGAGCGCGGAGGTAGCCGGCGAACTCCTCCATGAACCGGTACTTCTCGTCCTGCTTCGCGGTGCCGGCCTCCCCGGACGGCAGGTACAGGCTGGCGACGGTGACCCCGGGCAGGTCGACCTCCACGTACCGCCCGCTCGCGTCGAACTCGTCGCTCCCGAAGCCCACCCGCACCCGTTCCGGTGCCCGCCGCGTGTACAGGGCGACGCCGGCCCGCCCCTTGACGGCGGCCGGCGCGAACACGGTGTGCCAGCCCTCGGGCTCCCTGGCCTCCGCGGGAATCTGCGCCTCCTCGGCCCGCACCTCCTGCAGGCACACGACGTCGGCGTCGGATCCGGCGAGCCACTCCACGAAGCCCTTCTTCGCGGCGGCGCGGATCCCATTCACATTCACGGTGGTCACGGTGAGCATCCCTGCACCATAGCGGGATGGATCCGTACGATATTCGAATGTCTCACGGTATAAACATCCGCGCCGTGCCGTACGACCACCCGGACGCGGCGGAGCTCGACGCCCAGGTCCAGGTGGAGTACCAGCAGCGCTACGACGGCGAGGGCGACGCCACCTTCCTCGACCCGGTGATGTTCGTCCCGCCCAACGGCCTCTACCTGATCGCCTACGACGCCTCCGGCGCCCCGGTGGCGAGCGGCGCCTGGCGCAGCCAGGACAAGAACGAAGAGGGCTACTCGGACGGCGACGCCGAGGTCAAGCGCATGTACGTGGTCCCGCGGGCCCGCGGCCTGGGACTGGCCCGCCGCATCCTGGCGGAGCTGGAGGCCGACGCCCTGGCGGCGGGCCGCAGCCGCATGGTCCTGGAGACCGGCGACCAGCAGCCGGAGGCCATCGCCCTCTACCTCTCGTCGGGCTACAGCATGTCCGAGAAGTTCGGCTACTACCGCTTCTACGAGTCCAGCCGCTGCATGACGAAGCCGCTGCCGGCCGCCGCCTCCTGAACCGCCCCGCGGGGCCGTGCCGACGGGTCAGCGGCGGAGCCAGGCGGCTTCGTCCGCACCCCACCGGGACGGCCCCCGCCCCCAGTCCCCGAACGGGCTCGCCGCGTACCGCAGCCTCCCGTATGCGGAATCCGCCTCGCGCAGCCACGGCTCCGCCGAGTGGCCCGGCGCCCCCGCCCCCGCGGCGGGAACCTCCCGCACCAGCCACGACGCCGTCCCCGCCAGCGAGAACCGCAACGCGCGGCCGCCGCCCTCCGCCAGCGCCCGCAGCACACCCGCGGCCACCAGGTACCCGGTGCCGTGGTCCAGGGCCTGCGCCGGCAGCACCCCCGGGGCACCGTCCTCCCCCGCGCACCGGGCGGCGATCCCGTACCCGGCCTGCACCAGCGAGTCGAAGCCGCGGCGGCCCGCCCACGCCCCGTGCCACCCCCACGCGCACAGCTCGGCCACCACCAGCCCCGGCCGGCGCTCCAGCAGCTCGCGCGCTCCCAGCCCGAACCGCTCCAGCGCCCCCGGCCGGTACCCCGTGACCACCACGTCGGCCGTGTCGAGGAGGCTCTCCAGCACGGCCCGGTCCGCCGCGCCGGCGAAGTCCAGCAGCGCGGAACGCTTCCCGAAGCCGGTGTCCGCGTAGGCGTCGTCCGCCTCGGGCAGCCCCGGGGAGTCGATCCGCAGCACGTCGGCGCCCAGCAGCCCCAGCGTCCGCGTCGCGACGGGCCCCGCGATGACCCGGGTCAGGTCCAGCACCCGCACCCCGGACGCGGGCGGCCCGGCCGGCGCCGGCAGCCGGCCGCGCCCGGGCCCCCGTACCCACTCGACCAGCGGCTGCGGCTCCCCGTACTCCCGCGCGACCGCGACGGCGAGCCCGCCCTCGGCGTAGACCGCTTCCTGCGCCTCCACCGCGCTCCGCCCCGCGAGCGCCTCCCGCACCGCCTCCGGGGTCTTGGGCACGCCGAGCGCCCGCACCAGGGCGGCCTCGTGGTGCGGGTAGTTGGCGTGGGTCCGCACCCACCCGTCGGCCGCCCGCCAGAACCCCGACAGCGGCGCGAAGCTCACCGGCGCCCTGCCCTCCACCCGCAGGTGCCGCTCGCTGACGAACGCCGTGGCCACGGCCCCCTCGTCCACCACGACCGGAGCCGCGTCGAGCACCGTGCCCCCGGCCCGTACGGCGGCCAGCTCGGCCGCCGCCAGCCCGCACACCCCCACGCAGGCCCGCGCCAACTCCCGCACCGGCAGCGGCCCCTCCAGCCCGCCCGGCCCCCGGAAACGCACCCGCCCGGCCAACTCCCCGTCCCCGCCCAGCGCTTCCCACGCCTGCGCGACGGCCCCATCCACATCCACCATGCCCCCATTGTCCCGACGCTCCCTCCCGCAGGGGCCGCCGCGTCACGGGTTGCCGTTCAAGCGGCTGCGCACGCAGGGTGGCGTGGTCGGCGAGCGGAGCACGGAAATGACACGGGGCAGTGGGGCTGCGCGGCCGCCCCGGTAACCGGCCTGGCCACGGGCGTACTCGGCTCGGCGCTGACCAGCCACTCCAGAGACCGGGGAAGGGCGCTTCCCTGGCCCGCCGCTGTCAGACGCAGCAGCGAGGATGGGCGGCATGACGAAGACCGGAGCGGACTACGCGTGGTTCGAGAGCGACTTTCCCGACCTTGCCGAGGCGTACTGCTTCACCCTGGTACGGGGCCTGTCGCCCGCTGAGCTGACGGCCCGGCTCGAAGGACGACCGGAAGCTCCCCTGCGGGGCATAGCCGCCGTCACCGACGCCGCTTTCGCCCAGTACGACCTGGAGGACGGCGCCCGTCAGCTGGTCGCCATGACGACCGTGGGCCTCTGGACGCTCCTGATCGAACCCAACGGCTACCTCGGAGTCACCGAAGACCGGGTCCTGCCGGCCTCGGCCGGGACGAGCTGGATCTCTCACTTCGTCAACGTCAACGCCGTCGGCACGTTCCTCTGGGCGCGGGACCAGGTCCTGCGGCTGTGCTTCGACCCCATGTTCCCGGAGGACCGGTGGGGCACCGCACCCGACGAGCTCCTCGACGTCATGGAACGGATCGGCTTCCACCTCGAGGACGAGTCCCCGGAAACGGATCTGTCCTCACCGGCGGCGTTCGCTCTGGCGGAGCACCTGACCGGCGTGGCCGTCACTCCGGCCCTGCTCCGGAACACGACCTTCACCTGCGCCACGGTCCAGGTCCGGTGACATGCCCGGAAACGCCGAGATCCCGCCCCGCCTTTCGGCGGAACGGGATCTCGAGACGATTCCTGAGAGCTACTCAAGAACTGTCGTTTGTGGACCTGTGGGGATTTGAACCCCAGACCCCCTCGATGCGAACGAGGTGCGCTACCAGACTGCGCCACAGGCCCTTGCGACGTGTGAAACATTAGCATCCCCGCGCGGGTGCTCCAAAACGCGTTGTCCGGAGGGTCCGCGCAGGTCACCCGTCACTCGTTGGCGGCGCGGGGGCGGTCGTCGCTCTCGTACTGGTCGAAGAGCGGGGTGCGGCCGAGGTCGCGGCCGCGCGGGCGGGGCGGGGCGGGCTGCGGGACCGGGTCCGGCTTCGGGGCGGCCGGCTGGGCGCGCAGGCGCGGGTCGGTCGGCTCGGCGGTGCTGGAGCGGGCCGCGCTCCAGCCGTCCGGGTTCACCGGGCCGGTGGCGCGGGGGGCGACCGGGGCCGTCACGTACGTCGGCAGCGGGACCGGTACCGGCTCCCAGCTGTCGCCGCGCGCCGGGCCGCGCTCGCGCTCGCGCTGCTGGTCCACCCACTCGGCATGGTCGGTCTGCTCGACGAGCGCGCGGCGTCCGGCCTCCTGCGGGGAGACCGGCGGCGCGGGGTCCGGCTCGGTACCCGCGGGGGGTTCCGGCTGTTCGCGGTGGCGCTGGGTGCGGTTCTCGCGCAGGCTGCGGGCGGCCGCCTCGGCCCGGCGGCGGTCCATGGTGAACTCGTAGCGCCGCCGCTCCTGGACCCGCAGGTGCACGATGTAGGCGCTCAGCAGCAGGGCCGGCACGGCCGGGGCCCACAGGTACCGGATCCCGCCGACGGCGGCGGCGACCGCGCCGCCGCTGAAGGCGAGGAACAGGAGCGCGGTGGTGCGCCTGCGGCGTGCGAGCACCTGGAGGCGCTGCTGGCGGCGGGCCCGCTCGGCCTCGGCCGATCTCAGCTCCACCCTGGTCGGGGGTACGCCGATGGCCCGGGCGTCGGCGTCCACGGAATTCACCGTTTCCGTCGCCGCTTCCGGGTCCGCGTGGGGCTGGGCCTCAGCCTGATCCTCACCGCGCTCACGCAGCCCCTTGGCGTAACGGCGCTCCATTCCCGCCCGGCCGGAAAGCAGCCGGATGGCGGTGGAGAAGCGTTCCGTCGGACGCGCTTCGTTCAGCTCGTCCTGCCTCCGGAGCCACATGGGCACCAAGTAGGCGGCCCAGGCCCCGACGATGACTGCGTAGATGAGGCCGCTGCTGCTCACACCTCACACCGTAGAGGGGCGCGGCCGAGGGGATCAGCCAATTGGGCCGGTGTGTCGCACGATCCGGCTGATATCACCGACTTTTTTTGTGATTCTTCGGATCAGGTTATGGGGCGAGCCGGCCATAAATTCGAACGTTTTTGCGATTACCTGCTTTTACGCGGGCGCCGACGGCGGACTTTCCCGCTTGCGCGTCCGCTGCCAGCGGCGCAGCAGCCCCTGCGGAACCTCCTCCGCCGTCAGCGCGAAGACCAGGTGGTCGCGCCACGCCCCGTCGATATGCAGATAACGCGGCCGCAGCCCCTCCTCACGGAACCCGAGTTTCTCCACGACCCGGCGGCTGGGCCCGTTCTCGGGGCGGATGCACACCTCGATCCGGTGCAGCCCGACCTTCTGGAAGCAGTGGTCCACGGCGAGCGCGACCGCCGTCGGCATCACCCCGCGGCCGGCCACGTCCCGGTCCACCCAGTAGCCCACATGGGCGGCGCACATCGAGCCCCAGGTGATCCCGGCGACCGTCAGCTGGCCGACCAAGCGCCCCCGGTACTCGATGACGAAGGGCAGCATCCGCCCCGCCTGCGCCTCCGCCCGCAGATGGCGGACCATCTGCCGGTACGTCGGCCGGTGGATCACCGGCCCCCACGGCGTGGGCGGCGGGATCGTCGCCTCCCACGGCCGCAGCCAGTCCCGGTTGCGCTGGTTGACCTCGCGCCAGGCGCGCTGGTCCCGCAGCTTTATCGGCCGGAGCGTGACATCGCCGTCCGTCAGCACCACCGGCCAGGAGGGGCCGTTCAGCTCGGGCTCCCGGCCGCCGCGTCGGGTCTGGGATGGTCGCCGCCCCGGATCTGGTCGACGGCGTGCGGCAGGATCCGCGACAGCACCGCGAGGCCGTCCTTCACGCCGCCCGTGGAACCGGGCAGGTTCACGATCAGCGTGCGCCCGGCCACGCCCGCCAGGCCCCGCGACAGGGCGGCGGTGGGCACCTTGGCCAGGCCCTCCGCGCGGATGGCCTGCGGAATGCCCGGGATCTCGTAGTCCAGCACCCGGCCGGTGGCGTCCGGGGTGCGGTCGGTCGGCGAGATGCCGGTGCCGCCGGTGGTCAGGATGACGTCGTAGCCGGCGGCCACGCCCTCGCGCAGCGCCCGCTCGACGGGGTCGCCGTCCGGGACCACGCGTGGGCCGTCCACCGTGAAGCCGAGCTTCTCCAGCGCCCCGGCCAGCAGCGGGCCGCCCTTGTCGGCGTACACGCCCTGGGAGGCGCGGTTCGAGGCGGTGACGACCAGGGCCCGCCCCACGGGCGCCCCGGCGTCGGGCCGCCCCGCCTCCGGGGCGCCGCCGGTCTCCGGCGGCACGTGGCTGTGCACCTCGCCGCCGCGCGGGGGCGTCACGCGCGGCTCCAGTCGCCGGACTTGCCGCCCGTCTTCTCCTCCACCCGGACGTCGGTGATGACCGCGCCCTTGTCGACCGCCTTCACCATGTCGATCACGGTCAGGCCGGCGACGGCGACCGCCGTCAGCGCCTCCATCTCGACGCCCGTACGGTCGGTGGTCCTGACGGTGGCGAGGATCTCGACGGCGTCGTCGGCGACCTTCAGGTCCACCTTCACTCCGGACACCGCGAGCGGGTGGCAGAGCGGGATCAGATCGGGGGTCTTCTTGGCCCCCATGATCCCGGCGATGCGGGCGGTGGCGAGGGCGTCGCCCTTCGGCACGCCCTCGCCGCGCAGCAGCTCGATCACCCGCGGCGAGACGAGGACGCGTCCGCTGGCGCGCGCCGTCCTGGTGGTGACGTCCTTCTCGGAGACGTCGACCATCCGGGCCGCGCCGGCCTCGTCGATGTGCGTCAGCCTGCTCTGCGTACTCATATCTGCGTGCCGCTCCCGCTCCGGGCCCCCTGGAGCCTGGGGCCTGTGTGATGCAACACGCTACCCGCACCGGGCCCCGCTCAGCCGAGCAGGATCACTTCCAGCTCGGCCCCGGGCTCCACCGAGGTGACGTCCTCCGGTACGACCATCAGCGCGTCGGCGTGCGCCAGCGCGGCGATGAGGTGCGAGCCGGATCCGCCGACCGGGGCGACCGTGCCGGCCGCGGCGTCGTACTTGCCGCGCAGGAACTGACGGCGGGCCGCCGGGGAGCCGAGCGGCTTCTCGGCCTTCAGCACGGCGCGCACGCTCGGACGGGAGACCTCGGACTTCGGCAGGCCCATGAGCGCCCGGATCGCGGGGCGCACGAACAGCTCGAAGGACACGTACGAGGACACCGGGTTGCCGGGCAGGGCCAGCAGCGGGGTGTGGTCGGGGCCGACGGTGCCGAAGCCCTGCGGCTTGCCGGGCTGCATGGCGAGCTTGCGGAAGTCGACGCCGCCGCCCGAGGGCCCGCCATCGGCGCCGGTGGCGGTGGCGGTCAGGGCCTCCTTCACCACGTCGTACGCGCCGACGCTGACGCCGCCCGTGGTGACGATCAGGTCGGCACGGATCAGCTGGTCCTCGATGGTGGAGCGCAGGGTGTCGGCGTCGTCGGCGACCGCGCCGACGCGGTAGGCGATGGCGCCGGCGTCGCGCGCGGCGGCGGCCAGCGCGAAGCTGTTGGAGTCGTAGATCGTCCCGGGGGCCAGCGCCTCACCCGGCTGGACCAGCTCGCTGCCGGTGGACAGGACGACCACGCGCGGGCGCGGCCGGACCCGTACGGTGCCGCGGCCGATCGCCGCGAGCAGGGCGATCTGCGGCGGGCCGAGGACGGTGCCGGCGGCCAGCGCCAGGTCTCCGGCCTGTACGTCGCTTCCGCGCGGGCGCACGTGCGCCCGTGCCTCGGCCGCGCGGTGGACGCGTACCTCGCCTGCCGCGCCCTCGGGCGCGGCGCTGGCCGGGGTCATGCCGGAGGCGGCGCCTCCGCCGGTGCCGCCGTCGGTCCACTCGACCGGTACGACGGCTTCCGCGCCGGGCGGCAGCGGGGCACCGGTCATGATGCGGGCGGCCTGGCCGGGGCCGACGGTGGGCAGCTCTCCGCTGCCCGCCGCCACGTCGCCGATGACGGCGAGCACCGCGGGGAACTCCTCGCTCGCACCCTGGACGTCGGCCGTGCGGACGGCGTACCCGTCCATGGAGCTGTTGTCGAAGGGCGGGAGGGCGACGGGCACGGTGACGTCCTCGACCAGGACACAGCCCTGGGCGTCCGGCAGCTGGAGCTCGATGGGCTCCAGCGGCCGGACGGCGGCGAGGATGTCCGCGAGGTGCTCGTCCACCGACCACAGACGGTGCCGGCCGGCGTCCTGCGGTGCGGAACTGCTCAAGGTGCTACATCTCCTCCGTGACGTAACGGTGAAGCCAGGTGCGGAACTCCGGGCCCAGGTCCTCACGTTCGCACGCGAGTCGGACGATGGCCCGCAGGTAGTCACCCCGGTCCCCGGTGTCGTAGCGGCGGCCTCGGAAGACCACGCCGTGCACCGGGCCGCCCACGCTGTCGTCGGCGGCCAGCTTCTGCAGGGCGTCGGTGAGCTGGATCTCCCCACCGCGGCCCGGCTCGGTCTCCCGCAGTATGCCGAAGATCGCGGGGTGGAGGACATAGCGTCCGATGACCGCGTAGTTGCTGGGCGCCTCGGCCGGCTCCGGCTTCTCGACGAGTCCGGTGACCCGGACGACGCCGTCCTCGCCGGTCGGCTCGACGGCGGCGCAGCCGTAGAGGTGCACGTTGGAGGGGTCGACCTCCATCAGCGCGATGACGGTGCCGCCGGTGGCGGCGTGGACGTCGACCATCTGGCGCAGCAGCGGGTCGCGCGGGTCGATCAGGTCGTCGCCGAGGAGGACGGCGAAGGGCTCGTTGCCGACGTGCGGCTCGGCGCACAGGACGGCGTGGCCGAGACCGCGCGGGTCGCCCTGGCGGACGTAGTGCATGGTGGCCAGATCGCTGGACTCCTGCACCTTCTTCAGCCGGTCGTCGTCACCCTTGGCGATCAGAGCCGACTCGAGCTCGTAGTTCCGGTCGAAGTGGTCCTCCAGGGGCCGCTTGTTACGGCCTGTGATCATGAGTACGTCGTCCAGGCCGGCCGATACGGCCTCCTCGACGACGTACTGGATCGCCGGCTTGTCCACGACCGGGAGCATTTCCTTCGGGGTCGCCTTGGTCGCCGGAAGGAACCGAGTGCCGAGCCCCGCAGCCGGGATAACGGCCTTCTTGATCACTGGGTGCGACTGAATCATGGGCAGAACGATAGTGGGTCACGCTGTGCGCTCAGCGCGGTTCTGGCGAATATGCCCGACTTGATCCATATGTGAAAGGAATTGTGACGAGACTGTGGTACAGAACTCGCCCGGGAACCACCCGGCCGTGCCCGAAAAGGCTTCCCTGCGCCGGGAGCTCCTTTCCGCCCGCCGCGCCCTGTCCCCCGGAGCCCGCGAGGCGGCGGCCCGCGCGCTCTCCCGGTCCGCGCTCACCCTGCCGGAACTGGCCGGCGCGCGCACGGTCGCTGCGTACGTCTCCGTCGGCGCGGAACCGGGCACCCGCGAGCTGCTCGACGCGCTGCGGGCGGCCGGCAAGCGGGTGCTGCTGCCCCTGCTGCTGCCCGACAACGATCTGGACTGGGCCGCGTACGAGGGCCCGGACAGCCTCGCCGAAGCCGCGCACCCGGGCAAGATGCGGCTGCTGGAGCCCTCCGGGACCCCGCTCGGCCCGGACGCCGTGACCGGCGCCGACGCCGTGCTGCTGCCCGGGCTCGCGGTGGACGGGCGCGGGATGCGGCTGGGCCGCGGCGGGGGCTCGTACGACCGGGTGCTCGCGCGCCTGGAGCGTGCCGGCGCGCATCCCGCGCTGGTGGTGCTCCTGTACGACGAAGAGGTGGTCGCGCGGGTCCCGGAGGAACCGCACGACCACCCCGTGCAGGCGGTGGCCACCCCGTCGGGGGTGGTGCGCTTCACCGCGTGATCAGCCCGTGAGCCGATCAGCCCGTGAGCCGATCAGCGGATGAGCCGGTCAGCCGGCCAGCCGACCAGCCGGCGCCGCCGCGGTCTCGTGATCACGGCTTGAGCGTCAGGGTGTCCACTGTCGACTTGTCGACGGCGTCCTTCCCGAAGGGCCACTCCAGCAGTTCACCCTTGGCCCACAGCGCCGTCTGGTCCGTGTACGTGCCGTTGTACGCGTGACCCGAGGCGCCGGTCAGATTGATCCAGCGGGACTTGTCCAGGTCGCCGAGGTTCACGACCATCCGCATCGACGGCACCCAGGTGACCTCGTAGCCACTGGTGGCGTTCCAGCCGGTCGCGTTGACGGTGGCCTCGCCGCCGCCCAGGTTCCAGGGGCCGCGGTTGAGGACCCACTGCATGAAGCCCGGGCCCTCCTTGCCGATCGTCTGGTTCTTCAGCGTCAGCTGGTGCAGCCGGCCCCAGCTCCAGGTCGACTGGTCCTTGCCGAGCTTGGCCGTCAGCTCCCAGCGGGCGTCTTCCATGGCCCGCGCGAAGAGCTCGTCACGGGTCTTGATCGGCTTGTCGTGGACGGTCTTCGGGGTGGCCTGCCACCACGGCGACTTCTCGTCCTTGACCAGCCGGCGGACCACCTCGAACCAGCGGTCGCCGCCGTCCGGCTGCGCCGAGTCGGGGCCGCGCGTACCGCACTCGCGGACCGTCTTGGTGAGGTCGTCGTTCGGGCCGGTGCTCTCCTCGCTGACGTTCATGCAGCTGCCCTCGACCCGCAGCTCCTTCGGCATCTTGTCGCCGAAGGCCAGCTTGAGGATGTTGCGCCAGACCGCGTTGAAGTACGCGGCCGCCGCGGAGTCGGGCTCCTGCGTGTAGTTCCAGCCCTCGAGCAGCTTCTGCGCCGAACGCACGTCCGGGTCCGAGACCGGGATCTTGGCCAGCATCGGGGTCAGCAGCGCGGCGATCTCGCTGCTGTTGTCCATCTGCATGGTCCGCATGTCGTCGGTGGAGATCTTGCCGTTGTCCTTGGTCTTCGCCTCGATGAGGTCGTTGATCCGCTGGCTCCGGGCGCCGTAACCCCAGTCCGTGGTCAGTACGTACGGGTACTTGCCGGCGCCGGTGCCGGACTCGGTGACGGCCTGGTTGGCGGTGACGATGTAGCCGCGCGCCGGGTTGAGCTCCCAGGGCATCTCGTTCTGCGGGATGTAGCCGGCGTTGCCGTCCCGGCCGCCCTTCCAGGCGTACTTCGGGTCCCAGCCGGGCGCCGGCAGGCGGCCGTCGCCCTGGTTGCGGATCGGGATGCGGCCCGGGGCCTGGTAGCCGATGTTGCCGTTCGCGCCCTTGTTGTCGGCGTAGATCAGGTTCTGCGAGGGGACCTCGAAGTCGGCCGCCGCGGCACGGAAGCTGTTGAAGTCCTTGGCCCGGTCGAGCTTGAACACCGCGTCCATCGACTTGCCCGGGTCCAGGGCGGTCCAGCGCAGGGCGACGGCGTAGCCGTTGCCGCGGTCCGGGGCCGAGCTGGGGACGGGGGCGCGGGAGCCGACGGTCTCGAGCTCGTCGCTGCGGTCGGAGATCAGCGGTCCGTTGTTGGTGGTGCGGACGGTGATCTTCTTGCTCTTGCCGCCCGCGACCTTGATCTCCTCTTCACGGGTGGTGAAGGGGACGATCTTGTTGTCGTAGACGTAGCCCTCGGGACGGACCTGCTCCAGGTAGAGGTCGGTCACGTCGGCGCCGAGGTTGGTCATGCCCCAGGCGATGTCGGCGTTGTGGCCGATGACCACGCCGGGCATGCCGGAGAAGGTGTAGCCGGCCACGTCGTACTGGCACTGCGGCGAGACGGCGCGGCAGTGCAGGCCCATCTGATACCAGACCGAGGGCAGCTGCGGGGACAGGTGCGGGTCGTTCGCGAGGAGCGGCTTGCCGGTGGTCGTGTGCTGGCCCGAGATGACCCAGGAGTTCGATCCGATGCCGCTGCCGTTGGGGCCGAGGATGGCCGGGATCTCGTCCAGGGTCTTGGCGAGGGCGCCGAGCTGCGTGCGCAGGCCGACGGTCGCGCCCTGGGCGGTGGCGTTGTCGGCGAGGCCGGTGGGAGTGCCGGTGCCGCCGTTGGGGGTGGTCTGCGAGCCGGTGCCGGAGGCCGTGCCGGTGCCGGTGCCCGGCGTGGTTCCCGTGCCGGTGCCGGTGCCCGAGCCCCTGCCGGTGCCGGTCGAGCCGGCGCCGGGGGTGCCCTGGGGTGCGTACTTGCCGCCCGCGACGGTGCCGCCCTCGACGACCGGCTTGTTCCGGTCGAAGGGGTACGGCGGGTAGAGCTCGTCGATCTGCGCCTGCGAGAGCTTGTTCGTCATCAGCGAGCGGTCGATCTCGTCCTGCATGTTGCCGCGCAGGTCCCAGGCCATCGCCTTGAGCCAGGCCACCGAGTCCACCGGCGTCCACTGCGCCGGCTTGTAGCCGTCGGTCAGCTTGAGGGCGGCGTGCTCGACGGAGAGGTCCTTGCCGGACTTCCCCTTCAGGTACGCGTTGACCCCGTCGGCGTAGGCCTGGAGATACTTCTTCGTCTCCGCGGAGAGCTTCTTGTCGTACTCCTCCTGCGCGACGTGGCGCCAGCCGAGGGTGCGCAGGAAGGCGTCGGTCTCGACCTGGCCGGAGCCGAACATCTCCGACAGGCGGCCGGAGGTCATGTGACGGCGTACGTCCATCTCCCAGAACCGGTCCTGCGCGTGCACGAAGCCCTGCGCGCGGAAGAGGTCCTCGTCGTGGTCGGCGTAGAGCTGCGGAATGCCGTGCTCGTCGCGCTTCACTTCGACGGTCCCGGTCAGGCCTGGGACCTTGAGGGAGCCGGTCGTCTGCGGGAAGGAGGCGCGCACGGTGTCCACGCTCCAGTACGCGCCGTAGCCGAGGCCCGCCAAGAGCGCCAGGACCATGACGAGCACGAGCATGCGTGCGCGTCGTCCCTTCTTCTTGACGGAAGGTCCGGATTCATTGGCGGGCATCGCTGTCCTTAGAGGGGCAGGGTGGTCCTGGGATTGCTGGGAGCAACCATAGGCGCAGGACCGCCTTCGTTGATCCGCCAGGGGTCGAGGTCCGTAGGACAGGCGGCATCAGGCGTTTCACAATGTGGGTATCGCGTAAAGAGCGCGTCAAAGATTAGGTAAGGTAACGAAGTACTTGCCGAATGCGCCGCCGGAGGAACGATCCCCAGGCACGCTCTGAGGAAAGGGCCGCCCGCTGACTGTCCACACGCTCAATGAGCTCCTGCTGGTCTGTTCGCTCGTGCTGCTCGTCGCCGTCGCGGCGGTGCGCATCTCCTCACGCAGCGGCCTTCCCAGCCTGCTCATCTACCTCGGCATAGGCGTCGCGATAGGCCAGGACGGCATCGGCAACGTCGTATTCGACAACGCCGAGCTGACGCAGGTCATCGGTTATGCGGCGCTCGTCGTCATCCTCGCCGAGGGCGGTCTGGGCACCAAGTGGAAAGAGATCAAACCCGCCTTGCCGGCGGCAGTGGTCCTGTCGCTGGCCGGAGTCGCGATCAGCGTGGGCGTCACGGCGGCGGGCGCGCACTACCTGGTCGGGCTGGAATGGCGTCAGGCGCTGCTGATCGGCGCGGTCGTCTCCTCGACCGACGCGGCGGCCGTCTTCTCCGTCCTGCGCAAGGTTCCGCTGCCGTCGCGGGTGACGGGCGTACTGGAGGCCGAGTCCGGCTTCAACGACGCTCCGGTCGTCATCCTGGTGGTGTCCCTCGCGGCGGTCGGCCCGGTGGACGAGTGGTACGTACTGCTCGGCAAGATCGCGCTGGAGCTGGCGATCGGCGCCGCGATCGGCCTGGCGGTGGGCTTCCTGGGGGCGTACGGCCTGCGGCACGTGGCACTGCCCGCCTCGGGCCTCTACCCGATCGCGGTGATGGCGATAGCCGTGACCGCGTACGCGGCCGGTGCGATGGCGCACGGCTCCGGGTTCCTCGCGGTGTACCTGGCGGCGATGGTGCTGGGGAACGCGAAGCTGCCGCACTGGCCGGCCACGCGCGGGTTCGCGGACGGGCTGGGCTGGATCGCGCAGATCGGCATGTTCGTGCTGCTGGGCCTGCTGGTGACCCCGCACGAGCTGGTGAACGACTTCTGGCCCGCGGTGATCATCGGACTGGTGCTGACGATGGTGGCGCGGCCGCTGGAGGTCTTCGTCAGCCTGCTGCCCTTCCGGATCCCCTGGCAGGAGCAGGCCCTGATGTCGTGGGCCGGTCTGCGCGGCGCCGTACCCATCATCCTGGCGACGATCCCGATGGTGACGGGGATCGAGGGCAGCGACCGGGTCTTCAACATCGTGTTCGTGCTCGTGGTCGTCTACACGCTCGTGCAGGGGCCGACCCTGCCGTGGCTGGCGCGCAAGCTGAACCTGGGCGACAGCGACGCGGGGGCCTCGGACCTCGGGATCGAGTCGGCACCGCTGGAGAAGCTGCGCGGGCACCTGCTGTCCTTCGCCATCCCGGCCGCCTCGCGGATGCACGGCGTGGAGGTCGGCGAGCTGCGCCTGCCGGCGGGGGCGTCGGTGACGCTGGTGGTCCGGGACGCGAAGAGCTTCGTTCCGTCGCCGACGACCGTGCTGCGGCGCGGGGACGAGCTGCTGGTGGTGGCCACGGATCCGGTGCGGGACGCGGCGGAGGCGCGGCTGCGAGCGGTGGCGCGCGGCGGCAAGCTGGCGGGGTGGCTGGGGACCGGTGGCGGTGCGTCACTGTAGGTAGCGGGCGGTGGCCGGAACGCCGCCCGAATGATCATTTTTCATTAGAGCGGCGTTCTAATTCGGCCATTTTCGCTGCCGTACGACCGAACTTGCACCCATTTCCGAGGCGCGGAATGCAAAGTTCCAGTTAATCGCAGGTGAAGGCATACGTTGTCGCCGTAATCACAGGGCGTGGTAGTGGGTTTCCCTGTACGATGAAGGCACACCAGATCGAACCAACTCTGCCTGACGCAGAGCTGGCGCGACCGCAAAGCGGCCGTGGCACCCTCCCGCAGTGGGCGCCCAGGTATCACTCGGTTCTGCGCAAGAGGACAGCTCTCGGGGCTCCCACATGTACGGGTGCGGTCGCTCACAAGGCGGCCCGCCGTCCGCAGACGGGGACGCTCTACCAGGCAGCGGAAAGGCCAGGCCGTGACATCCGCGGTCACGACCGACAAGTCCGCCCGACCCGGCTACGGGCAGCTGCTGCGCACGCCCGGTGCCCTCTCCTTCGTCCTCCCCGGCTTCGCCGCCCGCCTGCCGTTCGGCATGCTGACCATCAGCATCCTGCTGCTCGTCCAGCACTCCACCGGCTCCTACGGCGACGCGGGAATCGTCGCCGCCGTCACCGGCGTCTCCATGGCCCTGTTCGCGCCGGTCATGGGCAAGCTCACCGACCGCCGCGGCCAGAGCGCCGTCCTGCTGCCGGTCGTCCTCGCGCACGCCACCGCGGTCTCCGCGCTGACGGCACTGGCGCTCCTCGGCGCCCCGCTGTGGGCGCTCGCACTGGCCGCCGTCCCGGCAGGCGCCTCCGTCCCGCAGGTCGGCCCCATGGTCCGCTCCCGCTGGGCGGCCAAGCTCGAGGGCTCCCCGCTGCTGCCGACGGCCGCCGCGTTCGAGTCCGTCACCGACGAGTTCACCTTCGTCGTCGGCCCGGTGCTCGCCACCGCCCTGTGCACCGGCGTCCACCCGGCCGCCGGTCTCGCGACCGAGGCGGCCCTGACCCTGCTCGGCGGCCTGTTCTTCGCCGCGCAGCGCGCCACCGAGCCGAAGGCCGCCCCGCGGCCGGAGGCCGGCGGCAAGCACCAGTCCGCGCTGTCCTTCCCGGGCCTGCGCGTCCTGATCGTCGCCTTCATCGGCATCGGCGCCGTCTTCGGCGGCATGCAGGTCTCGCTCGCCGCCTTCTCCAACGAGATCGGCAACCCGGGCGCCAACGGCCTGCTGTACGGCATCTTCGCGGCCGGCAACATGATCGCTGGCATCACGATGGGCGCCGTCGCCTGGAAGATCGGCCCGCGCCGCCGCCTGATCCTGGGCTACATCGGCCTGACCGCCGCCGCCTCCGTGCTGTGGGCCGTGCACTCCATGGTCCTGCTGGGCGCGCTCGGCCTGGTCGTCGGCCTGTGCATCGCCCCCGCGCTGATCACCGGCTACACCATGATCGAGCAGCTGATCCCGGCCGCCTCGCGGACCGAGGCCTTCACCTGGCTGACCGGAGCGGTCGCCTTCGGGCAGGCCGCCGCCGTGACCCTGGCCGGCCGTCTGACGGACGCGCACGGGTCCTCGTACGGCTTCCTGGTGCCGCTGGTCGCCACGGCCCTCGCCCTCGTCACCCTGGTGGCGCTGCGCGCGAAGCTGGCTCCGCAGGCCCCGAGCCGGATCGTGAACTCGTCCGCGCCGGCCGCCCGCGGCACGGCGAACGAGCGTGGGATCGGTCACCGCACGCCTGTGACGGTGGACTGATCCGCCGGAATACGTCACCATGGAGCGTCGTTAGCACTCATTGAGTGAGAGTGCCAGGAGGAAATTCGTGCCGACCTACCAGTACCAGTGCACCGAGTGCGGTGAGGGCCTCGAGGCCGTGCAGAAGTTCACGGACGAGGCACTGACCGTGTGCCCGAGCTGCGACGGACGCCTCAAGAAGGTGTTCTCCGCGGTCGGCATCGTCTTCAAGGGTTCCGGTTTCTACCGGAACGACAGCCGCGGCGCCTCGTCGAGCAGCACGCCTGCCTCGAAGCCGTCCTCGTCGTCCACGACGACGTCGACCGCCTCCGCCGCCCCGGCCGCTTCGACCTCCTCGGCGACCTCGAGCACGGGCAGCAGCTCCACTTCCGCCGCCTGATCCCGTACGTCTTCCGTTTCGCCGCAAGGCCCCGCTCGCCCTCTTGGGCGGCGGGGCCTTGTGCGTCCCCCGTTAGGGTGAGGCCATGGTGAACGCAGAGATCGGTGTAATCGGCGGGTCGGGCTTCTACTCCTTCCTGGAGGACGTCTCCGAGATCCAGGTGGAGACGCCGTACGGGCCCCCGAGCGACTCCCTCTACGTGGGTGAGCTGGCCGGACGGCAGGTCGCGTTCCTGCCGCGGCACGGGCGCAGCCACACCGTGCCGCCCCACAAGATCAATTACCGGGCCAACCTGTGGGCGCTGCGCTCGGTCGGCGTTCGCCAGGTGCTGGGCCCCTGCGCGGTCGGCGGCCTGCGGGCGGAGTACGGGCCGGGCACGCTGCTGGTGCCGGACCAGCTGGTCGACCGTACGAAGTCCCGGGTGCAGACCTTCTTCGACGGCGAGCCGCTGCCCGACGGCACCGTCCCGAACGTCGTGCACACCACCTTCGCCGATCCGTACTGCCCGGTGGGCCGGTCGGTGGCGCTCGCCGCGGCGCGGGGGCGGGCGTGGGAGCCGGTGGACGGCGGCACCATGGTGGTCGTGGAGGGGCCGAGGTTCTCGACGCGGGCGGAGTCGCGGTGGCACGCGGCCGCCGGCTGGTCGGTGGTCGGCATGACCGGGCACCCCGAGGCGGTGCTCGCGCGCGAGCTGGGGCTCTGCTACACGTCGATGGCGCTGGTCACGGACCTGGACGCGGGCGCCGAGACGGGTGAGGGCGTTTCCCACACGGAGGTCCTCAAGGTGTTCGGCGAGAACGTCGGCCGGTTGCGCGAGGTCCTCTTCGACGCGGTGGCGGCGCTGCCGGCGACCGAAGCGCGCGACTGTCTGTGCACGCACGCCCACGACGGCTGGGACCTGGGCATCGAACTGCCGTAGCGCCGGCTGAGGAGCGCTTGAGCCCTGTCGGCGCCGCTCGGGGCTCATTTCCTGGTCCCGGGCGCGCCGGCGGGATGGCCCCCGGGGCCGTCCGGGCGTTCCCCGGGCCTTCCCGGGCGCCCGGGCCCGCGTACCGCCTGTCGGAAGAACTTCCTGGGCGGTGTCACATTCCGCCGGGCTGTCCTGTCTCCATGGCGAAGGGGTCACCGGGACCCCCAGCGCCGGAAGAGGCCCGTCATGCCGCGCATCTCGCTCACCCCGCCCCGCACCCTGCTCATGCGCCTCGGCGCCTGGTACTCGCGCCGCACGTACGGCAAGGTGCTCGACCCGGGTCAGGCCTACGGCCACAACTCGCGCGTGCTGTTCTCGTACGTCCGCTTGGAGCAGCGGGCCGCGAAGTGGAACAAGCTCGACGCCGGCCTCAAGCACCTGGCGGTGATGGCTTCGGCCGCGCGCATCAACTGCTCGTGGTGCATGGACTTCGGCTACTGGGAGGGCCACGAGAAGGGGTTCTCGGCGGAGAAGATCGAGCGGGTGCCGCGGTGGCGGGAGTCGCGCGAGGTGTTCACCGAGCTGGAGCTGCTGGTCATGGAGTACGCCGAGGCGATGACCGAGACGGAGCCGGCGGTCACGGACGAGCTGGCCGCCGATTTGATCTCCCGGCTCGGCGAGGCCGCGTTCGTCGAGCTCACGGCGGTGGTCGCGCTGGAGAACTGGCGTTCGCGGGTCAACAGTGCTTTCGGTCTGACCAGCCAGGGTTTCTCGGATGCCTGCCAGGTCCCGACGGGGCGCTGACCCCTGGGGGTGACGGCGTTGTCCACAGCCTGGGGATTGTCCACAGGCTGGGGCGGGGCCTGGCGGGGAGGCGGATCGTGAGGGAGTCCGGGCAGTGGGCCCGGACTCAAGGACCACGACCAGCTTGGCGGTGTTCATCATGTCCAGGACCTCTCCCTCGTCCCCGGCTTCCTCGTCCCCCGCTTCCGCCCCGGGCGCCTTCGCCGCTTCCTCCTCCGGGGGCTCGCGTCCCGTCTGCTCCTCCACGTGTCCCCCCGGGCGCCCCGTGCCTCCCTTTCCCCCGCTCCGTGTGGGCCGGGCCGGAGGGCGGCTGCGGCGCGCGGTGCGCCGGCGGCGGCGGGTCGCCTCGGCCGGGCTGGCCGTGGTGGCGGCCGCCCTGGCGGTGGGCGGAACGGACGCGCAGGCCTCCCGGGGGGCGCCCGCGGCCGCGCCCGCGGTGAAACCGGCGCCCGCCGCGGTGCGGATGGTGTCGGCGCCCGTGCGCATCACGGACGCCGGGACGGTGCGGCTGCTGCGTGCCGGGGACCGGGTCGACGTGGTCGCGGCGGAGCGCGGCGGGCCGCCCCGGGTGGTGGCGACGGGTGCCCGGGTGACCGAGGTGCCCGCCGCTGAGGCGGGCGTCGGGGACGGTGGCGCGCTGGTGGTGCTGTCCGTGCCCCGGGAGACGGCGCGCGCCCTCGTGGGGGCGGGGGCTGTGGCGCGGCTGGCGGTGGCGCTGTGCTGATTCGCACTGAGGAGCAGTCAAGTCGCCCTGGCGGGGGCGCTGATTGGACACGCCGTGCGGTGACTGCCGTAGCTTTCGGAACCGTTAGCTCCGTCTACAGCAGGCACGAGGAAAGGCTCAGTGGTGAGCGAGAAGAAGAGGGAAAACGTACTGGCGGGCTTCAAGGCCTTCCTGATGCGCGGGAACGTGGTCGACCTGGCGGTGGCCGTGGTCATCGGCGCGGCGTTCACGAACATCGTGAACTCGATCGTCAAGGGGATCATCAGCCCGCTCGTGGGCGCCATCGGCACCAAGAACCTGGATGTCTACACCTCGTGTCTGAAGGCACCTTGTGGGGTCGACGCGAAGGGCGAGCCGACCGGCGTCAACATCATGTGGGGCTCGGTGCTCAACGCGGCGCTCAGCTTCCTGATCACCGCGGCGGTCGTGTACTTCCTGATGGTGCTGCCCATGGCGAAGTACCTCGCCAGGGTGGAAGCGCGCCGCAAGGCCAAGGAGGGCGTGCAGGAAAACATGGAGATCACCGAGCTGGAGGTGCTCAAGGACATCCGCGACGTCCTGGTCTCGCAGCGGAACGGGAACAGCGAGCGCATCACGGCGTCGGGGAGCACTCCGGGAGCGCGCGACACCCTCTGACCGCCGGGGAAGGTCAGATGTGGTGCGGGGGCTTCTCGTCGAGGAAGCGGGCCAAGTCGCCCGTACTCCCGCCGGCGGGCGGCCGCTCGCCCCAGCCCCGGTCGGTGTCGTCCGAGGACTGCTGGTCCAGCGGGTCGTCGAAGACCAGCTTCGGCCTGGGCTTCGGCTTCGTCTCGGGCTTCGCCCCGGCTTCGGGCTTCGGGGACTGCGGGTCGGAGGCTGGGGCGGTGCTCATGCCTCAAGGGTACGGCCGGCCGCGCCCCCTGCCCGGGTCCTCGCCGCCGCTCCGGTCAGCCGGCAGCCTCCGCGCCCTTGCGGGCGCAGCGGCACCAGCAGACCGCCAGACAGGTCGCGCAGGAGCCGGTGACGGCACCCGCCTCCCTCTCCGACTGCTCCAGAGCGGCCGCATGCGCCTGGGCGCCCTGGCCCTCCGCCTGGCGCATGTGCTGCTCGCGGAAGATCACCGGGATCTGCCGGAAGACCGATCCGTTGCCCGGTCCGGAGAAGGCGAAGGCCACCGGGAAGCCCGTGAAGAACGCCCAGAAGCTTCCCTGGTCGCCGCCGGACGGCAGCGCGGGGACCACGACGACCAGGGCCGATGCCACGCCGCCGAAGGACGGCATGGTCGCTCTCGCGCCGATGAACGGTCCGGTCCAGGTCTTGGTCGTGGCGTGGTCGGCCTGCGTCTCGAAGCCGTTCTGGATCTGCAGGGGCAGGCCGGCGGCGAATCCGATGGCGGGCCCGAAGGTGCCGCCGTAGCGCCCGACCAGGAAGGCCACGAGCAGGGCCGGTCGTCGGCGGGCCGGGACGGGCCCGCTCGGGGTACCCGCGGGGCGTCGGCCGCGCGCCTCGCCGGTGGTGGGGGCGGGCCCTGGTGTGCTGGGCGGTATGACGTACGTACCGATGACCGCCCGCAGCCGCGACGAGGGGCACCGGACGGCGACCTCGCTGGAGCTGTTCTTCGACCTCTGCTTCGTCGTGGCCATCGCCCAGGCGGGGGCGCGGCTGGTGCACGCGCTGGCGGAGGGCCATCCGGGGACGGGGGTGATCGGATACGCGTTCGTCTTCTTCGGGGTGTGGTGGGCGTGGATGAACTTCACGTGGTTCGCCTCCGCCTACGACTGCGACGACGTGCCGTACCGGATCGCGACGCTGGTGCAGATCGCCGGTGTGCTCGTCTACGCGGCGGGGGTGAGCCGGGCCTTCGACGGGAACGACTGGACGGTGGCCGTCATCGGCTACCTGATCATGCGGGTGGCGCTGACCGCGCAGTGGCTGCGCGCGGCGGCCGGGGAGAGCGGTGAGGCGCGTGCGACGGCGCTGAAGTACGCGGTCGGCCTGGTCGTCTGTCAGGCGGGCTGGGTGGGGCTGCTGTTCGCCCCGGACGCCGCGAAGCGCTGGCTGTTCCTGGTGATGGTGGTGGCCGAGCTGATGGTGCCGCTGCTGGCGGAGCGCGGGCACCAGACGCCCTGGCACGCCCACCACATCGTGGAGCGATACGGCCTTTTCACCATCATCGTGCTGGGCGAGACCATCGCGGCGAGCACGGTGGCGGTGAAGTCGGCGCTCGACGAGCACGAGGCGCTGGGTGAGCTGCTGCCCATCGCCGCGGGCGGGCTGCTGATCGTCTTCGCGGCGTGGTGGATCTACTTCGCGGCGCCGATGCACGAGCGGCTGGCCTCCAACCGGGAGGCGATTCCGTGGGGCTACGGCCACCTGTTGGTCTTCGCCTCGGGTGCGGCGATCGGTGCGGGCATCGAGGTCGCGGTGGAGCACGCGGTCGGCAAGGCGCACGTCTCGCAGCTCGCCGCGAACGCCGCCGTGACCGTCCCGTCGGCACTGTTCCTGCTGATGGTGTGGCTGCTGCACTCGCGCCACTTCAAGCGCGGTCCCGCCCAGCAGATGGTGCTGCCGGTGTCGGCCCTCGCGCTGCTGGCCTGCACCTGGGCGGGTTCGTACGCGGTCCTCTACGCGGGGCTGGTCGCGACGGCCACGGTGGTGGTCGGCATGACCCTGGCCGTCCGCGGCCGGCAACCCGCCCGTGCCGGGGCCGAAGTCTGAGCGACCGGCCGTCACCCCCACGCCTCCGGACCCGTTCAGCAGCTCAGCAGAACGGCGACAGGAAGAGACAGCCCCCATGACACTCCCTCCTCAACGGCACGGCTCCGGTACCGATCCCGGAGGGGAGCTGGCCGAGCCGGGTTTCTGGCAGCGGCCCCCCGCCCACCGCCTCGCGGCCTTCGCCCGGCTGCGCGCGCTGGACTCCCCGGCGTTCGTCCCCGAGGGGGGCGGCGGCCACTGGGCCCTCGTGCGCCACGCGGACGTGCAGGAGGCGAGCCGGCTGCCGAAGGTGTTCTCCAGCGCCCCCGGGGTCACGACGCCGGAGCCGGCCCGGTGGGTGCGGGCCCTGTTCGGGGACTCCATGGTCAACCTGGACGGCCCGGACCACGCGCAGCTGCGGAAGATCGTGCAGCGGGCGTTCACGCCGCGGCTGCTGGCGGCGGCCGAGGCGGACATCCACGCGGTCGCGGCGCGGATCGTGGACGACGTCCTGGCCGAGCGTCCCGACGAGTTCGTCTCGGCGGTGTCCTCCCGGCTGCCACTGGAGGTCATCTGCAACATGATGGGCATCCCGGAGCGCTACCGCGCCGAGATCGCCGCCCGGGTCGACCACGCCTCCGAGAACATCGGCGTGGAACGCGGCCTGGCCGCCCGGCTGCGGATGCCCGGCCGCGGGCTGCGGGCCCTGGCCCGGATGCAGCGGATGGTCGCGGGCATCGGGCGGGAACGGCGCAAGAACCCGACCGACGACCTGATCTCGGCCTTGGTCCGCGCGAACGTGGACGGTCAGGCGCTCGGCGCCCGCCAGCTGGGTGCCTTCTTCAGCCTGCTGATGGTGGCGGGGGTGGAGACCACCCGTAACGCCATCAGCCACGGGCTGACCCTGCTGACCGACTTCCCCGACCAACGGGAACTGCTGCTCTCGGACTTCGAGAAGTACGCGGACGGCGCGGTGGACGAGATGATCCGGCACTCGACGCCGATCATCCAGTTCCGCCGGACGGTCACCGCCGAACACACGCTGGGCGGCCACCTGTTCCGGCCCGGGGACAAGGTGGTGCTGTACTACGCGTCCGCCAACCGCGACGAGGCGGTCTTCCCCGACCCGGACGCCTTCGACATCACCCGCTCCCCCAACCCGCACCTGGGCTTCGGCGGCGGTGGACCGCACTTCTGCCTGGGCGCCCATCTGGCCCGGGTGGAGATGAAGGCGCTGTTCCGGGAGCTGCTCACCCGGCCGGTGGGGCTGCGCGCGGTGGGACTGCCCGATCTGGCGGGGTCGAACTTCGACAACCGCGTCCGCTCGCTGCGGTTCGCCTTCGAACGCCCCTGACGCAGCAGCGGCCCGGCCACTGCCGTCCGGCGTCACGTACGCGGGGGGGCGCGGCCGCCGGGCAGGCTGGGAGCCCGGCGGCCGCGGTCACGGCGGCCGCCGCAGGCGCGGCGGCGGCTGCCGCGGACAGGGGCCGGCGCGAGAGCCACCGCTGCGACCGGCGCCCCCCGTGCTACCGCCGCTACCGCTGCAGGCTCTGCACCGTGACCACGCAGTGGGCGCTGCTGGTCAGCACCTCCTCGTCGCCGGCGAAGGCCTGGAGGAGCTCCGCGCTCACCGGCTTGCCGGGGACGGCCTCGGGCCAGGCGCGCGTGGCGAACAGGAAGTACGCCTGGCCGCTCTCCTTCGCCGCCGCGACCCACTCGTCCGGAGCGGTGCAGGTGGCGTTCAGCCCGGGCATGGTCAGCGCGATCTGGTTGTCCGCGAGGAGGACCTTCACGTCGAACTTCTGCGGGTTCGCGGTCCCGTCCATGACCACGTCGCCGATGGGCAGCCCCATCTCCTCCAGCAGACCGCGGGCGGCCGCCTCGCCCGCCTCCCGGCCCCCCGGCCCGTCGCCGAGCGTGTAGGCGAGCAGGTACGGGATGTCGTGGCCCTCGGCGGGGTCGCCGATCCAGGCCAGCACGGAAAGGGTGCCGAGCTGGGTGCGGTCGATTTCGGCTTGCGTAGAAGTCATGCGCGCACCCTAATGCTCCGGCGCCCGACCCCTTCACGGCCTTTCACCCGGGCGGGCTAGACCGACCAGAAACCCTCTCCGGAATTCGCCTGCATGTTCGCGTCCCGGTACTGGAGCCGCACGATCTTCTGGTTTTCCGGAATTTCGAACACGACCCACCCTTCGGCCCGCTCACCGACCGCGAGGGAATCGAAGACGAGCGGTTTGCCGGTCGTCAGTTCACCGGTGCGCACCACCGGGTGGCGCTTGCCCGCGCTGTCGTACGCCCACATGCGCCCGAGCGCCCCGTACGAGGCCCCGCCGACGTTGACGAACGACATCGAGGCGGCGACCCACCGCTTGCCCGCGGGCGGCTGGTAGTTCGGCTCGACGCTGACCGCCGGGTCCACGAACGCGGCCAGCACCACCTGGAGGTGGCGGCCCACCTCATGGCCCTGCACCCGTACGGAGTCGCCCACACGGGCGTCCTTCGCGGCGTCGGGCAGCGCCCCCGCCCGGTCCTGGTCGGCGGGGTCCTCGTCGGCGCCGGGCACCCCGTCGTCGACCGGGACGGCGGGTGCCGCGACCGGGGCCGGCGCGGCCCCCCCGGGGGCGCTCTGGCAGGCGGTGGCGGTGAACAGCAGGAGGGGCAGCAGGGCGGCGGCGGCGAGGGCGGAGACGGGCTGGCGCATACGGGAACCCCTTCGGGGATCTTCGGGGCGGGGAATACTCCCGGCCAGTCTCACGCGCCCGAGCGGGGAATTGCACACACCGACACGAGCGCGCGGAGCGAGTCGCCCGCCCATTGCCAGCACAATGCCTTCCGGTGGAATCCCGCCACCCGCACCCACTGGAGGAAAAATGCGTACCCCCGCCCGCCGAACGACCCTCGGGGCCTTCTCCGCCCTGGCCGCGACGGCCCTGTTCACGACCGCCGCCCACGCCACCGTTTTCGACCAGGCGATTTCCGTACGGCCGGAGGCCCATATCGCCGGGGACGGTTCCGTCACCCTTTCCGGGACCTATCGCTGCGAGGTCGCTTCACCCTCGGGGGCGATGCAGATCAAGGCGACCGTCATCCAGGACGGATCCCGCCTGAGCATCGGCGCGGGCGAGGTCGTCTGCGACGGTGCCGAACACGCGTGGGTGGCCGGCAGCCCCCTGACGGGCGGCATCCACCCGGGCCGTGCCACGGCCGTCGCGGAACTCCAGGAGATCCACTTCTCGGGCCTGATGCCGCGCGCCATCGACACGGTCGCGCAGGACAGCAAGGACATCCAAGTCATCGAGGTCATCGGAGACCGGTAGAGAGCAGGCAGGGGCAGGCAGGGAGCGGGGCCGGCGCCGCAGGTGGTCCGGTAGCCGCCGCTACCGGCACTCGGGCACGGCGCCCGTCATCGACATGAACGCGACCGTCCTGCATTCGGGGTCCGTATGCGCCCGCCCGGCCGCCCAGTCGACGGCCGTCCGGCCCCCGGCCGCCAGCAGCAGGACCGCCAGCGCCGCCACGGCGCCGGTGACCGCGCCCCTGGTCAGGCGGCGCACCGTACTCCCTCAGGCGGGGGGAAGCCCCGGATAACCGGCACGTCCCGAAGATCCAGCATCCGTTCCATGGCCGCATCATCACCCCGCCCCCGGCACCCCGCAACCCGGTGTGACCAGTCGGTCACACCGTGCCGCGCGGGGTGCCCCCGGCATCGAACTCGCACCAGACGGCCTTCCCGTCGCCCCGGGACTCCACCCCCCAGTGCGTGGCCAGCGCGTCCACCAGCAGCAGCCCGCGCCCGGTGGTGGCCGCCTCGCCCGGAGTGCGCCTGCGCGGCCACACGCTGGAGCGGTCCTTGACCCACAGCCGGATCCGCCGCACGGGCTCGGGCAGCACCTCCATGGTCAGCACCGCCCCGCCGTCGGTGTGCAGGAGGGCGTTGACCAGCAGCTCCCCCGCCGCCAGCTCGACGTCGTCGGCGAGTTCGGGCATCCCCCAGTCACGCAGGGCCTGCCGCAGGGCGTAGCGGGCCTCGGACAGCCCCTCGGGGTCGGCCTGGTGGACGTACTGGTGGATGCGCGGCGCCCGGTGGGTGCCGGGGTCCGGGGCGCGGCGCAGTACCAGCAGGGCGACGTCGTCCCCGGAGCCCCAGCGTTCCCAGAGCCGGTCGGAGAGGTGGTCGGCGAGGGCTCCGGCGCCCTGGGGGCCGGAGCGGACGGCGTGGGCCAGGGCGTCCATGCCGGCCGTGATGGGGGTGCCCGGTTCCTCCACGAGCCCGTCGGTGCACAGCACGAGCGTCTCGCCGGGCACCAGGTCGAGGCGGGTCTCGGGGAAGTCCTCCTGCTCGAAGACGGAGGCCAGTCCGAGCGGCAGTCCGCCCCGTACGTTGGGCCAGCCGGTACGCCCGTCCGTGTGCCGGATCAGCGGGCCGATGTGGCCCGCGCGGACGGCCCGTACGCCTCCGGTCTCCAGGTCGACCTGGGCGTACATGCAGGTGGCGAAGCGTTCGGTGTCCAGTTCGGCGAGGAAGCGGGAGGCCCGCACGAGCACGGTGGACGGGGGGTGGCCCTCGCCCGCGTAGGCGCGCAGCGCGATGCGCAGCTGGCCCATGATGGCGGCGGCGTGCGTGTCGTGGCCCTGTACGTCGCCGACGACGATGCCGACGCGGTCGCGGGGCAGGGCGATGACGTCGTACCAGTCGCCGCCGACCTCGCGTCCGCTCCACGCGGAGTGGTAGCGGACGGCGATCTCGCCGCCGGTGATCTCGGGGATGCGTCGGGGCAGCATGGCGGCCTGGAGGCCGGTGGCGAATTCGCGTTCCTGGTCGAAGAGGAGCGCCCGCTGGAGGGACTGGGCGACGATGCCGGCCAGGCCCAGGCACAGGTTGCGTTCCTCCGGGCTGAACTCGGTGCGCCGGCGGTAGAAGAGCACGAGTCCGCCGATGGCCTTGGCCTGGGCGATCAGGGGCAGGTAGGCGGCCGCGTCGTAGCGGATGCGGTTCAGGTAGTCGGCGAGCAGCGGGAACTCGCCGGCGAGTTCGGTCAGCGAGGTGACGAAGCGCGCCTGCCTGCTGAGGACGGCCTGCGAGAGCGGCAGTGATCCGTCCAGTCGGGTGAACTTGCGCTCGCTGAGGATCTCCAGGGTTTCCCCGCTCAGCGCGATGATCTTGATGGCGCCGTTCTCGACGAGGCCCAGGGCCAGCCCGTCCGCCCCGAGCCGTTCGAGTGCGCCCGCGCCGGTCAGGGCGGCCGTCACGTCGTCGACGGTCACCGCCCGCGACAGGGCCTCCGTGGTGCGCTGCACGATGGCGGCCTGCTGGGTGCGGGCGTTCTCCAGCTTCCGCAGCACCGTCGCGTGCGCGAGCTCGGCCGTGGCGTCCCGGACGATGCCCGCGATCCGTTCGGGCCGGCCGTTCGCGTCGCGCAGCACCCGGCCCGTGGTGTGGGTCCACTGGTCGCGGCCGTCGCGCCGGCGCACCGTGAAGTACGAGCCGTACGTGGATCCGCCGGACTCCAGCACGCCCGTCACGGTCTCCGAGAGCCGGGCCGCGTCGTCGGACGGGATCCGTGCGCCGAGGCCCGCGGGGGTGTGGTCGAACTCCGCCGCCTCCAGGTCGAAGACGGCCAGGCCTGCCTCGTCCAGGGTGAGGGTGCCCGCGTCCAGGTCCCACTCGAAGCTGCCCATGCCGTTGAGCGCGAGCCGCTCCCCCGGCCCGGTCACCGGGCTTGGAGCACTCCGCTCCGGTCCGTCGCGCTCCGCCGCTGCCACGAGAGACACACCACCTAACGGCCTGGCCAGCACGGCTGGGAGATGAGCCGCTCCCACTCCTCGTCAGGATGCCCCGGAAGGGTCCGTCCGGCCTCCCGCCAGCGCTTGACGAGGGAGAGGTAGATCGAGGGCTGGTCGCCGGCCCCGAAGGGTCCGGGGGACCGCCATCCGTACGGTGTGCCGGCGGCCGTCCGGGGCGGTGTGCCCGCGGTCGCCCGGGCCGACGGCTGCTCCCCGCGGCTGGCCGGGATGCGCACCCAGCCACGGCCTCCCTGTGCTCGCTCCGCGTCCATCGCGGACCCCTCTCAGGTGGATCTCAGCGTAGATACGTCTCCGGTCCCCCGGCGGCTGCCCGGACCGGCCGGGCTGCGCCGGACGCGCCCGGCAGCGGACCCCGCGCGCCGAGGCGCTTGCGGACTCCCTTCACCAGTCTCCCCGCCGTGAACCCCGCACCGTGCACGAATCGCATGGAAGGTCCGAATGAGGGAGCCGTCAGCAGCCCCGCGAAGAACAGCCCCGGCCAGGAGGACTCGAAGCCCGCGCTCACCTCCGGGGTGCCGCTGTCTCCCACGGTGGCCAGCGCGGCCCGCAGGCGCGCGTCGAGCAGTTCCAGCCGGTCCAGCCGCGGGGCGAACCCGGTCGCCGCGATGACGTGGGAGGTGTCCAGTACGACGGACTCCCCGGCCGTCGTGGTCAGCCCGAGCCGGGTACGGCCGCCCACCGCCACGGCCCGGCTCAGCCGGTGTCCCATCAGCGTGGGCACCCGCCGCTCGAAGCGGTCCCGCAGCCACCACGCTCCGGCGGGCCCCAGCGCCGTGGCGGCGATCCGCGCGCGCGTCGGCGCGGGCAGCCGCCGCACCGCCCACGGCAGCTCCGACCACACCCAGCTGTGCCATCCGGTGCCGAGGCCGCTGTGCGGGGCGCGCAGGGCCCGCAGCGGCGGCCGCTCCAGCGGCTGCGGGACGGTGTTCCAGTTCAGCTGGGACCGCCGGGCCACCACGCACGGCCGGGCCCCCGCCTCGGCGAGCAGCGCGGCCGTCTCCAGCGCGGCCTGCCCGGCCCCCAGGACGGCCACCTCGCGCCCGGCGAAGCGGGACAGGTCGTGGTGGTCGCTGCTGTGCGAGTAGTGGCCCGGGGGGAGCTCGGCCAGCGCCGCGGGGTAGCGCGTGAAGGGCATCACCCCGACGGCCAGGGCCACCGTACGGGCGAGCAGCGGCGGCCCGTCGGCGGTGCGGACGAGGAAGCCGTCGCCCTGCGGGGTGACCTCGGTGACGGTGGCCTCCTCCACCTCCGGCAGGCCCGCGTGCCGGGCGAACCAGAGTCCGTACGCGGTGAAGGTGCCGATCGGCAAAGGGCTGCCGTGCTCGGCGGTCAGGCCGCGGGTGGCGCAGTACTCGGCCAGGGTGTAGCGGCCGCCGGGCGCGGCGAGGTTGGAGGACCAGGGCTCCGATTTCAGGTACATGCCCTCGGGCATGTGGTCGCGCCAGGACGCCATGGGCCGGCCCAGCACCCGTACCCCGAGCCCGGCCGCCGCCGCGTGCGCGGCGATCGACAGCCCGTACGGGCCAGCGCCGACCACCACGAGATCGTCCGTCCGCCTCACGGCCACTCCTCCCACCAGATCGTCAACGAGTCACCCGAAAACTCACCCGGCCGCGGTCACGACGCCGCCGGCTCACCGCATCACCACATCGCCGGACCATCGGATCGCCGGACCACCGGATCGCCGGACCACCGGATAGCCGGACCACCACACCGCGTCACATGTCACGGCGTCACCGACCCCCGCTCACCGCGCCACCGGGCCACCCGCCCGGCATCCACCGGGCTGCCGGCCCCCGGCAGGCGATCAGTCAGGCGCGCCGGGTCACCCGCTCACCCCGCACCGCGCCCACGCCGACCGGGTCACCGTCGACCGTGCCGCCCGTCTCACCGCGTCACCAGCTCGTCCGGCTCCGCCGAGGCGCCCGGCGGGGCCTGGCCGGCGGCCGGTTCGGGGGTCTGCGGCCGCAGCTCCGTCCGTTCGCCGCCGCGCTGACGTGGCGTCCGCGCCGCGCGGGCCGTACGCCGCCCCTGCACGGGCACCCTGCGCAGGGCGCCGGCCCCCTTGCCGAAGCCGCGTCCCAGGAAGGCGGCGAGCATCGCCAGGAACGGCCACGGGTCGTCGGAGGCGAACCAGGCCGCCTCCACCCGTCCCCGCTCCCCCCGCGGCAGCACCCGCACCGGGCCGGGCCTCGCGGCCGCCCCCGCACCGGCCGTCCCCGACCCCGGCCCCGGGGCGGGGGTGCGGCGGGGCAGCGAGCGGCCCCGTACGGCGGCCAGCAGGGCGTAGTTCTCCGCGACGAAGACCCGTCCGGGCCCGCCCGTCGCCTCCGGCACCCGCTGGCCCGTCAGGTCGAGGTACATGGCCTGGACCACGTCCAGGCCCGAGTCGTCGGCGAACAGCCTGAACTGCGCGCCGGGGCGCGGATTGAAGTCCACCAGCCGGAAGGTTCCGCACTCGTCGCGGCGGAAGTCGAGGTCCAGGATCCCGTGGTAGCCGAGCCGTTCGGCGAGCCGCAGCGCGGACTCCTCCACCGCCGGGTCCGGCAGCCAGCGCCCCACCGCCGTCAGCCCGGTCCGCACCGGCCAGGACAGCTCCTTGCGGCCCGACCCGGCGAGCAGCAGCCGTCCGCCCCGGGCGAAGGCTCCATGGAAGAACCAGTCGGTGTCCGGCCCCGCGGGCAGGAACCGCTGGAGCAGCAGCCGGCTACCGGCCTCGGCGGAGCGTTCGAACAACCGGCCCGCGTCGGCGGCGGTGTTGAGGAGCGTGGTGCTCCGCAGCCCGGCGCCGGCGGGCAGCAGCCACGGCCGGCTCCACTTCGCCACCACCGGCAGCCCGAGCCGCCAGGCGGCCCGCGCCGCCTCGTCACCGCTCGCCGGGACCACGGTCTCCGGGTGGGGGACGTCCCAGCGGGCGCACAGCCGCGACAGCTCCGCCTTGTCCGCCACCAGGGCGGGCAGGCCGTCGGGCTGATGGGGAATCCGGAAACGGTCCGTCAGCATCGGGGCGAGCCGGGACACGGCGATCGCGCTGATGTCGTCCATGGCCACGAGCACCGCCGGCCGCCCGATCCGCTCCGACACCCCGGCCAGGCACTCCAGCAGCGCCTCGGGCGCCTCCGGGTCCAGTCCGCCGGCAGGACCGGCGTGCACGGCGCGCAGATAGCGCGAACGCCCCACGGGACCTCCCCCTTCCTCGACGACGGCATGGACCTCCACGCCCTTGCGTCCGAGGGATCTGACGGCGCCCAGGGTTCCGTGGTGGAACGGATTCCGATCGAGTCTGAGCAGAACAGCGGGCACATGACCGTCGAACGCGTACATGGGAACGGTGTCTTTCACCTAGTCGGACCAAGCGGAGTGGATGCGCAGCTGCGAATGGCCTACCCGGTGGCCACCGGACAGGGCATTCGTCAGATGTGATGCCTAACGTCTTTTACAAGCACACCGGTTCGCGAAAGCTCGGGAGACGCCATGCCCAGACCACCCCACCGCCTGGTGAGCACCTGCGTCGGTACGGTCACGGCCGGGCTGCTCGCCACCGGCGCCGCCCTCGCGGCCCCCGACGACGACCCGCCCAGGGGGTCCGGCTCCGCCATGGGCGCCTACCTCGGCTACGGGCCGCCCGGGGTTGCCCGGATCCCCTACCTGTCGCACTGGCTGGGCGGCAGGGAGATCCGGGTCGGGCACACCTACCTCCCCGGTGACCAGTGGTCCGGCATCGAGGGCGACGTCGACTTCCTCGCGGACTGGGCCGAGTGGCGCCGGGGCGACGACGACCGGATGTTCGTCCTCAACGTGCCCATGCAGGCCCGCAACGAGGACCGGGTGCCCGACTGGCAGGTGGCCCAGCTGATCCGGGCCGGCGCGGAGGGCCAGTACGACCGGCACTTCCGCAAGCTCGCCGAACGGCTGGTGTCCCTGGGCGCGCAGGACACGGTGATCGTGCTCGGCTGGGAGATGAACGGCACCACGTACACCCACCGCTGCGCGCCGGACCCGCAGAACTGGAAGGCGTACTGGAGGCGCGTCGTCAACGCGATGCGCTCCGTCCCCGGACAGGAGTTCAAGTTCGATTTCGCCCCCAACCGGGGGACGGACGCGATCGGCTGGACCAAGTGCTACCCGGGCGACGACGTGGTCGACGTCATCGGCATGGATTCGTACGACCAGGGTCCGGGACGGACCTTCGAGGAGCACGTCCGCCAGCCGTACGGGCTCCAGCAGCACGTCGACTTCGCGAAAGCACACGGCAAGCAGATCTCGTACCCGGAGTGGGGGCTGTTCCGCAACGGCGACAACGCGGAGTACATCCGGCAGATGCTGAAGTGGATCGACCAGCACGGACCGCTCTACCACACCATCACCGACTACTGTCCGCACGGCGTCTGGCGGTGCAAGGACAACCCGCGGTCGGCGAAGGTCTTCCGTGAGGCGATGGGCGAGCACAAGCCGTCCGAGCCGACGCCCGCGATCCCCACCCCGGCGGTCCCGACGCCGGTCGTCCCCACACCCGTGGTCCCCACGCCCGTGGTCCCCACACCGGTCGTGCCGACCCCGCAGGTCCCGACCCCACAGTTCCCCACACCGGACGTCCCCAGCCCGGACGTCCCCAAGCCCGACGTCACGGTCCCGTCGACCGACCCGGAGCCGTCCCCGGGGGTCTCGGTGCCCGTGCCGCCGGACCCGACGCCGAGCCCCCAGCCCACCCGGCCGCCCGCGCCCAAGCCGGACGTCCCCAAGCCGGAGGTCCCCAAGCCCGAGCCGAAGCCCGAGCCGAAGCCCGAGCCGAAGCCCGAGCCGAAGCCCCAGCCGAAGCCCCAGCCCAACGACAGCAGGGAGTGGTGCCTCCCGCTCACCTTCGGCGACTGGCTGAACTCCATCGTCGGCAACCAGTCGTTCTGCTTCCGCTTCGACTGGGGCGAGGACTCCGGCTTCTGGCCCTTCTAGACGGGTCATCGCACCCGCAGTTCGTTCAGCCGCGCCCGCCAGTCCCGGGCGGCCGGCAGCGCCTCGCGCAGCGCGTCCACCGCCCGCTCGCGCCCCGTGATCTGCGACTCGTGCAGCCGCAGCAGGGGCGCGAGCGCGTGCGTGGCCAGCAGCAGGCGCTGGTTGACCACCGTCTCGGGCCGCCAGTGGTTCTTGTACGGTTCGTTGCCGCGCAAGAAGCTCACCACCGGCCGGCCCTCCGCCAGGGCCCGGCCCGTCTCGTGGCGCAGCAGCAGCGTCGCGACGTCCACCTTGCGCTCGCGCAGGTCCGGATCGGCGCCGTACAGGTAGCCGCCGCTCAGCGCGGCCGACAGCAGCGTGACGTTGGCCGCCACCACCTTGCCGTCCAGCCGGAACTCGGTGAGCCTGCCCTCCCCCGCCCGCACCATCCGCCGGGTGGCCCGGGTCAGGTGCTCGGCGAAACGGGGCCGCAGGTGCTCGGGGGTCACCCCGCGTCCCCGCCACTGCTTCTCGTGGAGCCGCAGCAGGGTGCGTACGGCCTGCGGCACCTCCTGCTCGGTGACCTCGTGCTCCTCGATCCCCGCGGCGTCGGTCTTGCGCAGCTTGGCCCGCACCCGCTGCGCCCCGGAGGCCGGCATCCGCTTGACGAGCTGGTCGAAGGGCAGCGCGGGCAGCTCCATGCAGGTGGAGTCGGGAACCTTGCCGCTCACCCCGGGCCACGCCGCGTACACGGCCTCGGCGGCGCCCCCGGGGCGTACCTCGCGCAGGTCGACGACGGCCGCGCGGGCGGCCCGGTGCAGCCCGTGGGCCAGGGCGGGCACGACCTGGTCGGCGTACTCGGCGGAGACGAGCACGTCGAAGTAGTCGGTGATCGGGCCGCCGAGCGGGACCAGCCGCGGCAGCGGCCGGTGTACGAGCATCAGCGCGGCCGCACCGACCAGTTCCTCGCCGCGCCGGACGAGCAGGACCCGGAGCCGGCCGTCCTTCCCGTACGACAGCCACCAGGAGTGCAGCCAGGCATGGCTCTGGAAGGGGGTGGCGGTGGGGCAGTTCCGGACGAGCCGGTTCCAGGGCTCCTCCAGCGCGGCGAACTGCCGGGAGTCCCGGCACAGCGTCACCGTCAGCGCCCCGGCGGAGCCCCCCGTCATCGCACGGGCTCCTTCTCCTTGGCCTCGGAGTGCTCGCCCTGGGCGGGCAGCGAGGGGTACTCCTCCACCACCGGGCTTCCCTCGCGCTCCTTGCGGCGGGCCGGACGCGCCAGCAGCCACAGCCCGCCGAGGAGACCTCCCGCGCACAGTCCGACGGCGCCGCTGACGGGGGCGGACGGGGAAGCCGGGTCGCTGGGGGCGACGGCCTGGTTGAACAGCAGCAGCTGCACCCCGGTGTTCTTCGCGGCCTGGTTGCTGCTCAGCGAGAGGGCGTCGGCGACGGCGTTGGCGATGTCGGCGGCCTCGGAGGGGCTCGTGGAGGTGCCGGTGATGGCGATCATCGGCGAGTCGGGGGAGGTCTCGGCGCGGACCTGGGTGCGCAGCTGCCGGGCGGCGATGCCGGCGCGGGGCTGGGCGTAGGCGAGGGTGGAGGTGCTGGTCGCGATCCTGCCGTAGGCCTGGGCGAAGCCGAGGGCGGTGGCGGGCTCGGTGGTCTCGTTCGGGACGGCCACGACGTAGCTGGTGGCGGCGTACTCGGGGGCCTTGAGCACCCCGTACGCGCCGCCGGCGGCCAGACCGAGCAGGGCGCAGGCGGGCAGTGGCCACCAGGCGGGCGGCGGCAGCGGGAGCCGGCGCTTCTTCCCGGAGCGGTGGGCGGACTTCTTCTGGTCGGCGGTGTCGGCCATGTGCGGTGCCTTCCTGGGTGGAGGGGGGCGTTCGGTCCCGGCCGGTCCCCCGGCCGGGGTGGGTGGATCGGGGTCAGCCGTTGCCGCCCGGCGCGGCGGCGGGCCCGCCGGGTGTCTGCGGCGCGGGGCCGGGCACGGCCACGGCGGAACCGGCGGCCCGGAGGCCGTCATCGCCGTCCGGCACCGGCGCGCCGTCCAGGACCGGCCCGGCGCCCGGCACCGGCGCGGCGTCCCGCACCGGCCCGCCGTCCCGCCCGCGCCCGGCGTCCCGCCCCGGCGCGGCCAGCGCGAGGTCGTACACGTCCAGCAGCCGGCGGGCGGTGCGCGTGATGTCGTACCGGCGCACCACCGGGGGCGGCGGGAGCCGGCGCGCGCCCGCCTCCATGTGCCCGCGCAGGGCGGCGGCCAGTTCCTCCGTGCCGGTGCCGATCCGCCGGGCCCCCGGGGCCTGCGCGGCGGGGAGGTCGTCGATGGCGGGGCAGGTCACGTGCAGCACGGGCAGCCCGGCGGCCAGCGCCTCGACGACGGCGAGCCCGAACGCCTCCTCCCGCGACGGGGAGACGAAGACGTCCATGGCGGCCAGCAGGGCGGGGATCCCGGGGGTGCGCCCGTCGGGGCTGTCGCCGAGCGGGTCCCGCTCGCCGAGCAGGTGGATCCGGCTCTGGGCGCCCAGTTCGGCGGCGAGCAGCCGCAGCGCGGCCCGCTCGGGGCCGTCCCCGGCCAGCAGCAGGTGAGCGCCGGGAAGTGCCGCGACGGCCCTGACGAGTACGTCGAACCGCTTGCCCGGGACCAGCCGCCCGACCCCGCCCACCACGAAGGCGCGTTCCGGCAGCCCGGTCCGGGTCCGGGCGGCGCGGCGTACGCGCTCGTCGAAGCGGAAGCGGGCGGCCTCGATCCCGTTCGGGACCACGTGCACCCGGGCGGCGGGCACCCCCCACCCCTCCAGCCGGGCGGCGACGGTGTCGGACACGGCGACGGTGGCCGCGCCGAGCCGTTCGCTCGCCAGGTACAGGGCCCGCACCCCGCCGGTCAGCGGCCGGCCCTCGATCTCGCCCTCGCCGAGGGAGTGTTCGGTGGCCACCGTGGCGCGGACCCCGGCGAGCCGGGCCGCGAGGCGCCCGTACACGCAGGCCCGGTACAGGTGGGTGTGGACCAGGTCGTAGCGGCCGCGGCGGACGAACCGCGCCAGCCTGGGCAGTGCGCCCAGGTCGCGGTTGCCGCGCATGCCCAGGTGCACGACCCGGACGCCGTCGGCCCGCAGCCCCTCGGCGACGGCTCCGGGGTTGGTCAGCGTCAGGACGTCGCAGGGCATCGGCATGTGCCGCAGCAGCAAGCGCAGTTGCTGCTCGGCGCCGCCGACGCCGAGCCCGGTGATGATGTGCAGGGCCTTGACGTCCTTCACCGCAGCACCCTCCTGCGCAGCTCCCGTGCCTGGTGCCGCAGCTGCTTGACGCGCAGCCGCGCGGGTCCGTCGGCCTGGCTGACGTGGGTGCGCGGCAGGGCGTGGCGGCCCTCGAGCCGGCCGGGGGAGATCGCGCAGGCGTAGTCGTAGCCGGCCGCGCGGGTGGCTTCGACGACGCGGGCGTCGAGGTGCCCGTACGGGTAGCAGAACCCCTCGGGCAGCGTGCCGGTGAGTTCGCGCAGCAGGTCGCGGCTGCCGCGCAGCTCCTGCTGGAGGACGTCGTCGGGGGCGGCGGTGAGGTCCTGGTGGAGCAGGCCGTGCGAGCCGATCTCCTGTCCCGCGGCGGCGGCTTCGCGGATCTGCTCGGCGGTGAGCAGCGGCTTGCGGGGGCCGAGCGGGTCCCACACGTTGTCGACGCCGAGCCGTCCCGGCAGCACGAACAGGGTGGCCGTGCAGTCGTAGCTGCGCAGCAGGGGCAGGGCGCGGGTCAGGAAGTCGGTGTAGCCGTCGTCGAAGGTGAGCCCGACGAGCCCGCGGCCGCGTCCGGCGGCGCGGGCGCGCAGCAGCTCGCCGACACCGACGCCGCGCAGCTTCCGGGCGCGCAGCCACAGCAGCTGGGTCTCCAGGGCGGCCGGGGTGACGGTGATCCCGTACGGGTCCTCGGCGGGGTCGGTGAACTCGGCGACCGAGTGGTACATCAGGACCCACGGGGATGTGCCCCGGCGGGCGGGGTCCGTCACGGCGGCGGCCGTGTCGGTGTCAGCGGACATTGCGGAACCTCTGGGTGAGCCGGGTGATCCGGGCGGCGGTGTGGGAGCCGAGCTGGGCGAGCTGGCCGGGCAGGGCGGTGATCTCCAGCGCCCGTATGGCCATTCCGGTGGCTCCGAACATGGCGGGGACGAGCAGGCAGCCGAGTGCGGCGCTGAGCAGCGGGTCGGCGATCATCGGGCCGGCGAGCCAGCCGGTGCCGCAGGCGGCGGCGGCCGCGACGGTGAGGCGGCCGATGCTGACGGCGACCCGGCGGACCTGGATGGCGATGATGCGGGAGCCGAGGCCGGTGAGGAGCAGGGCGGCGGTGGTGGAGATGCCGGCGGCGTTGGCGGCGGCGATGCCGTGGGTGCCCCACCAGCGGACGGCGAGGGCTCCGGCGACGATGTTGACGAGGAGTCCGGTGCCCATCGCGAGCGCGGGGAACCAGATGGGCCGGGTGGTGGAGAAGAAGGGCCGGGACAGGGCGCCGACGAGGCAGTGGCCGAGCAGGCCGATGCCGTAGACCCGCATGGCGGAGGCGGTGGCGAGGGTGTCCTGGTGGGTGAAGGCCCCGCGTTCGAAGAGGACGTGGATGATCTGCGGGGCGTAGCCGATGACGAGGGCGGTGCCCATGAGGACGGCGAGGGAGGCCAGGGCGAGGTCCTGTTCGACCCTGCGGCGGGCCTTCTCGCGTTCCCCGCCGGCCATGGCCTGGGCGACCACGGGGAAGGTGACGGTGCAGATCATCAGGGACAGCACCATCGGCATCTGCGCGACCTTCTGCGCGTAGTTGAGGTGTGAGATGGCGCCGGGCGGCAGGGAGGCGGCGAGGAAGCGTTCGACGAGTACCTGGGACTGCCGGAACACCGCGAAGAAGATCACGGGGGCGATGACGCCGAAGGCGATGAGGGTGGGCCGGTCGCGGGCGCGCTGGCTGCGCGGGGCGCCCTTGGCGCGGCTGGGGGCGAAGCCCACGTTGCGGATGAAGGCGGGGAGCTGGACGAGGACCATCAGCGCTCCGCCGGCGGCGACCCCGGCGGCGGCGGCCCGCACCCCCCACAGGGCGTGGAGGGCGATCATGGTGCCGATGATCCCGACGTTGTACGAGACGTAGATCGCGGCGGGCGGCAGGAACGAGCGGTGGGCGCGCAGGGCGGCGCTGAAGTACCCGGCGATGCCGAAGGTGACGACGGTGAGGGCGGTCATGCGGGTGCACTGGACGGCGAGTCCGGGGTCGGGCAGGCCGGGTGCGAGGACGGCGACGACGAGCGGCGCGGCCACGACGAGCACGGAGGCCACGGCGGCGAGGAACACGACGAGCCGGGGCAGGGTCGCCCCGACGAGGAGCCGTACGGGGTCGGCGGCGCGGGCCTCCATGCGGGTGAGCCCGGCCCGGCTGGCGGCCCGGCGGGCGAGGGCGTGGCTGAAGGCGGGCACCATCAGCAGGGCCATGGCGTCCTCGATGAGGAGGGTCGAGGCCATCTCGGGCACGGTCCAGGCGATCAGGAAGGCGTCGCTGTCGTGCCCGGCTCCGAAGAGGTGGGCGATGGTCTGGTCCCGTACGAGTCCGAACACGGCTCCGGCCGCGGTCAGTCCGGCGGTGACGGCGGCGGCCTTGGCGAGGAACCGTCCGAGGGGAGCGCCGTTCCCGGGTCCGTCCTGGCGCCGCCCCGCTGCCGCGTCCGGGCCGCCGGAGCCGGGCCGGCCGCCCGTCACCGCTGCGGCGGCCCGGCGCGTCCGCCCGCCCGCAGGGCCGCCCGCACCGGTCACACCGGCGCCGCTGACCCCGGCGCCGCCCTGGCCGGGGGCCGGGTCCGGGTCGGGCCGGGTGCGGCCCCACCCGGCCGGTGGTGCGGCCGCGGCGGTGCCCGGGGCAGCCGTGGAGCCCGCGGCCGCGGCGACTTCGGTCGCCGCGGCCGCGGGCCGCCGCCAGGGCGTCGTGTCGGTCACCGGGCGGCCGGCCCCTCGACGGCCCGCGGGCCGGGCCCGGCGACGGGGCCGTCCGCGCGTGCCCCGGAGGGCAGGGCCCACCACGCCGCGAGTCCGATGATCACGCCGGTCAGCACGGTCGACGGGCCGCCGATGTCCGCGTACAGGAAGTCGGTCAGCTGCCACACGAGCAGCCCGGTCGCGATCAGCCCGCAGTCCCGGACCGTGCGGTCGCCCCCCACCGCGCACCGCCGCAGCCCCGCGACCAGGAGCGCGGCCCAGCCGCCCGCCAGCGCGAGCAGCCCGGTCAGACCCTGTTCGCTGAGGATGAGGAGGTACATGTTGTGCGGGGACAGCAGCGGCTGCTTGATGAAGGCCTGTCCGGCGCCCGCGGTGTGGCTGCCGGAGGACAGTCCGAGCGAGGAGTGTCCGTCGCGGTGCGCGGGGAAGCCCTTGAGGCCCACCCCCACCGCGGGGCGTTCCCGCCACATGGACTCGGCGGCGGCCCACATCGTGTACCGGTCGGTCACCGACTGGTCGGGGGCGCTGGACACCTGGGTGATCGAGGTCAGCCGCTCCGCGACCATCTCGGAGCCGACTCCGAGCCCGCCGACGAGGACCACGCCCAGCGCGGACAGCGCCACCAGCACCCGCAGGGCCCGCCGGATCCCGGCCATGGCCATCACCAGCACCGCCGCGCCGAGGGTGGCGATCCAGGCGCCCCGGCTGAAGGACAGCACCAGCGGCAGGACCAGTGCCAGGGCGCAGCCCCCGGCGATCCGGCGGACCCGCCGGGGCAGTCCGGGGGCGAGCGCGGCGGCGGTGGCGACGACCAGCCCGTACGCGACGACGGTGGCCATGCCCATCACGTCGCCGGGGCCGAAGGTGCCCACGGCGCGGACGTCCTCGCCCTGGTACGAGGCCCCGGTGTGGGTGGCGTACTGCACGACCCCGACCGCTCCCTGGACCAGCGCCAGCACGACGAAGCACCCGGCGGTGATCCGGAACTCCCGGGCGTCGCGCACCAGCAGCACCACGGCCGCCGGGACCAGGACGAAGACCTGGAGGTAGCGCACGAACCCGGGCAGGGCGGCGTACGGGTCCCCGGCGGTCACCGTGGCGACCGCGAGCCCGACGCCCGGGGCGCCGAGCACGAGGACGCCGAGCGGGGTCAGGGTCCGCACCCGGCCGCGCAGGGCCTGGACGGCGCAGACGAGGACGAGCAGCAGGGAGGCGGCGTCGGCGGGGCCGACCTTCCCGGAGGCGGTCGCGTCGCCGGCGGGGAGCGGGGCGAGGAGGAAGAGGACCGTCGCGGCGAGCGGCAGCAGCGGCCAGTGCCGGCGCAGCGGGCCGGTGTCGAGGGGGCGGGGGGGAGCGGACGCGGCGAGGCTCATGCTCAGCTCCCTCCCAGCCGGAAGCGGAAGAAGGAGGCCGCGGTGCGGGCCAGGATCCACAGGTCCTGCCACAGCGACCACGTGTCGATGTAGTGGTTGTCGAAGCGGGCCCGGTCCTCGATGGAGGTGTCGCCGCGCAGCCCGTTGATCTGGGCGAGTCCGGTGATGCCGACGGGCATCCGGTGGCGGGCCTCGTAGCCGGGGTGGACGGTGCTGAACTTGGCGACGAAGAAGGGCCGTTCGGGGCGCGGGCCGACCAGGCTCATGTCACCCCGTACGACGTTCCACAGCTGCGGCAGCTCGTCCAGCGAGGACTTGCGCAGGAAGGAGCCGACCGGGCTCATCCGGCGGTCCCCGGCGACGGTCCAGCGGGTGGCGGACTCGTGTTCGTCGGCGCGCAGGGTGCGGAACTTGAGCAGGGTGAAGGGCCGTCCGTAGAGGCCGACCCGCTCCTGCCGGAAGATCACCCCCGGTCCGTCGGAGAGCCGTACGGCGAGGGCGCAGGCACCCATCACGGGGGCGGCGGCGAGCAGCGCGAGGGCCGCGAGGCAGGAGTCGACGGCCCGCTTCACGGCCCGTTCCAGCGGCCGGGAGGGGCGTGGCAGCAGCGGCTGTACGGCGTACCCCCACAGCTGGTCGGCGGGCTGCGCGACGCGCATGCCGGTGACCTTGGCGGTTCCGGCCGGGTCGGCGAGCCAGAGCCGGCAGCCGTGGTCGTGGAAGAGCCGGACGAGGGAGGCGGTGCGTTCGTCGGCCTCCGGGGGACGGGTGAAGACGGCGTGCCGGACGGAGTTCTGGATGACGGCGCGCCGGATGTCCTCGTGGGTGGTGAGTACGGGGAGCGGGCCGCCGCCGTCGCCGCCGGCGGGGGCGGCGGTGTCGGCGATCCCGACGGGGCGCAGTCCGTATTCGGGGCGGCTGTGCAGGGCGGCGGTGATGGCGCCGGTGCCCTCGCCGGTGCCGACGACGAGCGCCGAGACGGGCCTCCGTACGGCGGCGCGGCGGCGGAGCTGGTTGACGAATCCGCGTCCGGCGCAGGCGAGTACGACCTGGACGCAGACGGCGCCGAGCAGCACGCCCCAGTCGAGGGCGCGTTGCGGTGCGACGGCGGCGAGCACGGCGCCGGCCCCGCACCAGAGCACGGCGGCCCGTCCGGCCAGCGCGGGCGCGTCGCGCAGCGCGGAGGGGGCGAGGCGGGGCCGGTACAGCCCGGCCTGCGCGTGCAGGGCGGTGAGCAGGGCGGCGGCGGGCAGCGCGGCCTCGGGGGGCACGGTGCCGGCGGGCAGGGCGGTCGCGGTGACGGCGGCGGCCAGCGCGTCGGCGGTGAGCAGCGCGGCGACGGTGTCGCGGCGGCGGGCCCGCTGGGGCCGGACGGCGGCGCGGGCCCGGTCGGCGCGGGGCCCGCGCGGGGGGTGGATGGCGGTCACGGCACGGCGGGTTTCGGCGGGAGCCGCGGGGGCGAAGGCGCTGCCGCCGGCGTGCCCCGTGCCGCCCTGCCCGGTGTGCCGGGCGGGTGCGCTGTCCATCGTCATCGGCTGATGCGCTCCTGGTTCAAGGGCCGGGGCCTGCCCAGCAGTTCGTGGTACAGGCCGGTGACCGCGTCCGAGGTCCGCCGCACGTCGAACTCCGTCCGGGCGTGCTGCTGGGCCTGCTCCCCGAGTTCGGTGAGCAGCCGCGGTTCGGCGAGCAGCCGTCCCAGGGCCTTGGCCAGCGCCGTCGGGTCCTCCGGCGGCACCAGACAGAGCCGTCCCTGGCCGGACGGCAGGCTTTCCCGGGCACCGCTGACGTCGGAGACCAGGACCGGGCGGCCACAGGCCATGGCTTCGAGCGGGGCGAGCGCCATGCCTTCCCACCGCGACGGCAGTACAACGAGATCGGCGGCGCGAAGCCACGGTCGGATGTCCGCGACGGCTCCGGCGAAGTGGACGCCGGGGGGTGCGGTGCGGCGCAGCCGCTCGGCGTCGGGGCCGTCGCCGACGAGGGCGAGGCGGGCGCCGGGGACGGTGCCCAGCACCTCCGGCCAGGCCTGGAGCAGGATGTCCTGGCCCTTCTGGGGGCAGAGCCGGCCGACGCAGACGGCGAGCGGCCCCTCGTCGGGCAGCCGGAGTGCGGCCCGGGCCTCGGCGCGGCCCCCGTCGGGCCCGCGGGGCGGGCGGAAGTGGGCGAGGTCGACGCCGTTGCGGATCACCGACCAGCGGGCGGTGATGCCTTCGGACGCGCCGGCGCGGCGTTCGGCTTCGCTGACGCAGAGCACCCGGTCGGCCCAGCGTGCGCCGGCCCGTTCCCAGCGCAGCGCGAGGGCGGCGGTGGCGCCGCCGACGGCGTCGAAGGACCAGGCGTGGGGCTGGAACACGGTCGGCACGGAGCCGCGTACGGCGAGCCGTGCGGCGAGACCCGCCTTGGCGCTGTGGGCGTGCAGGAGGTCGGGGCGCAGGGTGCGGATCAGCCGGGCGGCGCCGAGGACTTCGACGGGCAGCGCGGGGCCGGGGGCGCGCCCGGCGCGCCAGGCGTGCACCTCGGCGCCGGCGTCGCGGGCGTCGTCGGTGAGCCGGCCGCCGCGCGGACAGCCGACGAGGACGCGCAGTCCCGCGGCGGTCTGCGCCCGTACGAGGTCGGTGACGACGCGGGCGACGCCCCCGTCGACGGGCTGGACGAGGTGGAGGACGGTGAAGGAGGAACCGGAACCGGCTGGTGACGGGCCCGGCGAGGGGTTTTTACGCACGGGGAGTGGTCTCCTGCGTTCAGCGGCGCGCGTCTGTCTGAACGAAGAGCACACCGAGGAATTGACCTTGGCTTTCGCCCGCGAACCGGAAGTTCAGGCTGCGGGCGCCACCGGACAGGGCGGGACTCAGGTCGAACACGTCCGCGTCATATCCGAGATTATTCATATGTTCGGGCTGTCGCACGAACGAGTGACGTCCGAATTCCGTGATGGTGGAATTCATAACATCATTAAAAGGATTTTCCGCATCGGTGACGTTGACCCGGCGGCCACTGTCCGCGGTCACGGTGAGTGAGTCCCCGAGGGTTCCCCGGTCCCCGTCGTACGCGACGACCCCGGCCTTCCCGGAGGCGCCGGGCGCCACGTCCAGACCGGTGACCTCCACCGTCTCCCCCGCGGCCTCGCCGGCCCCGGCCGCCAGCGACTCGAAGCCGTCCCACACCGAGATCCGGCGCAGCGGCTCCTGGGGGTGCTCGTACGCGACCACCAGCGTCCAGCCGCCCCAGGCACCCACGTCGGAGTGGCCCATGGCGACGTTGAGCTGGGCCACGGTCCACATCCCCGCCCCGCCCTTGCGCACCATCGGGGTGATGTCGGCCGAGGCCTGGTAGGCGTCGCTGCCCTGGTCGGTGTGGTGCCCGATCACGGTGTCCGCCAGCACCGCCCGGTACGCGCCCCCGGGCTCGGCGACCAGCACCCGGCCGTTGTCCTCCGGCGGCTTCTGTTCCCCCACCCGCAGATTGCCGCCCCAGTACAGACGGGCGTACGAGACCTTCGCGCCCTGCGGGACCTTGAGCTCGGCCCGGGTGGAGTTGTAGGTGTCCGGGTCCTTGTCGACCTCGTCGTAGAACATCTCGAAGTCGCCGTTGACCCCGGCCGCGCCCTTCTTGACCTCGGCGCACGGCTCGGCCTGCTCGCTCTCCTCGCGGCGGCAGCTGATGGCGGAGTTGGAGGCCCTGACCAGCCCGCCGTGCTGGACGGCCTGGTAGCGCTGGGTGAAGGGCACCCGGGGCGATTCGCGCGCCCCGGCGGCCACAGCGGCGTCCGCCACGGGCACGTGTGCGGAAAGTGTGAGGCAGGACAGCAAGCCGAGCGTGCCGAGGATTCTGCGGGAGGAACCCATGACCTGTCTCCATTTTCGATCAAGGGAACAAAACAGGAGTGAACTTTGTCAGAAATCGGGCTGGAAATCACGTCGGACTCGCTTGTACGGCCTTTTGGGCGATGGCACGCACCCTCTTCCCGGGCGGGTCGTTATGCCGGTGCACATCGCTCGAACCGAAAGGAAATGCGGAGATGAAGAAGAGGCTGATGCGCGGCGGCACCGTGGCGGTCGCGGGCGCGGCGATGCTGATGGGCGGCGCGGGCCTCGCCTCCGCGCACGGCGGCGCCTCGGCGGAGGGCGTCGCCGCCGGCTCCCCCGGCGTCCTGAGCGGCAACCTGGTCCAGGTCCCCGTCCACATCCCGGTGAACGTCTGCGGCAACACCGTCAACGTCATCGCGCTGCTCAACCCGGCCTTCGGCAACACCTGCGTGAACGCCTGAACGTCAACCGAGCGGCCCGAAACGGCGGCATCCGGGTGAAGCCACGCAACCCGCACCGGTGCGGGGCCGTTGATCCGGGTGCTCCAGTACCGGGCAATCCTGCAAAAAAGGGACGATAATGATCAAGAAGCTTGTGGCCGGCGCAGCGGTTGCCGCCTCCACCGTGGGCCTCGGCGCCGCCATGGCCCCGCAGGCGATGGCGGTCGGGAACGACAACGGCATCAACACCGTCAACGGCAACAACTCCGCGCAGATCTACGGCAACCAGGCCACCTACGGCCACATGAGCCCGCAGATGGCGCTGATCCAGGGCTCCTTCAACAAGCCCTGCATCGCCCTCCCGGCCAAGGTCAACGCCCAGTCGATCCTCGCGCTGGTCAACATCGGCGTCCAGGACATCCCGGTCCTGTCCAGCCCGCAGAACCAGCAGTGCACCGAGAACTCCACCCAGGCCAAGGGCGACGAGGCCCTCTCGCACATCCTGGAGAACATCCCGATCCTCTCCGGCAACGCCTCCGTCGGCAGCTGATCGCGCAGCACCCCCGAGCGAGGCCGTCGCACCCCCCGGGGCGCGGCGGCCTCGCCGCATGCCGGGCACACACCATTCCGACACCCTTCCGGAATTGCCGGAAAAGCGGTTCGGAATTCAGCGGCCGACCCTTCTGCGGCGCCGGAGTGAATTGCCCGGCAGGCCCACGAAATCCACGGTTTCTTTTCCCGGGCCCACTCGTTGTTATTCATGCAGTGGATACACCTCTGCGGGAAGGATCGAAAAGAAATGAAGCACAAGAAGGCAGTGGTGCTGGCCGCCGGTGCGCTGATGGCCGCCGGTGTCGCTTCCCCGGCCATGGCCGACGCCGACGCGAGCGGAGTCGCCAAGGACTCCCCCGGCGTCCTGTCCGGGAACCTCGTGCAGGTCCCCGTGCACGTCCCGGTGAACGTCTGCGGCAACACGGTCAACATCATCGCGCTGCTGAACCCGGCCTTCGGCAACACCTGCGTCAACGCCTGACGAAGCGCCTGACGAAGCGCCTGAGCCCGCAAGGGCAGACCTCCTCGGGGTGGCCTCGGAGTGCACGGCGGTGCACTCCGGGGCCACCTTCGATTCAGCACCGGCCCGCGCGCCGGTAGACAGGGAAGGACCCATGCGACAGGTACTGAGCCGACAGGTACTGGGCAAGGGGGTGCTCACTGCCGCGGCCGCCTCGAGTCTGCTGTCGATCGCGACCGGCGTGGCCTGCGCACATCCAGGGGCGACGGCAGAGGCCTCGCATTCGCCGGGTGTGCTGTCCGGCAACAGCGTCTCGGTACCGGTCACGGTCACACCGAACCTGTGCGGCAACAGCGTGGACGGGGCCGCGGCGCTCAACCCCGCGATGGGGAACACCTGCGTCAACTCCACCGGATCCCGCACCGCCCACGACACCGGGCACGACTACGAGCGCTACCTGAGCCCCGAGCACGCCGAGGCCTTCGAGCGCTACCTCGAGGAGCACCGGGGCGGCCGGCACGCGCTGCCCCGCCAGCGCCACGAGGAGGAGCGGGCGTACGAGGGACCCCGCGCGCACGCCCCCAAGCACGCCGCGCCGCGCCCCGGGGCGCCCCGCCACGAGCCTCCCGCGCCGCCCCGGCACCAGGGTGGCCACGAGAACGGCCACGGCGGCTCCGGCCAGGGCGAGGAGGAGTGCGACGACCACCCGCCGCAGCCACCCCGCGCGGAGCACCCGGCACCCCACCCGGCACCGCCCGCCCCGGCCCCGCAGCACCCGAAGCCGAAGCCCGAGCCGAAGCCGGCCCCCGAGGCGGAGCACCCCGCCCCGGCGCCCGTCCCGCTCCCGGCCCCGCAGCCCGCGCCCCAGCCCGCGCCCGCGCCGGCTCCCCCGCCGCAGGCCCCGCAGCCCGAGGAGCCGCCCCACACGCTCCCCGCCCCGGCGCCCGCGCCGCCCGCCGCGGAGATGCCGGCGCCGCGTCCGCCGCACGGCAGCCAGCCGGAGCGGCCCGCACCCGAGCCGCTCCCCGCCCCGGAGGCCTTCCCGCCGGCGGACCAGCCCCCCGCGGCCCCGTCCGGTGACCTCCCGGTCCACCTGCCCCCGGCTCCCGCCCCGGCGCCGGCCCCGGCCCCCGTCCCGGAGTGGGCCCCGCCGGCTCCCGCGCCCGCCCGGGCGAGCGCGCCCCAGCTGGCGGCCACCGGAGCGGGCGAGGTCTCGGCCATGACCGCCCTCGCCTCCGCCCTGGTCCTCGGCGGCGCGATTCTGTACCGCAGGTCCCGGATCAACTGACCGGGAATACCGGTAATCAGAATAAATATCGGCCGGAGAATCCTTCATCGGGTTTCTCCGGCCGCTGCCGTGCGTCCGCGCACCGGTCTTTCCCCGGGGTCGGCGTTTCCGTAGCCGCCGGTAATCGTTAGCCAGGTCGAAAGCGGCGCGACGGTCGCCGCCGGTACCTCTGTTCACGAAAAGAAGAGGATTTCGATAATGAAGCTCTCCAAGGCCGCCGCTGTCGTCGTCGGCTCCGTCGCCGCGCTCGGAGCGGCGGCCCCCGCCTTCGCGGCGGAGGCGCCCGCCGGACCCCCGATGAGCCTGCCGGCCGGCTGGAACACGACGCTGAGCGCCGTCGAGCCCGTCGTCGACTCCGCCCCCGAGACGGTGGGTGCGGCCCTCGCCGAGCAGGGCGACGCCATCGGCAACGTCCTCCAGACCGCCCAGGGCGTCAACAAGCTCCGCAACAACGCCCCCGGCGAGGTACTGGGGCTGGCGAACGGCGCGACCAAGGTCTCCCCGCTGCTCGGCGGCGTACAGCTCAACGGCGGCCAGAACTGAGCAGCCCGGGAACGACTGTGGGCGCCCCCGGCGATGCCGGAGGCGCCCACAGTCGTGTGGTGCCGACTGTACGTACGTCAGTCGTTGACGCAGACGTTGCCGAACGCCGGGTTCAGCACGCCGATGATGTCCACGGAGTTGCCGCAGACGTTGATCGGGACGTGAACCGGAACCTGAACCAGGTTGCCGGAGAGAACACCGGGGGAGCCCACGGCCGCACCCTCGGCCGAGGCGTCGGCGGAGGCGGCGCCGGCGGCACCGGCCACGGCGAGACCAGCGGAGGCCAGGGCCACAGCGGCCTTCTTGGCAGCAGAGTTCATGGGGAGTGCACCTTCTCTTCGATGTCCTGCCCCGATCCGGGGCTCACATGAAGCGAAACGGTCCAGCTTCCCGGACGACACGGCTCCGAGCCGAATCCGGGCCGAAGCAGACCTGTTCGGCCCAATAGTCGTAACCATGCCGCCCCTTGGGCTCCGCTACCCCGCTAACTACGGACGGGAATGTCGGGTACATCCGGGATGTCGGGCAGTTCGGGGATCACCCCGGTCGCCGGCAGCGCGGGGACCGCCGGAGTGGCGGGCAGCTTCGGAACGGCCGGGAGGGTGACCGGTGGGACGGTCACTCCCGCGGGCAGCTCCGGCAGCTTGATCTCGGGGATCTTCGGCAGCTCGATCGGCGGCAGCTTCACCCCGTCGGGCAGCAGGCCCGTCAGGGAGGACAGCAGGTCGTTGAGCGTCTTGGTGAGGCTCGCGAGGAGGTCGTCGATCGGGCCGGCCGCGGCGCGGCCGGGGGCCGCCGCCCCGATCTCCTCGATCCGTTCGATCTGCTCCTGCACCGCGGCCGTCCGGTTCTCCAGGGCCGCCGCCGCACCGCCGCCGTCGGCGGCCACCGCGGGGGCGGCCGCGCCGGACAGTATGACGACGGCGAGGGCCGAGGGGACGAGGACGCGGAGGCGGGACGGCTTCGTGCGCATGGGGGCTTCCTTCGGTGGTCGCGAAAGCGGACGGGAACAATCCGATTCCTTACCCACCGTGCGCACGACCTCTACGGAGCGCAACACGATCTTGAACGGGGCGCCCGGGCCCTGGGGCTGCGTACGGGCTTCGGGCAGACGTCCGGAGCGGCCTCACCCGCACTGGGGAAAAGCACTCCCCGGACGGGCCGTTTGAGTGAAGGAGCGGAACCAACCCCGCGGCGGAAGGGTTGACCAGGGCGCTCCACTCGCGGGCACTCGTGCGACATGAAGGATCAATGATGCTCAAGAAGATCATGGCCGCCGCTGCGGTCACCGCCGCCGCCGTCGGCGCGGGCGCCGCTCCGGCCATGGCCATCGGCAACGACAACGGGATCAACACCGTCAACGGCAACGGCGCCCAGCAGATCTACGGCAACCAGAAGACCACCGGCGACATGAGCCCCCAGCTCGGCCTGGTCCAGGGCACCCTCAACAAGCCCTGCATCGGCCTGCCCGTCAAGGTCAACGCCCAGTCGCTCGTCGCCCTGCTCAACATCGGCGTCCAGGACATCAACGTCCTGTCCAACCCGCAGAACCAGCAGTGCACCGAGAACTCCACCCAGGCCAAGGGTGACGAGCCGCTCTCCCACATCCTGAGCAACATCCCGGTCCTCTCCGGCAACGGCTCCGTCGGCAGCTGACCCCTCCGCTCGGCCCCCACCGGCCAGGGCCCCCGGGTCCCGAGGAGCGAAGTGACGAGGGCCCCGGCGGCGTCCAGCCGCCGGGGCCCTCGTACGCGTACGGCCGCCGGTCCCGTCAGCCCGTCCAGAAGTCCCACCAGCGCGTCAGGACCAGCATCCCGATCACCCCGATGTGCAGGGCGGGCGGCGCCCAGGCGAAATCGGTGAACAGGGCCCGCAGCGGTCCGGGGGCGGGCAGGTCCCCGGCGCGGACGTTGCGGGCGGTGACCGCCCAGAACATCAGCAGGGTCGCCACCCAGGCCAGACAGCACCACAGGCACAGGGCGTTGATCTCGTACAGCGACTGGACCATCAGCCAGGCGCAGAAGCCGGTGCCGAAGAGCGCGCCGGCGTTCAGTCCCAGCCAGAACCAGCCCCGGTAGCGGGTGCCGGCCAGCAGGCCGGCGCCGACGCAGACCACCACGGCGTAACCGGCCAGCCCGAGCATCGGGTTGGGGAAGCCGAAGGCGGCGGCCTGCTCGCTCTGCATGACGCTGCCGCAGGACACCACGGGGTTGAGGCTGCAGGCGGGCTTGAAGTCCGGGTCCTCCAGCAGGAGGAACTTGTCGAGGGTGATCACCCAGGAGGCGAGCAGTCCGGCCGCCCCTGTGACCACCAGCAGCCATGCCAGCCCGCGGGGGGTGCCCGGTTCGCCCTCGGGGCGGATGCGGGGGCGGCCCTCCTGGCGGGGGACGCCCACTGTGTTCGTTGCCATACCACCCATGCTGCCGCGCAATGTGACGGACCGGAGCGAACCAGGGTCTTTCGTACGGAAGTTGACCTGAAGGTGTGGCGGGAACCCCTGATGGTTCCCGGACGTTTTACCGAATCCCGGACGTGGAGTCAGCGCCAGGGGCTACGTTGTGCTTCCGCGAAGTGACAAGCTGCGACGGCCTGGAGACCCACCTTGAGCGATCCGTACGAGACAACCGAGGCGCACCTCGAGCGACTCCTGGGCCGCGCCCTCAACTCCTTCGACCTGCCGGACCGGTTGGTCGAGCGCCTCGGTACGGCGCTCGCCCACAGCTCTTCGCTGTACACCACCCACCACAGCCCGTCGGCGGGCCTGTGGCGGGAGACCCACCGGCACACCTACTTGCTGTCCGACGGGGGTGCGGCCTCCCTCTGGGAGCTGGCCTACCGGCTGGGCGGCGACCGTGAGACCCGCTACGAGGTCTTCGGCAGCAAGGGCGAGCTGGGCCTGGCGGTGGCCCGGCTGTTCGGCGAGGCCCCCTCGGAATCCGCGCCCCCCGCCGCGCACGGCCCGGACGGCCCGCACGGCCCGGGCGGCGGGCAGGAAGGCCGGGATGAGGATCTGGCGGCCCTGAGCGCGCTGTTCGCCGCCTCGCCGCCCCATCAGCGCCGCCGCGAGTACACGGGGGAGCAGTCCGCCGACCACGCCCGGCGGGTGCTGCGCCGCGCGGAGAACGCCGACCGTCCGGGTGAGGCGGTGGCGGAGCTGCTGCGTTCGGCGTACGCGCACCACATCACGCAGGCGTTCGGCGGCCGGCAGTGCCTGGCCGACGGGCGGGACGCCGGTTTCAGCCTGTACGAGCACGCCTTCGTCCTGCAGGACGGCAGCGAGTTCAGCCTGTGGGAGGTCGAGCACACGGCGACGCCGGACGGGCGGCACATGTGCGAGGTCTACGACAGCGAGGGCGCCGCGCGCGGGGCGATGGAGCTGCGGGGCCGGGTGCGCTGACGCGGGCGCCGTCCGCGGTGCGCCCCGCGCGGGGGTGCGGCCGGCTCCGTGACCGTCAGCCGGCGGACAGGGGGAGGTCCAGCGGCAGGTCCCGGGTGACGCGGACGGCCTCGGGGCGTAGGTCCGCCGGGCCCGGCATCACGCTGCCCGGCAGTTGTACGGCGGCCGCGCCGTGGGCGAGGGCCGAGGCGAGGGCGGCGGGGCCGGCGCCCCCCGCGGTCAGGAAGCCGGCCAGGGCGGCGTCGCCCGCCCCGACGTCGCTGCGGACCGCCGTGACGGGTGCCGTGCCGTGGTACGCGCCCTCGGCGGTGACCAGGAGCTGGCCGGCCGCGCCGAGGGAGGCCAGTACCGCGCCGGCGCCGCATCCGACCAGCTCCTCGGCGGCCTTGACGGCGTCGCCGAGGGTGGTCAGGGGCCGGGCCACGGCCTCGGCGAGCTCCGCGGCGTTCGGCTTGACGACGTCGGGGCGGGCGGGCAGCGCCGCTGCCAGGGCGGGGCCGGAGGTGTCCAGGGCGACGCGGGCGCCCGCTTCGTGGGCGCGGGCGACGAGTTCGGCGTACCAGCGGTGGTCAGGGCCGGGCGGCAGGCTGCCGCAGCAGGCGATCCAGTCGGCGCCGGCCGAGCCGCGGACGGTGTCGAGGAGGAGGTCCGACTCCTGGGCGGAGAGTTCCGGACCCGCCGCGTTGATCTTCGTCAGGGTGCCGTCCGGTTCGACGACGGCGATGTTGGAGCGGGTGAGCCCGGCGATCGAGACGGCGGTGACGTCCACGCCCTCGGCGGTCAGCAGCTCCAGGAGCAGGGTCCCGGAGGGGCCGCCCAGCGGGAGGAGCGCCGTGGTGGGGCGGCCCGCCGCCGCGACGGCGCGGGAGACGTTGACCCCCTTGCCGCCGGGGTCGACCCGCTCCGCGGCGGCCCGGAGCACCCCACCGCGGTCCAGCGAGGGGACCTCGTAGGTCCGGTCGAGGGAGGGGTTGGGGGTGACCGTGAGGATCATTGCGAGCCGCCTGTGGGTTTGTGTCCGTTTGGTGGTGAATGCTTCCGCTCCCCCACCCTACGCAGGGAACCAGAAGAAAACAAAGAAAAACGGACATACCCGCCACAAGGGCGGGCATGTCCGTAAGGGCGGAGGGCGTCAGTGGGCGCCCTCGACGGCCCCCTCGCGTTCCGACATCGGCACCTGCCGGCGCGGCAGCACGAACATCACCGCGAAGATCACGACGAGCACCGCCACGACCCACCAGAGCGCGCCGCGGAAGGCGTCGACGTACGGCACCCCGAAGATCCGGTCGTCCTCGATGGACCCGAAGAAGACGACGGAGGTCAGGGCGAGGCCGACCGCGTTGCCCGTCTGGCCGGTGGTGTTGATCAGGCCGGACGCCGAGCCGGCGTGCTCGCGCGGCACCTGGGACAGGATCGTGTCGTTCAGCGGGGCGACGATCAGGCCCATGCCGAGGCCCATGACGACCAGCGGGGCGGCCATCTGCCAGGAGGTGATCTCCATGCCGTAGCGCTCCGACTCCCAGATGTAGAGGAGCAGGCCCGCGGCCATGACCAGCGCGCCGGCCTGGAGCACCTTGCGGCCGAAGCGCGGGACGAGCTTCTCGACCGAGAGGCCGGCGGCGACGGAGACGGCGATGGAGAAGGGGATGCCGGTGCTGCCGGCGTGCAGGGGGGTCCAGCCGAGGCCCATCTGCATGTAGAGCGTCCAGACCAGGAAGAAGATGCCCATCACGAGCCCGAAGGCGAGCTGGACGGCGATGCCGCCGGCGAAGCTCTTGACCTTGAAGAGCGAGAGCTCGACCAGCGGGGAGCCGTCCTTCTTGATCTTGTGCTTCTCGTACGCGATGAAGACGGCGAAGACGAAGGGGGCCGCGATCATGCAGACGAAGCCCCACAGCGGCCAGTCGTTCTCCCGGCCGTGGGTGAGCGGGAAGATCAGCATGACCAGCGCCAGGGTCGCGAGGACGACACCGACCAGGTCCAGGCGCAGGGCCTTGGGGGCCTTGGACTCGGAGATGAACCTGCGGCCCAGGATCACGGCCGCGATGCCGACGGGCAGGTTGATCAGGAAGATCGTGCGCCACTGGAGGCCGAAGAGGTCCCACTCGGTGAGCAGGGCGCCGAGCATCGGGCCCGAGACCGCGCCGAGGCCGACGATCGCGCCGAACAGGCCGAAGACCTTGCCGCGCTCGTGCTGCGGGAAGGTGACGTGGATGATCGCGAGGACCTGCGGGACCATCAGGGCCGCCATGGCGCCCTGGAGGAGGCGGGCGACGACGAGCACGGACGGGTCGGGCGCGATCCCGCAGAGCAGCGAGGCGACGGTGAACCCGGCGACGCCGACGAGGAAGAGGCGCTTGCGGCCGTAGATGTCACCGAGACGGCCGCCGGTGATCAGCCCGGCGGCGAAGGCGAGCGCGTAGCCGGCGGTGATCCACTGGATGGCGCTGGTCGACGCGCCGAAGTCCTGGCGCATGCTGGGTATCGCGATGTTGACGATCGTGACGTCGACCAGGTCCATGAAGGACGCGGTCATCACGATGGCGAGGGCCAGCCAGCGGCGGCGGTCGCCCGGGGCGGCGGATCCGCCGGGGGCGTCTGGTGCGGGTGCTGCTTCGGCGAGGGCGTTCCGCTCTTCTCGTACGGGCCCGTTCTCTTTTCTCCCGGGCGCTGCCATGGACGTCTCGGTGCTCATGGAGAGAAACCTAGACCGCATCTAGGCCAGATCGTGTCCTACTTACCTGGCAATCTTGACCTATGAACACCACCCCCGCCCGGCTGCTCAGCCTCCTGTCCTTGCTCCAGACCCCGCGCGAGTGGCCGGGCAGCGAGCTGGCGGGCCGGCTGGGAGTGAGCGCGCGGACCATCCGGCGGGACATCGAGCGGCTGCGGGAGCTGGGGTACCCGGTGGAGGCCACGATGGGCGCGGAGGGCGGTTACCGGCTGGTCGCCGGGGCGGCGATGCCACCGCTGCTGCTCGACGACGAGGAGGCCGTGGCGATCGCGGTGGGGCTGCGCGCGGGGGCCGGCCACGCCATCGAGGGGGTCGAGGAGGCCTCCGTACGCGCCCTCGCGAAGCTGGAGCAGGTCCTGCCGGCCCGGCTGCGGCACCGGGTGGGCGCCCTGCAGTCGGCGACGGTCGCGGTGACCCGGGGGGACGGGCCGAGCGTGGACCCGCGGACGCTGACGGCGATGGCCGGTGCGGTGGCCGGGCCGGAGCGGCTGCGGTTCGCCTACCGGGCGCGGGACGGGGCGGATTCGCGCCGGCTGGTGGAGCCGTACCGGCTGGTGAGCACGGGGAGCCGCTGGTACCTCGTCGCCTACGACCTGGAGCGGGAGGACTGGCGCACCTTCCGGGTGGACCGGGTGAGCGAGCCCTTCGCCACGGGGGCCCGGTTCGCCCCGCGCCCGCTGCCGATGGAGGCGTCCGAGTTCGTCCGGCGGGCGCTGCGGGGGACCCGCAGGTACCCGGTGGACGTGTCCTTCGCCGTGCCTCCCGAGGAGCTGCCGGCGTGGCTGCGCGAGGCGGCCGTCGGGGAGGCGGACGGGGCGCGGGTGCGCTTCGAGAGCGGGGACGCGCCGGAGTGGCTGGCGGCCCGGATGGCGCTGACGGGGCTTGAGTTCACCGTGCGGGAGCCGGAGTTCCTGGCGGAGGCGGCCGGGGCGCTGGGCGCGCGGCTGGCGCGGGCCGGCGGGGCGCGGGTCTGACGGCGGACCCCTCGGCGCCCCGCACAGGGGGGAGCCCCGGCGCCAGGGGGGGGAGGCACCGGGACTCCGTTCAGGGGCGGGAGCGGGAGGCGGGCCGGTCAGGCCACCGCGTCGAAGCCGGTGTCCCGGGCCATGCGCTTGAGCTCCAGCAGGGCGTGCTTCTCGATCTGGCGGATCCGCTCACGGGTCAGGCCGTGCTGCTTGCCGACCTCGGTCAGGGTGCGCTCGCGGCCGTCCTCGATGCCGTAGCGCATCTTGATGATGGAGGCCGTGCGCTGGTCGAGCTTGCCGAGGAGGTCCTCCAGCTCCTCGCTGCGCAGCAGCGAGAGCACGGACTGCTCGGGCGAGATCGCGGAGGTGTCCTCCAGGAGGTCGCCGAACTGGGTGTCGCCCTCGTCGTCCACCGGCATGTTGAGGCTGACCGGGTCGCGCGCCCAGTCCAGTACGTCGCCCACGCGCTTCTCGGTGGAGTCGAGCTCGGCGGCGATCTCGGCGTGCTCCGGGTCCCGGCCGTTCTCCCGGTTGAACTCGCGCTGGATCCGGCGGATCCGGCCGAGCTCCTCCACGAGGTGCACGGGGAGGCGGATGGTGCGGGACTGGTCGGCGATGGAACGGGTGATGGCCTGGCGGATCCACCACGTGGCGTACGTGGAGAACTTGAAGCCCTTGGCGTAGTCGAACTTCTCGACGGCGCGGACCAGGCCGGCGTTGCCCTCCTGGATGAGGTCCAGCAGGGGCAGGCCGCTGCGCGGGTAGCGGCGGGCGACGGCCACGACCAGGCGGAGATTGGACCGGATGAAGACCTCCTTGGCCCGCTCGCCTTCGGCGGCCAGGGCCTCCAGCTCCTCGCGGGTGGGCATGTCCCCGTCACGCTCCACCTCGCCGTCGAGGATCTGCCGGGCGTACACGCCCGCCTCGATGATCTGTGAGAGCTCCACTTCTCTGGCGGCATCGAGCAGCGGCGTACGCGCGATCTCGTCGAGGTACATGCCGACCAAGTCGCGGTCGACGGTCTCCCCGCCCGCAGCGCGGGCGCTGCTCGTGGACTGACGACGGGCGACGGCGCGGGTTGCCATGCGTGCTCCCTTGCGATGCGATGAATCGGTCGCGGTGCGTCTTCGGACACTCTCCCGAGTGCCCGCTTCCGAAAGGAAACAACGACTGGAATCGGGACAGAATTCCCACGCCGCTCTCCCTTTTTCGGGATCCTGCAGTATCCTGCCCCGCCACCCCCCGGACCGGAGGTAGCGGCATGCTGCGAGAACCCGAGAACGTGCAGGTCAGGCCCGGCCTGGAGGCCGACCTGGAGGAGCTCACGGAGCTGTACAACCACTACGTCCGCGAGACCGCCGTCACATTTGACACGGTTCCGTTCACTCCGGAACAGCGGCGCCCGTGGCTGCACTCCCACCCTCAAGACGGGCCGCACAGGCTCCTGGTTGCCTGGGCCGGCGATCGAATCGCCGGATACACGACAAGCAGCCCGTTCCGCCCGAAACCGGCGTACGCCTCTTCGGTGGAGGTCAGCGTCTACCTCGCCCCGCACGCGGTGGGCCGGGGCATCGGCACCCTGCTGTACGAGGCCCTCTTCGCGGAGCTGGCGAAGCAGCCGGTGCACCGCGCCTTCGCGGGCGTCGCCCTGCCGAACCCGGCCTCGGCCGGGCTCCACGAGCGCTTCGGCTTCCGCCGCGTCGGGGACTTCACGGAGGCGGGGTGGAAGTTCGGGCGCTACTGGGACGTGCGGTGGTACGAGAAGCGGCTGGGGGCGGAGGGGGGGGAGGCGGACGGGCCGGGGGCGGACGGGCCGGCGGTGGAGGTGTAGGACGAGTGGGCGACGGACGGGCGGGCGGTGAACGGGCATGCGTAGGACGTACGTCCGTCCGGGTGATTCGGCCCTCGTCCGGGTGAAGCCGGGGCATATTCGCTCGGCATGCCCCATCGCGGCCGTAGCGTGCCGCGCGTGATCGCACACATCCCACGGCCGGCCCACGCGTCGCCGGCCGCCGGCCCCGAACCAGGCCCCGAACCCGACCCCGAGCTGGACAAGGCCCTCTGGCGGGCCTGGCAGGCCATCGACCCGCCCGAGACCTTCCGCGTGGAGATCGTGGAGGGCCTGATCGAGATGTGGCGGGTGGGGCAGCCGTTCACGCACGCCCTCACCGCGAACCGGCTGCGGGCCCGGCTGGCCGGCCACCTGGCCGGCGGGCCGTTCGCCCCCTACATGGCGATGTACGTGGTCGGCGGATACCAGGCCTGGGCCCCGGACGTGCTGCTCGCCCCGGACGACCTCACCGGGCACGCCGCCCGGGGCGAGCTCGGGATCAGGGCGTCGAGCGTGCCCCTGGTCGCGGAGGTCGTGGCCCCGGGGCCGCAGGACGTCGCGCGGGACCGCGTCCGCAAGCGCCGCGCGTACGCCCGGGCCGGGATCCCGGTGTACGTGATCGTCGACGACTACGACGGCCACGGCACGGTGAGCGTGCTGACCCGCCCCGTTCCCGGCGAGGCGCGGTACGCCTCGGAGGTGCGGGCGCCGTACGGGACCGGGGTGGCCGTCCCCGAGGGACCGGCCCGGGGCTTCGTGATCGGCGAGGACATCACCGGCCCGCCGATGGCCCCCTAGGAGGCGGTACCCGTACCGAACTGGAGGGAGCGCTTCGAGAGGCCCATCCAGAAGCCGTCCACCGCCGTGCGCTGCGCGGTGAGATCGGAGCCGGCGGCCCCGAGCGTGACGAAGAGCGGGGCGAAGTGCTCCGTCCGGGGGTGGGCCAGGCGGCCGGCCGGGGACTTGGCCTCGAAGTCGAGCAGGGCGTCGACGTCGTGCGCGGCGAGCGCCTCGCGCCCCCACGCGTCGAACTCGGCCGACCAGCCGGGCACTCCGGGGCCGGTGTGGCGCAGCGCGGCCAGGTTGTGGGTGAAGAAGCCGCTGCCGACGATCAGGACGCCCTCGTCGCGCAGCGGGGCGAGCTTGCGGCCGATGTCCATCAGCCGGGCCGGGTCCAGCGTGGGCATGGAGACCTGGAGGACCGGTATGTCGGCCTCCGGGTACATCTCGACGAGGGGGACGTACGCACCGTGGTCCAGGCCGCGGTCCGGGACGTCCTGGACCGGGGTGCCGGGCGCCTTCAGCAGGGTGCGGACCGAGGCGGCGAGCTCCGGCGCGCCCGGGGCCGCGTACCGCACCCGGTAGTAGTGCTCGGGAAAGCCCCAGAAGTCGTACACGAGCGGGACGGGCTCGACGGCGCCGAGGGCCAGCGGGGCCTCCTCCCAGTGGGCGGAGACCATCAGGATCGCGCGCGGCCGCGGCAGTCCCGCGGACCAGGCGGCGAGCTCGGCCGGCCAGAGCGGGTCGTCGGCGAGCGGCGGCGCCCCGTGGCTGAGGTACAGCGCGGGCATGCGGGGGATCTCGGTGGTCACGGAGCGCTCCTCGGTCGTCGTCGGGGCGGGGACCGTGTGGACTCGGGAAAAGACCGACCCCGCCTCGTTCAAATTTGAACGAGGCGGGGTCCTCAGTCATTCCCGCACAGGGGCGTGGCGTTTCCCCCTCAGCGGCTCAGCGGCTGAGCGGCTCAGTGGGCGATCACGTCGGTGGGCGACGTCGGGCGACGTCAGTGGGCGATCACCGGAACCTTGAGCTCGGCGTCCTCGGCGCCGCCCGCTCCGGAGGCCACCGGGCCGCCGGAGCCGGGACGGCCGGTGTTGATCAGCGCGAACGCGATGGCCGCGCTGGCCACGAGGATGCCGACGGCCCACCAGATCGCGGACGCGTAGCCCTCGACCATGGCCTGGGCCTGCACCAGCTGCCCGGCCGGACCGCCCGCCGCGGCCTCGGCGGCGTGGTCGGCGAGGTACGCGGTGGTCGCCGAGGCGGCGATGGTGTTCAGCAGGGCGGTGCCGATCGCGCCGCCCACCTGCTGCGAGGTGTTGACCATGGCCGAGGCCACACCGGCGTCGGCCGGGTTCACCCCGTACGTGGACAGGGACATGGCCGGCATGAAGGCCGTGCCCATGCCGAGGCCCAGCAGCAGCTGCGCCGGCAGGATCAGCGCCGGGTAGGAGGAGCCGACCTCCAGCCGGGTCAGCATCAGCATGCCGGCGCCGGCGACCAGGAAGCCCGGGCCCATCAGCAGCCGCGGCGCGACCCGGGTCATCAGACGGGCGCCGATCTGGGTGGAGCCCACGATCATGCCCGCGATCATCGGCAGGAAGGCGAAGCCGGTCTTGACGGGCGAGAAGCCCTTCACGATCTGGAGGTAGTAGGTGAGGAAGAGGAACAGGCCGAACATGGAGATGACGGCCAGACCGAGGGAGAGGTAGACACCGCCGCGGTTGCGCTCCAGCAGGACGCGCAGCGGCAGCAGCGGCGACTTCACCTGGGACTCGACGTACACGAAGGCCGCGAGCAGCGCCGCGGAGGCGACGAACATGGCCACCGTGACCGTGTCCGACCAGCCGGCCGACTCGGCGCGCGTGAAGCCGTACACGAGGGCGACCAGGCCCAGGGTCGAGAGGATCACGCCGGGGACGTCGAGGCGCGCGCTGTTGCGGGACCCGGCCGGCTCGCGGATGACCATCCAGGCACCGACGGCCGCGACGACCGCGAAGGGGATGTTGACGAAGAAGGTCCAGCGCCAGTTGAGGTACTCGGTCAGGAAGCCGCCGAGGATCAGGCCGACGGCGCCGCCGCCGCCCGCGATCGCGCCGTAGATGCCGAAGGCCTTGGCGCGCTCCTTGGCGTCGGTGAAGCTGACCGCCAGCAGGGAGAGCGCGGCCGGGGCGAGCAGCGCGCCGAAGGCGCCCTGGAGGGCGCGGGCGCCCAGCATCATCGCCTCACCGGTCGCGGCGCCGCCCAGGGCGGAGGCCAGGGCGAAGCCGATCAGACCGACGACGAAGGCGTTCTTGCGGCCCCACTTGTCGGCGATGCGGCCGCCGAAGAGGAGCAGACCGCCGAAGGCCAGCGCGTACGCGGTGATGACCCACTGGCGGTTGCCGTCCGATATGCCGAGGTCGGTCTGGGCGGAGGGGAGGGCGATGTTCACGATGGTCGCGTCGAGGACGACCATCAGCTGCGCCAGGGCGATGAAGACCAGGGCCTTCCACCGACTGGGGTCGACGGCAGCCGGCGGGGTGGTCGCGGCTGTTCCGGACATGGGGGTACCCACTTCACTGTGCGGATGAATGAAAAATGACTGAAAAGACTGGAAGAGAGAAATGCGAAGTTTGCGGTGTCTGAGGCTAGGTGGCGGGCAGGGCGGCCGTCATCTGGTTTCAGGCCTGGGGCATGCGCCTGAGGTCCTCCAACGTGGCTGCCGTGCCCGGCAGTTCGGACCGGGCCGGAGCCCGCAGGCCGTCCAGGAAGAGCTGGAGGTGACGGTGGACGAACCGCTCCACGCCCAGGCAGTCGATCCCCGGCAGGGGACGGCTGAGCTGTGAAAGCGCGACCATCAGGTCGCCGACGCCGATGTCGGCGCGCAGCAGGCCGCCGCTCTGGCCGGCGGTGACGAGGGTCTCGACCGCCGCCTCCAGCCGGCCGCGGGCGGCGAGCAGTTCGGGGTGGTCGCGGTCGAAGCCCGCCGCGAGCATCGGGCACAGGGCGCCGATCCGCTCGTCGGCCGCGGCGTGCGTGAAGCGGCAGAGCGCCGCGAAGGCGTCCGGCTCCTCGGCGAGCGACTCCTCGGCCTGGGCGGTGACCCGGTCCATCACGTAGAGCACCACGTGGTGGACGAGGACGGCCCGGTCGGCGAAGTGCCGGTACAGGGTGGCGTTGCCGACGCCGGCCCTGCGGGCGATCTCGTCGAGGGGGGCGTCCGCGCCGTGCTCCACGAACATCTCGCGCGCCGCCACCAGGATCCGCTCCCGGTTGCGCACGGCGTCGGCTCGCGGCTTCGGGACCCGGGCGGTCGGCGCCGCGGGGGCGGCGGTCGGCGTCGCGGGGGCGGCGGTCGGCGTCGCGGGGGCGGCGGTGGGCGCCGCGGGGGCGGCGGTGGGCGCCGCGGGACGGGCGGGTCCGGCGAGGGCCACGGCCGCCTGGGGCGCGGCCGCCGGGACGTGGGCGGAGCTCTTCATTCCGGGGCCTTCCTGGGGCGTGGATCCAGGCGGATCCGCTGGTGCGGCCCTCCCGAACCGGGGAGCCGGTCCCCGCTTTGTGGGACTCTCGTTCAAACGGGGATCCACTCCCCGGTTATTTCACTCGTGCGTGTGAGCCGCGCCACACGCCCAGGAGGGATATTTGGCCCGGTTGGGCCACATTTCGAGGCTTTCGACGCGCGGGCGTGTCGCCAACGTCGGAGGGTGAGCGGACAGAGCAGTCCGGAGCCGGCCGGCTGCCGCGGACCGAAGGCGAGCTCCATGCCGCAGACCCGCCGCCGGATACGCAGACCCTGCCGCACCAGCGCGTTCATCGGGATCACCGCACTGGCCCTGGGCGTCACCGCCACCGCCAGCGACGGCATGTCCGGCCGCGGCCACTCCGCCGCCGGCCCCGTCGCCACGAGCGCCGAGTCGGTGCTGGCGCCCTGCCGGATCACCGGGACCATGGGCGTCCAGATGTCGGAGGGCATGCCGACCCCGCCCGGATACTCCCGCTCCACCGGCGAGGTCCGCGCACTGAACCTGATGATCGACTTCCCCGACGCCAAGGGCGAGGGCACCGCCATGGACCGGCTGGCGGAGTTCTTCCCGCAGACCTCCGACTGGTTCCGCACCAGCTCGTACGGGCGCCTCGACTACCGGGCCGAGTCACCGGTGCGGAACTGGCTGCGGATGCCGATGCCCTTCGCCGCGTACGGAATCGAACGCGGCTCCCCCTACGAGCCCGGCTACCGGCAGCTCGTCGAGCACATCGTGAAGGCCGCCGACGCCGAGGTGGACTTCAGCCGGTACGACCTGGTCAACATCCTGGTCACCCCGAACGCCGGACCGTCCGCGCTGGACACCGTCCTGTCGGTCACCTTCTCCGGCAACCGCGAGGCGCCGGTGGCGGACGGGGTGCCGCTCGCCAACACGTCCTTCGTCTACAGCCGGCAGGACGACGGCTCCGGCTCCTACCGTGAGACCGGCTACCGGGTGCTCCCCCACGAGAACGGGCACGTCTTCGGGCTGCCCGACCTGTACACCTCCGAAGGCGGCGGCGCGGTCGGGCACTGGGACATCATGAGCGAGGACTGGGGCGCCAACAACGACCTCCTCGGCTGGCACAAGTGGAAGCTCGGCTGGCTCGACAGCAGCCAGGTCAGCTGTGCCTCCACCTCCGGGACCAGCGAGCACGTCCTGTCCCCGCTGGCCGTCGGGGGCGGCACCAAGCTGGCCTTCGTCCCCCTCTCCGAGAGCACCGGCTACGCCGTGGAGGTCCGCACCCGCGCCGGGAACGACGAGGCCGTCTGCAAGCCCGGCGTGCTGATCTACAAGGTCGACTCGGACGTCGACACCGGGCGCGGTCCGGTCACCGTCTCGGACAGTGCGAGCGGGAGCGGCGGCTGCACGCGGCGGCCCAACGTGCACGCGGAGCTGTCGGACGCCCCGTTCCGGCCGGGCGAGACCTTCACCGACGAGAGGGCGGGCATCACCATCACCGTGGTGGGCGAGCTGCGCAACGGCCGCTACCAGGTACGCGTGACCCGGCCCTGACCCCTCCCATCCCCCGAGGAGACCTTCGTGACCGCCACCCCCACGACACCCGAAGAACGCCTGGCCGCGGCCGGGCTGGAGCTGCCCCCGGCCCCCGCGCCCGTCGCCGTGTACGTGCCGGCCGTGGTGAGCGGGCACTACGTCCACACCTCCGGCCAGCTGCCCATGGTGGACGGGGCCCTGCCGGTCACCGGCAAGGTCGGCGCGGACGTCACCCCGGAGCAGGGCGCCGAGCTGGCGCGGCGGTGCGCGCTGAACGCCCTCGCCGCCGTGGCCTCGGTGGCCGGGGACCTCTCCGCCGTGAAGCGGGTGGTGAAGGTGGTCGGCTTCGTGGCGAGCGCCCCGGACTTCACCGGCCAGCCGGGCGTGATCAACGGCGCGAGCGAACTGCTCGGCACGGCCTTCGGCGACGCGGGCATCCACGCCCGGAGCGCGGTCGGGGTGGCGGTGCTGCCGCTGGACGCCCCGGTCGAGGTCGAGATCACCGTGGAGCTGCACACGCCGATGGGGGTGTGAGGCGGGAGCCGGGCCGGGGGCGGGTCGGGGCGGGTCGGGGGCGGCCACGCACCGGGCCGGGCCCGGCCCCGACCCCGGACGCCGCCCGGACGCGAGCGCGGGCCGACCTCGGCCCCGAACCCGGCCGCGGGGCCCTGGGGCGCCTCGGCAGAACCTCCGGCCCGCCGGACGCGTCACCAGGGGCATGACCCCGTACGTGACGCCCCGCCGCCGAGGGGCCGCTGCCCGGCCCCGCCCTCCCCGCGGGGGCGTGGTCGCGGCCCTCGCCGTACTCACCGCCCTGCTGATGCTGCTGCACCCCTGGCTGCCCGGCAGCCCGGCGAGCGGCAACCCGCGCAGTCTCGGACAGACCTTCCTGCCGTGGACCGGCCTCGCGGTGCCCGTCCTCGCGGCCGCCGCCCTGCTGCGCCGTTCCCGGCACGCGACGGCCGCCGTACTGCTGCCCGCCCTGGTCTGGGGCTGGCTGTACGGGCCGGCCCTGGCCGACGGCTCGCGGGGCGGCCCGGCCGACCTCACCGTCGTCACCCACAACGTGGACGACGCCAACCCCGACCCGGCGGGCACCGCCCGGGCCGTCGCCGCCTCGGGGGCGCAGCTGATCGCCCTGGAGGAGCTGACCCGGCCCGCGCTGGACGCGTACGAGCGGGAACTGGCCGCGAGTCACCCGTACCACGTGGTCCAGGGCACGGTCGGGCTGTGGAGCACCTTCCCGCTGCGCGACACGGGCGGCACTCCGATCGTGCCCTGGCGGCAGCTGCTGCGCGCCACCGCCGAGACCCCGAAGGGGCCCGTCACGGTGTACGTGGCCCACCTGCCCTCCGTCCGGCTGGGCACCGGCGGCTTCGCCACGGGCCACCGCGACGAAGCCGCCCGCAACCTCGCCGCCCGGTTGCGGGAGGCCCCGGCCGGGCGGACCCTGCTGGTCGGCGACTTCAACGCCACCACCGACGACGGGGCGCTGGCCCCGGTGACGCGGGGCTTCACCGCCGCCCAGGAGCAAGCCGGCGCCGGCTTCGGCTTCAGCTGGCCGGCCCGCTTCCCGGTCGCCCGGATCGACCAGATCCTGCTGCGCGGCGGACTGACCCCGCTGCGCGCCTGGACCCTGCCGCCCACCGCGAGCGACCACCTCCCGGTGGCGGCCGCCCTCAGGTACTGACGGGCAGCGCAACCGGGACGACCGGCTGGCTCCACGAAAGGGGCGTCGGTGCGGCCGGCGCAGAAGCCACACGCAGGTTGGCTGATACGAGCCTGCAAGTGGCGGGGAGCTGACCTTGACCAGGGTCCGTGGGAGCTGGTCCGCTTGTGGGCGAGAAGGCGTCGGATTCGGGGGTTGCGTTCGTGACCAGAGCTACAGCTGGGAAGCTGTGCCGCGCCACAGGCGGCTGGCCACGGACCGATCCCTGCTCCATCAAGACGACGCACGTATGAGGCTCCGGCGGGGGATTTCCGTCGCCGTCGTGGCCGCCGGCGGAGCCGTTACGACCATGCTCGTGGGGCTCGTCACCAACGCGGTGTCCGAGTCGCAGTGGCCCGGGTGGCTGGGGTGGTTACAGCAGCATGGCTGGTTCTCGTTCGCCGTGCTGGGCGGAGCCATGGTCGGGCTGGCGGTGCTGCTTGCCGCGCTGTCGGAGTCGGGGGCGCCGGAACGCAGCGCTGCGCCGACGCCCCAGCCAGAGGAAGGGGCGGTGCCTCCGGGTGCTGCCCTCGTGTTGCGGTCCTTGCCGCGCGACACCACCGCGTTCACCGACCGGACCGCCGAGCTCGAGGCGCTGGTGCGGTCCGTAAGCAACTCGCAGGAGACCGGCGAGGCGCTGCCTGTGCATGTGATCGACGGAATGCCGGGGGTCGGGAAGACGACGTTCGCCGTACACGCGGGGCATGTGCTGTCGGAGCGTTTCCCGGACGGCCAGCTCTTCGTGAATCTCAACGGGCACACGGCAGGGAGGCCCCCCGTACAGGCCACGGAAGCGCTCGCATCGTTGCTGGCGGCGACCGGAGTACCAGCGCAGCGGATCCCTGCCGGCGACGACTTGGGTGCGGTCACCGAGGCGAGGGCGGCCATGTGGCGGAGCCAGCTCGCGAACAAGAAGGCACTGCTCATCCTCGACAACGTGGCGAGCTATCGCCAGTTGGAGCCCCTGCTGCCCGGCGGAAGCGACTGTCTCGTACTGGTGACGAGCCGGAAGCGGCTGGCTGCGTACGAGGAGGTGGTCCTGCCAGTGGAGGCGTTGCCGGCGGAGCATGCGGTCGACCTGTTCGTACGCCTCAGCGGGCGGTCGGCGGAGTCGCTCGACCGCTCCGTCCTCGAGCAGTTGGTGAAGCTGTGCGGGTACCTGCCGCTCGGGGTGTCGTTGCTCGCCGCGCGGCTGCGTCATCACCCGTCGTGGAGTGCCGAGGATCTCCGTGCGCGTCTGGTCGCCGCCGGGGACCGGCTGGGAGAGCTCCGAGCTGGGGAGCGCGCGGTCGCCGCGACGTTCAGTCTCTCCTACCAGGACCTTTCCCCTGAGCGGCAGCACTTCTTCCGGTGTCTCGGCCTCTACCCTGGAACCGAACTCGATGCCTTCTGCGGGGCCGCGCTCGGCTCGGTCTCGGTGGCGGCGGCACGCGAGGCACTCGACACGCTCTACGACGCCCATCTGATCGAGGAACACCCGGGAAGCCGGTTCCGGCTACACGACCTCCTACGCGACTATGCCCGCGGTCTCGCCGACGAGGGAGGCAGCATGACCCCTGTTGATGCGGTTCAGCGCGTGTGCTCGTACTACCTGGCCGCCCTCGCCGTCGCGAACAGACACATCGCCCGCAGCGGCGCCTCCACACCGAATCCCCCAGATGACGCCGCCCAAGTCGAGACCCCTCCCATCGATTCACGTACGGCGGCTCTCGGTTGGCTGGAGGACGAGCGGGCCAACGTTCTGGCCTGCATCCGAAGGGCGAACGATCTCGCGCTGCACGAGCTGGTGATCCACATGGCTGCGGCGATGGCGCCCTTCCTGCGGCAGGCAGGGCCCTGGGACCAAGCCGTTGGCCTCCATCGGACCGCCGCCGAGGCGGCTCGGCACACCGGCGACCGGCGGGCGCTGGCCAACGCGCTGGCCGAGCTCGGAGTCGTCCGGCGCTTCATGGCGGCCTACCGGGAGGCCATCGAGGCACTGAACGAAGCGGTGACGGAGTACGAGGCGGTCGGTGAAAAGCGAGGCAAGGCTGACGCTCTGAACCAGGTGGGCATCGTCTGGTACATGACCGCGGACAACGACGCCTCTGCCCAGGCGCAGACCGAGGCCCTCGCGCTCTATCGGGAAATCGGCGACCGTCTCGGCCAGGCCAACGCGCTCGCGGACCTCGGCATGGTGCGCCGGCAGACCAGCCTGTTCGACACAGCGGTGGCGGCGCAGACCGAAGCGTTGTCGATCTACCGTGAGCTGGGCGACCGGTACGGGGAGGCCAACTCGCTGCGGGACCTCGGCGTCGTGCACTGCCTCCTGGGCGAGTACGAGCTGGCCGCGCAGCGTCACCATGAGGCATTCGACATCTACCTGGAGCTCGACGACCGTGCCCACCAGGCGTACGCCCTCAACGAGCTCGGAGTCGTCCGGCGCCTGACCGGCGATCCCGTCGGAGCGCGGGAGGCCCACACCCGGGCGCTGGAGTACTTCACCGAGCTCGGCGAACGGTTCGGCCGCACGAACAGCGTTCGCCACCTCGGGGTACTGGACCGCTTGGACGGGAACGTCACGGAGGCGATCCTGCTGTTGAATGAAGCCCTGGGCTCATACCGCGATCTCGGCAGCCGTGGTGGCGAAGCCGCCGCTCTGGGCGAGCTGGGTGCGGCGCGCGGGGTTGCCGGCGAGCGGGACGGTGCCGTCGAGTCGTTCCGGCGGAGTCTGGACATCCTCCGAGAGCTCGGTGACCGGTGCGGTGAGGCGGAGGTCCTGAACCACTGGGGGACGCTGCTGCACTCCTCCGGTGACGGGGCCGCCGCCCGCGGCCCCTTCGAGCAGGCGCTGGGGCTGGCCCGGGACATCCGCTGCCCGCTTGAGGAGGCACGTGCCCTGGAGGGGATCGGCCGTTGCGACTGGACGGCCGGCGAGTTGGCGCGGGGGGCAGGGGCGTTGCGTGAAGCGCTCGACGTGTACCGGCGGTTGGGCGCGGGCGGGGCAGCAGATCTCATCGAGCGGCTTCTCGCGTCGCGGACCGAGTAGCCGGGCACGTGGCCGGATTCGATATGCCGGCGAGGGTGGCGGTACTGCTACCTTGCGGGCTGGTCTGCCGCCTCGACCACCGTTGCACTGCCCCGAGGAGCGTCGAATGCCGTCACGTACGCCCGTTCCCGCACCGCAGGCCCCGGCGCCCGTCGGCGCGGAGTCCATCAACGGTTTGGCCGTCCTGGACCGTGTCGCCGTCCGCGTACGGCAGCGACTGGCGGCCGAGCAAACGGCCTCGAACCACACCGGCGAGGGTAGTCACCAGGCTTCGCTGATCTGGACCTGGCCTCTTTGAGTCGTTCCGCTCGATGACACCACTCGCGGACGTCGCCCACTTTCGGTCGTTCATCCTCAAGGTTGCCAATCGCTGCAACATCGACTGCGACTACTGCTACGTCTTCAACTCCGTTGACCAGGCGTGGCGGCACCTGCCTGCTCGAATGAGTGCGGCCGTGGCCCGAGCGGCTGGGCTGCGAATCGGTGAGCACGCGGCGGTTCACGGCCTGCGGAGCGTGCACGTCGTACTGCACGGCGGTGAGCCGTTGCTCACCGGCCCCCGGCACATGGCAGACCTGCTCGGCGCCGTACAGGAGGGTATTCCGACCGGTGTGGCGGCCCGTTTCGAACTTCAGACCAACGGGACGCTCCTCACGGAGCGCTGGCTGGACCTCTTCGAGCGGTACGCGGTCGTCGTGGGCGTCAGCCTCGACGGACCGCCGACCGCCAATGACCGGCATAGGCTGACGATCTCCTCTCGATCGAGCGCCGCCTCGGCTGTACGAGGCATCGAACTCCTGCGGTCCCGGCCGCACCTGTTCGCGGGGCTGCTCGCCGTCGTCGACCTGGCCAACGACCCGGTCGAGGTCCATGACTACCTGGCGTCGTTCGAGCCGCCTGTGATCGACTTCGGCCTGCCGCACGGAACTCACGACGAGCCGCCGCACCGCGTCGACCCGAGTGTGCCCGAGTACGGGTTGTGGATGAGCCGCGTCTACGACGCCTGGCTCGCCCGGCCGGAGCAGCGGCACAGCGTGCGGATGCTGGAGGACATCGTGGCGCTGAGCTCCGGGGTGCGCGGCTCGGTGGAGTCCCTCGGCCTGGCCCCGCCGACGAGCATCGTGATCGAGTCGGACGGCACGATCGAGGGCGTTGACACCCTGCGGTCCGTCGAGGAAGGCGCCTCCTGGCTGGGGCGCGACGTCTTCAGCCAGTCCTTCGATGAGGTCCTTCACCATCCGAAGCTCCTGCACCGGCAGAACGGGAAGACCGCGCTCGCCGATCAGTGCCAGAGCTGTCCTCTGGTGGAGGTGTGCGGTGGGGGCTATCTACCGCACCGCTTCAGCACCGACCGCGGCTACCGGAACCCCTCCGTCTACTGCGCGGATCTGGAGTACCTCATCCGGCATGTTCAGGGCTCGCTGCGCCGGCACGGCTGGGCTCCTCAGGCACTGACGCTCCCGTAGCCACGAGCCGTGCCGCACACCAGGATCACGCATGGAAACGAACGAGGGAACCTATGGAAAAGCCACAGGAGATGTCGATGACCGTGACGATCCGCCCCGCCGAAAGGCGCGACACCGCGGCAGTGGCCGATCTGATCGAGGAGATCGAACGGTTCTACGGATCGACCGAGATCCAGCCGTTCGAGGAGCGCCTCTCCCAGGTGGAGGAGGCGCTCTTCGGCTCCCCGCCATTGGCTTCCGCTCTCTTGGTCGAGGACGAGGCGGGTGATCTTGTCGGTCTCGCCGCCTACTCGTTCCTCTGGCCGGCGGCTGGTTCCTCCCACTCTCTCTTCCTGAAGGAGCTCTATGTCCGCGGCACCCTCCGCCGCCAGGGCGTCGGCGCCCGCCTCATGGACGAGCTCCGCGCCCTGGCCTCAGCACGTCCCGGATGCAGCCGGGTCGAGTGGATGACGGACCGCAACAACCCGGACGCGCGTGCCTTCTACAAGTCGTTGGGGTTCGCGGAGTTCGACGGGAAGATCGTCTACCGCGTGGACACCTAATCCGACGTGAGGGCGCGTTTGAGAGCGCGCCCCTCAGATCGACCACGGTCAGCGCGTCCGGCCAGACCGTGCCGTTGAGGGCGTTCGCGATCAGCTGGCGGTTGGCATCGCGACTTGCCCGGTAGTCGGCCGAGGGGAGCCGGAGCCGAGGAGCGCGGCCCCACCGGCAGAGCTCGCCCCGGGCCCCGGGCCTCACCGGGCAGCCGCAAGATCACATCCTCCTAATCCGACAGCAACCTACGGCCCCCACCCGCTACACTGGCGCGGGTGCGCACCCCTGACTGCGCACCGCGCAAGATCCCGGGACGACGTGTCTGGCAACGCGGGGTACACCCCGATTTCCTACACGTTTTTCCACCCCGCCTTCGTAGCTCAGGGGATAGAGCACCGCTCTCCTAAAGCGGGTGTCGCAGGTTCGAATCCTGCCGGGGGCACAAGGGCGAAGACCCTCAGCCGATCACGGCTGGGGGTCTTCGACATCTACGGCTGACATCAACGCCTGGTCCATGTGCATGATCACCTCGCGCTGCGTGTCCTGGACGACATGCGTGTACACGAATCCCGCTTGACCGAGGTTCCGCCACATGCGGAGATCAAGCCCATGGGGTATTCAACCTTTGACCTGCACCTTGCCGCCACACTCGCGGCGACCGCCTCGCCCGTCCAGCACCTTCAGGCCGCTGGTGTGTGCTGCAGTGGTACGTCCGGTGCTCAGAGTGCTTGAAGGAAACCCGGCACGAGAGGCACACGTACGCAGAACGGTGAGGCATGCGGCCACTATCCGCCCACGGCCTCCCGGACCACCACCGGTTTCCTGCCCGCAGGTCGACCGACCCCCTACTGGGAACGTAGGCCGCGCAAGGGCTCGGCTTCCCGACGGCAGCGGGGCCCCGGGGATACCGGTCGGAGGACCGCCACGCCATCCCCGATACCAGTGATAACGAGGACGATTCTTTACACCTTCAAATGCCACCTTTAAACCCCACCAAAACCCGGACGCGCTGCCAAGCGGCGCGGGTGGCTTGGTCCAGGGCGTTATGACCCCGGTTCTTCGCGGACTCCGGTCAGCGGGTCGCGGCCGTGTTCCTCGGCATATTCGCGGCGGCGCGCGGCGGCCTTTGGGGGATTCGCCAGGCAGCAATAGTCCCAGAAGTCGACGAGTACCCGGAACGCCTCGTCCAGGGTGTAGTCACCCTGGACGTGCTCGACGAAGTGGTTCTCCACCCTCACGCCCTGTCGGCTGATGGTGACGGTGTGCGCGTTCCCGTCCAGGTCCTCCGGCGCGAAGACCGCGTTGCCCTTGGCCTCGGTCACCAGGTCAATCGCCTCCAGGACGGACAGCGGTGAGAGCTGGATGTCGGCCGTCACCCACTGTCCCAGGACGCTCAGCTCGGCGGGCCCGGCGAAGTCCGGCACTCCGAAGGCGTCTTGGACGTAGTACTCGGTGCGAATCACCGCCCCATTGTCTTTCACGGCTCCCAGGGCGCGAGCGGCGGCCTCCGCACCCTTCAGCCCGGCGGAATCGGCCGGTGCGGCGCATCCCCCAAAAGGTGTTCACACATGAAACCGAAGAGCATGGGGCGCAGCTCGCCATTCACCCCGTAGCCAGGCTCGAGTTCGAGGTTTACTCCGAGGACATTCCGGAAGCGCTCGTGCATTGAAGTTTTTTCGGTGGCGCGCGAGCGTGGAAAGCCCTCCCGGGGACCGGGAGGGCGGGTTGCGTCCTGGTCGGGGTGGCGGGGGTACGTCAGCTGAGGCCTCTGCTGCGTTCGCCGATGCGGTCACCCTGCGGGGTGCCGGCGCGCTTGAGGTCCGCCTTGGTGTGTGCCCCGCCCTTCACCTTGCTGCGGACCGGGCCCTCGAAGCCGTGGCCCTGGGCCCGCGGTGGCTGGAGTCCTTCCGTCGCCTTCGCGACCGCCGTGCGGACGTCCCGCTTCTGCTCTTTGCTCATCCCGTCGTCAACTCCCTCGGGAAGCACCCAGTCGGACTACTGGGATCGTATGCACATATACGGACGGATGCACCCGGACCGGTGGGCAAAGATTCCGCCGCGCGCACCGGGTCACGGCCCGGGCGGGGTGCCCGGGGTGCGGTGGATCAGTTCCGCCGGGCAGGGCGTGCCGCGCGGGAGCTGGTACTTCGCCGAGACCCGGTACTCGCCCGGCGCCGGGGCCAGGAGCTCCGTCCATACGTCCCCGGCGGCGTCCGGGGCCGCCTTGAAGAGGCACCCGGACGGGTTCTCGTACGCCTTCACGGCCGCCGTCCTCGATCCGGGCGTCTCCCGCGGGGGCTCCACCGCCCGGCCCGTGCCGTCCACCAGCCCCAGCCACGGCGAGTGCGGGATCCGCACCAGCACCCGGCCCGGCGCCGAGACCTCGACCACCAGCTGGTCCGCGCCCGCCCGGACCGTCTTCGCGGGGCCCGACACCAGGTCCGTGGGGGCGTCCACCCGCAGCAGCCGCCAGTTCTGGTCGGCCCACACCTGGCTCAGGTACGGCAGGCCCCCGCGCACGAGCGCCGCCTCGGCCTCCCCGCCCGAGTCGGGCCGGTCGGCGGGCAGCACCACGTAGTGCACGGCCCAGCGGTCCAGCCAGGCCCGGTAGCTCTCGGCGGTGAGGGTGTCGTCGTAGAAGAGCGGGTTGCGCTCCAGGTCGGCCTGCCGGTTCCAGCCGCGCGCGAGGTTCACGTACGAGGGGAAGGCGGAGGACTCCCGGTGGCTGCTGGCGGGGACCACCTCGACCCGGCCGCGGTCGGCGCCCGCCTTCCGGAGCTGGTCGACCAGCGGAGCCAGCTCACGGTTCCAGGCGGCCACCGGGGTGGTGCGGACGATGTCGGTGACGCTGTTGGTGGTGATCCAGGCGGTGAGCACCGCGAAGGCCAGCAGCACCGCGTACCGGTGCCGGGTGCGCCGGGCCGTGTACGGCAGGGCGGCGAGCAGCACCGCTCCCCCGAAGAGCATGACCAGCCGGGTGACGTTCGAGCCGACCTGGGAGTCGACCGCCCAGGTCAGGAACACCCCGAGGGCGTAGACGGCGGCGGCCGCCCGGACCGTCCTCCACGCCTTGGGCACGAGGAGGGCGACGGCCAGCCCGAGGACGAAGGGCAGCGCGGCCGAGCCGATCTTCATCGGCTGCGTCCCCGAGAAGGGGAACAGCCAGGCCGAGAGCCCCACGACCGCCACCGGGGCCAGCCCGAGGGCGTACGCGCCCGGGCGCCGCCGGCTCAGGAACAGGGCGGCCGCGACCACCCCGAGGAAGAGCCCCGCCACCGGGCTGGCGGCGGTGGCCAGCCCCGCCAGCGGCGCGGCGACGGCCGCCTTCGCCCAGCGCCGCTCGGCCCACTTGCGGGGCCAGCAGAAGACGGCGGCGACGGCGCCGAGCGCGAAGAGCGTGCCGAGGCCGAAGGTGACCCGGCCGGAGAGCGCGTTGCACAGCAGCCCGTAGACCCCGGCCAGGGCCGGCCACAGCGGGCGCCGGACGGCGCCTCGGCAGCGGGTGAGGATCAGTGCGAGGAGCCCGGCCGAGGCGGTGCCGGCGATCATCATCGTGGTCCGGACGCCGAGCACGTGCATCACGTACGGGGACACGACGCTGTACGAGACCGGGTGCATCCCCCCGTACCAGGCGAGGTTGTACGCCGTGTCGGGGTGCCGGCCGACGAACTCCGCCCAGGCGTCCTGCGCGGCCAGGTCCCCGCCGCTGTTGGCGAAGCAGAAGAACCAGACCACGTGCAGGACCGCCGCCGTGATGGTGGCCAGGAGGACGGGGTGCCGGTGCGCCCGGCCGAGGGCGCGGGAGGCCATGGACGCGGCGGCGGGCGCGGGCGCAGCTGCGGGCACGGCTGCGGCTGCGGCTGCGGGCACGGCTGCGGGTACGACGGCCCCCGGGCGGGGCTGGTCCGCCCGGCCCGACGGCCCCTGCTGCTGCTCGGCTGTGGTCACGAACGACGCTCCCTCCCGACACGGCTCCCCGGACACGGCGCGGCGCCCCGGGTCCGCCCGGGGCGCCGCGCCCGCCGGATCAGCCGATCCGGGTCAGCTTGCTGCCGAAGCCCGGGGTGTCCAGAGCGCGCTGGAGCGCGACCGGCACCTTGACCTGGCTGGCGCCGTCGCCGACGGTCAGCACGCCGACCTGGGTCCCGGCCTTCGCCGACTCCGGAATGGCGGTGCCGCCGTCGCCGAGCTTGATGTCCACGGTCAGCGAGGACCAGCCGACCGCCTGGACGTCGGCGGTGGCGACGACCGGCGTGTGACCGCCGAGCCCGTCGTCCACGTAGCCCACGACCTGGCCCTTCTTCACGACGGGCGCGCCCTGGACCTCCTTCTGGGTGGCGATCAGGAGCGACCGGCTCGCGGCGATGACGCTGTCGATGATCGGCGGCTTGTGCTGGCCGAGGACCGCGCCGACGAGCAGCTGGTTGGTGTCGCCGACCTTCTTCTGGGCCGCGAAGAGGAGATTTCCGCCGGCCTTGGTCGTCGTACCGGTCTTGATGCCGAGGGAGTCGTGGAACGGGACCAGGCGGTTCCAGTTGGGCCAGGTCTTGCCCGTCTGGTCGGTCCAGCTGGGCATGCGGGTGATGTCGACCAGCGCCGGGATCTCGACGATCTTCAGTCCGAGCTTCACCTGGTCCTCGGCGGTGCTGACCGTGGTGGCGTCCAGGCCCGAGGGGTCGGTGTAGGTGGTGTTGGTCATGCCGAGTTCCTTGGCGGTGTCGTTCATCTTCTTGACGAACGCCTCCTGGGAACCGGAATCCCAGCGCGCGAGCAGCCGGGCGATGTTGTTGGCCGACGGGATCATCAGGGCGGCGATCGCGTCGTACTCCGAGATCTTGTTGCCCTCCCTGACCGTGTTGAGGGTGGACTCGTTGTCCGACTTGTCCTTCTGGCCCTCGACCTCGGCGGTCTTGTCGACGTCGATCATCGCGCCCTTCTCCCCCTTCTTGAAGGGGTGGTCGCGCATGATGATGTACGCCGTCATCGACTTCGTGACGCTGGCGATCGGCACCGGCTTCTGCTCCCCGGAGCTGCCGATCGTGCCGAGGCCCGCGGCGGCCATGGAGGCCTGTCCCTCGGTGGGCCAGGGCAGGCTGGGCGCCCCGCCGGGGAAGGTGTACGTGGCCTTCGCGGTCAGCTTGAGCTTCGGCGCGGGCAGCGGGCGCACCAGCTGCACGACGGCGATCACGATGGCCAGGAGCAGCACGATCGGCGCGTAGATCTTGACCCGCCGGATGACGTTCCGCATCGGGGTGGGCGGCGGGGGCGGGTTGTTGGTGAGGTCCGCCAGCATGTCGAGCGGCGGCCTGGGGGGCAGCGGCTGCTGGGTGGTCCGCTCGCTCGGGTCCAGGCGCGGCGGGGGCGGCGGGGTGGGCCCGGCCGCGGGCTTCCCGGCGGGACCGGACTCGCCCTCGCCGCGCAGCGGTACGAAGGTGCTGACACGGCGGTCGCTCTCGGTGCCGGGCTTCGCCGCGGCGGGCTTCGCGGAGCCGGGCTTCGCGGAGCCGGGGTCCTGGGAGGGCTTTCCGGGCGCGGCCGGGGGCGTGGCGGGCTTCTCGGCGCCCTTGCCGCCGGCGTCCGGCTTCACGACACCGAACGCGGTGGTACGGGCGTCCCCGGACGGCTTCCCGGCGGGCTTGTCCGTGGGCTTGTCAGCGGGCTTGCCGGTCGCCGGCTTCTCGGCGTCGGCGGGGGCCGAGCCGGGCTTCACGGCGCGGAAGACGGCGGTGCGCTCGCTGTCGGAGTCCTCGGGGGGCGTGGCCGGCTTCTCGGCATCGGCGGGGGCCGAGCCGGGCTTGACCGCGCGGAAGACGGCGGTGCGCTCGCTGTCGGCCTCCTTGCCGTCCTCGGCGTCCTTCGCGTCGGCGTTCGGCTTCACCACCCCGAACGCGGTGGTACGGACGTCCCCGGACGGCCTCCCGGCCGGCTTCGCCTCCTTCTCGGCGTCCGCCGACCCCGCGCCGGACTTCGCGTCCTTCTCGGCGCCCTTCGCGTCGGCGTCCGGCTTCACGACACCGAACGCGGTAGTACGGACGTCCCCGGACGGCTTCCCGGCCGGCTTCGCCTCCTTCTCGGCGCCCGCCGAAGCGGAACCCGGCTTCACCGCACGGAACACGGCCGTGCGCTCGGCGTCGGCGTCCTTGCCGTCCGCGGCGCCCTTCGCGTCGGCGTCCGGCTTCACGACACCGAACGCGGTGGTGCGCACGTCCCCGGACGACTTCCCGGCCGGCTTCGCCTCCTTCTCGGCGTCCGCCGAAGCGGAACCCGGCTTCACCGCACGGAACACGGCCGTGCGCTCGGCGTCGGCGTCCTTGCCGTCCGCGGCGCCCGTCGCGTCGGCGTCCGGCTTCACGACACCGAACGCGGTGGTACGGACGTCCCCGGACGGCTTCCCGGCCGGCTTCGCGTCCTTCTCGGCGTCCGCCGAAGCGGAACCCGGCTTCACGGTACGGAAGACGGCGGTGCGCTCGCTGTCGGCGGCGGCCGTACGCGGGTCCCGGGACGGCTTCTCCGCCTCCGCGCCGGCCGGCTCGGCGGACCCGGAACCGGCTTCGCCCGACGGCTTCTCGGCACGCGGACCGGCCTCCGCCGGAGCCGAAGCGGAAGCCGAAGCGGAACGCGGCTTCACGGACTCGGAACGGGACTCGTCCGCCGGCTCCCCGGGATCCGAGCCCGCGTCAGCGCCCGCGTCGGCATCGGCGTCATCCGCGTCCGCGTCCGCGTCCGCCTGACCGGAATCCGGCTCACGGGACGGGGCCTGGCGAACCACGCCCGCCACCGGGGTCTTCGGGTCCACCCGTCCCGGGGACGGCCGCGAGGGGGCGGCGGCTTCGGTCTCCGCGCCCGCGTCCTGCGCCTGTCCGTCCGGCCCGGTCCCGGCGACCCGGGCCGCCGCGGCCGGACGCTTCAGCGGGTCTCGCGGCTGGAAGACCGACAGCCTCGGGTCCTGCTCCCCGGACGCTCCTTCATCTACCGACTTGTCGGGGGACTCGCCCGCCACCGTTCCTCCTCGATCGCTGTCCGGTCACTGTCCGAACCGTCTAACAGTGTCCCGTCTAGGGGGCATCGCCCAACCGCTAGACGAGAACGACATAGCTACTGGTTCCCGCCCAAAGCGTCCAGGCGCTCTCGACAGATGAATGTGAGAGGCGTCACCCTGTCACTCATCCACGCGGGGAGGCATGGATGGGCAGGAGCCGCAGAACAATTCCGGAGGAGCTTCTGCTGCTCGCTTTGGACCCGGCCACGGGTACCACGGCGCAGCCGCAGTCGCTCGACCTCGGCCTGGCCGGGGCACAGCTAGTGGAGCTGGCTCTGGCAGGACGGATAGCCCCTGACGGGGATCGTATCGCCGTGGTGATGCCACGGCCGACAGGAGATCCGACTCTGGACTCCGCACTGGAACTGCTGCGCAGGCGCGGCAGCCCGGTACGGGCCGTCCACTGGATCGGCGGACCCCGGCTGGGGCTCCGCCAGATTTACCTCGCGCACCTGGAGCGCTGCGGCATGGTCCATGCCGTCGCGGGACAGATGTGCGGGGTGCTGCCGACGACTCGCTACCAGGCGACCGACACGGCGATCAGCCGGGAGATCCGTGCCCGGCTCGACAGTGCGATCCGCACCGGCGTACCGCCGGACCCGCGGACCGCGGCGCTCGCCGCACTGGCCCACGCGGTCGGACTCGGCAAGCACCTGTACCCCGGCAACGAGGGGCGGTCGTCCAGGTCCCGGCTGCGGGACCTGATCCGGCACGACCCGATGGGCGGTCTCGTCGCGCACGCCGTGATGGACGTCCAGAACGGTGTGGCCGCACAGCCGCGCCGTGACCGCGCCGTGCAGCCGCAGGCGCAGCCGCAGCCGGCCGTCCGGGCCACGGCGACCGGCGGTGTTCCGCTGCAGCCGCGCCGGACAGGTGCGATGGCCCGCGTGGCCGCGCACTGAGCACGGCCACCGGCGGCACCCGTACGACCGCACCACCCGCACCACCCGCACCACCCGTACGACCCGTACGACCGCATCACCGCATGACGGAACGACCCGCACCACCCGAACCACCCGCGACACCCCTTGATCCCCCAGCGGGGCTCAGATCCACCGGTTCACCGATCCACCGATCCACCGACACCGCGGCCGGAGGTCCCCCAAGACCCGGTCCCGGAGCCGCCCGCGCGGGGTGGCGAGGCCGACGAGACGGCTTCGCCACCCCGCGTGCCGCTTTCCCTCGTTCCCCAGCGCCGTCGCACCCTTCGGTGGCAGTCTGCTGAACACCAGACACTCAGCGAGACAGCGACAGAAGAAGGCGGAGGTGCCGTTCACGTGGCGTCCAATGTCAATCCCACCGTCCGACGCCGCCGACTGGGCATGGAGTTGCGCAAGCTCCGCGAGGACAAGGGCATGACGGCCGAGCAGGTCGCCGAGCGCCTCCTCGTCTCCCAGTCCAAGATCAGCCGTCTGGAGAACGGCCGCCGCTCCATCAGCCAGCGCGACGTCCGCGACCTGTGCGAGGTCTACGAGGTCGAGGACCCCCGCCTGGTGGACTCCCTCATGCAGATGGCGAAGGACTCCCGCCAGCAGGGCTGGTGGCACGCCTTCGGGGACATCCCGTACAGCGTGTACATCGGCCTGGAGACGGACGCGGCCAGCCTGCGCACCTACGAGCCGCAGATGGTCCCGGGCCTGCTCCAGACGCCCGAGTACGCCCAGGCACTGATCCGCGGCGCGCTGCCGGAGACGGCCCCCGCCGATGTGGAGAAGCGCGTCCAGGTGCGCATGCACCGCCAGAAACGGTTGTCCGAGACGGAGAACAACAATCCGGACGTGGGGCCGCTGCGCCTGTGGGCGGTGATCGACGAGGCGGCGCTGCGCCGGCACGTGGGGGATCCGCAGTTGATGGTCCGGCAGCTGGAGTACTTGATAGAGCAGTCCCAGCAGCCGTACATCACGGTGCAGGTGATGCCCTTCACGATGGGCGCCCATCCGGGGGTGAACGGCCAGTACGCGATTCTGGAATTCCCGGACGCCTCGGACTCGACGGTCGTCTACATCGAGGGCGTCACGAGCGATTTGTACCTGGAGAAGGCCAACGACGTTCAGAAATACAGCGTGATGTACGAGCACCTGCGGGCCCAGGCCCTCAACGTCGACCAGACCAGGCAGTTCATCTCCGAGATCATCGAGCAATACGCGGCCAAGGCGAACTGAACGCGAACTGCGCAGAGCGGGAGGAAGCGGACGGAAGTGGTGAGGGGGGCCAGCACGGTACACCGTCGGTCCCCGGCCACAGAAGGCCTGAATGGAATATGCCACCCGGTCGAGTGAATGCCTCCTTCGGCCATCGAGAGCTGCCGGTAGCGTCGATCACGTCGGCCGGGGAAATCCCCGGCCGGCACGCAACCGGAACTACTCGCTGAACCGGAGAAGAAACATGGCTATTCGTCAGGGCGGTACGGAAAACTGGACCAAGTCCTCCTACTCCGGCGGAAACGGCGCCTGCGTCGAGGTCAAGTCGCCCGTCAGCCACGCCGTCGCCGTCCGCGACTCGAAGGTTCAGGACGGTCCGTCCCTCACCTTCGCGCCGGGTTCCTGGACCTCCTTCGTCACCGGTGTGGTCGGCGACGGACCCGGGCGCCTCGCCTGAACGTCTCCACCCCCCACACCGAACACCCCGTACGGAGCCCTCTCGACCGGCCCGCCGTCCTGGCCGAGGGGGCTGGCCGTGCCCGGCACCTCCCCGCCCCGGCCCCCGTCGGCCGCCTCAGCGCAGCTGGTCGACGTACCGGTCGGTCCCCGGCACGGTCGGGACGAACGGCGCCACCAGCTCGACCCGGCCCAGCCCCGACTCCGCGACCTCCGCGTCCAGCCCCCGGAAGCGGTCCCAGCAGGTGCGCGGGTCGGCCTCCAGGAACCACAACAGCGTGAGCCGGGTTCCGATCCCCTCGACCTGCTTGACGTAGGTCATCCGGTCGCCGGGCAGCGGTGTCGGCCGGAAGAGCGTGACCATCGCCGCGGGTGAGCCGTGCAGCCGCCGCGGCAGGGCCCGGGAACGCAGCCACTCCCGCAGCTCCTCCCGCCGTCCGGGCCCGTCGGTGTCGACGACCTGGAGGACGAGCCCGGCGTACGGGTGGTCGAGGGCGTGGTAGTCCCGGGGGCCGGCGGCGCCGTCGCGGTAGACGGTGGCCTCGTGGTCCTGGAAGGCCGTGAAGACGTGGGTGCGGTCCTGGTAGACGCGCCCGTCGCGGTTCAGCCGCTTGTTGATGCCGACGGTCCACTTCATGTGCTCGTCATAGCGGCCCTCGGTCACCCAGTACGTCGAGAGGTAGCAGCCGGCGGTGACGGGCTGGGCGACGGCCGACTTCTCGGGGTACCGCAGCTCCTGGAGCTCGCGGGTGGCCACCCAGCGGCGGCCGGCGTACATCCAGGGCATGGCCATGGCGCCGGCGTAGTAGTGGTCGTCCTCGTACCAGCGGTTGTACGCGTACTCGTGGCCCGGGTGCGGTTCCACCATGGTGATCAGGGCGTGGCCGGGGCGGACCCCGTACGGGCCGACGGCCGCGAGCTCCGCGTAGTCCCCGGCCCGGGTGTCCTCTCGTTCCCGCTCGTCTCTCGTCATGGCACCGGTTTATCTGATGCCACGTCAGTTGTGGAGAGTGCTACCGCTGTTCACCCTCCGGAATGGTAGGTGTGCGCTGCACCTTTCGGCGTTAGGCTGCCGCCACCCGCCACCGAAGGAGCCGCCCCCATGCGCCCGAGCACCGCTGCCGCCGTCACGCCCGACGCCCTGCCCGCCGCCGCTCCGCCCGGCTTCGCCGCCCGCGCGGCCGCCGTGGGCGGTTCGCCCGTGCGCGAGATCCTCGCGCTCACCGAACGCCCCGGGGTGATCTCCTTCGCCGGGGGCCTGCCCGCGCCCGAACTCTTCGACACCGAGGGCCTGAGGGCGGCGTACGACACCGTCCTGACCGGCGCCGGAGCCGCCCGGGCCCTCCAGTACTCCACCACCGAGGGCGCCCCCGAACTGCGCGCGGCCGTCGCCGCCCGGGCCGCCGCCCGGGGCCTGCCCACCTCGGCGCAGGACGTGCTGGTCACCACCGGCTCCCAGCAGGGGCTGACCCTCCTCGCCGCCACCCTCCTGGAGCCCGGCGACACGGTGCTCGTCGAGAACCCCACCTACCTGGCGGCCCTGCAGTGCTTCGGCCTGGCCGGGGCCCGGGTCATACCGGTGCCCTGCGACGGGCAGGGCCTGCTCCCCGACGCCCTCGCCGAGATCACCGCCCGGGAGCGGCCGAAGCTGCTCTACACCATCCCCACCTTCCAGAACCCGACCGGGCGCACCCTGCCCGGGGACCGCCGGGCGGAGGTGGCCCGGATCGCGGCCCGGCTCGGGCTGTGGCTGGTGGAGGACGACCCGTACGGCGAGCTCCGCTACGAGGGCGCCCACGAGCCCTGGATCGCCGCCCACCCGGGCGCCGAGGACCGCACCGCCCTGCTCGGCAGCTTCTCCAAGGTCATGGCCCCGGGGCTGCGCCTGGGCTGGCTGCGCGCGCCCGCCGCCCTGCGCCGCGCGGCGGTGGTCGCCAAGCAGGCGGCGGACCTGCACACCTCGACGGTGGACCAGCTGGCCGCCGCCCACTACCTCGGCGCCCACGACCTCGACGCCCACGTCGCCCGGGTCCGGGACGCCTACCGGGCCCGGCGCGACGCCCTCCTGGCGGGACTCGGCGGGGCGCTCCCGGCGGGCTCGGAGTGGAACCGCCCCGAGGGCGGCATGTTCGTGTGGGCGCGCCTCCCCGAGGGCCGGGACGCGGGGGCCCTGCTGAAGTCCGCGGTCGGGCACGACGTGGCGTACGTCCCCGGCGCCCCCTTCTTCACGGGCACCCCGGACCCGCGCACGCTGCGGCTGTCCTTCACCACGCACACCCCGCGGGAGATCACCGAGGGCCTGGACCGGCTCCGGCTCGCCCTGTCGTAAGCCCTGCCGCCAAGGTCCCGGCCGGCGCCTACCGGGCGGCGTACAGCTCCTCGATCTCGGCGGCGTAGCGCCGGGCCACCTCGGCGCGGCGGGGTTTGAGGGTCGGGGTGAGGGTGCCGGCGCCGACCGAGAGCTCCTCGTCCAGGACGCGGAAGGCGCGGATGCGGGCCGGGCGGGAGACGGTGGCGTTGGCGGCGGCGACGGCCGCGGCCACCAGCTCCCGGACCGCCGGGTGGGCGGCCGGGACCGGGCCGAGGTCGAGGGCTTCGCGGGCCGCCCAGGCGGTGACCTCCTCGGTGTCCAGGGTGATCAGGGCCACCGGGTGGGGGCGCCGGTCGCCGATCAGGACGGCGCGGGAGACGAAGCGGGAGGCGGCCCGCACGGCGAACTCCACCTCGATCGGGGTGATGTTCTTGCCGGCCGAGGTGATGATCAGCTCCTTCTTGCGGCCGGTGATGGTCAGGAAGCCGTCGCCGTCCAGGGCGCCCAGGTCACCGGTGTGCAGCCAGCCGTCCGCGTCGAGGGCCTCGGCGGTGGCGCCGGGGTTGGCGTGGTAGCCGGGGAAGACCATCGGGCCCCGGGCGAGCACCTCCCCGTCCGGGGCGATCCGCACCTCGCAGCCCGCCACCGGCCGGCCCACCGTGCCGTACCGGACGGCGTCCGGGTGGTTGAGGCTGATCACCCCGGCGGACTCGGTCATCCCGTAGCCCTCGAACACCCGGATCCCGCAGGCGCGCAGGAAGTCGAGGGTGGCGGGGGCGATCGGGGCGCCGCCGGTCAGGGCCCAGGTGAGCCGGCCCCCGAAGGCCGCCCGGACGGGGGCGTAGAGGGACTCCTCGGCCGCCTCCCACGCCGGACGCAGTTCCTCCGGCAGGGTGCCGTCCGCCGCCAGGACGCCCAGCCGGACCGCCTCCTCGAAGCGCTCCCGGCCGCCCTCGCGCCCCTCCGCCAGCCCGAGCACCATCGCGTGCACCTTCTCGAACAGCCGGGGCACCGACGGCAGATGCGTCGGCCGCGCCTGGGCCAGCTCGGCGACGACGTCCTCCACCCGGCCCCCGAAGTAGCACAGCTCGCCGCCCTCCAGCAGGGTGGTGAACTGGATCAGCTGCGCCAGCAGGTGCGCCAGCGGCAGGTACAGGTACGTCGAGGAGCCGGGCCCGCCCGGGAGCAGCGGGAGGGTGGCGTCCTGGACGGCCCCGAGGTTGCCGTGCGTGAGCCGGCAGCCCTTGGGCGGGCCCGTAGTGCCCGAGGTGTAGACGATCGCGGCGTCCGCGTCGGGGGTGACCGAGGCGGCCCGAGCGGCGAGTTCGGCCTGCGGTGCCGTGGCCGGGACCTCCTCGTCCATGCGTACGACCGCCCGCAGCGCGGGCAGTACCGGCCGCAGCGCCTCCACCCGGGCGGCCTGGGCGGCGTCCTCGCAGACGGCGGTCACCGCCTCGGAGTCGGACAGCACCCAGGCCAGCTCCTCCTCCCCCGCCGTCGGGTACACGGGCACCAGGACCGCGCCCGCCGCGAGGATGCCGAGGTGGGTGTACGTCCACTCGGGCCGGGTCTCGGCGAGGACCGCCACCCGCTCGCCGGCCCCGACGCCCAGGCCGAGGAGGGCGCGCCCGGTCTCCCGTACGGCCGCGGCGAGTTGGGCGTGGCTGCGGGTTCGCCAGGTGCCGTCCGGTGCGCGGAAGCGGAGCGCCGGGTGCGGCCCGTACCGCTCCTCGGTCCACTGGGTGAACACCGCCAGCGTGCTCGGCCGACCGTCCATGGCATGCCCTCCCGGGGGTAGGTGACCCCCGATGGTGGGCCCGGCCGGGGCCCGCCCGGCATGACCGGAAGCGTCACCCCCGCTGACCGCAGCGCTCATTGGGGTTACCTTCGGAGCCATGAGGAGGCGGACGGTCACCGTGCACCACGTGCGCGCCGTGCTCGCGGGGGCGCGGCGCGCCGGCTGCGACCTGGTGCCGTTGCTCCAGGAGGCGCAGATCCCGCCGCTGCTGCTGGGTGACGACCGGGCGCGGATCACGCCCGCGCAGTTCGCGCGCCTCTTCCGCGCCCTGTACCGGACCACGCAGGACGAGTTCCTCGGGCTGTCGGCCGTCCCGAGCCGGCCGGGCACCTTCGCGATGATGTGCCACGCCTGCCTGGGCTGCCGGGACCTGGGTGCGGCCGTGGAGCGGGCGGCCGTGTTCTACGGGTTGTTCCCCGGCGGGCCGGAGCTGGTGCTGGAGACGGCGGGCGGGCGGGCGCGGTTCGGCGTGCGCAACGATTTCGACGGGGACGAGGAACGCTTCCTCACCGAGTGCGTGCTCGCGATCTGGCACCGGCTCAGCAGCTGGCTCGTCGGACGGCGGATCCCGCTGGTCCACGCCGCCTTCGCTTATCCCCCGCCGCCGCACCACGACGAGTACGACACCCTCTTCGACTGCCCGGTGCGCTTCGGGGCCGGGCGCACCGAGGCCGTCTTCGACGCGCGGTGGCTGACCGCGCCGCTGGTGCGGGACGAAGCCGCGCTCGACGCGATGCTGCGCCGGGCCCCCTTCGACCTGCTGTCGCGCCCGGAGTACGGGACCACGGTCGCCGAGCAGGTACGCCGGACCCTGACGCGGCGGCTGCGCGGCTCGCCCCGGCTGCCCGAGCTCGGGGAGGTGGCGGCGTGCCTGGCGGTGTCCCCGGCGACGCTGCGGCGCCGGCTCCGGCAGGAGGGGACCTCCTTCCAGCAGCTCAAGGACCAGGTGCGGCGGGACGCGGCGATCGCGGGGCTGGCCGAGGGCCGGGAGCCGATCGCGGAACTCGCCGCCCGGCTCGGTTTCTCGGAGGACACCGCCTTCCACCGCGCGTTCCGCCGCTGGACGGGGACGACGCCGGGGGCGTACCGGATCTCCTCGGGCGGGTGACGAGGCGGCGGGGCGGGCGGCGGGGCGCGGGCGGGTGCGGACGGCGGGTGACGGCGGGGCGCGGCGGGTGACACGGCGGCACGGCCGGGCGCGGCGGGCGGGCATCAAGGCGGCGTGCCGGGCCGGGGGTGGGAGGCGCGGTCAGGAAAGGTGAGCTGTCCGGTCAGCGACATGCCGACCGGTCGGTCACTACCTTCGCCTCACCTGCCCCCACCCTCACGCACGTTGGGAGTTCCGCCCATGCGTTTGCGCAGCACCGCCCTGGCCGCCGCGGCCGCACTGACCGCCCTGGCCTTCCCGGCCGTGACCCCCTCCGCCACCGCCGCCGACGGCGGGGCCACCGGCCGCCCCGGCGACATCGTCAGCAGCGCCCCGTCCGCCTTCCACCCGCTGCCCGGCCAGCCGACCGGCACCAGGGCCTGGAAGGTGCACTACCGCTCGACCACCGCCGACGGCGCCCCGAACGTGGTCTCGGGCACCGTCATCGTCCCGCAGGACGGCCGCACCGGCCCGCGCCCCCTGATCACGTACGCCGTCGGGACCGTGGGCATGGGCGACTCCTGCGCGCCGAGCAACAACCTCCCGTACGGCACCGCCATGGAGGCCAACCTGATCCAGCAGTACACCCGGCGCGGCTGGGCCGTGGTCGTCACCGACTACGAGGGCCTCGGCACCCCCGGGGTCCACACCTACACGGTGGGGCCCTCGGCGGGCCACGCCATGCTCGACGCCGCGCGCGCCGCGATCCGGCTGCCCGGGACCGGGCTGACGGCGGACACCCCGGTCGGCATCATGGGCTACTCCCAGGGCGGCCAGGCCAGCAGCTGGGCCGCCGAGCTGCACGGTTCGTACGCGCCGGAGCTGAAGGTGAAGGGCACGGCGACGGGCGGGGTCCCCGCCGACCTGCTGGAGGTGGCCGCCTTCAACGACGGCTCCTTCGGCTCCGGGCTGATCTTCATGGCGGCCGCCGGCCAGGACGCGGCCTTCCCGGAGCTGCGGCTCGACTCGTACCTCAACCCGGCGGGCCGGGCGCTGGTGGCCGGGATGAAGGAGCACTGCGTGGCGGTCGACGCGATCGCCGGCTCCTTCAAGCGGATCTCCGACCTGACCACCCGCGACCCGCTCGCGCAGCCCGACTGGCGGGCCCGCCTGAACCAGAGCCGGCTGGGCGGGAAGGCCCCGGCCGCGCCCGTGCTCCAGTACCACGCGCTCGGCGACGAGCTGATCCCGTACGCGGTGGGGCGGCGGCTGCGCTCCGAGTGGTGCGCGCGGGGCGCGGACGTCCAGTTCGACACCATCGTGCTCGGTGAGCACGTCAGCGGGGTCATCACCCACTCCCCGGCCGTCGGGGACTGGCTGGCGGACCGTTTCGCGGGCCGGGCCACCCGCCCCGACTGCTGAACCGCCCCGACCCGCTGGACCACCCGCCGGGACCGCACCGCCGTGCTCGCCCCGCCGTGCCCGCCCCGCCGGTTCACTCCCCGGCGGGGCAGGAGCGCGTCCCGCCCGGCAGCTTCCCGCCGGTGAGGAAGTCGTCGACGTAGTCACGGACGCAGGGCGAGGCGGCGTAGCCGGTGTGCCCGTCGCCCCTGTGGTCGATCACCACCGCCGAACCGAGCCGGCGGGCCGTCTCCTCGGTCCACTCGTACGGGGTCGCCGGGTCCCCGCGCGTGCCGACGAGGAGCATGCGGGGCGCGCCGGGGCGGTCGATCCGGCGGATGAAGTCGGTGCCGGCGGGGCGGCCGTAGCAGGACAGCACGGTCATCAGCTGGCCCGGCCCGAAGATCGGCGAGGTCCGCTGGAAGTCGGCCCGGAGGTCGCCGATCTCCTGTGCGATGGCCTCGGGGGTGGCCTCGTCGTTGCTCCGGTCCGGGTCGTCGGCGCAGTTCACGGCGGTGCGGGCGGCCGAGGCGTTGTCGTCGGGGATCCGGGTGGGGCCGTCGTCGGGCGGTGTCTCGGCCGGGCCGCCCAGTTCCATCAGGGCGACGGGGTCGCGGTCGCGCTCCACGCGGGCGAGGGCCTCGGCGAGGTCGGGCCACTGGCTCTTGGAGTACAGGGCGGCCGCGATGGCGCCCACCACGTCCTGTCCGGTGAAGTGCGAGCCGTCGTCCCCGACCAGCGGGTGCTGGTCGAGCCGTTCGACCAGGGCCTCGACCTTCTCCCGGGCGGTGCGGGTGTTGCTGCCGTAGACGCAGTCGCGCCGGTGGGCGCACCAGACGAGGAAGTGGTCCAGGGCCCGTTGCTGGCCGCGGGCGGAGACCAGGGCCTGCTCCGTGAGCGGTTCGGTGAGGGTGTCGACCCCGTCGAGGACCATCCGGCCGGTCCTCTTCGGGAACTGCGCGGCGTAGACGGCGCCGAGCCGGGTGCCGTAGGAGAAGCCGAGGTAGTTGAGCTTCTTGTCGCCGAGGGCGTGGCGGATGCGGTCCAGGTCGCGGGAGACGTTGACGGTGCCGACGTACGGGAGCACGGGCCCGGAGTGCAGCGCGCACCGTTCGGCCACGGCGCGCAGGGCGGCCAGCTGGGAGGCGGCGTCGCCCGGCACCTCGTCGCCGGCCTCCTGGGAGCCGCCGCAGGAGACGGGCGAGCTCAGGCCGACGCCGCGGGGGTCGAAGGTGACGAGGTCGTAGCGCTGGCCCAGGCGGGCGAAGAGCTCGGGGTCGGCGGCCAGGGCGGCGATCCCGGGGCCGCCGGGGCCGCCGAAGTTCAGCAGCAGGGAGCCGAGGGGGCTGCGGCCGGGCGCGGTGGCGGGGATGCGGGCCACCGCCACCCGGGTGGTGCCCTTGGCGGGGTCGGCGTGGTCGAGGGGGACGGTCACCTCCGCGCACCGCATCGCCGCGGGGACGCGTTCGAGGGGGCAGTCCCCCCACCGTATGCGCGGTCCGGCGGTGGGCGCGGGGCTCCGGGCGGGGCCCTGGGGCGGTCCGGGGACGGCCGCGAGGGAGGCGGCCAGGACCAGTGCGCAGGCCGCGCCGGCGGCGGTACGGGGGCGGAGGCGGTGACGGGGCATGCGCCCTCCTCGGGTCGCCCCCCGGACCGGTCGGCCCAGCCCACCATAAGCGGGCCGCGCCGCCCCCGCCCCCCGGAGCCGCCCGCCGGGGCACCGGGTGCGGGGCGCCCGCGTCAGGCGGTGCGGGGCGCCCGGTCAGGCGGCGCCGGGCACCCCCGTCAGGCCGTGCGGGGCGCCCGGTACAGCTCGTCGATCTCGCGCTCGTAGTCGCGGGCGATGGCGGCGCGCCTGAGCTTCAGCGAGGGCGTCAGGTGGCCGCGTTCCTCGGTGAACCCCGCCGGCAGGACGGTGAAGCGGCGGATGGACTCGGCCCGCGAGACCAGCTTGTTCGCCTCGTCGACCGCCCGCTGGAGCTCCGCCAGCAGCTCCGGGTCGGTGACCAGCTCGCGCAGGGGCACTCCCTGCTTCTTGCGCATCTGCCGCCAGTGGGCGAGACCGTCGGGCTCCAGGGTGATGAGGGCGGCGACGTAGGGCCGGTTGTCGCCGATCACCAGGCACTGCCCGACCAGGGGGTGGGCGCGCAGCCAGTCCTCCAGGGGCGCGGGGGCGACGTTCTTGCCGCCGGAGGTGATGATCAGGTCCTTCTTCCGGCCGGTGATGGTCAGGTACCCGTCGGCGTCCAGCTCGCCGATGTCCCCGGTGGCCAGCCACTGCCCGGGCTGGTGGGCGGCCGCGTTCCAGTACCCGGCGAAGACGTGCCGGCCGCGCAGCAGCACCTCCCCGTCGTCGGCGATGCGCACCGCCGTCCCGGGCAGGGGCCAGCCGACGGTGCCGAGCCGGGGGCGCTGGGGCGGGGTGACGGTCGAGGCCGCGGTCGTCTCCGTCAGGCCGTAGCCCTCGAAGACGTCGATGCCCGCGCCGGTGTAGAAGGCGGCGAGGCGCCGCCCGAGGGGTGAGCCGCCGCTGAGGACGTAGCGCACCCGGCCGCCGAGCGCGGCCCGGATCCGCCGGTAGACGAGCGGGTCGTACAGGGCCCGGGCGGCCCGCAGGCCCAGCCCGGGCGGGTTGCCCTCGGCGGCTTCCCCGTATCGCTGGGCGATGCGGGCGGCCCGGTCGAAGGAGGAGGCGCGGCCCATCCGCTCGGCGGTGGCGCGGGCGGTGTTGTAGACCTTCTCCAGGACGTAGGGGATGGCGAGCAGGAAGGTCGGCCGGAAGCCGGCGAGGTCGGCGAGGAGTTCGTCGGTGCTGATGCTCGGCGCGTGCCCCAGCTTCACCCGGGCGCGCAGGCAGCCGACGGCGACCATCCGCCCGAACACGTGCGAGAGCGGCAGGAAGAGCAGCGTGGAGGCCGGGTCCCTGCTGACGGACCGGAAGACGGGGTGCAGCAGCTCCACGGCGTTGTCGACCTCGGCGTGGAAGTTGCCGTGGGTCAGCACGCAGCCCTTGGGCCTGCCCGTGGTGCCGGAGGTGTAGACGAGGGTGGCGACGGATTCGGGGGTACGGGCGGCCCTGCGCGCGTGCACGATCGCGTCGGGCAGGTGCTCCCCGGCCTTGGCGAGCCGGGCCAGCGCGCCGGTGTCGAACTCCCACAGGTGCGCGAGGCCGGGGAGGTGGGCGCGCTCGGCGCTGATGAGCCGCGCCTGGACGGTGTCCTCGACGGCGCAGGCCACGGCCCCGGAGTCGTGGATGATCCAGCGGGCCTGGAGGGCGGAGGAGGTCGGGTAGATGGGTACGGTGACCAGCCCGGCGGCCCAGCCGGCGAAGTCGAGCAGGGTCCACTCGTAGGTGGTCCGGGCCATGATGGCGAGCCGGTCGCCCTCGGCGAGCCCCTCGGCGATCAGCCCCTTGGCGACGGCGAGGACCTCGCGCGCGAACTCGGCTGCGGTGACGTCGCGCCAGGTGCCGTCGGGTTCCTTGCGGGCGAGCACGGCCTCGCGGGGGGCCTCGCGGGCGTTCTGGAACGGTATGTCCCCGAGGGAGCCGCTCGTCGCCGGCCCGACGAGCGCCGGCACGGACACCTCCCGCACCACCCCGCCCACGATCGTCTTGACGGGCTCGACGGGCTCGACGGGCTTCGGCGCGGCTGCGTCCACGGCGTTCTCCTCGGTCGGCGCGGGTTACCGCCGGTAATCTACGCACGGCCGCCTCCCGCGAACACCCCTCGTACGCCATCTCCCCGCCGGCTCCACACCACGTCGACGGGATGCCCCCGAGGCGCGCACACGCCAACCCGCGGGCCACCGGCCCCGGGACGGCCCCGCATCGCGGAACGCCTGCGTCCCCGGGAGGTGAAGGGGCAGAATCGCGGTGGGTCCGCCCCCACCCCGAGGAGCAGCCGTGCCGCCGTCCCAGGAAATCGAGTTGACGCTCACCCCCGCCCAGGCCGCCGCGGGCGTCCTCGTCTCCGTCCCACTGCCGGACGGCCCCCAGCGGCTGCGCATACCCCCGGCCCGCAACGGCGACCTCATCCGGGCCCGTGTCGCCGGGGCCGAAGTCCTGCTGCGCATACGGGTTTCCGGGCCGCCGGCACCGCCGCCGGCCGCGGCCCCGGCCGTCCCGGCCGTCCCGGCGCGCAAGGGCGGTGCCGTCGGGTGGCTGGTGCTGCTCGGGGCCGCGGCGGCGCTGATCGTCGGCGTCTCCCTCGCGGTCGGCGACGACGACTCCTCCCACACGGCGTCCACGGCCCCGACGGCCTCCCCGACGGACACCCCGGACCCCTGGCCGACGTACACCGCGCCGACCTACCGCCCGCCGACGTACCGCCCGCCCGCCTCCACCCCGTCGGCGGACGAGGAGACCTCCGAGCCGGCCCCCACCCCGACCACGCGGGCCCCCCGCCCCTTCGAGACGGGCACCTGCCTCAACGGCCGGCTCCCGGACTCCACCGTCGCCCAGTCCGTCGACGTCGACGAGGTCTCCTGCTCGGCCCCCGACGCCCACTACCGGGTCATCCAGCGCTTCCCCGGCACCAGCGACATGAGCCGCTGCGACGAGAACCCGCGTACGGAGTACGGCTTCTCGTACCAGTACACGATCAACGGCAGCGTCATCAACGAGTACGTGTACTGCCTGGTCGGCATCGGCTCCTACTCCCGCGCCTGACGGGCTCCACCGGCCCTCCGGGTGCCTACTGCCAGCGGTACGGCTTGACGCTGGGGTCGTAGGAGCAGGTCACCGTGGTGCCGTTGGTGGCGCGGGCGGTGCGGCCGCGGTCGGCGTTCGGGCAGAACTGGCCGTCCACCACCGGGTGGCCGTTGGAGGTGCAGGCGTAGCCGCTCTTGCCGTCGGGGCAGGCGGTCATCGCCCCTCCGCCGCTGCCGCCCGCCGCGGGCTTGGTCCTCGCGGGCGCCGGCTCCGGCTCCGGCGTGGGGGCGGCGGTCCTGGGCGGGGTGTACGCCGGGTCGTTCTTCTCGTCCAGGTAGCCGTGGAAGCCGACGGAGCAGTCGCCGGACTTCTGCGCCAGCCTGAGGGTCACCGTGGTGCCCGCCTGGAGCGGCGCACCGCTCGCCGGGCCGGTCTCGCAGACGTACCAGCCGTCGTGATCCCGGGGGAGGGTGACGTCCTTGTGCAGGGCGGCGTCCGTGATCCGCCCCTTGACCGCGTCCAGCGCCGCCAGCGCCTGGCGCGCGTCCCGCACGGTCCGGCCGGTCAGGCCGGGCATGACCGGATCCGGCGCGGCCGTGGTCGTCGACGGTGTGGGCGTCGCGGTGGCCGGCGGCAGGGAGGCGGCGGCCGGGGTCGCCTTCGCGTCGGCCCGCGCACCACCCCCGCAGCCGGTGAGGGCGAGGACGCCGAGGACGGCGACGGGGGCGAGGAACCGGGATATCCGCACGACGGGGTACTCCTGGGGCGGGACGGGGCGAACCGGCCGTCATCATGGCATGTCCACGGCCAGCTCACCCCGAAGTCCCGTCATCCGGTCACGGGTTGGGGCCGCTGTACACCCCGAGCACCCTGCACTCCTGGTAGGTGGTGGTCACCGGGCGCTCGCGCAGGATCTCGCGGGCGCGGTACTCGCCGAGGCTCGTGGCGTACCAGGGGGCGTCGCCGGCGCGCCGCAGCTCGTCCCGGATCCCGGTCAGGGCGCAGGAGCGCTGGGGTTCGGGCAGCCGGTCCAGAGCGGGGGCCGCGTCCGCCGACAGGTCGCGGAGGTAGTTCAGGTCGAGCTTGCCGTCCTGTTCGTACCGGGTCACGTTGCTCTCCGCGATGATCCCGTCCGGCGAGAGCAGCCCGAAGGCCAGTACGGTCGCGGCCGCGCTGCCGACCACCGCGCGGGCCAGCCACCGCCCGCCGACCGCCCCGGCCGCCATCAGCAGCACGAGCACCAGGCCCAGCCACAGTTCCATCGTGACGACGGACAGCCGCAGCCGGGTCAGCCCGTACGCGTCCACGTACAGGTCCATCCGGCGCACCGCCGACGCGACCACCACCAGCGTCAGCAGGCACAGCGTCCCCAGCACCGAGCGGACCAGGCGCCGGTCGCCCGCCCCGCCGCGCGGTGCCCAGCGCAGCGCGAGCGCGATCACCCCGAGCACGAACACGGTGGCCCAGAGCAGCTGCCAGAAGCCCTGGCGCGCGTACTCGGCGTACGTGAGGCCCGTGCTCTCCAGCACCTTGTCGTAGCCGCCGAACAGCACGGCCAGCTGTACCGCGTTGAACCCGGCGAAGAGCAGGTTGAGCACGATCAGCGGCAGGCTCCACTCCACCCGCGAACGCGCCTTCCACTGACTGGTCTTGACCCGGTCCCAGCGGTGCGGGGCCGCCGCCGTGCGGGCGGCGGCGAGCGCGAGGACCGCGCCGGCCAGGAAGAGCAGGAACCGCAGCGGGCCGTCCCCGACCGACACCTCGGGGACCAGCCCGCCGAGTAGGTCCGCGAAGGCCGCGTCGGCGGAGGCGAACAGCGTCCCGAAGACGAGCAGCAGGGCCACCGCCACCAGGGCCGCCTTCAGCACCGGCAGCCAGCGCCCGCGGCGCGCGCCGCCGCCGCGGGCCCGCACGCCCGCCCAGGCCCAGCCGACGCCGCTGACGGCGCTGTCGAGGAACCCGAGCGGGGCGAGCAGTACGCCGGGCCACCGGCCGGCTCCGTGCAGGGCCAGCGCGGCGAGCAGTACGGCGGCGAGGATCGCCAGCGTGGACGGCCAGGCGGAGTCCCGCAGCGCCGGAACCACCAGCAGCGCCACGCAGCCGGCGGCCCACAGCAGGCTCCAGGGGCGGGCCTTGCGCCCGGCCGCGCGGGCGGAGGCGTACGCGGCCACCATGGCGGGCAGCGCGGCGAGCAGCAGCCCGGGGCCCATGCCGTCCCCGAGGGCGACGGCGGTGGTGAGTCCGGCCGCGAGCACGGCGACCAGGGTGGCCGTGTCGATCGGGGCGGCCTCGGCGGGCCGGATCCGCCGCCACATCGAGTTCGCCGCCCGCGCGGCGGCCGCCTCCCGGGCCTGCTGCTGTTGCAGTTGGAACTGCTGCATCCGCCAGGCGTGCCAGGCGGCCGGGTCGTGCCGGGGCAGGCCCGGGGCGATGGGCGGCTGCGGAGCCGGAGTCGGAGCTGGAGCCGGAGTCGGAGCCGGCGGAAGCGGAGCCTGGGCGGGCCCGCCCGGTTTCGCCTGTCCGGCGTTCTCGGCGTTCTCGGACATCGGTCCCTCCCCTGTTGCGGAGGGCTCAGCGTAGGGGCACACCACCAGCTTTTGAACACATTCAACTCACCCTTGTGACAGGACCGTGACAAGCCGGACCGGCGGCTGAGGACCCCCACCGCCGACCGGAATCCTCAGCCGCCCCTCGTACCGACTCCCACCGTTGCGGGGTCAGACGCACTCGGACCTGGCACTGACCGGGGTCCAGTCCGACGGACCGACGTCGTTGACCGCCCGTACCTGGAAGCACTGCTTGCCCAGCGGCAGCCCCGTCCAGACGAACGAGGTGGCGTTCGCGGACACTCCCTTGGCCTGCTGGAGGCTGCTGTTGAAGATCTCGTACCGCGTCTCGTCGGTCGCGGCGTCGCTCCACTCCACCCGCACGCTCGTGGGGTCGGCCTCCCTGGTGGCGACCACGTTCGACGGCTCGGCCGGACTGCCGACGCCGATACCGGTGCCGCCCTGGTGCTTCACGTTGAAGTTCACCCGGGCGTAGTCGTCGGAGCCGGCCTCACCGTTCTCGGCGGACAGCCCCCAGTTGGTCAGGCTCCTCCCCGGCCTCAAGCCCTGCTGAATGCCCTGGTCCTCGCCGTCGAGGTCGTTGGTGCGACAGTCCGAGCCCTCGTAGAGCCGGAGCGTGGGGGAAATCACCGCCGTCTCGTCCTCCCTGATCTGGATCTGGACGCTCAGCACACCCCTGGTCTCGCCGCCCACGCACGACTCCGCGGTCAGCGTGTCGTTCGTTCTGTCGTGGCTCAACTTGGCGATTCTGGTGAAGGGGATGGTCCTCGTGGTGCGGTTCGTCGTGATGCCCGGCGCGTCCGACACCGTCAGGCTTCCGCTCACGGTGATGGTGTGGGTGCTGGCCGCCGCGGCGGGCGGGGCGGTCCACACGCACAGCAGGGTCAGCGGTACCACCGCCGTCACGACGGCAGCGCGTCGCATCGTCATCGTCCTACCTCGCAATCACCACACGGTCACCTGTTCAGGCAGTTCTGGCGGTACGCCTCGTCGAAGGCGGTGTCGTAGCCCAGTGCGTAGCCGTTCTGGAAGGCGAGGACCAGCGGGTCGGGCTGTTTGGGCGGCATCAGCCGGGCGTGGGTGCGTGCGAGGAGGCACGCCTTCCCCTCGTCACGTCCCCATGCCTCGCCGGACGACTTCCCCGCGGCGAACATGCTCTCCTGGGTCTGCTGCTGCGGCTGCGGTGGGGGCTTGGGGGGCTGGGGGTTGTTCATCGCGGCGCACGCGGCCTTGTTGGCGGCCGCCGACTTCGCGTAGGCCTGGTTGTACCCGTACGCGTAGCCCGCGGCCTTGCCCTGTACGTACGGCGTGGGGTTGGGCGGGACCAAGGGCGGCAGGATCTTTTGGCAGATGGGCGGTTTGCCGTCGCGGTTGCCGGAGCTGGAGCCCTGGAGGTAGCCCTCGCGGCAGCCACGGTGGTACGGGTCCTGACCCTGTGACAGCCCGTGGCAAACCGTCGGCGCACTCACCGTCGTGGTCGTGGTGGTCGCCGTGGTCGTGGTGGTCGCCGTGGCGGCCATTGGCAGGGCGCCGGCGGGCGCGACGGCCAGCAGCACCAGCGCGGGTGCGGACAACATGGCAAGCGGGCCGAACGCCCGCCGCCGGAGGTGGCCGGTCATGGTCGTCCTCTCGGACGGGTGGATCCGGCCCGGCCCGGATGTCTCGACCCGGGCGCGGCCCACGGGCGGTACCCAGGCCCGTGGGCGGGTGCCGGAACCCGGGACGGGCGCAGGGCGTGACGACACCAGTTTATGCGCCCGCGCGCCGACGCGCCCGGGCGGAGGTGTGGCGCAACGGCACTGGCCCGTAGGGCGGTTCAGCGGGTTCTTGGCGGTGCGAGCGGCCACCGGCGGGGTGTCGTGGCCTCCGGTCGACAGGTCCGGGCGGAAGGGGCAGCATGGAAGGGACGGACTGCCTCCGGGGCCGGTCGTCGCGCCTGGAGCGCACCCGCCCCGCCGCTCCCTCGTGTGGACCGCGTGCCGTTGGGCGCCCCCCTTCGCGGTGCCGACCCCGCCCCGGTTCACGCCCCCTCTCCCGCCCCCCAAGGTGAGGAACGACATGAACCAGCGCACCCGTACCACTCTCTTCATCCCCCTCGTGGCCTGTTCGCTCGCCGTCGGGCCGGTCACCGCCGCATGGGCCACGGCCCCGCAGGCCGCACCCACGGCCCAGTGCTTCGTCGAGGCCAAAGCCGGCGACGCGACCAAGGTGATCGTCACCGGTGAAGGCTTCGACAAGGCCAAGGGAAAGGTGACCGTCGACCAGACCGACGGCGACGGCGGGGCTCTCGTCACGGCGGGCGCCGACGGCAAGTTCAGCGCCGCCGACCTGCCCCTCGGCAAGTACAAGGCCTCCCAGACCGGTGGGGCCGAGACGACCTGCCTGGGCGGCCAGGAGGCACAGGACGCGGTCAACAAGAACTTCATCGACAACGAGCGCCAGCGCGGCAGCCGTGAGGGCTTCACCGATGGCCAGGCGCTGGCAAAGTCCGGTGCCTGCGACGCCGCGCCGAAGCCGAAGCTGAAGAACTTCCAGGGCCTGACCGCCGACAACGAGGCCAAGAAGAAGGCGGACGAGGCCTACACAAAGGCCTACACCGCCGCGTTCGACTCCGCGATCAAGAGGTACTGCACCGACTGACCCGCTCCCCACGGCTCCTGAACGCCGGGCCGGGCCCGCACGAGTGCGGGCCCGGCCCGCCACCTCGGGTGCGAGCGGGCGGCCAGGCCCCTTCCGGCACGAGCCGGGGCCCGGATCACCTGACCGGTCATCTTCGTCGAAGCTGGTGGAAGCCGTCACCGCGCAGGCCACGGAAAAGCTCCGCCAGGCAGCGGCCGCTTGATACCGGCCCCCCACCCCTAGGCTGAACGGGTGACGACGCACCTTCCCGCCTGCTCCTGCTGCGGTGACGCCCTCTCCGACGAGCGGCGCCTCGACTTCGGCTACCACCTGCCCGACGCCGCGTTCGGCCTGCCCGAGGAGGCCTTCCACCGGCTCGGCGTGCGCGCCCTGCTCCGGGTGGACGGCGTCGGCTCCTACATACGCTGCCTGCTGCCCGTGCGGCTGACCCACGACACCGAGCTGGTCCTCGGGACCTGGGTGGAGGTGGAGGACGCCACCCTGCGGCGGGCCCACGAGCTGTGGGAGGAGCCCGGCTACGCTGACTTCTCCTTCCGGGGCACGTACGCCAACCTGGTCCAGCCGTGGGGCGACGACCTGATGGGCGCCGCGGTCACCGCCGCGGTCGCCGACCCGGACGAACTGCCCGTCGTCACCGCCGTGCACCACCCCGTGGCCACCCGCGTGGTGACGGAGGTCTGGGACCGGGACGAGGTCCTCAGCCGCTTCCCGTACCAGCTCCCCGTCGACGTGCGCACCGACCTCGGCGACCACTGGTCGGTGCTGCGCACCGCCGGGCTCACCGCCTCCTTCGCCGACGGCACGGACCGTTTCACCGGCCCGCACCGCACCGCGGCCGTCAACCTGATGCTGGACGACGTCCCGGGCCGCGCCCCGGAGGACTTCCTGACCGCCCTGCTCTCGGGCGCCCCCGACACCCGGCCCGTCCAGCGCGCCCGCGAGGCGACGGCCGACGGCGTCCGGTACGCGTTCTGGATGACCCCGCAGGACCACGGCCGCGAGCGCCACGAGTTCTACGGCTTCGCCGTCCACGCCTCCGGCAGCGCGGCCCGGGTCTTCTGCACCCACGAGGACGCCGCCGACCTGGCCTGGGCCCAGCGGATCTGGCGCTCCCTCGACTACGCGCCGCCCCGGGACGGGAACGGCTGATCCCCCGGGCCGGGCCGGCCCGGAGGGTCAGCCGCTGCCCCTCAGTCCAGGCAGAATTCGTTGCCCTCCGGGTCGGCCATGGCGATCATCCCTTCGTCCACGCCGTTGGGTTCGAGCCGGTACAGCCGCTTCGCCCCCAGCCCCTCCAGCCGGGTGGCCTCCACCTCCAGCACGTCCATCCGCTCGGCGCCGGTCAGGCCGGGGGCGGCGCGGACGTCCAGGTGCATGCGGTTCTTGACCGTCTTTCCCTCCGGGACCTTCTGGAAGAACACCCGCGGCCCCTTGCCCTCCGGGTCGGTGATCGCGGACCGGTCGTTGTGCCGCTCGGGCGGCACGCCCCACGCCGTCAGCGCCTCCGGCCAGTCGGCGAACCCCTCGGGCGGCGGCTGGACGCGGTAGCCCAGCGCCTCGGCCCAGAACACCGCCTGGGCGCCCGGGTCGGCGCAGTCGTACGTCACCTGGAATTCCTTGGCCATGCCGCCTCCCACCGTTCGGAACCTGCCGCCATCCTCGCACCTCAACGCGCCTACGACAGCGCTGGGTTGACGCGGCGCGCGGGCCGCTACGCGGCGAGGGCCGCTTCCGGCGGGCAGTCCCGGCACCGGCCGGGGGCGGGGGCGCGGAAGCCGCGGTCGCAGCCGTCGCAGTTCTGCATCGGGTCGGGCCGCCGGACGGCCTGGAGGGTGGGCGGCGGTGCGACCGGCAGGTGCGGCGGGATCCCCGCCTTGAGCCGGTACGCGATGAGCGCGGCCGCGCTGCGGAGGTCGTGGGGCAGGTCGGCGGCCAGGGCGAGGCGTACGGCCTGCGGTTCGGCGCCCCGTTCCAGCCAGGCGGCCAGGTCGGGCGCGAGCCGCTGTACGTCGCGCTCGGAGAGCAGCAGCCGGGGGTCGTCATCGCGCAGCCGGGCGAGCAGGTCGGCGGCGTCCCGGTGGGCCGTCGCCGCCGGGGGCGGCGCGGGTGCCGGCTCCGGGTCCGGTACGGGTACGGGCGCGGGGGCGGGCTCCGGCTCCGGTTCGGCGGCCGTCGCGGCCACTGGCTCCGGCTCCGGATCCGGCTCGGGGGCCCGTCCGGCCGGCGGCGGGGGCGGCGGATCGTCCTGCGGCGGGACGGTGCCGCGCGGGTGGTTGTAGGACACGGTCCGGGTCACGAGCCTGCCCTCGGGTGTCCGTACGGCTGTCCGTTCCAGGTACCCGGCGGCTTCCAGCTCCCGCAGCGCGGCGGCGATCCGCACCTCCCCCTCCGGGAAGCGCGCCGCGAGCTCCTTGATGCCGATCCTGGTACCGGCGGGCAGCGACTGGATGTACACCGCGAGTCCGATCGCCACCAGCGACAGGGCGCCGTGCTGGGCGAGGTGATTGCCGATCACGACGTAGTTCTCGGTGTGCCGCACGTTGACGTGGACGACACCCGATGGGACGGTCCCGGCGCGAACGCGGGACGACGCGCGCACAGGCGCGTTAGGCTTCTTGAACACCATCGGGAAGGGGCTTCTTCCTAGTTGGTCAGGCCCTCGCCCGGGATGCCAGTCCCGGCGGGGGCCGTCTCATGTCTGTTGTTGTGCGGCGAGCATATGCCCGCCAACCGTCCCGAAAGCCAGCCGAGTTGGCAGAGTTCACCCGAGTGAGTGAGCGGGGGGCCGGAGGGGGGGTTGGGTGGATTTACCCGGTACTTAGGTGGTTACGTCGAGGGTCGCCGGGTCCCGTCGGGCCGCGTCCCGGATGAGTACGCGGACCACGGATCCTGAGTACGCGGGCGCAGGCGCCCCGCCCCCCGCGGCCGCTTGGCTGGACCCCATGCACGAGACCCAGACCCCCGGCTCCCCCGCGTCCGGCACGGCACTGGCGTGGGCCACGGCCCTGGCCATGGCCCTGATCCCGGTGGCGTTCCTCTTCGGGGCCCTGGCCGGGATGGCCGAGCAGGTCCACCCCGGGACCGTGGCGGTCGTCAAGGTGTTCTGGCTGGCCTCCTGGACGGCCGCCCCGCTGCTCGCCCTCGCCGGCCTGCTGCTCCGCCGGCGCCCGGCGCTGGCCGCCGCCGGACGCTGGGCGGGCTGGATCGCGGTGATCCCGGCTCCGGTCACGATCCTGCTGGCGTGCCGCCTGTAGGCAGGTCCACCTCCGCCCACACCGCCTTGCGCGGTGGCGGCCCCTGCTCCACCCCCCACCGGTCGGCCAGCGCCTCCACCACGGCCAGACCCCGGCCGCCCTCAGCGCTCGCGTCCGCCTCCCGGAGAACCGGGATCCGGTCGCGGCAGGTGTCCGCCACCGCGATCCGGAGGGTCCCGCCCTCCAGGCTGAGCACCACCATGAAGTCCCGCCCCGGCACCCGCCCGTGGGTCACGGCGTTGGCCGCCAGCTCGGCCACGATCAGCCCGGGATCCTCCGTGGGCAGCCCCCACCCGTGCAGCATCTCCACCACGAGCTGCCGCGCCTGTCGGGCACCCCGGGGCGTGGCGGGCAGCCGGACACCGAACTGATGTGCAGAGCACCAGATTTGAGTCGTCACATCACCCAGCGTGGGCCGCCGTGACTACCGTGAGAAGCGGTACCGCCGGTGCGTCCGGGGTTTGTCCCGCGCTTGTCCGGCGCTGTCCCGGCTGTCCTGACGGCCGCTTGGGCAGGGGGCGTTGAGGTATTCGGTGCGTCGGAGGTGGGGCACGCATGACGGTGGACAACGACGGTACGGAAGACGCGGGCTGGGAGGTCGACCCCGAGGACGAACAGGGAGCGGCGGTCCTGGCGGCGCTTGGCCGCCAGCTGCGGACCTGGCGGGAGAAGGCGGGAATGAAGGCCGCCGCCTTCGGGGTGGAGATCGGGTACGGGGAGGACCTGGTCCGCAAGGTCGAGTCGGGCAAGCGGATCCCGCGCTCGGAGTACCTGGACAGGGCGGACGAGGTCCTGAGCGCGGGCGGCCAGATCGCCGCGATGAAGGCGGACATGGAGCAGGTCCGCTACCCGAAGAAGGTGCGGGATCTGGCCAAGCTGGAGGCCAAGGCGGTCGAGATCAACGTGTACAGCAGCCACAACATCCACGGGCTGCTTCAGACATCCGAGTACGCGTCGGCGCTGTTCGGGATGCGACGGCCGGCCTATTCGCCAGACGAGATGGATCAGATCCTGACCGCCCGCATGGCACGCCATTCGATATACGACCGCAGCCCCGGACCGACTCTCAGCTTCGTCCAGGAAGAGGTCACCCTTCGCCGTCGCATCGGGGGCACAATGGTTCTGCGTCGACAGCTCGAACACATGCTTGCGGTCAGCCACTTGCCGAACGTGGATTTCCAGATCATGCCGACCGACGTCGAGGAGCACGCCGGTATGGGCGGACGTATCCAGGTGCTGAAGTTCCCGGACGGCAGCGCAGTCGGCCGGTCGGACGGGGCATTTCACGGGCGTCCCGTCTCAGACCCGAAGCAGCTCAGGATCCTCGAACTGCGCTATGGCATCATCCGAGCTCAGGCGCTCACTCCGCGAGAGTCGATGGCGTTCATCGAGGAACTGCTAGGAGAGACATGACCCGCAATGCCGACCTGGACTGGTTCAAGAGCAGCTACAGCGACAGCGGTGACATCAACGACTGCGTCGAGGTGGCCCACGACTGGTTCAAGAGCAGCTACAGCGACAGCAGCGAGGGCGACGACTGCGTCGAGGTGGCCACCACTGCCGCCGCCATCCACGTCCGCGACTCCAAGGACACCGCCCTCCCCCACCTCACCTTCGGCGCCACCGCCTGGGCGGGGTTCCTTGCGGCACAATGACCCCTCGCACGCGCAGTAGCTGAACGGGGCCCAGGGGGCGGGATGCAGCCGGGGGAGCAGTTGGCCGGGCGGTACCGGCTGGACGTGCCGCTCGGGCAGGGCGGCTTCGGCGAGGTCTGGCGGGCCTTCGACGTCGAGCTGGGCCGGGCCGTGGCGGTGAAGGTGCTGCTGGCCTTCGACGCGTCCGAGCAGCAGCTGGGCCGGTTCCGCCGCGAGGCGGCCATCGGGGCGCGGCTCCAGCATCCCGGCATCACCGTCGTGCACGACATCGGCCACCACGACGACCGGCTCTTCCTCGTGATGGAGCTGCTCGACGGCCAGGACCTCGCCCACCGCCTGGCCGCCTCGCCCGGCGAAGGCCTCGCCCTCGCCGAGGCGCTCGATCTCGCGCTCCAGACGGCGGAGGCGCTGGCCGCCGCGCACGCGCAGAAGGTGGTGCACCGGGACCTGAAGCCCGGGAACCTCTTCCTCCTCAGCGACGGCCGGCTCAAGATCTGCGACTTCGGCATCGCCCGCACCGCCGACACCACGAGCGGGCTGACCACGACCGGCAAGGTGTTCGGGACGCCGCACTACATGGCCCCGGAGCAGTGGCGGGGCGAGCAGGCCGACGGGCGCTGCGACGTGTACGCCCTCGGGTGCGTGCTGTACGCGCTGCTGACCGGTGCGCCGCCGTTCTCCGGCACCGACCACGCCTGGGTGCTGATGCGGATGCACCTGGAAGAGGAACCCCCGCCCCTGGACTCCGTACGGGCGGACGTGCCGCCCGCGCTCGTGGAGCTGGCGGCCTCGCTGCTGGCCAAGGAGCCCGCCGACCGGCCGGACGCCCCGGCCGTCGCCGAGCGGCTGCGCGCGATGCTGAGGGGCACGGCCGCCCCCGCCGGGGTGCCCGACGTACCCACCCTGGACCTGCGGCCCCCGGGCGCCCGGCCGGGCCGCCGGAGCGTCCTGTTCGGCGGGCTCGGGCTCGGGCTGCTGGCGGGGGCGGGCGGCGGGACGTACGCCCTGCTCCGGCTGACCGGCGGCGGCGAGGACGCGGGCGCGCCCGGCGCGGGCGGGGTGCGGCTGGCGCGCAGCCTCACCGGCCACACCGGTCCCGTGGGGGCGGTGGCGTTCAGCCCCGACAACAGGATCCTGGCCAGTGGCGGCGGCGACCGCAGCCTGCGGTTGTGGGACGCCCTCAGCTGGCGGGGCAGCGACCCCTTCCCCGGCTTCGAGAAGCCCGTCGCCTGCCTGGCCTTCAGCAACGACGGCACCACCCTGGTGGCCGGGAGCGACCGTCTCCTGCACCTCTACGACGTCGGCGGCCTCGCCGAAGCGGGCGTCCTGACCGGCCACACGGCCCCGGTCCGGGCGGTGGCGTTCAGCGTGGACGGCACCACCTTGGCCAGTGCGGGAGAGGACGGCACCATCCGCCTCTGGGACTTCGTGGACCGCTTGCAGCCGGCCGTGACCCTCGCCGGTCACCCCCGGCCGGTCACCTCGGTCGTGTTCAGCCCCGACGCGAAGACCATCGCCAGCGGCAGCGAGGACGGCACCATCCGTTTGTGGAACCTCCCGAGCCGCAAAGCCACCGCCACCCTCACCGGTCACACCCAACCCGTGGCCTCGGTGGCCTTCAGCCCCGACGGCGGGCTCCTGGCCAGCGGCAGCGCCGACGGCACGATCCGCCTCTGGGACCCGGTCATCCGCACCGGCAGCGCCGCCGCCACCCTCAGCGGCCACAACAGCGCCGTCCGGTCGGTGGTGTTCAGTCCGGACGGCAGGACACTGGCCAGCGGCGGTGGCCGTACCGTCCGGCTGTGGGACGTCGCCACCCGCGCCCACCGGGCGACCCTCAACGGACACGCGGCCGCCGTGGGCTCGGTCGGGTTCAGCCCGAACGGCACGACCCTGGCCAGCGGCAGCGAGGACGCCACCGTCCGGGTGTGGAAACTGGCCTGACGGAGCGAATCCGGGGGTCAGTCGGGGTCCGTGGCGGGGTGCTGGGCGGCCATGACCTCGTCGCCGTAGGCGAACCCCCAGGCGCCGACCGCTTCGATGGGCGCCAGCAGGGTGCGGCCCAGGTCGGTGAGCCGGTACTCGACCCGTGAGCCGGCGTCGGGGCGCACCCGCCGGTCGACCAGTCCGTTGGACTGCAGCCGCCGCAGGGTCTCGGTGAGGACCTTGGAGCTGATGCCCCCGATCCGCTCCCGCAGGTCGCCGTGCCGGCTCGGGCCGTCGCGCAGTCCCCAGATCACCACGGCGTTCCAGGTGTTGGAGAGCAGGTCGAAGCCGAGGCGGGCGCGGCAGTCGGCGAGGAAGGCTTCGGTCGTCACGTACCGAATGGTGCCCGAACGGCCTTCTAGCGTCGATGCGAACGGTCCGAACAGGCACGAAGGGCAACACGTGATGAGAATCGGCGTACTGGGCACGGGCAACATGGCCGACGCGCTCGCCACCCACTGGGTGCGGGCCGGGCACGAGGTGGTCATCGGGGGACGGGACGCGCACAAGGCGGAGCGGCTCGCGGCGCGCATCGGGGGCGGAGCGCGGTCCGCGGACCTGCGTACGGCGGCCGGGTCCGGTCGGGTGGTGCTGGCCGCGCTGCCCTTCGGGGCGGGGGCCGAGGTGGTGCGGGAGCTGAGCGGGGTCCTGGAGGGGAAGGTGCTGCTGGACTGCTCCAACCCGATCGGGGCGGGTTTCCGGCTGCTGACCGGGGAGGGCCCCTCGGCCGCGCGGCGACTGGCCGCGGCGGCTCCGGGGGCCCACGTGGTCAAGGCCTTCAACCTCTGCCACGAGGACGTGTGGCGGATGCGGCCGCCCGTCTTCGGCACGCGGCCGCTGGCCGTACCGGTCTGCGGGGACGACGAGGCGGCCCTCGCGCTCGTACACGGGCTGGTGCGGGACGTGGGCTGTGAACCGGTGTCCGGCGGCGGTCTCGACCGGGCGGGGCTCCTGGAGGCGACGGCCGCGCTGTTCATCGGTCTGTGGGTGGGCGAGGGAGCGGACGCGCAGGCGATAGCGCCACCGCTGGCGTTCGCGACCGGCCCCGGCGGCCGGGAAGCGTAAGGCGGCACGGTCCCCCGGCCGCGGCATGCGCGGGGGCGCCCCGGATCTCGATGATCCGGGGCGCCCCCGCCCGTTCGGCGTGCGTCGCGCCTCGTGCGCCGGCTCAGGCGGCGACGGGCACCGGGGCCGCGGCGGAGGCGGCGGCCGGCTCGTCCAGCGGGGAGGACGAGGCGGAGGCGTAGGCCTCCTTGTCGAGGATCCCCTCGCGGGCGGAGACGATCACCGGGACGACGGCCTGGCCGGCCACGTTGGTGGCCGTGCGCATCATGTCCAGGATCGGGTCGATCGCCATCAGCAGGCCGACGCCGGCCAGCGGCAGGCCGAGCGTGGAGAGGGTCAGCGTCAGCATCACGGTCGCGCCGGTCAGACCGGCGGTGGCGGCGGAGCCGACCACCGAGACGAAGGCGATGAGCAGGTACTCCTTGATGCCGAGCTGCACGTCGAAGATGTTCGCGATGAAGATCGCGGCGAGTGCCGGGTAGATCGCGGCGCAGCCGTCCATCTTGGTGGTGGCGCCGAACGGGACGGCGAAGGAGGCGTACTCCTTCGGGACGCCGAGGCGCTCGGTGACCTTCTGGGTGACCGGCATGGTGCCGACGGAGGAGCGGGAGACGAAGGCCAGCTGGATCGCGGGCCAGGCGCCCTTGAAGAACTGGACCGGGTTGACCTTGGCGACGGTCGCGAGGAGCAGCGGGTACACGCCGAACATGACGAGCGCCGAGCCGATGTAGATGTCGGCGGTGAAGGTGGCGTACTTGCCGATGAGGTCCCAGCCGTAGCTGGCGATGGCGGTGCCGATGAGGCCGACGGTGCCGACGGGGGCGAGGCGGATGACCCACCACAGGGCCTTCTGGAGGAGCTCCAGGACGGACTCGGCGAGGTTCAGCACGGGCTGGGCCTTGCTGCCGAGCTGGAGGGCGGCGATACCGGCGACGGCGGCCAGGAAGACGATCTGGAGGACGTTCAGCTCGGTGAAGGGCGTGACGATGTCCTTCGGCACGATGCCGGTCAGGAAGTCGATCCAGGAGCCGTGCCGCTTGGGCTCCTTGCCGTCGGCCGGGGTGAGGCCGGTGCCGGCGCCCGGGTTGGTCAGCAGGCCTATCGCGAGGCCGATGCCGACCGAGATCAGCGAGGTGATCATGAACCAGAGCAGGGTGCGGGAGGCGAGCCGCGCGGCGTTGTTCACCTTCCGGAGGTTGGTGATGGACACCAGGATGGCGAAGAAGACGAGCGGGGCGACGGCCAGCTTGAGGAGCTGGATGAAGATGTCGCCGACCTGCTCCAGCGTGGTCTTCAGCCAGCCGACGTCCTGGCTGCGGGCGAGCCAGCCGAAGAGGACGCCGAGCACGAGGCCGGTGACGATCTGGGCCCAGAAGGGGAACTTGAAGGACGTGGAGGGGGCCTTGGCGGGAGCCTGGGCCTGGGGGGACGCGGACACGACACTCTCCGGGGGACGCACGGACGTACGGCGGAAGGTTTCTGCAAGGGGTGCGGTACGGCGGCAGCCGGAAAAGGGGCCGGGCCGGCCGGGGACCGCTGCTGGCGGAGCCTCAGCGGCAACAGCAACAGGCCGCGGACACGCGGCGGCAGAAGTCGACGTGCAGGCGCGCCACGAGCAGGACGCTCTGGCTCATCGGGTGCGCGGCTGCGGTCAACATGGTGAACACGCTAACACCCCTGCTTTGAGAATCTCAAAGAGATGCTTTGAGAACTGATCGTGCGGCAGTGGGCCCGCCGGGGAGCGCCGGACCCCGGGAACGACGAAGCCCCAGCGTGGCGGGGGGAGTTCCCGGCGCTGGGGCGCATCGGCGGACGGAAGACCGCGGCGCGGCTGTGACGAAGCCAACCGGCTCCGCGCCGGCCCGGCGTCAGCTCAGCTCAGCTCAGTTCAGCTCAGCTCAGTTCAGCTCGGACTCCGCCGAGCTCGGCTCACGCGCGTGCGGCGTCGTCGGCCGCGTCCTCCTGGCTGCGGTTCGCGGCGAGCTTCTGCTTCGCATCCGCGACGCGGCCGGAGATCTGCGCGGACATCTCGTCGCGCTGCTTGCGCAGCAGGACGAAGGAGAGCGGGGCGGAGATCACCAGGGCGAGCAGCACGACCCAGGCGAAGTTGGCGTCGCCCAGACCGGCGGGCACCCAGCCCAGGTTGACCAGGACGGCCACGATCACCAGGCACCCGACGAAGATGCCCAGGCGCATCGCGGTGTAGCGGATCGTCGCGCTCGGCTTGAGGGCCACGGTGACCCCTCCCTCTCTTCTACGTCGGCACGTGCCCGTCCAGTGAAGCACGCCGGGGCCCGGCTGCGGCCCGGTGGGGTCAGTGCAAGGGCAGCAGCATCGTGATGTCGTCGCGGTCGTCGCCGGGGGCCACGCGGATGGCGCCGGGCACCCGGCCGACCTCCTTGTAGCCGCAGGCCGCGTAGAAGTGCTCCAGGCCCACCCCGCCGCGGCACTCCAGGCGGATGGCCTCGATCCCCTCCAGCGAGCGCGCCGCGTCCGCGAGGGCGGCCATCAGCTCCCGTCCCGCGCCCCGGCCCTGGAGGGCGGGGGCGACCATCACCGTGAAAGCCCAGACCCAGTGCTTCCGCAACGGGTGCGCCTCGAAGGCGAGGAACGCGACGGCCTGGACCGCCCCCTCGGCGTCCTGCCCGACCAGCAGCCGGTGACGGCCCTCGGCCAGCGCGACGAGGTGCTTGACCAGCGCGGGCCGGATGTCGTCGACGGTGACGGGCGGGACGAAGCCGACCGCGCCGTCGGCGTTGGTGACCTCGGTCCACAGCTGCGCGACGCCTTCGCGCAGGGCGGGGTCCACGACCGGATCGAAGGTGAAGGTAAGGGTCATTGATGCAGAATATCTATTACCGAAGGCGGTGGGCAACGGGTTTCCGGAGGCCTCCGGACGCGCGGGAGCCCCGGTCCGGTGGGGACCGGGGCTCCCGTCGGCGCGGCGTCGCTCGGTCAGACGCGCATCGCCTGCGGGGACTCGCGCAGGGAGGCGTCCGGGCCGGGGTACTCGCGGATGATCTCGTAGCGCGTGTTGCGCTCGACCGGGCGGAAGCCCGCCTCGCGGATGAGCTCCAGGAGGTCGTCGCGGCCCAGCTTGTTCGGGGTGCCGTAGTTGTCCGCGTCGTGCGTGATCTTGTACTCGACGACCGAGCCGTCCATGTCGTCCGCGCCGTGCTGGAGCGCGAGCTGGGCGGTCTGGACGCCGTGCATCACCCAGAAGACCTTCACGTGCGGCACGTTGTCGAACAGGAGGCGCGAGACCGCGAAGGTCTTCAGGGCCTCGGCGCCCGTGGCCATCGTGGTGCGCGCCTGGAGCCGGTTGCGGACCTTGCCGTCCTTCATGTCCACGAAGTCGTGCTGGTAGCGCAGCGGGATGAAGACCTGGAAGCCGCCGGTCTCGTCCTGGAGCTCGCGCAGCCGCAGCACGTGGTCCACCCGGTGGCGCGGCTCCTCGATGTGCCCGTAGAGCATGGTGCTCGGGGTCTTGAGGCCCTTCGCGTGCGCCAGGCGGTGGATGCGCGACCAGTCCTCCCAGTGGGTGTCGTGGTCGACGATGTGCTGGCGGACCTCCCAGTCGAAGATCTCCGCGCCGCCGCCGGTGAGCGATTCGAGACCGGCCTCGATCAGCTCGTCGAGGATCTCGGAGGCCGTGAGGCCGGAGATCTTCTCGAAGTGGTGGATCTCGGTGGCCGTGAACGCCTTCAGCGAGACGTTCGGCAGCGCCTCCTTGAGGGCGGACAGGGAGCGCGGGTAGTACCGCCACGGGAGGGTGGGGTGCAGGCCGTTGACGATGTGCAGCTCGGTGAGGTTCTCGTTCTCCATGGCCTTGGCCAGGCGGACGGCCTCCTCGATGCGCATCGTGTACGCGTCCTTCTCGCCCGGCTTGCGCTGGAACGAGCAGTACGCGCAGGAGGCGGTGCACACGTTCGTCATGTTGAGGTGGCGGTTGACGTTGAAGTGGACCACGTCGCCGTTCTTGCGCGTGCGCACCTCGTGGGCGAGACCGCCCAGCCAGGCCAGGTCGTCCGATGCGTAGAGGGCGATGCCGTCCTCACGCGTCAGCCGCTCGCCGGAGCGGACCTTCTCCTCCAGCTCGCGCTTGAGCCCCGCGTCCATGCCGGTGTCTCCTCTACCTGTCCCTGTCCAGACCTGTCTGCAACCGCCACCCACCGTACTCTCAGGCGTCCTCGGGCAGCTCGCCGACCCGGTTCTCCCACTTGGTGGAGAGCACGATGGTGGTGCGGGTGCGCGAGACGCCCTTGGTGCCGGAGAGCTTGCGGATGATCTTCTCCAGGCCGTCGACGTCGCTGGCGCGGACCTTGAGCATGAAGGAGTCGTCGCCGGCGATGAACCAGCAGTCCTCGATCTCCGCGAGGTCGCGCAGCCGGCGCGCCACGTCCTCGTGGTCGGCGGCGTCGGAGAGGGAGATGCCGATCAGCGCGGTGACGCCGAGGCCGAGCTCGGCGGCGGCCACCGTCGCGCGGTAGCCGGTGATGACGCCGGCCGTCTCCAGCCGGTTGATGCGGTCGGTGACGCTGGGGCCGGAGAGGCCCACGAGACGGCCCAGCTCCGCGTACGAGGCACGACCGTTCTCACGGAGTGCCTGGATGAGCTGCCTGTCCACCGTGTCCATTACGTGGAGCCTTCCATTATTCGGCGATCCTGCAAGTTTAGGTATAGAATCAAAGGCACACAGGGTCAACACCCTGTGAATCTTTCAACAGATCAATGACGATCTTCAGGAGTGGTTCACCGTGTACACGATCGAGGCGGCCTACGCGCACATGCGACAGCTCCAGGAGCTGGCCAACCGATCCCGCACCGACCAGCCCGCCGCCGCCCACCGCGTGGACCGGACCCGCAAGCCGCGCACCCAGAAGAAGCGCTAGTCACGGGGGCGGGCGCTGCCAAGCTCCCCCTCCCAACGGCGGTACAGCCGGTGCGGCACCCCTGCGGCGTCGAGCACCCGCCCCGCGACGAAGTCCACCAGGTCCTGGATGTGCGTCGCGCCCGCGTAGAACGCCGGAGAGGCGGGCAGCACGACCGCGCCCGCTTCGTCCAGCGCCACCAGATGCCTCAGCGTCTGTCCGTTCAGCGGGGTCTCCCGCACCGCGACCACCAGCCTGCGCCGCTCCTTGAGCGTCACGCTCGCGACGCGTTGGAGCAGGTCCTTCGACAGCCCGAGCGCCACGCCCGCCACGCAGGCGGTGGACGCCGGGACGATCAGCATCCCCTTGACGGGGTACGAACCCGAACTCGGCCCGGCCGCCAGGTCCCCGGCACCCCAGTACCGCACCCCGTCGAGGTCGAACCCAGCGAAGGTCCCCGGCTTGCCGTCGGCGCCGCGCCCCAGCCACTCCTCCAGGTCCGCGCGCCAGTGCGCGTCGCGGAACGCGATCCCGGTCTCGTCCAGCAGGGTGAGCCGCGAGGCCCGGCTGACCACCAGGTCCACACTCTCGCCCGCCGCCAGCAGCCCCCGGACCACCGCCGCCGCGTACGGCGTCCCGGACGCCCCGGAAACCCCGACCACCCACGGGGTGCGCTTGCCGTCAGTCATACCTCCGAGACTATCCGGCCACGGCGCGGCGGCACTCGGTAAGGTGTCCGCACGTCCCAGGGGGTGGGACAGCACGAGGGGGAACACCATGAGCGCGACGACGACGACGACGGCCGAGCCGGCCCGGAGCCGGACGGACCGTGCGAAGGCCGCCGCCAAGCTGATGCTGGGCTGGGTGGCCCTGCTGTGGCTGATCGAGGTCGTCGACCACGCCATGGGCCACGCGCTGGACGCGTACGGGATCGTCGGCCGCGACCCGGACAGCCTCACCGGTGTGCTCACCGGGTCCTTCCTGCACTTCGGCTTCGACCACGTGGCCTCCAACAGCGTCCCCCTGCTGGTCCTCGGCTTCGTGGCCGCCCTGTCCGGGATCCGGCGCTTCCTGGCGGTGTGCGCGCTGATCGTCCTGGTGGACGGCATCGGCACCTGGCTGATCGCCCCGTCGGACGGCATGACCCTGGGTGCCTCGGGCGTCGTCTACGGACTCTTCGGCTACGTGGTGGTGCGCGGGTTCGTCGAGCGGAAGGTGCTCGGCGCCCTGGTGGGCGTGGCCGTCGCCGCGTACTGGGGCGGCGGGTTCTTCCTCGGCCTGCTGCCGCTGGACCCGACCATCAGCTGGCAGGGCCACCTGTGCGGGCTGGTGGGCGGGGTCCTGACGGCGCTGTACTTCCGCCGTCCGGCGCCCCGGCGGGCGGCCCTGCTCAGCTGACGGCCGAACCGGGGTCCACGGGCAGGCCCGAGGTGTCGACGGTCAGCTTGCCGATCCCGGTCTCCACCGCGACCTCGTCCCCGTACGGGATCACGTCCCGGCCGCGGTAGCCGTCGGGGCCCGGGTTCCACAGGGTGAAGCGGTGCGCCTTGTAGGGGTCGAAGATCAAGGCCGCACGGTGACTAGACCGTCAGACCCCGCACCGCCAGATCCGCCAGCGCGCACACGAAAAGGGCGATTCCGATGAAGCCGTTGACCGTGAAGAACGCCCGGTTCAGGCGGGACAGGTCGTGCGGCTTGACGATGGTGTGTTCGTAGAGGAACGCCGCCACGACCACCAGCAGGCCGCACCAGAACAGCGCGCCCGCCTCCGTCATCACGCCGTACCAGGCCAGCAGGCCGGTGGTGACGACGTGCGCGCCGCGGGCCCCCCACAGGGCCGCCGGGACGCCGAAGCGGGCCGGGACAGAGCGGACGCCCTCCGCGCGGTCGGCCGCCACGTCCTGGCAGGCGAAGATCAGGTCGAAGCCGCCGATCCACACGCCCACGGCCAGGCCCAGGACGACCGCCTCCCAGGACCACTCCCCCGTGACCGCCAGCCAGGCCCCGACCGGGCCCATCGCCTGGGCCAGGCCCAGGATGGCGTGCGGGAAGTCCGTGAAGCGCTTGCCGTACGGGTAGACCACCATCGGGACGACGGCGACCGGCGCCAGCATCAGGCACAGCGGGTTCAGCAGGGCGGCGGCGCCGAGGAAGACCACCAGCGCGATCCCCGCGCCGGTCCAGGCGGAGCGCACCGAGACCGCGCCGGTGACGAGCTCGCGCCCGGCGGTGCGCGGGTTACGGGCGTCGATCTCCCGGTCGATGATCCGGTTGGCGGCCATCGCGAAGGTCCGCAGGCCCACCATGCAGACGGTGACGAGCAGCAGCTCGGTCCAGTGCATGCGCCCGTCGAGCCGGTACATGGCCGTCAGCGCGGCGATGTAGGCGAAGGGCAGCGCGAAGACCGAGTGCTCGATCATCACCAGGCGCAGGAAGGCCTTGACCTTGCCGGTGGCCTGCGGCGCGGGGCCGGAGCCGGGTCCCACGACGTCGTCGGCGGTGGTCATCATGCGAGGCTCCCGCGGAACGCTTCGAGGCCGGCCAGCAACTCCGCCGCCGGGAGCGCGCCCAGCTCCAGGGTCCGCTCCGCGGCGCCCTCTTCCGGCGGGGTGACGTGGGCGGTGACCACCCAGGCCCCGCCGGACGGGCGGCCGTCGAGGCGCAGGAAGTTCCCGGCCTCCACCGTGAACGGCTCACCGGCCGCCAGGGCGTGCTGGAGCCGCTCGGCGAAGTCGTCCGCCTCCACGTCCCGCGCGCCGGGCAGTTCGAAGCCGCCGCCCTCGTCGTCCCCGTCGAAGTCCCCGTCGAACATGACGGCCCAGGTGTCGCCGGCGCCCGCGAACTCCTCGGGGCTCACGCCCGCCTCCCGGGCGGCGATGACCACACCGGGCTGCGTCGGGTCGATCTCGGGGCGCGCCAGGGCCACGTACGCCGCCTCGGTGCCGAGGAAGAGCTCCGGGCCTTCCACTGCGATCGGGCTCACAGTCCGTACTCCTTCCAGCGCCGGTCCACGAGGGCGGCGGTCGCCGGGTCGGACTCGACCATGTCGGGCCAGCCGCCGTCGCGGGTGTAGCCCTCCTCCGGCAGCTTCTTGGTCGCGTCGATGCCCGCCTTGCCGCCCCAGAACTGCTGGTACGAGGCGTGGTCCAGGTGGTCCACCGGTCCCTCGACCACGGTCAGGTCGCGGGAGTAGTCGGTGTTGCCGAGGGCCCGCCAGGAGACCTCGTGCAGGTCGTGGACGTCGCAGTCCTTGTCGACCACGATGATCAGCTTGGTCAGCGACATCATGTGCGCGCCCCAGATGGCGTGCATGACCTTCTGCGCGTGCTTGGGGTACTTCTTGTCGATCGAGACGATCGCGCAGTTGTGGAAGCCGCCCGACTCGGGGAGGTGGTAGTCCACGATGTCCGGCACGATGATCTTGAGGAGGGGCAGGAAGAAGCGTTCCGTCGCGCGGCCCAGCGGGCCGTCCTCCGTCGGGGGGCGGCCGACCACGATCGACTGGAGCAGCGGACGCTTGCGCATCGTCACACAGTCGATCTTCAGCGCGGGGAAGGGCTCCTGCGGGGTGTAGAAGCCGGTGTGGTCGCCGAAGGGGCCCTCGGGGAGCATCTCCCCCGGCTCCAGCCAGCCCTCGATGACGACCTCGGCGTTGGCCGGGACCTGGAGCGGGACCGTCTTGCAGTCGACCATCTCGATCCGCTTGCCCGCGACGAACCCGGCGAAGAGGTACTCGTCGATGTCGCCCGGCAGCGGCGCGGTGGAGGCGTAGGTGACGGCGGGCGGGCAGCCGAAGGCGATCGCGACCGGCAGCCGCTCGCCGCGCGCGGCGGCGACGGCGTAGTGGTTGCGGCTGTCCTTGTGGATCTGCCAGTGCATGCCGATGGTGCGCTTGTCGTGGCGCTGGAGGCGGTAGAGGCCGAGGTTGCGGACGCCGGTCTCGGGGTGCTTCGTGTGGGTGAGGCCCAGGTTGAAGAAGGAGCCGCCGTCCTTGGGCCAGGTGAAGAGGGCCGGGAGCTGGTCGAGGTCGACGTCGTCGCCGGTGAGGACGACCTCCTGGACGGGCGCGGAGTCGCCCTTCACCTTCTTCGGCGGCACGTGGACCATCGAGCCGAGCTTGCCGAAGGCCTCGCGGACGCCGATGAAGCCCTGCGGCAGTTCGGGCTTGAGCAGGCCGCCGATCTTCTCGCTGATCTCGCCGTAGGACTTCAGGCCGAGGGCCTTCAGCAGGCGGCGGTCGGTGCCGAAGACGTTCATGGCCAGCGGCATCGCCGAGCCCTTGACGTTCTCGAAGAGGAGCGCCGGGCCCCCCGCCTTGTTCACTCTGTCGACGATCTCCCCGATTTCCAGATACGGGTCGACTTCGGCCTTGATGCGCTTGAGGTCGCCCTCCCGCTCCAGAGCCCGGAGCAGCGAGCGGAGATCGTCGTAAGCCATGGGGCCCAGTATCCGCCACCAACTACGCTGGGAGTGTCACCGGGGCCCTGTGAGGCCCTGCCGCCACTGCCTGGGAGTCGGTCCCACACCGTGCTGCGCTATCTGCCGTTCCTGCTGATCCTGGCGCTGACCATCTACGCCTTCATCGACTGCCTGAACACCCCGGAGGAGGAGGTCAAGCACCTGCCGAAGACGATCTGGGTGCTGATCATCCTGCTGTTCTCGATCGTCGGCCCGGTGGTGTGGCTCTTCGCGGGCCGTCAGCGCTCCGCCGTCGGCGGTGGTGGCGGCGGCCGGGCGCGCCGGCAGCAGTGGGTGGCGCCCGACGACAACCCGGAGTTCCTGAAGTCCCTGCGCGAGGAGCAGGAACGGAACAAGAAGACGGACGGGAACGACCAGGGCGACGCCGAGGGCGACCAGGGCAAGGGCGGGCCGGGCAAGGAGTAGCGCGTACGGGTCACTGCGCCCAGGGCAGGACCCGGGTGCCCTCGGTGCCGGGCACCGAGGCGACGCCGTCCGCGCGCATGACCACGTACGCCTCGAAGGTCTCGGGGGCGTGGATCCGGCGCGGGACGTCCGGCGGCAGGACGAGCGTCTGGCCGGCGGACACCTTCTCGGTACGGCCGTCGCAGGTGACCTCCAGGGAGCCGGCGGTGAGCTGCCAGACCTGTTCGCGGCTGACGGAGTGCTCGGGGCCGGTGGATCCGGCGGGCATGTCCACGTGCCAGGTGGAGAGTTCGCGGCTGCCGCGGCTGGGGGCGGCGAGGCCCGTCATGGTGGCGTTGGGCGAGGCGGTGACGTTCTCGGGGGAAACGCTGATCACGTGCAAGGCGGGTCCTCTTCTTCGGGTTGGGGTGCGCGGCGACTCGCATGAGTAAAGCTTCTTTACTCAAGTGAGTCAAGGGGCTTTACTCGCCTGTGCCACCATGGTCCGCGTGACTTCCCACGAAGAGACCTCCGGCGTCGAGCTGACCTTCCTCCTCGGGATCGGCTTCCAGCTGATGCTCGGCGAGTTCACCCGGCGCCTCGCCGACGCGGGCTACGCCGACCTGCGCCCCCTGCACGGCATGGCCTTCCAGGCCCTCAAGGGCCCCGGCGCCACCGCCAGCGAGCTGGCCGAGCGGCTCGGGGTGACCAAACAGGCCGCCGGGCAGATCGTCGACGACCTGGAGAAGCGCGGCTACGTCCGGCGCGAGCCGCACCCCGGCGGCGGGCGCCGCAAGCTGGTCGTCCTGACCCCGGCCGCGGTCGAGCACCTCGCCACCGCCGGACGCGTCCTGCACGCGCTGGAGGCGGAGCTGGCCGAGCGGGCCGACCTCGGCGTGCTGCGCGGGGAGCTGGCGCACGTCATCCGCGCCCTGCACGGAGGCGAGGGCCTGCCGCCGCTGCGGCCGGTGTGGTGAGTGAGGGAGGGACGGGGGCTGCCGTGAGGGACGGGCCGCTGCTGTGAGGGACGAGCGCGCCTACGTCCGGGAGAAGGACGCGTAGGAGGCGCGCAGCTCCGACCGGCGGGCGTCCGTCCAGGCCGCCCAGTCGGTCGGGTGCCCGGCCATCGCGGCCTCCAGCCGCTCGAAGTGGTCGTGCCAGCCGGCCAGGCAGTCCAGGCGCTCCTCCTCGGAGCCGGCGCGCTCGTTCAGGAAGCGGATCACCGTCGAGTCGGTGCCCACCGCCTCCAGGTGGAAGCGGATCCGCCCCTGCCCCGAGAGCGTGTATTCGGCGACCCGCTCCGTGTCCCAGGCCGTGACCTGCCCGGACGCGGTGGTGCCGGTGTTCGGCCAGCGCAGCGTGACGGCACCGCCGAGACGGCGTTCCAGCACCTCCGCCGCCGCCAGCCAGCCGAGCAGCCCCTCGGCCGTGGTCAGGGCGGGCCACAGGGCCTCGTACCCGTACGGCAGGTGCATCTCGAAGCGGATGGTCCAGCGGCCGGGGCCGCGCGGCTCGCTGGTGGCATGGCTCACAGGAGACATACCACCAGCGTCCCACTCCGCGGGGTCAGACGCCCGCGTACGAGTGCTTGCCGCTGAGCAGGATGTTCACGCCGTAGTAGTTCCAGATCCAGCAGGCGAAGGCGAAGAGCGCCAGGTAGGCGGCCTTGCGGCCCTTCCAGCCCGCCGTGGCCCGCGCGTGCAGGTAGCAGGCGTACGCCACCCAGGTGACGAACGACCAGACCTCCTTGGGGTCCCAGCCCCAGTAGCGGCCCCACGCGTCGCCCGCCCAGATGGCGCCCGCGACGATGGTGAAGGTCCACAGCGGGAAGACCGCCGCGTTGATCCGGTAGGAGAACTTGTCGAGGGAGGCCGCCGAGGGCAGCCGCTCCAGCACCGAGGTGCGGAACCGGCCCGGGGTGCGGCCGGCCTCCAGGTGGCTCTCGTAGCTGTCGCGGAACAGGTAGAGCACCGCGCCCGCCGCGCCGATGTAGAAGACGGCGCCGCAGAAGATGGCGGTGGAGACGTGGATCCACAGCCAGTACGAGTGCAGGGCCGGGACCAGCTGGTCGCTCTCGGTGTAGAGCCAGGTGGTGGCGATGCCCAGGTCCAGCAGGACCGTCGTGACCAGGATCAGCCCGAGCCAGCGGACGTTCTTCTTCAGCGCCAGCAGCAGCAGGTACGCGCCGACCGCGACCGTGGAGAAGGTCACCGAGAACTCGTACATGTTGCCCCAGGGGGCCCGCTGCACCGACAGCGCGCGGGCGACCACGCCCGCCGCCTCGATGAGGAAGCCGAGCACGGTCAGCGAGACCGCGATCCGCCCGTACAGGTCGCCCTGCTCGGTGCCGCCCGCCGCGCCGGGACCGTCCGGGACGTCCCGGGTGCCCGACGCGGAGCGGGTGACCACCTCCGGCTTGTCGAGGACGGCCGTGCCCCCGCCCTTGGTGCGCACCTGGACGGCGGGAGCCGCGCCGGCCGCCGCCTTCTGCGCCGTCAGCGCGGCGGCCGTACGGCCCACCTTGCTGCGGCTGCCGAAGACCCACTCGGTGATGTGCGCGAGGAAGGCGAGCGTGTAGACCGCCATCGACGCGTAGACCAGCTTGTTGCTGAGATCGGCGAGGCTCTCGTTCGCCGCCGCCGCGAGCAGCGTCGTCATGCGCGCTCCCCCTCTTCTTCCTCTGTGGTCAGTGCTTGCGCCGGACTCGGCGCCCGTTCGTACAGGGCGGCGCAGAGCACCGACAGCTCCTCCGGCAGCTTCGCCGACTCGCTGCGGCCCAGACCCGCCAGCTCCACGACGGTCAGGCCGTCCTCGCCCCGGACCGCGCGGACCCAGATCCGGCGGCGCTGGATGAACAGGGACGCGGCGAGACCGCCGATGGCGATGACCGCGCCCGCGAGGGCCAGCCCGTTGCCGGGCTGCTGGGTGACCGAGAAGGTGGCCCAGCGCTCGATGCCCTCGAACTTCACGGTGCCCGCGCCGTCGGGCAGCGTCATCGTCTCGCCCGGCAGCAGCCGCTGCTTGAAGAGCTCGCCCTCGGGGTTCTTGAACTCCTGCATCTTGGAGGTGTTCAGCTGGTACACGTTCTGCGGCAGGCCCGCGTCCACGCCCAGGCTGCCGTGGTAGGCGCTGAGGGCGAGGACGGGGAAGTCCAGGGCCGGGAACTGCGAGAGCATCGTGCCCTTGCCCTCGCCCGCGAAGGTCGGCACGAACATGGCGTTGAAGCCGAGCTGCTCCTTCTTGCCGTTCTTGTCGCGGTAGCCGTCCGGGACCTTGACCGCGCCCGAGGAGCTCAGGTTGGCGTCGAAGGGCAGCATCGGCACGGCGTCCTTGTAGACCACCTTGCCGGTGGGATCGGCCACCGAGATGACCGGCGCGTAGCCGTGGCCCAGCAGGAAGACCTTGGAACCGTCGATCTCCAGCGGCTTGTTGACCTCGATCTCGGCCTTCTTCGGCTCCCCGTGCGCGCCCTCGCTGTAGGTGACGTACGCCTTGAAGTCGCGCGGGGTGCCCTTCTGCGGGCCGGTCTTCTCGTAGCTCGCGTCGAACCTGTCGAGGGTGAACGAGAACGGCGGCAGGTCGTCGGAGGAGAAGAGGCTGCCGGACTTGAAGTCGTCGTACTGGGTGAGCGTGTTCGCGAAGCCCTTGCCGCGCAGGACGAGCTTGCCGCCCTCGGACTTGAAGAGCTGGCCCGCCGCGAAGGCGACGAGCAGCACGATCAGGGCGATGTGGAAGGCCAGATTCCCGGCCTCGCGCAGATAACCCTTCTCGGCGGCGACGGCGTCACCGGCCGACTCCGTGCGGAAGCGCCGCTTGCCGAGCAGGTTCCTCGCCTGGGAGAGCACCTCCTCGGGGGAGGCCTCCGTACGCCACGTCGCGTACGCCGGCAGCCGCTTCAGGCGGCGCGGCGCGCCCGGCGGACGGCCGGTGAGCTGGCCGACGAACTGCCAGGTGCGCGGGATGATGCAGCCGATCAGCGACAGGAACAGCAGGATGTAGATCGCGGAGAACCACACCGAGCTGTAGACGTCGAAGAGCTGGAGCTTCTCGGCGGCCGGCACCCAGAACGCGTGGTCCTTCTTCCACTGGGCGACCTTCATCGGGTCGACCTGCGTCTGGGGGACCAGGGAACCGGGGATGGAGCCGAGGGAGAGCAGGAACAGCAGGATCAGCGCCACCCGCATGGAGGTGAGCTGGCGCCAGAACCAGCGGGCCCAGCCGATCACCCCGATGCCGACGGGGCCGGCGGCGCCGTCCTCGACGGGGGCGGTGGAGAGCTGCGCTCCGGCGGCGGCGTCGGTGACGGCGTCGGAGTCCGCCCGGGAGGCGGGGTCCGCGCCCGCCCGGGCGGCGGGGTCGTGCGGCGCCTCGGCGGGCGCCTTGTCGGTCGTACTCATGTCCGTGTAGTCCTCAGATCCCCACCGTGAAACCGTCGGTCCAGCTCTGCATCTCGTTCACGATGCCGGCCCACATCCCCGTGACGAGCAGCAGGCCGGTCAGGATCAGCATGGCGCCGCCGATCCGCATCACCCATGCATAGTGCTTCTTCACCCAGCCGAAAGCACCGAGCGCCTTGCGGAAGGCGAGCGCGGCGAGGATGAAGGGCAGGCCGAGCCCGAGGCAGTAGACGGCCGTCAGGAGGGCGCCGCGCCCGGCGGTGGCCTGGTCGATGGAGAGCGTCTGGACGGCGGCGAGGGTGGGACCCATGCACGGCGTCCAGCCGACGCCGAAGAGCACGCCCAGCACGGGCGCGCCGATCAGACCGGCCGTCGGCTTCTTGTGGAAGCGGAACTCCCGCATGGTCAGGCCCGGGATCGCCCCCATGAAGAAGAGGCCGAGGAGGATCACCAGGCCGCCCATGACGCGGGTGATGATCTCCTTGTTCTCGCCCTGGAAGACGTCGCCGAACTGGCCGAAGAGCGCGCCGGTCGAGATGAAGACGGCGGAGAAGCCGAGGACGAACAGGCTCGCGCCCGCCAGCATCCGTCCGCGCCGGGCCTCGGCGAGGTCGGCACCGCTCACGCCGGTCACGTAGGAGAGGTAGCCGGGGACCAGCGGGAGCACGCACGGGGAGAAGAAGGAGACCAGCCCGGCGAGCAGCGCGATCGGCAGGGCCAGCAGCAGCGCGCCGTTGAGGACCGTGGTGTTCACGCCGGTCGCCCCGGCGGCCAGCAGGAGGTGCGGGGTCACGAGGTCACTGCTCCGCGAGGAGCGGGTCGATCATCGAGCGCAGCTGCTCCTCGTTGACCGCGACGAGGGTGCGGGCGGCGATCTTGCCCTGCTTGTCGAGGACGATCGTGGAGGGAATGGACTGCGCGTTCAGCGTGCCCTTGGGGAAGCGGAGCATCAGCTTGCCGTCCGGGTCGTAGAGGCTCGGGTAGGTGATCCCGAAGTTCTCCTCGAAGGCGGCGGCGTTCTGCTTGGTGTTGTCGCGGGTGTTGATGCCGACGAAGGCGACGTCCTTGCCGCCCTCGGCCATCTCCTTGGAGACCTTCGCGAAGTACGGGGCCTCGGCGCGGCAGGGCGGGCACCAGGAGCCCCAGACGTTGAGGACGACGACCTTGCCCTTGAGGGTGGTGGTGTCGAGCGTCTTGCTGTCGACGGTCTCCCCGTCGAGCTTCGGGGCGTCGACGCGGTCGGCCTTGGCGACGGTGGAGATGCCGCTGGGGCCGGTGACGTAGTTGCCGCCGGCGGAACCGGCCGGCTTGCCGCCGCTGCCGGAATCGCCGCACGCGGACAGGGTCAGGGCACTCGCGACGGTGATCGCGGTCAGCAGGACGGCGCGGCCGCTGGCAGAGCGGCGGTTACTTCGACGGACACGCGCGCGGCTAAGGCTCATGTGAAAAGTTTCGCATGACCGATTTGCGGATCTTCCGCACCCCCCGACGGGGTGTTAAGGCCCTGGTCAGGCCCGCTCAGGCGGCGGAGAACAGCCCGCGCCAGCCGCCGGAGGGGGACTGCCCCGGCCCGAGGGTGCGCAGTGCGGCCAGCACCTGGGGGTCCTGGACGTCCAGCCAGTCGGTGAACTGCCGGAAGGATACGAGGCGTACGTCCTTTTTGTCCGCCATGGCCTTGAGGGCCTCCTCGACGGCGTCCATGTAGATCCCGCCGTTCCACTCCTCGAAGTGGTTCCCGATGAAGAGGGGGGCGCGGTTGGTCTCGTACGCCCGCCGGAAACCGCCGAGGTAGGTGGCGGTGGCCTGGGCGCGCCAGTTCGGGTAGTTGCCCGGCATTCCCCTCGTACTGTTCCGCGACTGGTTGGCGAGGATGTTGTAGTCCATGGACAGCACCTCGAAGGAGTGCCCCGGGAAGGGCAGCGACTGCAGCGGCAGGTCCCAGACGCCCCCCTTCTTCACCGGCCAGCGCTGGAGGCCGCCGGGCGAGCTGGAGTCGTAGCGCCAGCCGAGGTCCCGGGCGGTGGGGAGCAGCGCGTCCTGCCCGAGGAGGCAGGGGGTGCGGGCGCCGGTGAGCTCCTTGCGGTAGTCGAAGGGCAGCGGTTCGAGGTCGGCGAAGCCGGTGTTGGTCCGCCAGCGGGTGACGAAGGAGACCGCCTGGTCGATCTCGGCGCGCCAGTCCTCGGGGGTCCAGTGGGCGACGGAGCCGGGGCCGGAGCAGAAGTGGCCGTTGAAGTGGGTGCCGATCTCATGGCCGTCGAGCCAGGCCTGGCGGACGTGGCGCAGGGTGTTGCGGACGTTCTCGTCCTTGAGGTAGCCGATGTCGGAGGCGCCGACGGGGTTGTTCGGGGGGCGGTAGAGGTCCCGCTTCGACTCGGGGAGGAGGTAGAGGCCGGAGAGGAAGAACGTCATGGCCGCGCCGTGGTCCTTGGCGAGCTTGAGGAAGCGCGGGAAGAGGCCGTTGCCGATCTCGCCGGCGCCGTCCCAGCTGAACACGACGAACTGCGGCGGCGTCTCGCCGGGCTGGAGCGGCACGGGCGGGGGCGGCTGGTGCGGCTGCGGACCGGCGTCGGCGGTGGAGCCGTCGCCGATGGGCTTGCCGCCGGGGGCTCCGCCGGAGGCCATGGGGCCCTGCACGGCGGGGCCGTGGCCGGCGCCGCAGCCGGCGAGGGTGAACGGAGAGGCGGCGGCGGCCGCGACGGTGGCGGCGACGGCGCCGAGCCCGAGGCCGAGCGCGGTCCGCCTGCTGGCGTCGGGTACATCGCTCATGAAATGTCATATAAACGGACATCCCAGGGCTACCGGTGCCCCGACACGGGGGACGGCCCGAAACCACCTCAACGGTGACCGGGGCGGGGGGCTGCGCGTGAGCGGCGCCCTGCGGGGCCGTCCCCTCCCCACCCTTCCACCGTTCCCCGGGGCTCCGCCCCGGACCCCGCACGCGCGCTGCCCGCCGGGCGACGAGGACCGGCGCGGGGGCGGAGCCCCCGGACGGGCTCGATCCCTTACGGGCGCTGCGCACCCGACGGCGAAGCCAGGCCGGCCCGCGTCCGGGACGGGGTTCGGGGCGCAGCCCCGAAGGGTTCGGGGCGCAGCCCCGAAGGGTTCGGGGCGCAGCCCCGAAGGGTTCGGGGCGCAACCCCGGGCGGGGTTCGGGGCGCAACCCCGGGCGGGGTTCGGGGCGCAACCCCGGGCGGGGTTCGGGGCGCAGCCCCGCGGGGTTCGGGGCACAGCCCCGAGGGGGCCGGGGCGCAGCCCCGGACGGGGTTCGGGGCACAGCCCCGAGGGGGCCGGGGCGCAGCCCCGGACGGGGTTCGGGGCACAGCCCCGAGGGGGTCGGGGCGCAGCCCCGGACGGGGTTCGGGGCACAGCCCCGGGGAACGGGCGAAGGGTGGGTAGGGGATCCGCCCCGCGCAGCGGCGCCCCGGCGACCCGAGCCCCCGGGCGCGGGGGCCGGGGCCGAGCCCCGAGGACGGGACCGGGGCGCAGCCCCGAGGCAGTCCGGGGCACAGCCCGGGGGGCGGTTCGGGGCGCAGCCCCGAGGGGGTCGGGGCACAGCCCCGGGGAACGGGCGAAGGGTGGGGAGGGGAGCCGCTCCGCGCAGCGGCGCCCCCACCCCCCGGAGGGGTCAGGCGCCGAAGGCCTTCGACTTGCCCTTCACCGGCTTCGCCCCCGCGAGGAGATGCGCCGGGACCAGGTCGCGCGCCGGCTCGCTGTAGCCCACCGACACCAGCTTGTCGCCCTGGTACGTGAACGACGTCAGCGAGGCGAGCGTGCACTGCCGCCGCCGCGGGTCGTGCCACAGCCGGCGCCGTTCCGCGAAGCTCCGTACGATCCAGATCGGCAGCTGGTGGCTGACCGCCACCGCCTCGTGCCCGCGCGCCGCGTCCCGCGCCGACTCGATCGCGCTCATCATCCGTACGACCTGCTCGACGTACGGCTCGCCCCACGACGGCTTGAACGGGTTCGTCAGGTGCTTCCAGTTGCCCGGCCTGCGCAGCGCGCCGTCGCCGACGCCGAAGGTCTTGCCCTCGAAGACGTTGCCCGCCTCGATCAGCCGGCCGTCGGTGCTCAGCTCCAGGCCGTGCACCTTCGCGATCGGCGCGGCCGTCTCCTGTGCCCGCTCCAGCGGCGAGGCCACCACGTAGGTGACGTCCCGCTCCTGGAGGTGCTCGGCGACCCGGTCGGCCATCCGCCGGCCCAGTTCGGAGAGGTGGTAGCCGGCCCGGCGTCCGTACAGAACGCCCTCCGGGTTCTCCACCTCGCCGTGCCGCACCACGTGGACGACGGTGATGTCGCTCATGCCGTCGCCTCCGCGGCGGCCCGCGCGGCGGCCGGCAGCGCGGCCGCGATCCGCTCGACCGCCCGCTCGTCGTGGGCCGTGGACACGAACCACGACTCGAACGCCGACGGCGGCAGGTAGACGCCCTGCGCCAGCATCGAGTGGAAGAACGCGTTGAAGCGGAACCCTTCCTGCTTCTTCGCGTCGTCGTAGTCGCGGACCGGGTCCGCGGTGAAGAACACCGAGAACATGTTGGACGCGGTCTGCAGCCGGTGCACCACGCCCTCCTTGCTCAGCGCCGCCGTCACCAGGTCCTGGATCTCCTTCGAGACCGCGTCGACCTTGTCGTACGCCGCCTCGTCCAGCAGCCGCAGCTGCGCGAGGCCGGCGGCGGTGGCGATCGGGTTACCGGAGAGCGTGCCCGCCTGGTAGACCGGGCCGGCCGGGGCCAGGTGGCCCATGACGTCGGCGCGGCCGCCGAACGCCGCCGCCGGGAAGCCGCCGCCCATGACCTTGCCGAAGGTCATCAGGTCGGGCTTGACCCCGTCCACCCCGTACCAGCCGGCGCGGGAGGTACGGAATCCGGTCATTACCTCGTCGGAGACGTACAGCGCGCCGTTCTCGCGGCACAGGTCGGCGAGGCCCTGGTTGAAGCCCTCGCCCGGGGTGACGACGCCCATGTTGCCGGGCGCTGCCTCCGTGATCACGCAGGCGATCTCGCCCGGGTGCGCGGCGAAGGCCGCCCGGACCGCGTCGAGGTCGTTGTAGGGGAGCACGATCGTGTCGCCGGCCTGCGCGCCCGTGACACCGGGGGTGTCGGGCAGCGCGAAGGTGGCCAGGCCGGAACCGGCGGCGGCCAGCAGCGCGTCGACGTGTCCGTGGTAGCAGCCGGCGAACTTGACGACCTTGGCGCGACCGGTGAAGCCGCGGGCCAGCCGGATCGCCGACATGGTCGCCTCGGTGCCGGAGGACACCAGGCGCACCTGCTCGACGGGCTCGATGCGGGCGACGATCTCCTCGGCGAGGGCGACCTCGCCCTCGCCGGGCGTGCCGAAGGAGGTGCCGCGGGCGACCGCCGCCTGCACCGCCTCGATCACCTCGGGGTGGGAGTGGCCGAGGATCATCGGCCCCCACGAGCAGACCAGGTCGACGTACTCGCGCCCGTCGGCGTCGGTCAGGTAGGGACCGGTACCGGACACCATGAACCGGGGCGTACCGCCCACGGCACGGAAGGCGCGTACGGGAGAGTTCACGCCGCCGGGGGTCACGAGGGACGCGCGCTCGAAGAGCGTCTGCGAAACTGGGGCTTCATACGGGTACGGGTAGCTCACACCAGCCATGGTCTCAGAGGCCGCGACAGACTTGCGGAGGGGCGTTTCACCGCGCCGCCGCGGGGGAGGTCACTGCCATGATGATCAGGCTGCGTGGCGGTGGCCGCGGGGCCGGGGCAGGCAATACGTGTCGGGTGGAGATATGCAACGCGGTGGTGGACCGGGCGAGGGTACGGACGGCCTGGACCCGCAGCGCGCCCGTGAGGCCCGCCGACGCGGCAAGCACCGGCGGCGTGCGGCCGAGGCCGATCCCGTACCGGGGCCGGTTCCGGCCCGGGCGCCGGGCGGCGAGGACGACACGGATGACCTGGACGACACCGGCGGCCTGCTCAAGGGCCGCGGCATGGGAGTGACGTACAAGTACTTCGGCGCGCCCGACGGCGCCACGGCCGCGCGGGTGCCGCAGACGATGCGGCCGGAGGAGCTGGGCGGCGACGAGCTCGGCATGGGCGGCATGTTCACCAAGATCAAGCCGGAGACGATGGCCGCGATGGTCCTCACCGGCATCGAGGGCATACCCCTGCACAAGGTGCCCCCGCTGGAACTGGTCGTCCTGCACCCCGACTACGCGGTGGTCAAGCTGCCCATGACGGTGGTGGACCCGCTGCGCGGGGTGGGCGAGGAGTCGGTGGGCGCGGCCGCCTTCATCTGGTCGACGGTCCCCGACCGGGGCGGCCCGCGCGACGCCTTCAACGTCTACCAGCTGCTGCACGAGTGGCAGGACTTCTCCCACCGCCTCCACGAGAACGGCCACCAGGCGTACTGCCTCGTCTGGCCCTGACGGGTCTCCCCCACAGCACCCGGTAGCCCCTGACTACGGCCCTGGCTACGGCCCTGGCTACGGCCCTGACGGCCCGGCGTCCGGCGCCGGGCCGGGGCGCGGGCGGTCAGGCCGCGTCGCGCGCGGCGGCGTCCTCCTGCCACCTGCGGCCGATGGCCTTGATCATCGCCGGGTAGACCCCCGTGTACCGGAAGGGCTTGATGGCGGCCATGTACGCGGCGCCGAAGAAGCCGTTGGGCTTGACCAGGACGGCCATCTGACCCCGGTGGCCGCCGAGGCCGTCCGGGACCCAGCCGATGTGCATCAGACCGTGCACGGTCTTGTTGCCCATCTCGGCGACCCACTCGTCGTGCGTCTGGTAGACGGAGGAGAAGGGGAGGGTGGACAGGTCCGGCCCGCGCGGGCCCTCGGCGAGGTCCGCCGGCAGCCGCTCGCGCAGCGACCGCACCCGCCCGCCGACGCCGTCGCCGGGCTCGTCCCAGCCGAGCAGCGCCCCGAGCTTCCAGCGGATGGCGAAGAGGGCCCGGTAGACGGGGGAGGAGATGCCGGAGGTCTCGTTCCCGCCGCTCGCGAACTGGGCGACCAGCTTCGCCAGGTCGTCGGGGCCGCCCGGTGTCGGCAGTGCCCACACGTCCTCGAGCTGGAAGTCGCCCGCGATCTCGTGGATCCGCCAGGGGCGGGAGGCATGGGCGGTCCTGGGGAGTTTCATGAGTGTGCCCCTCATCTATACGATGCCGTACAGATGGAGGCTAGGCCTGTTATACGGGGCCGTATAGATCAACGCCACGTGACGGGAGACACACCATGGCCACCGCCCGCACACCCCGCGGCACGTGGATCGAGGAAGGCCTGCGCGCCCTCGCCGCCGGCGGCCCGGACGCCGTACGGATCGAGGCGCTCGCGCAGGCGCTCGGAGTCAGCAAGGGCGGCTTCTACGGGTACTTCCGCAACCGGGACGCGCTGCTGGAGGAGATGCTCGACACCTGGGAGCACGAGGTCGCGGACGCGGTGATCCAGCACATCGAGAGCGGGGGCGGTGACGCGCGGGCCAAGCTGGACCGGCTGTTCACCTTCGTCGCGGAGTCGGCCGACGGCCCGGTCCGGGGCACGGCCGTCGACCTGGCCGTCCGCGACTGGGCCCGGCGCGACCCGGCCGTCGCGGCGCGGCTGCGCCGGGTCGACAACCGGCGGATGGACTACCTGCGCGCCCTGTTCGGCTCGTTCTGCCCCGACCCGGACGACGTCGAGGTGCGCTGCCTGATGGTGTTCTCGCTGCGGATCGGCGGCCGGTTCATCGCCGTCGACCACGGCGGCCGCAGCCACGCCGAGATGATGGACCTGACCCGCCGCTGGCTCCTCCGCCCCCCGGCCTGACGGCCCGCCCGGGGCCGCGTCGGGCGGGCCCGGGGCGGGCGGGTCCGGGGCGGGGCCGCGGCGGGCGGGCCGGGGCCTCAGGCGGTGGTCAGGATCAGGCGGCCGCGGGTGCCCGGGGTGGCGAGGGCCGCATGGGCCCTGGCGGCTTCCGAGAGGGGGTAGGTCTCCGCCACGCGGAGCGTCAGCGCGCCCGCGTCGACCAGGGCGGACAGGCGGCCCAGCAGGGCGCCGTCGGGGGCGACCTCCTGCTCCTCCACCCGGATCCCCCGCTCCGCGGCCGGCGCCGCGCCGGGGATCAGGCCGACGTACGCACCGCCGTCGCGGACGAAGCCCAGCGCCTCCGCGCCCATCACCGCCGTGTCCAGGACCCCGTCCACCGGCCCGGCCGGCGCCGACCCGCGCGCCACGAACTCCGCCGCGCCCAGGGCGCGTACGAACTCCTCGTCCCCCGCGCCCGCCAGCGCCGTCACCACCAGCCCGGCCCGCGCGGCGAGCTGCACCGCGAGGCCGCCGACCACCCCGGCCGCACCGGTGACCAGGACCGAATCGCCCGGGGCCAGCCCCAGCAGGTCCACCGCGCGGGCGGCCGTCAGCCCGCTCAGCGGCAGCGCCGCCGCGGCCGCGTCGTCCACCGACTCCGGGGCCGCCGCCACCGCCGAGGCGTCGAGCACCACGTACTCCGCGTGCGTGCCGAGCGGCTTCACCGGGCCGTAGTGCAGCCCGACCACCCGGCGCCCCCGCGCCCAGACGTCCACGCCGGGCCCGACCTCGTCGATCTCGCCCGCCACGTCCCAGCCGAGCCCGAGCCGCTGTCCGGCCCCGCCGAAGACGCCCGCGCGGACGGCCCCGTCGACCGGGTTCAGCCCGGCGGCGCGGACCCGGATCCGGACCTGTCCCGCCGCCGGCCGCGGCACCGCCACCTCGGCCAGCTCCACCCGCTCCGGCCCGCCGAAGGCGCTGACCACCACGGCCCGCATGGTCTGGGCCCCGGCGTCGGCCTGGGCCTGGGCCTGCGTCTGCGTCTGCGTCTGGGTCTGGGTCTGGGTCAGGGTCAGGTTCCGCTGCTCGCTCATGACTGTCTCCCCGTGGGTCACGTCGGTCTCTTCCGGCCCGTTCGGCCGTTCCGATGACCACTAACTTATGGAGAGGTACTCTCTTTTCGTAAGTACGTACTCGGGAGTGCGTACCCGACCCGGAAGTGGGCAACCCATGGCCACCCGCACCGCCGCCGCCCTCCGCGAAGAGGCCCGCGTCGCCTATGACGCCTTCGTCAAGGAGTGCCCCACCACACAGCTCCTGGCCCGCATCAGCGACAAGTGGGTCGGCCTCATCGTCAGCGCCCTCGGCGAGGCCGAGCAGGGCTCCATGCGCTACAGCGAACTCGGCCGCAAGATCCCCGGCGTCAGCCAGAAGATGCTGACCCAGACCCTCCGCTCCCTCGAGCGCGACGGCATCGTCACCCGCACCGTCACCGCGACCGTCCCCGTCCGCGTCGACTACCGCCTCACCGAACTCGGCGGCAGCCTCGGCTGCCTCCTCTCCTCCGTCAAGCAGTGGGCCGAGAACCACTTCGACGAGGTCAGCACCCACCGCGAGGCCTACGACCAGGCCGCCGCCACCAGCTGACCGCCGTCACTAATTCGGCCGCGCCGCGGCATCCCCCAATGGCATGCTGGGACCGTGAACGGTCCCGGTATCCACCTCACCCTCGCCCCCGAACTGCGCCTCTTCGCCCCGCCCAGCCGGCGCGCGGACCGCGTACCGACCGCCACCGACGGCGCCTCCAGCATCGGCCACGTGGTCGAATCCGCCGGTGTCCCGCTCACCGAGGTCGGCCGTCTGCTCGTGGACGGCAAGGAGGTCCCCGTCTCGTACGTGCCCCAAGCCGGCGAGTCGGTCGAGGTGTTCGGCGTGGACCGGCCCCAGCGGATCCCCGGGGCCCCGCTGCGTTTCCTCCTCGACGTCCACCTCGGCACCCTCGCCCGCCGCCTGCGCCTGCTCGGCGTCGACGCCGCCTACGAGAACGAGGACATCGGCGACCCCGCACTCGCCGCCCGCTCCGCCGCCGAGCGGCGCGTCCTGCTCTCCCGCGACCGCGGCCTGCTGCGCCGCCGCGAGATCTTCGCCGGCGCGTACGTCTACAGCGACAACCCCGACGACCAACTCCGCGACATTCTCGGCCGGTTCGCTCCCGAGCTCGCACCCTGGACCCGCTGCACCGCCTGCAACGGCCCCCTCCGCGAGGCGGACAAGGACAGCGTGGGAGACCGGCTGGAGCACGGCACGCAGCGCTCGTACGACGTGTTCGCGCAGTGCGCCGACTGCGAGCGCGTCTACTGGCGCGGCGCCCACCACTCCCGCCTGGAGCGGATCGTCGGCGACGCCCTGGCCGAATTCGGCAACGGCGCTTCCGTGTAGCGCTGCCGGAGGCGGCCCCCGGCTGGCAGACTGCCGTGACATGACTGCCGCTGACCACACCACCGGCACCACCACCGACCTCTTCGACGTGGCCGTCGTCGGCGCCGGGCCCACCGGGCTCCTGCTCGCCGGCGACCTCGCCGCCACCGGACTCTCCGTCACCCTCCTCGAAAAACGGCCCCGCACGGCCGCCAACCTCACCCGCGCCTTCGCCGTGCACGCCCGCACCCTCGAACTGCTCGACGCCCGCGGACTCGCCGACGAACTCGTCTCCACCGGCCGACGGATCGACCTGCTGCGTCCTTTCGGCGGCATGGCCCTCCCCCTCCAACAGCTGCGTTCCCGCTACCCCTTCGTCCTCATCACCCCTCAATATGAGACAGAGAAACTGCTGGAGCGCCGCGCGTTGTCCACAGGGGTGGACATCCAATACGACTGTCAGGTCGTCGGCCTCCGTCAGGACCACGACACCGTCACCCTCGAAGTCCACGACACCACCGGGACGGCCCGGGCCAACGGGACGCCCCAGGCCAACGGAACGGCCGACGCCACCCGCCCCGGCGACACCCCGCGCCTCGTCCACGCGCGCCACGTCGTCGGCGCCGACGGCGTCCGCTCCACCGTCCGCGACCTCCTCGGCCTCCCCTTCCCCGGCCGGGCCGTCGTCCGCTCCATGGTCCTGGCCGACGTCCGCCTCGACGACCCGCCCGCCGACGCCCTCACCGCCAACGGCACGGCCGACGCCTTCGCCTTCCTCGTCCCCTTCGGCGACGGCTACCACCGCGCCATCGCCTGGAGCCCCGCCGCCCGGGCCGCCGACACCGACCCCGTGGACCTCGGCGAACTGCGCGCCCTCACCCGCGCCGCCCTCGGCAGCGACCACGGCATGCGCGACCCGCGCTGGATGTCCCGCTTCCACAGCGACGAACGCCAGGTCCCCGACTACCGCGTCGGCCGCGTCTTCCTCGCCGGCGACGCGGCCCACGTCCACTCCCCCGCCGGCGGCCTCGGCATGAACACCGGGCTCCAGGACGCCGCCAACCTCTCCTGGAAGCTCGCCGCCGTCCTCCACGGCCGGGCCCCCGACCCCGAAGCGCTCCTCGACAGCTACCACCGCGAACGCCACCCCGTCGGCCGCCTCGTGCTGCGGATCAGCGGCACCCTCGTCCGGGCCGTCATCACCGGCAACCCCGCCGTGCGCACCGCCCGCCGCCTCGGCGCCGGCCTCCTCGCCCGCGTCGGCCCCGCCCGGGACCGCGTACTCGGCCTGGTGACCGGCATCGGCATCGCCTACCCGCCCCCGCCCGGCACCCGCCGGCCCGGTCCCGCCGGCCGGCGCGCGCCCGACGTCCCCCTCGCCGACGGGACGCGGCTGTACGAGGCCCTGCGCGCCGGCGGCTTCGTCCTCATCACCCCGCCGGGCGCGGCCACCCCGCCCGGAGCCGGCCTCGCGCACCACCACTGGGCCACGGAGGGGCGTACCGCCCGCGTCCTCGTACGCCCCGACGGCTACGTCGCCTGGAGCGCCCCCCGGGCCGGCGACGCCGAGACCGCCTCTGCCGTCGCCCGCTGGATCCTCCCGGGAAGCCGCGCCCCGAAGACGTGACGCCGCTCGGCGGACCGCGCCCCCGGCCCCACGGGCCGGGGGCTCAGAACGCGTACGTGTCGCCCGTGTCGAGCGCCAGCACCACGTGCTCGTTGTTGGCACGGTCGCGGTCGGTCGCGCCGCCGTCCCACAGGGTGTCGATCCGGATCGCGACCTCCGCCGGCAGCTCCCGCAGGCCCAGCAGCAGCACGATGTGCCGCCCCCGCCCGTGCCGCGGCAGCGCGCCCGTCTCGCACACGACCTCGCGGCGGCCCACCCGCGCGCAGCCCCCGGCCGGCTCCTGGGCGTCGGCGAGGTCCGCCGAGAGCCTCACCCGCACGGTGGCGTTCGGCACCTCGGCCGGCCCCTCGTTCTGCGGCACCATCCACACCTTCAGCTGCCCGTGCGCCAGCCGGACCCGCCCGTGGTAGGCCACGTCGGCCTCCGCGTCCGGGTCCGACCGGGCGTCCGCGGGCCCGGCCCCGCACAGCACCAGCAAGCCCGCCACCACCACACTGCGTACGGCACCACGGCGCACCGCCACCACCTCCTCGCGCGGACGGTAGCCACCCCGCACAACCGCCGATCGGACCATCACACGAATGAGGGCGAGCCGTCCGCCATTCGCCCCCGCCGGGCCCGCCCTGCGCCCGCCGCCCGCGCCCCGGCCCGCTGCGTAGGCTTCCCGGCATGCTGATCGCCCGCTCCGCCGTCCTCTTCGCCCTCGCCGCCCTCCTGGAGATCGGCGGCGCCTGGCTGGTCTGGCAGGGCGTCCGGGAGCACAAGGGGTGGGCCTGGATCGGCGCCGGCGTCATCGCCCTCGGCCTGTACGGGTTCGTCGCCACCCTCCAGCCCCAGGGCGACTTCGCCCGCGTCCTCGCCGCCTACGGCGGGGTCTTCGTCGCCGGATCCCTGCTGTGGGGCGTGGTTGCCGACGGCTACCGGCCCGACCGCTGGGACGTGGCAGGCGCGCTCGTCTGCCTCGCCGGGATGGCCGTGATCATGTACGCGCCGCGCCGCTGACCCACCCGGCCTATGCTGGCGAGCGTTCGCCCGTACGGACGACCGAACCGGCGGGCGACGTCCCCCGCGGCCCCGCGATCCGCGAACCGCGCGACCCCTGCGACCCCGCGACCCCCGCGACCCACGAGGAGCCCCGCCCATGAGCACGCGCCCGGCCACCCGAACCGCCGTAGTCACCGGCGCGAGCAGCGGAATCGGCGCGGCCACCGCCCGGCAGCTCGCCGCGGCCGGCTACCACGTCGTCCTCACCGCCCGCCGCAAGGACCGCATCGAGGCCCTCGCCGCCGAGATCACCGACGCCGGCCACCAGGCCACCGCGCACGCCCTCGACGTCACCGACCGGCCCGCCGTCGACGCCTTCGCCGCCTCCCTGGAGCGCTGCGACGTGCTCGTCAACAACGCCGGCGGCGCCATCGGCGCCGAGCCCGTCGCCACCGGCGACCCGGCCGACTGGCGCACGATGTACGAGGTCAACGTCATCGGCACGCTCAACGTCACCCAGGCGCTGCTGCCCGCCCTCGTGGCCTCCGGCGACGGCACGGTCGTCGTGCTCTCCTCCACCGCCGGCCACGCCACCTACGAGGGCGGCGCGGGTTACGTCGCGGCCAAGAACGGTGCCCGCGTACTCGCCGAGACCCTCCGCCTGGAGATCGTCGGCCGGCCGGTCCGCGTCATCGAGATCGCGCCCGGCATGGTCAAGACGGAGGAGTTCGCGAAGACCCGCTTCCGCGGCGACGCCGCCAAGGCCGAGAAGGTCTACGAGGGCGTCGCGGAGCCCCTCACCGCCGACGACGTCGCCGACACGATCACCTGGGCGGTGACGCGCCCCAGCCACGTCAACATCGACCTGCTGGTGGTCCGCCCCCGCGCCCAGGCCTCGAACACGAAGGTGCACCGGGAGCCGTAACCCCCGGAGAACCGGGCCCGCGCCCTTCTTCCGCGGCACGCACGAGGGCCGCCGGCTCCGGTCCGGCGGCCCTCGAACGCCTCCCGGGGCCGGCCGGGCCCGACGCGGAGGTTCGGCCGATCGGCTCCACACGAGACGCCGATGTGATGATCAGAACGCGCGCCTCCCGTCGTACGGCGCGTGGCGCCCGAAGGATGCCGGTCGAGGCCGCTCACGCCTCAAGGTTCAGACACCCCGGTTCCCACGAGGAGCACCACACATGAGTCCTGAGACAAGGACACCGTCCCGCATGGGCCCGCTGCCCCGGCAGAGCAAGTGGCTCGCCGGCGGCGCGGTGGCCACGATGGCCATCGCGATGCTCGGCCTCTCCACCCCCGCACAGGCGGACACCGAAGCGCCCCGGACGGCGACGGTGGCCGCGGCGCAGGCCGGCGACAAGTGCGCGGACGACGAGGACTACGACGACTCGGACGTCAAGGGCGCCGCGGCCGGCCCCGGCAAGGACAAGTGCGAAGGGAAGCCCGGCCCTCCCGGCCGTGACGGCCGCGACGGCCGCGACGGCCTCCCGGGCCAGCCCGGCGTACCCGGGCCGCCCGGACCGCCCGGACCGTGCGTCGACATCTCGACCTCGTGGGACGAGGAAGAGGTCAAGTACAAGGCCGTACTGGCCCCCAACGGCACCGTCTGGGCCGGGGTGTACGACTTCAGCGCGGAGAACCCGACCGTCCCCGGCACGGGCCCCGCCTACACCTGGTACAACCTCACCGCGGGGTCCCCGACCTTCCCGGCCAACCCCTGTGGCGTGACGATCGCGGAGACCGCCAACCGCGTCATCGTCGAGGTGCTCACCACGGCCGGAACCGTCTACGAAACCGAATGCGCGGTGAACCGCGGCGAGCCGGACACGCTCAGCTGCCCCTCTCCGGTCGTCTGGACCCCGGCGAACCCCCAGCCGGGAGCGCCGCTGCCGCCGCTCAACCGGAAGACCCCGCTGAAGCCGAGCCACGTCGGGCCGGACTTCGACAAGGGCCTCACGAAGACCGGCTAGCACCCCCGCCGGTCCCGCTGCGGACCGAACGCGCGTGCCGTGCCCGGAGCGATCCGGGCACGGCACCGTGCGTTCGCCCTACCGCCGGACCACCGGACCGGCACGCGGCACGCGGCACGGGGGCAGCCGGCGCCCGCCCTCAGCCCTTCACGCAGATGACCTGCTTCAGCTTCGCCACGACCTGCACCAGGTCCGTCTGCTGGTCGATGACCTGCTCGATCGACTTGTAGGCCCCGGGGATCTCGTCCACCACCCCCGAGTCCTTGCGGCACTCCACGCCCCGCGTCTGCTCCGCCAGGTCCCGCGCGGAGAACCGCTTCTTCGCCGCCGTCCGGCTCATCTTCCGCCCGGCACCGTGCGAGGCGGAGTTGAAGGACTTCTCGTTGCCGAGCCCCTTCACGATGTACGACCCCGTGCCCATCGAGCCCGGGATGATGCCGTAGTCGCCGCTGCCGGCGCGGATCGCGCCCTTCCGGGTGACCAGCAGGTCCATGCCGTCGTACCGCTCCTCCGCCACGTAGTTGTGGTGGCAGCTGATCTCCCGGTCGAAGGAGACCTTCGCCTTCCGGAACTCCTTGCGGACGACCTCCTTGAAGAGGCTCATCATCGCCGCGCGGTTGTACTTCGCGTACTCCTGCGCCCAGAAGAGGTCACGGCGGTACGCGTCCATCTCGGGGGTCCCGGCGAGGAACACCGCGAGGTCCCGGTCGACCAGGTTCTGGTTGTGCGCGAGGTCCCGGGCCACGCCGATGTGGTGCGCGGCGAGCTCGTTGCCGATGCCGCGGGAGCCGGAGTGCAGCATCAGCCAGACCGCACCCGACTCGTCGAGACAGAATTCGATGAAGTGATTACCGGAGCCGAGCGTTCCTATTTGTTTCATGGCGCGGTCGTGACGGAATTTGACCGCGTCCGCGAGGTAGTCGAAGCGTTCCCACAGGTCGGAGTACCCCGTCCCCGGGAACCCGTACAGCCGCTCCGGATCCACCGGGTCGCGGTGCATCCCCGCGCCCACCGGAATCGCCTGCTCGATGCGCGAGCGCAGCTTCGACAGGTCGCCCGGGAGGTCGTTCGCCGTCAGCGAGGTCTTGACCGCCGACATGCCGCAGCCGATGTCGACGCCGACCGCCGCCGGGCAGACCGCGTCCTTCATCGCGATCACCGAGCCGACCGTGGCCCCCTTGCCGTAGTGGACGTCCGGCATCACGGCCAGGCCCTTGATCCAGGGCAGCCCCGCCGTGTTCTGGAGCTGCCGCATCGCGCTGTCCTCGACGGAGGCCGGGTCCGTCCACATCCGGATCGGGACGTTCGCCCCGGATACCTCTACGTACGACATAAGACAACGATCCCCTGAAATCCTCAGAAAAGCATGAATACGCGAAAAGCCGCGCTCATCACCCCAAAGCAGACAGGGAACCGGCGCCGGCACGTGCGTGTGCGATAGACATTGTGTCCATCCGTGCCCAAGTCGCGGCAACGGATTTTCCCGAGGGAGCCAGGGGAGCCAGTGGACGTGGACCGAATGCCGGCACACCGGATGCCGGTACGCCGCCGAGTCCTGCCGGGCGTCGCGATGCTGACGGCGCTCGTGGCCGGCGCGGCCGGGCTCACCGGGTGCACCGACGGCAGCGGCATCGGGACCAGCGACCAGAAGGGCGGCGGGAACACCGCCACGCCCGCGCAGCCCGGCAAGTACCGCAGCCTGCCGCAGCCCTGCAAGGCCGCCGATCCCAAGCGGCTCCGGGCCATGCTCCCGGCCGCCGACTCGCTCACCACCGAACAGCGCGACCGGCTCTACGCCGGGACCGCCGACCCCTCCTACGACGGCGACCGGCACGTGGGCTGCCGCTGGAACGCGCAGAGCCCCGAGGGGAACCTGCTGCTGTCGGTCACCTTCGAGCGCGTCGTCTCGTACGACCGCGCCACCACCAGCGACGACGACAAGGCCCGCCAGGTGTACGTGCGCCGGCTGACCGACGCGAAGCTGCCCTTCCCGGGGCCGACGGGCAGCCCCGCCCCGGGCGCCGGTAACGGTACGAGTACGAGTACGGCTCCCGGTGCGCCCCCCGCGAACCCCCCGGGCGGCAGCACCGCACCCTCCCCGGCGGCCTCCGCTCCGGGTTCCGCTTCGCCGCCGTCCCCGTCCGCCCCGCCCTCCCCGAGCGCCCCGCCCGAGCTCGGCTCGCGCGTCCTGGTGGGACTCGGCAGCGAGGCGTTCCTCGACGACAAGCTCAGCGCGGCCGGCGCCACCGCCGCACAGGCGCGGACGGTACGGATCGTGTTCCGCACCTCGAACGTCCTCGTCACCGTCGAGTACAGCGTCCAGCCGTCCGGACCGGGATCGGTACCCCCGAGTACGGAAACGCAGGACCGGACGCGCCAGTTGGCGCAGGCCCTGGCCGAGCGTTTCAGCGAGTGACGGCGCCGCCCCCAGGGGGCGCGCACGCCCCCGCGTGACGGCGCGCACAGCAGGCGGGCGCCCGCTCGGGCTACCGTTGCTCGGGTCCCGCGCCCGAAACGCGCCCCGCAGAAGACCCCAACGTCTGAAGGAACCATGCACCGATCAGCCTCGCGCCTCACCCGCGTTCTCGCCTGCGCAGCCGTCCCGGTCATCCTCACCGTCGCCGGCTGCTCGTCCGACTCGGGCAAGTCCTCGGGTGGCAAGGACTCCGGCAAGAAGTCCGATTCCTCCGCGTCCGCCAAGCCGAGCGCCAAGCCCTCGGCCACGCTGGAGAAGGTGGCCTACGCGAAGCTGCCGGACCCCTGCAAGGCGCTGACCGGCAAGAGCATCGACTCGCTCGTCCCCGAGGCGAAGGACAAGAACGGTACGGCGGCCAAGTCGAACGACCTGTCCAACCGCGCCAGCTGCTCCTGGAACGGCCTCAAGACGGACGGCGCGAAGGGCTCGCAGTACCGCTGGCTCTCCGTCTCCCTGGTCCGCTACGACTCGCACGCCTCGCTCGGCGGCGGCAACAAGCGCGCGGAGGACCAGTACAACAAGCAGATCGAGCTGGCGAAGACCACCGAGGGCGCGCACGACGTCAAGGCCGAGCAGGCCGGCGGGATCGGCGACCAGGCCACCTCCGTGGTCTACGGCGTCAAGAAGGACGTCGACTTCGCCAACAACTCGGTCATCGTCCGTACCCAGAACGTCGTGATCACCCTCGACTACAACGGTGCCGCCTACGAAGGCGCCGGCGCCCCCGACCAGGGCAAGCTGCTCCAGGACGCGATCGCCGCGGCAAAGGAGACGGTGGCCTCGATCGAGTCCGCCAACAAGGACGGAGGCGCCGCCCCGTCGGACGCGCCGGCCGGTTCCGCTTCGCCTTCCGCTTCGGCGTCTGCCGCGTCCGGGCAGTAACCCCGCCGACAGGAGGGGCCCTACGGCACGGGTGACGCGCAGTCACCCGTACGCTGTGCCTGCCGTAGCTCGACAAGGGGAGGGGATCACGGGTGGCCGCGATGCAGCTGACTCGTACGCACCGGATACTCATCGGTGTCGTGGTCGCCGGAGCCGTGGTCATCGCGGGGATCGGTTTCGCGGGCTCGTACTCCGCGGTGCGCGCGCTGGCCCTGAAGAAAGGCTTCGGCAGTTTCTCGCTGGTGTTCCCGATCGGCATCGACGCGGGCATCTGCGTGCTGCTGGCGCTGGACCTGCTGCTGACGTGGATCCGCATCCCGTTCCCCCTGCTGCGCCAGACGGCGTGGCTGCTGACGGCGGCGACGATCGCGTTCAACGGCGCGGCGGCCTGGCCGGACCCGCTGGGCGTCGGCATGCACGCCGTGATCCCGGTGCTGTTCGTCGTCACCGTGGAGGCGGCCCGGCACGCCGTGGGCCGGATCGCGGACATCACCGCGGACCGGCACATGGAGGGGGTGCGGATCACCCGCTGGCTCCTCTCCCCCGTGCCCACCTTCAAGCTGTGGCGGCGGATGAAGCTGTGGGAGCTGCGCTCCTACGAACAGGCCGTCTCCATGGAGCAGGACCGGCTGATCTACCAGGCGCGGCTCCAGGCCCGGTACGGGCGGGCGTGGCGGCGCAAGGCGCCCGTGGAGGCGCTGATGCCGCTGCGGCTGGCCAGGATCGGCGTGCCGCTGTCGCAGACGGCCCCCGAGGGGCTGGCGGCGGCGGGCATCGAACCGGTACTGCTGCCCCCGGCGGCCCCCGCACCAGCCACGGCCACCGCCGCACCGGCCGCCGTCCAGGCCGGCGCGGCGGCCGCTCCGGCCCTGCCGGCCGCGTCGGCGGAGCCGCTCGTACCGGTCGGGGCGGGCGCCGCCGGTGACGCCGGGACCGCCGAGATCGCCGGTGGCGCCGGGATCACCGCTGCCGTCGGTGACCAGCCCGCCGTGCCGCAGCCGCAGGACCCGCGGCCGCGGCCCCCGCAGCCCCGGCAGCCCCAGCCCCCCGTGCCCGCCCCGGCGCCCGCCCCCTTCGCGGTGGAGCCGACGGCCATGCCCGCCGCGCACGACAGCGCCTGGTTCGCGGCGCCGCTCGCGCCGCAGGCGTCGTACGAGGGCGGCTACAACCCCCAGTACGTCGAGGGCCTGGAGCCGACCCCGGTCATGGCTCCGGCCGGCCCCGAGGAGCAGCCCCGGCCCGCGGACACGGCCGCCGACGCCGACGCCGACGAGGAGAAGTTCCGGGAGGCCGCCTACGAGGTCTTCCGGGCGTACATCGACGAGTACGCCCAGGTCCCGAGCCCCGCGCAGCTGGAGGAACACCTCTCCGAGCGCCTCGGGATCTCCGACCCGCCCAGCGCGGCCACGCTCAAGCGGCTGATCCCCGCCCTCAAGGAGCGCTACCAGCGGGACCTCATGGACGAGCACATCTCCTGAAGCGGAGCGACCGGCCACGACGAAGGGCCCGTACCCCCGGCGAACCAGGGGTACGGGCCCTTCCCGTACGGGCGTGGTGCCGCCCCGCGCGTCAGACCGCGAGCAGCTTGCGCACCCGCTCCGCCCCGACCGCCAGCAGCAGCGTGGGCAGGCGCGGACCGGTCTCCCGGGTCACGAGCAGCCGGTACAGCAGGGCGAAGAACTCGCGCTGCGCGACCTTCAGCTCCGGCGTCGGCTTGGCGTCCGGCTCCAGCCCGGCCATGACCTTCGGCACGCCGTAGACGAGGGTGGTGAGCCCGTCCAGCGACCAGTGCGAGTCGAGGCCGTCCAGCAGCAGCCGCAGGGACTCGCGCCCGGCCTCGTCCAGGGAGGACAGCAGCTCGGTGTCGGCGTCCTCGCGGACCAGGGTGCGCTGGTCGGCCGGGACCTGGGTGGTGATCCAGTTCTCGGCGCGGTCCAGGCGCGGCCGTACCTCGTCGAGGGAGGTCAGCGGCTGCGACGGGTCCAGGTCGGAGAGGATCCGCAGCGTCTGCTCGTCGTGCCCGGCGGTGATGTCGACGACCGACGCGAGGGTGCGGTACGGCATCGGACGCGGGGTGCGGGGCAGCTCGTGCGAGGCGACGCGCACGGCACGGGAGTGGGCGGCGGCGTCGGCCGGCAGCACGCTGCCGTCGGCGACCTTGGCCTCCAGCTTGTCCCACTCGTCGTACAGGCGCTGGATCTCCTGGTCGAAGGCGATCTTGAAGGACTGGTTCGGGCGGCGGCGCGCGTACAGCCAGCGCAGCAGCTGCGGTTCCATGATCTTCAGCGCGTCGGCCGGGGTGGGGACCCCGCCCTTGCTGGACGACATCTTCGCCATGCCGGAGATGCCGACGAAGGCGTACATCGGGCCGATGGGCTGCTCGCCGCCGAACAGGCCGACGATCTGCCCGCCGACCTGGAAGGAGGAGCCGGGCGAGGAGTGGTCGACGCCGGAGGGCTCGAAGACGACGCCCTCGTACGCCCAGCGCATCGGCCAGTCGACCTTCCAGACCAGCTTGCCGCGGTTGAACTCCGACAGCTTGACGGTCTCGGTGAACTCGTCCTCCGTGCAGACGTACGTCAGCTCGGTGGTCTCGTCGTCGTACGCCGTGACCTTGGTGAAGTCCTTGTTGCACGCGCCGCAGTAAGGCTTGTACGGGAAGTACTCCGCGCCCTCGGCGCTGCCGTCGTCCTCGGCGGCCGCGCCGGAGCCCTCGGCGGCCTCCAGCTCGGCCTCGTCGACCTGCTTCTGCTGGGGCTTCTTGCCCGGCTTCTGCTTGGTGCGGTACTGGGCGAGGACGGCGTCGATGTCGCCGCGGTGCTTCATCGCGAACAGCACCTGCTCGCGGTAGGCGCCGGAGGTGTACTGCTCGGTCTGGCTGATCGGGTCGTACTCGACGCCCAGCTCGGCCAGGGAGGCGACCATCGCGGCCTTGAAGTGCTCGGCCCAGTTCGGGTACGGGGAACCCTCGGGCGCGGGCACGGCGGTCAGCGGGCGGCCGATGTGCTGGGCGTGGGACTCCTCGCTGACACCGGGGATGCCCTTGGGGACCTTGCGGTAGCGGTCGTAGTCGTCCCAGGAGATGAGGTGACGGACCTCGTGGCCCCGGCGGCGGATCTCGTCCGCGACCAGGTGCGGGGTCATGACCTCGCGCAGGTTGCCCAGGTGGATCGGCCCGGACGGGGAGAGTCCGGACGCGACGACGATCGCTTTGCCCGGGGCTCGGCGCTCCGCCTCGGCGATGACCTCGTCCGCGAAACGGGAGACCCAGTCGGTCTCTGTGCTGCTCTGAGCGCTCTGAGCCACGACACGTCCTTCTATCTCGAATGCTGGCTTCGGCCATTCTCCCAGACGGAACACCCCGCTCCGGGGTTGCTTCCACGCCTCGGTACGCACGGCGATAACCCGAGGAGCGGGCACCCGCCACGTGGGATACTCGGGGCTTGTCGGAACACCCAAGCGCACGCGCACGCGCAACCTCACAGGAACGGCAGCTCATGGCCTCGGTCCCTTCCCTCGCTTCCTCCGTCGAACAGCGCGTCTCGGACGCCCTCGCCTCCGCCCTGCCGGAGGCCGGTGCCGCCGACCCGCTGCTGCGACGAAGCGACCGGGCCGACTTCCAGGCCAACGGCATCCTGGCGCTCGCGAAGAAGGCCAAGGCCAACCCGCGTGACCTCGCCGCCACCGTCCTCGAAGGCCTGGACAAGGGCGGCGTGATCAAGGACGTCGAGGTCTCCGGCCCCGGCTTCCTCAACATCACGGTCTCCGACGAGGCGATCATCCGGACGCTGGCCGCCCGCGCGGCCGACGACCGGCTCGGCGTGCCGCTCAACGCGTCCGCCGGCACCACGGTGATCGACTACGCGCAGCCGAACGTGGCCAAGGAGATGCACGTCGGCCACCTGCGGTCCGCCGTGATCGGCGCCGCGATGGTCGAGATCCTGGAGTTCACCGGCGAGAAGGTGATCCGCCGCCACCACATCGGCGACTGGGGCACCCAGTTCGGCATGCTGATCCAGTACCTGCTGGAGCACCCGCACGAGCTGGACCACAAGTCGGACGAGGAGGTCTCCGGCGAGGAGGCCATGTCCAACCTCAACCGCCTGTACAAGGCCTCGCGCGCCCTCTTCGACTCCGACGAGGAGTTCAAGACGCGCGCCCGGGCCCGGGTGGTCGACCTCCAGGCGGGCGACCCCGAGACCCTGGCGCTGTGGCAGCGGTTCGTGGACGAGTCGAAGATCTACTTCTACTCCGTCTTCGACAAGCTGGACATGGACATCCAGGACGCCGACGTCGTCGGCGAGTCCGGCTACAACGACATGCTGGTCGAGACCTGCAAGCTGCTGGAGGAGTCGGGCGTCGCCGTCCGCTCGAACGGCGCGCTGTGCGTGTTCTTCGACGACGTCAAGGGCCCCGACGGCAACCCGACCCCACTGATCGTCCAGAAGTCCGACGGCGGCTTCGGCTACGCCGCGACCGACCTCTCCGCGATCCGCGACCGCGTCGCCGACCTGTCCGCGACGACCCTGATCTACGTGGTGGACGCGCGGCAGTCGCTGCACTTCAAGATGGTCTTCGAGACGGCCCGCCGGGCTGGCTGGCTGGGCGACGACGTCAAGGCCGTGCAGCTGGCCTTCGGCACGGTCCTCGGCAAGGACGGCAAGCCGTTCAAGACCCGCGAGGGCGAGACGGTGCGTCTGGTGGACCTGCTGGACGAGGCCGTCGAGCGGGCGGCGGCCGTCGTGCGGGAGAAGGCCCAGGACCTCACGGAGGAGGAGATCGCCGAGCGCGGCGCCCAGGTGGGCATCGGCGCGGTGAAGTACGCGGACCTCTCCACCTCCGCGGCGCGCGACTACAAGTTCGACCTGGACCAGATGGTCTCGCTGACCGGTGACACGTCCGTGTACCTCCAGTACGCGTACGCGCGCATCCAGTCGATCCTGCGCAAGGCCGGCGAGGCCCGCCCGGCCGCCCACCCCGAGCTGGAGCTGACGGCCTCGGAGCGCGCGCTGGGCCTGCACCTGGACGGCTTCGGCACGCTGATCGCGGAGGCCGCGGCCGAGTACGCCCCGCACAAGCTGGCCGCGTACCTGTACCAGCTGGCCTCGCTGTACACGACGTTCTACGCGGAGTGCCCGGTGCTCAAGGCGGACACCCCGGAGCAGGTCGAGAACCGCCTGTTCCTGTGCGACCTGACCGCCCGGACCCTGTCGAAGGGCATGTCCCTCCTCGGCATCCGCACCCCCGAGAAGCTCTGACGTCCCACGCGACGACCCCCGGCGCGGGTGCACCGGGGGTCGTCGCGTTTCCCGGCCCGGGCCCGATCCGCAGGGCTAGGGCGGAAGGCGTCCGATCCGAGGAGGAACCGGAAATGGCGACCGCGACGCCCTCTCCCGGCCGGTCCGTGCCCCCGATGCCGGAGTACACGCCGAAGGCCCTGCGCGCCGCCATAGCCGCTCACGCCCCGGCGCTCCTGCCGGACTTCGACGCCGCTTGGCGGCAGCAGATCGCCGACGCGTACGACATCGGGCCCGTCCCCGCGTTCATGGCCCGCTGGTGGGGCGAGTACGCCCTCGCCCGCGACCCGGGACTCGACCGGCACGTGGCGGACCTCGAAGCGCGCGCCGCGGCCGCCACCGACGTCGAGACCGCCCGCAAGCTGCTCGACGAGGCCTCCCGCATCCGGCACGGGCAGCGCGAGCTGGAGCCCGGCGCGTGAGCGAGGGGTTCACCGGCCCGCCGTGGGCCGTGGACTACACGCAGGACGCCGAAAAGTACCGGCTCAGCCTCACGGACGACGTCCGAGAGGCCCTCCGGGAGACCGTCTTCGAACTGCTGACCGCCCACCACCCCTACCGGGGAGACGGCGTGGAACCCGCCCGCTACGCCGGGCCGAAGACCTCGATCTTGCAGCGGGGGCTGCCCGAGCGGGCGATCCGCGCGTCGCAGGTGACGAGCGGGACTTGGAGCCCCTCCGCGAGGGCGACGTACGTCGCGTCGTACGCGGAGAGGTTCGCGTACAGCTCGCGCACCCGGGGGAGGACCGGCGCGTGTTCCATCCTGCGGACCGGCAGCGCCGCGAAGTCGTCCCAGGCGGCGTCGAGCTGGCCGTCCGTGAGCTTGCCGCCCCTGTGCCGGCCCAGCAGGGCGTGAGCGACCTCCACGTCGAGCAGGTGCGGGGCCGCGAGGCGTTCGCCGAGGACCCGCTCGCGCAGCGCCTCCCCGACCGGTCCCGCGTCGGCGACCAGCATGACGACCGCGCTCGCGTCGATCACGATCATTCGCGCCGCCGCCCCGCGTCCAGGTCCGCGAGCACCTCGTCGGCGCTGAGCCGTGCCGAGACGCGCGCCCGGATCCGGGTGACGACGTCCTCGATCGAGGGGGTGGCGGCCTCTTCCTCCAGCAGGGTGCGGGCGTAGGCCTGGAGGGACTGGCGGTTGCGGGCGGCCCGTATCTTCAGCTCGGCGAGCGCCTCGTCGGACAGATCACGCACGTAGAGAGTGGCCATGCGACAAGAGTAGTCGCACTGCCAGCATTGTGCTGGCAGACGGCTGGGCGGGACGGCGGGTCACCCGTACGGGCCGATTCCGGCCGGGCGGGGGCTGGGTAGGGGAAGGCCCGTCCTTCCCCAGCGCCCCGACGGAGGCATCCGTGCCCGACATGAACGGCCCCTACAAGCCCGGCACCCCCTGCTGGATCGACCTGATGGTCCCCGACCAGCAGGCGGCCCTCGACTTCTACTGCGACCTCTTCGGCTGGCAGGGCGAGGTCGGCCCGGCCGAGCAGGGCGGGTACTCCGTCTGCACCCTCAAGGGCAAGCCGGTCGCGGGGATCATGAAGGCGATGAACCCGGACGGCACGGTGCCCGACCCGCTGCCGCCCACGGTGTGGACCACGTACCTGTCCACGGACTCCGTCGACTCCACCCTCAAGTCCGTCACCGACGCCGGCGGCACGGTCATGATGGGGCCGGTGGACGTCATGGACCTCGGGCGGATGGCCGTGGTGGCCGACCCCGCCGGCGCCGTCTTCGGCCTGTGGGAACCGGGCACCTTCGACGGCGCCGGCATCGTCAACGAGCACGGCGCGCTGATCTGGAACGAGCTCACCACCAGCGACCTCAAGGGCGCCGCCGCCTTCTACTCCGCCATCCTGCCGGTCACCACGGCCGTGTCCGGGGAGCCCGGCTCCGACGGGTACGTCGAGTTCAAGGTCGGCGGCCGGGCGGTGGGCGGGATGATGGACATGAGCAAGCTGCCGCCGGGCGTGCCGCCGCACTGGCAGCCGTACTTCCACGTGGACGACGTGGACGACGTCCAGGCCGCCGCCGTCCGCGCCGGCGCCACCGTCCTCGCCCCGGCCTTCGACATGGTGGCGGGCCGTATGGCCGTCCTCGCCGACCCCCAGGGCGGCGCGTTCTCCATCATCACGGCGACGGCCCCGGAGGATCCGGCCTGACCCCCGTCCCCAGCCTGTGGGCAACGCGCCGCCCTCCTCACGCGGGGGCGGCGCGCGTGCCTCAGCGGCCCTGCGCGAGCGGCGTCAGTAGTGGTAGCGGGCCTGCGCGACCTCGACGGCCGCGTCCCTCACGCGGTACACCAGCCGGTGCTCGTCGGTGATCCGCCGGGACCACCACCCGACCTTCACGCGGCGGACCCTTCGTCCTCGTCCCCGCCGATCAGCTCCCTGGCCTGTCCCTGGCCGGCGTCTCCGCGATGGACTCCATCAGGACCTGCGCGTTGCGCGGCGAGCGCAGGAGGTAGACCGTCTCCTGCCAGGACCGGAAGTCCTCGGCGGACATGATCACGACGTCACCGTGCTCCCGGGAGGTGACCTCTATGGGCACGTGGTCCTCGTTGACCTGCCGGATCAGCGGGTAGAAACGCTTCCGGGCCTCATTCGCCGAGATCGACACGGGCCTACCTCCCAGTACAGTCGTACGGAATTACCGTACCGGTGGGGGCTCCGGCTGCCACGGATCACCGGCGCCGCCACCAGCGGCGGCGGCCGGCTTCCCCTTCCCGCAGCTCGGCGGCCGCCGCCCGCATCGCGTCCTCCTGCGCGGTGTCGCCGACCACCGCGAAGAGTCCGGCCGCCCGCTCGAACACCCCGGCGGCCTCCGCGTGGCGGTCCAGGTCGTACAGCGTCATGGCCAGTCCGTGGGCGGAAGCGGCCTCGCCGCGCCGGTCCCCCGCCTCCGCGAAGACGGCACAGGCCCGCTCCAGCATCTCCAGCGCCCGTGCTGGCCGTCCCGCACGGCGGTGGAGCAGGCCCAGGCTGCCCAGGATGATCCCCTGGGCGTACGGGTCCCCCTCGTCCGTGGCGATGCCGAGGGCCTCCTCGTACCGCTGCCCGGCGTCCTCATCCCTCCCCAGGTCCACCAGTGATCCGGCGAGGGCGGACAGCATCCGCAGGGTCTGCTTGCGGTTTCCGAACTCCCGGTGGGTGTCGACCGCCCGCTCCCGTACAGCCGCGGACTCCTCCAGCCGTCCGGCCCGCCAGAGCACGTCCGCGAGGGAGTTCAGCCCGGACACCTCCCGGTGGGGGTCGCTGAGCGCCTTCATGAGGGAGATGGCCTGCTGCATGGTGGCGATGGCGTCGTCCAGGCGTCCCGTCTGCTCGTAGATCCGGGCGAGGCCCGACAGTACGGTGCCCTCCGCGTGCCGGACCCCCTCCTCCCGGAGGATCTCCAGGGCCTCCCCCATCAGCCGTTCCCCCTCCGGCCACCGCTCCGTCGCCGCGTACATGCCGCCCAGGAGGTGCAGAGCCTTGCCTTCCATCATCCGCAGGGAGTGCTCCCGGAACACCGCCAGTGCCTGCCTGAGCGGCCCCTCCGCCTCCGTCGGCTCGTCCACCACGAGAAGCGCGAGGCCGAGGTCGTACAGCCGCCCGCCGAGGTCCTCGGCGCTTCCCCTGCCCTCCGTGGCCGCGAGGAGCAGACGCGCCACCGTCAGCGCGTCCTGTCCGTAGTGGTAGATCTGGAGGTACGACATCACGCGCGAGCCCAGTTCAAGGGCCGCCTCCGGCCGCCCGGACTCGATGGCGAAACCCACGGCGGCGACCAGCAGGGCACGTTCGGCGCCGAGCCAGTCCAGGACCTCCTCCATCGACGGCAGATGCGGCCCCGCCGCCGGCTGCGTGTCCAGACCGAGGACGTGCCGTGCCACTTCGGCCTGAATGACCAAGAACCCCAGCAGGGCGCCGACCGCCTCCTGCCGCCCGTCCTCCGCCGCCCGCTCCTCCCCCCGCTCCCGCGCGTACAGCCGTACCAGGTCGTGCATCCGCCAGCGCCCCGAGCCGACCGGCTCCTCCGCCAGCAGGGAGGCCCGTACGAGCGCGGCCAGCGTCGGGCGCAGGCCGGCGGGCGGCACACCGGTCAGCAGCGATGCGTACACCGTGGCGCAGTCCGGGCCCGGGTTCACCGTCAGCAGCCGGAAGACCCGGGCCTGTTCCGCCGGGAGGCGCCCGTACGAGAGGTCGAAGGCCGCCCGGACCCCGTCGTCCAGCTCCGAGTCCAGCTTCGCCAGCCGGGTCCGCGCGTCGGCCAGTTGCCCCGCCAGCTCCGCTACGGAGAGCCCCGGATCGCCCGCCAGCAGCGCCCCCGCCACCGTCAGGGCCAGCGGCAGCCGCCCGCACCGCTCCGCGACCTCGCGCAGCGCGTCCGCCTCCGCCGCCGGGCGGGGGTCCTGCGGCCAGGTGCGCAGCACCGCCCCGGCCAGGAGCTCGGCGGCCGCGTCCGGCGCCAGCTCGTCGAGCGGGACCACGCGGGCGGTGAAGTCCCGGTGGCCGAGCCGGTGCCGGGAGGTCACCAGCAGCCGGTGCGCGGTCCCGGCCGGTACGAGGTCCCGTACCTGGCCCACCTCGCCCGCGTCGTCGGCGACGATCAGCACCCGCTGCCCCGCCCGGGCGAACTCCGCCAGCCTCGCCTGGTACAGCGCCGCCCGGCCGTCCTGGGACTCCGGCATGTCCGTGTCCCGGATCCCGAGCCGGCGCAGCATCTCCCGTACCGCCTCGGGCCCGCTCACCCCGCCGCCGGGGGCGTACCCGCGCAGGCGCAGGAAGAAGACGCGGTCCCCGAACCAGCCGAGTTCCACCGCCCGGTGTGCCGTCGCCACGGCGAGCGCGCTCTTGCCGACGCCCGCCAGGCCCGCCACTACGGCGACCGTGGGGCCGCCCTCGGCGAGGAGGGCCGTCAGCTCCCCGGCCGGCCCGTCCCGCCCGACGAGCACGGCGGGCGCCTCGGGCAGTCCGAGCCCGGCCCCCGGCGCGGGCCCTGCCCCGGGGGCGTAGGTGACGTGGTCACCGGCGACCTGGGTGATCCGGGCGTTCCCCTCGGCCCGCGCCCACTGTCCGCCCGTCACGGGGACGGCTCGCCGGGTGCCTCACCGCCGCCGCGCTGCTGGACCCTGGCGTCCCCGTCGGCGCGGGCCTGCTGGTCGACCCGGCCGGGGGCGGCGGCGGGGCCGCCGTCCTGGGTGATCTGCGAGGTGCCGGAGGCACGGGCGCGCTGCCGTACGGAGTTCCCGCCGCCCTCGGCGCCGCTCCCGGCCCACCAGCCGCCGACCAGCGCGATGACGGCGGCCATGGCACCGCCGAATCCGGCGGCGACGGAGGCCCGGTCGGAGTCCTTCTCGGGGAACCAGCCGAAGGGGTCCCAGAGACCGAGCCTGAAGGCGATCAGGAACCCGGTCCCGGTGGCCGCGACCACCACAACCCACCGCCACGGACGCGCCATTGATCCCCCTCCGGTCCGATCCCCCGCTGAGCCGAAGCTAGCAGCCGCCCGGGCTGAATTCCGCCCACACCATCTTTCCGGGCCGCCTCGGCAGCACCCCCCAGGCGTCCGCGACCCCGGCCACGAGCAGCAGCCCGTGCCCGGGCGGCCCGCCCGCGATCCGGGAGAGCCCGGGCCCGCTGTCGTGCACCTCGACGCGCACGCAGCAGCCGAAGTTCAGCAGCCGCAGCCGGTACGAGCGCCCGCGCGGGACCCCGTACCGCAGGGCGTTGGTGGCCAGCTCGCTGACGCAGAGCACGACGTCGTCCCGCCGGTCGGCAACGTCCCAGGCGGCGAGGGTCTCGCGGGTGAAGGCCCGCGCGCTGGCGACGGTCTGGAAGGCCCGGGGGAACAACCGCTCGCGCATCAGGCCGGGTTGAGTATTTAGGTTCACGGGACGATGGTGGCCAAGCGTGACTAGCGTGTAACAGTGCGCCGCCCCGTACTCCGCGATGAGTACGGGTCGGCCAGGGGTAGTCCACGTCCAAAGGCAGGGAGAGTCGATCACCATGCCACCCAAGAAGCGCCCGCGCGCCAACGCGACGACCATGAAGATGGTGGGTGGCCAGGTAGCCGCCGCCAGGAGCGCCAAGGGCCTGACCCAGAAGGAGCTCGGCGCCCTGGTCAAGGTGGATGAGGAGACCATCGGCTCCATCGAACAGGGCCGCCGCACCCTGATGCCGAACGTCGCCGAGCTGATGGACTTCCACCTGAACCTGCCGGGCCTACTGACCGTCGCAGCGCTGGAACTGCCCGCTGTAGACACGACACCGCCGTGGGCCGAGGAATACCTTGACCTGGAGGCCAGGGCGAACGCCCTGTCCTGGTATGCCAGCCAACTTCTGCCGGGCCTGCTCCAGTCGGAGGGTTACGCCCGCGCCCTCTTCAAGACCCGTTTGCCGGCCCACACCGAGGAGACGATCAATGCCCTGACCGAGCAGCGCTTGGCACGCAAGGAGATCCTTCATCGCAAGACACCGCCGACGATGAGCTTCGTCATCTGGGAGCCGGCCGTTCGCTTCCGCCTCGGCGGCCCGGAAGTGCACAAGGAACAGCTGCGACACCTGATCTCCTGCACGGAACTCCGGAGTGTTTCCATCCAGGTGATGCCACTGGACCAGACCGCCCACGCAGCTCTCGACGGCCCCTTCACCATCCTGGAAACCTCAGACCACCAGTACCTCGGCTACACCGAGAACCAGCGCAGCAGCCAGCTCTTCTACGACAAAGGAGAGGTCAGCATGCTGGCCCACAGGTATGCGATGCTGCGAACGCAAGCCCTCAACATCGAGCAGACCCAGGGGCTGTTGGACCGCATGCTAGGAGAGCTATGAGCACCGAACTGAAGTGGTTCAAGTCCAGTTACAGCGGTAGCGATGGCGACGCCTGCCTCGAAGTAGCCGTCGCCTGGCGCAAATCCAGCTATAGCAGCGACGAGGGCGACGCCTGCGTCGAGGTCGCCACCTCCCCCGCCGCCGTCCACGTCCGGGACTCCAAGGTCACCGACGGGCCCGTCCTGGACCTCGCCCCCGCGAGCTGGGCGGCGCTGACCGGCTGGGTCGGCCGGTAGCACCGCCCGGGCGGGATCAACGCGTGATCGGGTACGACGTGCGTCCCGACGCCCCGTCGATCTCGTCGTGCGCCTTGGTGAGCAACTGTTCCTTCAGATCGTTGAGCGCGCGCGCCGCCGCGAGCTCCTCGCCCACCCTGGGCTGATTGCCGTCACTGGGGTGACGGCTGGCATAGCCGTGCGAGCGCAGCTCGCTCCCGTCCGGGAGCCGGACGAGGGCGGCGGCGCGGGTGCGTTCGTCGTCCTCCTGGAACTGAACATCGACGTGCCATCCGACGGCATCCTTCATGGCGATCACCTCCGTGCCCGCTGCTTTCCAGGGTGCACCCGCGGCCGCCTACACGCTCGGCGGAGCCTCTCGCTCCGCGATCAGGCGGGCCAGGCCGTCCAGGATCCGGTCCAGGCCGAAGCGGAACTGGAAGTCGGGCTCGCCGGAGCCCGTGAAGGCGTCCGATCCCAGCAGCCGCGTCAGCGCCGGGTGGCTGTCCGGGGCGGTCAGCAGGCGCAGGGTGGTCACGTACCGGCCCATGACCTGGTCCGGGGGGACGCCGCCCTTGATGATGGCGTCCATCATGTCGGCGGCCATGGTGGCCTCGTTCCGTACGAGCCCGCCGATCAGGATGATCGCGGAGAGCTTCTCGCCCTCCTCCAGGGCCGTGCCGGCCATGGAGGCGAGGCCGCGTTCCATCCAGGCGAGCTGGTTCGGTGAGGCCGGCGGGGCCGTGAGCGGGATGCGCAGGATCCACGGCTTCGACATGAGCAGGGTGCGCTGGGCGTACGCCCAGTCCGTCAGCAGTTCCCGCCAGCCCCACCCCTCCGCCTCGGGCGGGAGCGGGGGCGGGGTGCCGACGCCCGCCTCCGACATCAGGATGTACAGCTCTTCCTTCGCCGTGACGTAGCGGTAGAGGGACATCGTGGAGACGCCCAGTTCCTTGGCCACGCGGCCCATGGAGACGGCGTCCATGCCCTCGCCGGCGGCCAGGGCCACGGCCGCGTCGACGATCTTCGCCAGGGTGAGGGTGGGGCGCGGGCCCTTGCCGGGGCGTTCGCGCAGGCCCCAGGCCATTTGCAGGCTCACCGGGAGGCCGGTTCCGTCCGCCGGATCCTTCTCCATCGCCGCCCCCTCCCGTCCTGAGTCGTTGACCCACATCCTAGTTCTGTGTATTACTTACACAGAAGCGCGTAACCCATACGCAGAAGGGACCGTGTCTCCGTGACCACGAACGACCCCGCCCTGTACGCCCGCGGCCTGACCAAGTCCTACGGCGGCACCCGCGTCCTCGACGGCCTCGACCTCGCCGTCCCCCGCGGCTCCGTCCTCGCCCTCCTCGGCCCCAACGGCGCGGGCAAGACCACCTCCGTCCGCATCCTCGCCACCCTCACCGCACCGGACTCCGGAACCGCGCGCGTGGCCGGGCACGACATCACCGGGGCACGGGCCCGCGTACGCGAGAAGATCGCCCTGACCGGGCAGTTCGCGGCCCTGGACGACCTCCAGACCGGCGCCGAGACGCTGAGGATGACGGGCCGGCTGAACGGACTGTCCGCCCGCGACGCCCGCACCCGCGCCGGCGAACTCCTCGACCGCTTCGGCCTGGCCGAGGCCGCCGACCGCCTCGCCCGGACCTACTCGGGCGGGATGCGGCGGCGCCTGGACCTCGCCGCGAGCCTCGTCGGCAGGCCGGAGGTGCTCTTCCTGGACGAGCCCACCACCGGACTCGACCCGCGCAGCCGCCTCGAACTGTGGGAGGTCGTACGGGAGATGCGCGCCGACGGCACCACCGTCCTGCTCACCACCCAGTACCTGGAGGAGGCCGACCGTCTCGCCGACCGGGTCACCGTCCTGGAGGCCGGCCGGATCGCCGCCGAGGGCACCCCGGCCGAGCTGAAGGCCCGGGTCGCCGGACACCGCCTCGACCTCACCCTGACCAGCCGGAAGGCCTACGAGACCCTCGCCGCCCGCGCGGTGCACCACGCCCCCGACGAGCTGACGCTCGGCCTGGCCACCGACGGCTCCGCCGCCCACGTACGGGCCCTGCTCGACGAACTCGACCCCGACCGCACCGTCGTCGGCCGCTTCACCGTGCGCACCGCCACCCTCGACGACGTCTTCCTCGCCCTGACGGGAGCCGCCCGATGAACAACGCCACCGCCCTCACCATGACCGGACGCAGCCTGCGCATCAGCCGCCGCAGCCCGGACGCGCTGATCGCCGCCCTGATGCTGCCGGTGATGCTGATGCTGATCTTCGTCTACTTCTTCGGCGGGGCCATCGACACCGGCACGGAGTACGTGACGTACGTGGTCCCGGGGGCCATGCTGCTGTGCGCGGGCTTCGGCGCGGCGAGCACCGCCGTGAGCGTGGCCGACGACATGAAGAACGGCATCATCGACCGCTTCCGCTCCCTCGACGTGGGCGGCCTGCCCATCCTGGCCGGGCACGTCACGGCCTCGGTCGTGCGGAACCTGCTCTCCACCACCCTGGTGCTGGCCGTCGCCCTCGCCATCGGCTTCCGGCCCTCCGGCGGCCCGCCCGCCCTGCTCGCCGCCGCCGGGCTGCTCGTCGCGTACATCACGGCGATCTCCTGGCTCGCGGCCTCCCTCGGACTGCTGGCCCGGAGCCCGGAGGCGGCCGGCGGGTTCACCTTCCTGATGATGTTCCTGCCCTACCCCTCCAGCGCGTTCGTCCCCATCGACACCATGCCGTCCTGGCTGCACGGCTTCGCCGGGCACCAGCCGCTGACCCCGGTCATCGAATCGCTGCGGGCCCTGCTGCTGGACCAGCCCGCCGGGAACACCCCGTGGACGGCCCTCGCCTGGTGCGCGGGGATCACCGCCCTGGCGCTGACACTGGCGGCTGCGCTGTTCCGCCACCGGACCCGCTGACCGCCCGGGCGGGCCCGGCGCACGGGGCGTGCCGAAGGGCCCACGGCGAAAGTTCCGGCGCGGGCCCTTCGAGCGGACCGGCGGTCAGCGGGTCAGCGGGTCAGCGGGTAGGAGTGCTTCCCCGAGACCTCGTCGATCTCCGTGTGCGCCTTCTGGAGCAGCTGGGACGCGAGGTCCATGAGCGCCCGCGCGCCCGCGATCTCCTCCCCGACCCGCAGCTGCTCCGGATCGGAGGGATGGCGCATGGCGTAGCCGCGCGCCCTCAGTTCGCAGCCGTCACCGAGTCTGAGCAGGGCCGCCGCACCAGTGCGGTGGCCGTCCTCGGTGAACTCCAGCTCCACGTGCCATCCGGCGAGCGTGGCCATGCCGGATCACCTCCACAGTCGGACTACCCCTCCAGGGTGCGCCCGCCCCGCCGGACCCGCGCGGCGGGTCCGGGCCGCCGGGCCCCTTCACGGCTCCAGGCCGCGCCAGACCAGGTCCGGGAGGTGTCTCACCGCCTGGTCGAGGTCCATCTCGTACGTACTGGCCAGCCACCGCTTGGCCGCCTCGCACGGCGGTCCCATCACCATCACCTCGGCCAGCGGCCCGGGCAGCGCCCGCATCTCGCCGTTCGCCATCCGCGCCCCCATCCACGCCGCCATCGGCGCCAGCCTCGCCTCCTTCGCGGCCCGGATCCGCGCCGCGTGCCCGGCGAGGTGGCCCGAGCAGGCGGAGTCGTGCAGGAAGAGCGCGGCGTCCCGGTTGTCCCGGGTGAACTCCAAGTAGGCCCGCACCAGGGCCCGTACGCCGGTCCGGGCCGTGCGGCAGCGCAGCACGGCGGCCGTCATGGCGTCGAACAGCTCGCCCGAGCAGCGGATGTACAGGGCGGCGGCGAGACCGTCGAAACTGCCGAAGTGGTGGTACAGGCTGCCCGGGCTGACCCCGCTGGCCGCCGTCACCGCCTGGACCGTGAAACCCTGCCGGCCGGACTCGGCGTACACGCGCAGGGCGGCCGTCAGGAGCTGGTCGACGGTGGCCGCACCCCGCTGTTGCTTCGCCATGCGGGCCAGCCTAAGGGCTGCCCCGCAGCGCCCCCGGGGTACGGGCCGGGCGGGCCCGTACCCGGGAGTTGACGCCTCGGCCTAGCGCTCGGCGCGCAGCCGCAGCGCGACCTCGGTCGCCCAGTACGTCAGGATCGTGTCCGCGCCCGCGCGCTTGATGCCGAGCAGCGTCTCCATGATCGCCCGGTCGCGCTCGATCCAGCCCTTCTCCGCGGCCGCCTCGACCATCGCGTACTCACCGCTGATCTGGTACGCGGCCACCGGCACGTCCACGGCCTCCGCGACCCGGTGCAGGACGTCCAGGTAGGGGCCGGCCGGCTTCACCATGACCATGTCGGCGCCCTCCTCCAGGTCCAGCGCCAGCTCCCGCAGCGACTCGCGGGCGTTCGCCGGGTCCTGCTGGTAGGTCTTGCGGTCGCCCTGGAGGGAGGAGGCGACGGCCTCGCGGAAGGGCCCGTAGAAGGCGGAGGAGTACTTCGCCGTGTAGGCGAGGACCGCCACGTCCTCGTGCCCCGTCTCGTCCAGCGCGTCACGGATGACGCCGACCTGGCCGTCCATCATCCCGCTCGGGCCCACCACGTGGACGCCCGCGTCGGCCTGGACCTGCGCCATCTCCGCGTACCGCTCCAGCGTCGCGTCGTTGTCGACGCGGCCGTGCTCGTCGAGGACCCCGCAGTGGCCGTGGTCGGTGTACTCGTCCAGGCACAGGTCCGACATGATCACCAGGTCGTCGCCGACCTCGGCCTTCACGTCCCGGATCGCGACCTGGAGGATGCCGTCCGGCTCCGTGCCCGCCGTGCCCAGCGCGTCCTTGTTCCCGTCCGCCGGCACACCGAAGAGCATGATCCCCGAGACCCCCGCCTCGACCGCCTCGACGGCGGCCTTCCGCAGCGTGTCCCGGGTGTGCTGCACCACGCCCGGCATCGCAGAGATCGGGAGCGGCTCGCTGATGCCCTCCCGCACGAAGGCCGGCAGGATCAGGTCCGAGGGGTGCAGCCGGTACTCCGCGACCATCCGCCGCATCGCCGGGGTGGTGCGCAGCCGGCGGGGCCGCGAACCGGGGAAGGATCCGTACGCGCTCATCTTCTAGTCGCCTCTTCGAGCATCGACAGCAGTCGGGACAAGGGTAGGCCCGGCTCCTCCCCGTCCCCGGCCACCCCCTACGGCCAGTCGACCATCGCCATGAAGACGAGCCAGCCCAGCAGCACCAGTCCCGGCGCGGCCAGCGCGAGCTTGACGCGCCGGGCGGAGTTGCGGACCTTCCACGGCAGGGCCCAGCACACCACCAGCAGGACCAGCACGAGCACCAGCCCCGGCCAGAACACCGTCCAGGCCGTCTCGAAGCTCCGGTGGAAGGCGCGGGCGGGCTCCCCGTTGCAGTTGCCGCACGCCATCGGCGAGAGCATCGCGTACACCAGCGACACGAAGGCCATCGGCAGGGTCAGCAGCGTGGAGAGCAGCGGAGCCACGAAGGCCCGCCGGTCCCGGGCGTCCCCGGCGGGGGCGGCGGCGGGGGTCTCGGCGGCGGGGGCTTCGGCGGCGGGGGTCTCGGTCATGTCCCCACTGAACCGCCCGCCGGACCCCGCCGGCATCCGCGCGGCTACTCAACCCGCTACTCAGCCACTCCCGGGTACCCGCCCCGCACACGCCGAAGGGGCCCGGGGCGCACACCGCACCCGGGCCCCTCCAGCCGTTAACCTCACGTCGCGCGACGCCGGCGCGCGCCCGGACGGCGCTCGCTCGGGCGGGCCACCGTCTCACCGGCCGCCTTGGCCGCCTCCCGGCGCGCCTCCCCGTACGCGGCCAGCGCCTCCGCCAGCTTGCCCACGCTCGGCTCCGGCGACAGCACGTCCACGCGCAGCCCGTGCTCCTCCGCCGTCTTGGCCGTCGCCGGCCCGATACAGGCGATGACGGTCACGTTGTGCGGCTTGCCGGCGATGCCGACCAGGTTGCGCACCGTCGAGGACGAGGTGAAGAGCACGGCGTCGAAACCGCCGCCCTTGATCGCCTCACGGGTGTCCGCCGGCGGCGGCGAGGCCCGCACGGTCCGGTAGGCCGTGACGTCGTCGACCTCCCAGCCCAGCTCTATCAGCCCGGCCACCAGCGTCTCCGTGGCGATGTCGGCGCGCGGCAGGAAGACGCGGTCGATCGGGTCGAAGACCGGGTCGTACGGCGGCCAGTCCTCCAGCAGCCCGGCCGCCGACTGCTCACCGCTCGGCACCAGGTCCGGCTTCACGCCGAACTCCACCAGCGCCGCCGCGGTCTGCTCGCCCACCGCGGCGACCTTGATGCCCGCGAAGGCACGCGCGTCGAGCCCGTACTCCTCGAACTTCTCCCGCACCGCCTTGACGGCGTTCACCGACGTGAAGGCGATCCACTCGTACCGGCCCGTCACCAGCCCCTTGACCGCCCGCTCCATCTGCTGCGGGGTGCGCGGCGGCTCCACGGCGATGGTCGGCACCTCGTGGGGCACCGCGCCGTACGAACGCAGCTGGTCGGAGAGCGAGGCGGCCTGCTCCTTCGTACGCGGTACGAGGACCCGCCAGCCGAACAGCGGCTTCGACTCGAACCAGGCCAGCTCCTCGCGCCGCGCCGCGGCACCCCGCTCGCCGACCACGGCTATGACCGGACGCGAACCCTCCGGAGAGGGGAGCACCTTGCCCTGCTTGAACACCTGGGCGATCGTGCCCAGGGTCGCGCTCCAGGTCCGCTGCCGGGTCGTCGTACCGCCCACGGTCACCGTGAGCGGCGTCTCCGGCTTGCGGCCGGCCGACACCAGCTCGGCGGCCGCGCTCGCGACCGTCTCCAGCGTCGCCGAGACGACCACGCCGCAGTCGCTCGCGCCGACCTCGCTCCAGCAGCGCGCCGAAGCGTGCCGCGCGTCCACGAAGCGCACGTCCGCGCCCTGCTCACCGCGCAGCGGCACACCCGCGTACGCGGGCACACCGACGGCGGTCGCCACACCGGGCACCACCTCGAAGGGGATGCCCTGGTGGGCGCAGGCGAGCATCTCCTCGGCCGCGTTCCCCTCCAGCCCGGGGTCGCCGGTCACCGCACGGACGACCCGCCTGCCGGAGCGCGCGGCCTCCATGACAAGATTGGCGACGTCCGCGGCGGTCGACGGAGTACGGATCGCCGGGACACCGGCGGCGGCTGACGCCTCGTCGGCGACCGTCAGCTGAGGCGTGTCGACACCCGCGCGCGCGTGGGTCCGTACGACCTCGAGCACCTCGGGCTCCGCGATCAGTACGTCCGCGGCGGCGAGCGCCTCCACGGCGCGCAGCGTGAGCAGACCCGGGTCGCCCGGACCCGCACCGAGGAAGGTGACGAGCCCGGGGGCGGCTACGCCCGCGAAGGGGGAGGTGGTGGGGCTTGAGGGGTTCAAAGGGATCGCTCCCCCATCAGACCGGCCGCGCCCTTGGCCAGCATCTCGTCCGCGAGTTCGCGGCCGAGCGCCATGGCCTCGTCGTAAGACTGGGGCACGGGACCGGTGGTGGACAGCTGCACCAGCGTCGAACCGTCGAGGGTTCCGACGACACCACGCAGGCGCATTTCATTGACATTCCGCCCGTCGGCCAGCAGGTCGGCGAGCGCGCCCACGGGTGCGCTGCACCCGGCCTCCAGGGCTGCGAGGAGCGCGCGCTCCGCGGTCACGGCGGCCCGCGTGTGCGGGCAGTCGAGCCGGCCGAGCGCGGAGATGAGGTCCGCGTCGGAGGCGAGGCACTCCACGGCCAGGGCACCCTGGCCGGGCGCGGGCAGCACGTTGTCGACCGCCAGCAGGTCGGTCGCCTCGTCGGCGCGGCCGATCCGGTTCAGGCCGGCCGCGGCCAGCACGACCGCGTCGAGCTCGCCGGCGCGCACGAAGCCGATCCGGGTGTCGACGTTGCCGCGGATCGCGACGGTCTCGATGGACTTGCCCAGGCTGCGGGCGTACGCGTTCAGCTGCGCCGTGCGGCGCGGCGAACCGGTGCCCACACGGGCGCCGTCCGGCAGCTGCTCGAAGGTCAGGCCGTCGCGGGCCACGAGCGCGTCGCGCGGGTCCTCGCGCTCCGGCATGGCCGCGATGACCAGCTCGTCGGGCTGCGCGGTCGGCAGGTCCTTCAGCGAGTGCACGGCGAAGTCGACCTCGCCGCGGAACAGGGCCTCGCGCAGGGCCGTGACGAACACGCCGGTGCCGCCGATCTGCGCGAGGTGCTCGCGGGACACGTCACCGTAGGTCGTGATCTCCACGAGCTCGACGGGCCGGCCGGTGATCGCCCGTACCGCCTCGGCGACGTGCCCGGACTGGGACATGGCCAGCTTGCTGCGTCGCGTGCCAAGCCGGAGGGGCTGGTCGGGACGTGTGTTCATGATGCCCGTCCTGGGTCGTCGTTCTTCGGATCGGCCGCGTCCGCCCGGCTGACGGATGCCACCGTCTGAGGGTCGAGGTCGAAGAGTTCGCGCAGCGCCTCCGCGTACCCGGCGCCGCCGGGCTCGCTCGCGAGCTGCTTGACGCGCACGGTCGGCGCGTGGAGGAGCTTGTCGACGACGCGGCGCACGGTCTGGGTGACCTCCGCGCGCTGCCGCTCGTCGAGATCGGGTACCCGCCCGTCGAGCCGTGCCACCTCCATGGCGACGACCTCGGCGGCCATCGCCCGCAGGGCGACGACGGTGGGCGTGATGTGCGCGGCCCGCTGCGCGGCGCCGAAGGCGGCCACCTCGCCGGCGACGATGCCGCGCACGGCGTCGACGTCGGCGGCCATGGGCGCGTCGGCGGAGGCCTCGGCGAGGCTCTCGATGTCGACGAGCCGCACGCCCGGGATGCGGTGCGCGGCGGCGTCGATGTCCCGGGGCATGGCCAGGTCCAGCAGGGCCAGCCGTACGGGGACGGCCCCGTCCGCCTGGCTCCGCGCCGCCCGGCGCGGCTGCCGCTGCGCGGCGGCCTCGCCCTGGTCGGCCCAGGCCCCGTGAAGTTCGAGGGAGCCGGCGTCGACCCCGGCGAGGGCGGAGCGCCCGTCGCCGGCGGCGGCGTCCGCCCCGACGGGGCAGCCGTCGGCCTCGGCGGCGGCGGCCGCCGTGATGGTCCGCGCGGCGCCGGCGTCGGCGAGCCGCCGCCCGCCCTCGGCGGCGGCCACGAGCCGGGCCACCACCTCGGCGTCGACGGCCGCGCCGCCGGCGAGCGCGTCGCGGCCGCCCGCGTCCGGCGCCTGCGGCGCGGCGGGCCCGGACTCGAACCCGGAGGCGGACAGCGCGAGGGCGACGTCGTCCCCGGTCAGCACCAGCCCGGTGGCCCCGGTGCACGACACGACCACGTCGACGCGGGTCAGCTCGTCCGTGATGGTGGACATCGGAACGGCCCGCGCCGCGACACCAGTGCCCGAGGCAACCAAAATCTCCGCGAGACGTTCCGCCCGCTCCGCGGTCCGGTTCGCCACGACCACCTCGGCGACACCCACCCGCGCCAGCGTCGCCGCCGCGAGCGAGGACATCGAACCGGCGCCGATCACCAGCGCCCGCTTGCCGGCGGCCCACTCCCCCACCGGCAGGTTCACCGCGAGCTGCTCCAGCCCGAACGTCACCAGGGACTGCCCGGCCCGGTCGATCCCGGTCTCCGAGTGCGCCCGCTTGCCGACGCGCAGCGCCTGCTGGAAGAGGTCGTTGATCAGCCGGCCGGCCGTGTGGAGCTCCTGCCCCAGGGCCAGCGCGTCCTTGATCTGGCCGAGGATCTGGCCTTCGCCGACGACCATCGAGTCCAGCCCGCACGCCACCGAGAACAGGTGGTGCACGGCCCGGTCCTCGTAGTGCACGTACAGATAGGGGGTCAGCTCCTCCAGGGCGACCCCGCTGTGCTGCGCGAGCAGCGTCGACAGCTCGGCGACACCCGCGTGGAACTTGTCCACGTCCGCGTACAGCTCGATGCGGTTGCAGGTGGCGAGGACGGCGGCCTCGGCCGCCGGCTCGGCGGCCAGGGTGTCGTGCAGCAGCTTGGCCTTGGCGTCGGCGGACAGCGAGGCCCGCTCCAGCACGCTCACCGGCGCGCTGCGGTGGCTCAGGCCTACGACGAGCAGACTCATGCCGGCATCACCGCCGGCACGTCGCCCTCGGGGCCGCCCTTGCGAGCGGCCGCGGCGGCCCGCCCGGCCGGCGGCTCGACGGCGGCGACGGGCGCGGCACCGGCGCCGGTGGCGACCGCGTCCGCGCCGGACACGGCGACGGCCTCGGCGTCCGTACCGGACTCGCCCGCCTTGCGCTGCTCGTGGAACGCCAGGATCTGGAGCTCGATGGACAGGTCGACCTTGCGCACGTCCACGCCCTCCGGCACGGACAGCACGGTCGGCGCGAAGTTCAGGATGGAGGTGACACCGGCGGCGATCAGCCGCTCGCTGACCTGCTGGGCCGCGCCCGCGGGCGTGGCGATGACGCCGATGGAGACGCCGTTCTCCTCGATGATCCTCTCGAGGTCGTCGGTGTGCTGCACGGGCATGCCGGCCACCGGCTTGCCGGCCATGGCCGGGTCGGCGTCGATCAGCGCCGCCACGCGGAAGCCGCGCGACGCGAAACCGCCGTAGTTGGCGAGGGCCGCGCCGAGGTTGCCGATTCCGACGATGACGACCGGCCAGTCCTGGGTCAGGCCGAGCTCGCGGGAGATCTGGTAGACGAGGTACTCGACGTCGTAGCCGACGCCGCGCGTCCCGTACGAACCGAGGTACGAGAAGTCCTTGCGCAGCTTCGCGGAGTTGACTCCGGCGGCGGCCGCGAGCTCCTCGGAGGACACCGTGGGCACCGATCGCTCGGAGAGCGCGGTGAGGGCGCGCAAGTACAGCGGAAGCCGGGCGACAGTGGCCTCGGGAATACCTCGGCTGCGGGTCGCCGGTCGGTGAGTTCGGCCAGTTGCCACGATGCTCCTGCGGGATGAGCGGGGCTGCAGGCGGCCTTTTGTCCCAGGACCGCCCCGTCGAATGCAGGCTATGTCTTTGTGAACGCGTGCACAAAGATTGTGTCCGCTTTGTCCGAGCAAAGTGACCGGGGTCACGCGGGCCGGGCGGAGGGGGCCCGGACCGGGAACGGGCCGAACCCGTTCAAATCCCGAGGGGGGCAAAACGGTACACACTCCTCATCGATACGCCCCCGAGTCCCCATAAATCGCCCATGATGGTAACGGGCGAAACGGTCAGGTTCCCAACGCCCGCCGCAGCCGGTCAGGGTTCACCCTCCAGAAGGTGTGCTGTTCACCGTCGACCAGCACCACCGGGATCTGCTCCCAGTACAGCCGGTGCAGCTCCTCGTCCTGCGAGATGTCCTTCTTCTCCCACTGTGCGCCCGTCTCGGCGCACACCTTCTCGATCACCTCCTGGGCGTCATCGCACAGATGGCACCCCGGCTTCCCCACGAGCGTCACCATCCGCTCCTGGGGACGCTTCTTTTCCTTACGGCGCAGCAGAGGACTCATGCGGCCATTGTCCCGCGCCGGACCGGGGGGTCCGAAGAGTTAACCGCCCCGTCTCCCGGCGGTTCGGGAACTCCCGAACACAATGGCTATGCTCGCGTCATGGCCGCTCTCGGATGGCTCACCCCCCGTAAGCGCTCCGCGACCGCGCGGAGCGTACTGGCCGGCGAGGCCTCGGCAGAGGCCGCCCGCAAGACCGCGCGGGCCGGCGCCCCGCACACCACCGGGCCGGCCGTCGCGCCGCGGGCCCTGCCCGAAGCGCCACCGGAAACCGCACCGGAGGCCGCGCCCGAAGCCCTGCGCGAAGCCGCCGAGCCGGAGTTCCCGGTCCACGGCGACGACCTCGCCGCCGCCTTCTTCGACCTCGACAACACCGTCATGCAGGGCGCCGCGATCTTCCACTTCGGCCGCGGCCTCTACAAGCGCGAGTTCTTCCGCCGCCGCGAACTGGCCCGCTTCGCCTGGCAGCAGGCCTGGTTCCGGCTCGCCGGGGTCGAGGACCCCGAGCACATGCAGGACGCGCGCGACAGCGCCCTGTCCATCGTCAAGGGCCACAAGGTCTCCGAACTCACCGCCATCGGCGAGGAGATCTACGACGAGTACATGGCGGAGCGGATCTGGCCGGGCACCCGCGCCCTGGCCCAGGCGCACCTCGACGCCGGCCAGAAGGTCTGGCTGGTCACCGCCGCCCCCGTCGAGACGGCCACGATCATCGCCCGCCGCCTCGGCCTGACCGGCGCCCTGGGCACCGTCGCCGAGTCCGTGGACGGGATCTACACGGGGCGCCTGGTCGGCGAGCCGCTGCACGGCCCCGCGAAGGCGGAGGCGGTGCGCGCGCTGGCCGCCGCCGAGGGCCTCGACCTCGAACGCTGCGCGGCGTACAGCGATTCGCACAACGACATCCCGATGCTGTCCCTGGTCGGACATCCGTACGCGATCAATCCCGACACAAAACTGCGCAAGCATGCCCGCGCCCACGACTGGCGGCTGCGCGACTATCGGACCGGCCGCAAGGCCGTGAAGGTCGGCGTCCCGGCCGCCGCCGGAGTCGGCGCGATCGCGGGCGGCGCGGCCGCCGCCATCGCCCTGCACCGGCGCCGCCGGTAGCAGCACCGGGCCCGGGCCTTCCGCGGGCCCCCGGCGGTCATTCGCTCCCCTCTACCCGCGCCGTCGGCGCGGCACTCCGGCCTGCCCGACCCGGTCGTGAGCCAGCGTGGAAGCGTCCATTCCGCGTCTCCAAGCGATCAGGAATCGATCACCAACCGGGCCTGAATATGCCCTCGACACGCAACAGAAATGTCGGAACCGGTGATTTAGGCAACTGGGTGTAGCGCTGCCTGTACGAAGCGTTATTCTCCTCAAACGCATGCCGCCGCCCATCTGTCGCCACGACGGGTGAACGGTCCCGCACTGCACGTGATGGAAGCTCTGCCTCTGGGAGTCCCGTGTACCCACCTGTCGGGGTTGACGCCTCGGGCCTGGCTACGCTGCGCGCGACGGTCCTCGACCACCTGCGCGGCTTCGTCCCCACCGCGTACGCCGTCCCCGCCCTCGCCGCCGCGGTCCCTGCCGGCCTCGGCCCGGCCGGCCCTTGCTACGCCCTGACGGACGGCGGAGCCACCGTGGGCAGACGCGGTCGCCCGGCCGCCGCCGCCGGCGGAACCAGCACGCCCACCGCCCGCCGCCCCACCGCGGACAGCGACCAGGCCCGCATGATGGACCTGGTCGAACGCGCCCAGGCCGGTGAGGCGGACGCCTTCGGCCGCCTCTACGACCAGTACAGCGACACGGTGTACCGCTACATCTACTACCGCGTCGGCGGCAAGGCGACCGCGGAGGACCTCACCAGTGAGACCTTCCTGCGGGCGCTGCGCCGCATCTCCACCTTCACCTGGCAGGGCCGCGACTTCGGCGCCTGGCTGGTGACCATCGCGCGGAACCTGGTGGCGGACCACTTCAAGTCCAGCCGCTTCCGCCTGGAGGTCACCACCGGCGAGATGCTCGACGCCAACGAGGTGGAGCGCAGCCCCGAGGACTCCGTCCTGGAGTCCCTCTCCAACGCGGCCCTGCTCGAAGCCGTACGGAAACTCAACCCCCAGCAGCAGGAGTGCGTCACCTTGCGCTTCCTCCAGGGCCTCTCGGTCGCCGAGACCGCCCGGGTGATGGGCAAGAACGAAGGAGCGATCAAAACGCTCCAGTACCGGGCGGTCCGCACCCTGGCCCGCCTGCTGCCGGACGACGCCCGCTGACCCTCTCCCGCACGACCCGACCTCACACCCGGTGACCCCTCGATGACGCTGTGGTCCGATCATCCTTCGTCCGTAACCCAAGTGCCGCGCCGCTCGTTGTGCGGAATGCAGGCTCCCTGTGGACACGCCCTGCCCGAAGCCGCTCACCCGAAAGTGTGGATGTGCTCAAGGAAGGCAACCTTCCGGACACCTGGGGGAGTCGATCGTCATGACGAGAGGAGGTGCCGCCAGTGATCGCGAACGTGACTCCGCACCGGCGGGCGAACGCCTTCGCCCAGGCCCTGGAGGACCGGACCGCGTCCGGTCTTTCAGAACCGGACCCGGCGGCCGAGCAGCCCGAGGCACCTGCCGAATCCGCCGACCACGAACGGTTGTTGGCCCTGGCGAACGTGCTCGGCGAAATGCCGCGCCCGGTGCTGGACCCCGAGGTCAAAGTGGTGCAACGAGCACAGCTCGTCGCCGCCATGGAGGCCATGGTGATGGAGGAGAGGGCCGGGGGCGGTGCCGCCGCGGACCCTCTGGTGCCCGAGCAGCGGACCGGCCGCGGCGCCCACCGGGCGACCTCGCTCCGGAAATTGCGGCCCCGCTCCCGCTGGTCCAAGGGCATCGCAGCGGGGGGCCTCACCGTGGGTGTGGCCGCAGGGGCCTTCAGCGGAGTGGCCGCTGCCAGCACCGACGCCCTGCCCGGTGATCCCCTCTACCCGGTCAAGCTGGGCATGGAAGACCTGAAGCTGGGCATGGCCGACGAGGGCGCGGACCGGGGCGAGGTCTACCTCGACCGGGCCTCCAACCGCATGTCCGAAGCGCGCCGGCTGATGGAACGCGGCCGCTCCGGCCCCCTGGACCACGAGATCCTGGGCGCGATCCGGCGGGCGCTGGCAGGCATGCAGCACGACGCGGCGGAGGGCCACCGGCTGCTCCAGGCCGCCTACGAGCGGGACGGTTCGCTCGGCCCGATCCAGACCCTGTCCTCGTTCTCCAACTCCCACCGCGACGCGTGGGGCCGGATCCGTTCCAGCCTGCCGCCGCAGCTCATGGACGTGGGGAACGAGGTCACCTCGGTCTTCCAGGCCATAGACGATGAGGTGGCGCCGCTCCAGGGCCTGCTGCCCAAGCCCCCGGAGCAGCACCGCACCGCCCCGGGCGGGACCCCGGGCAGGCCGAGCGCCCCGGCGCCGGGCAAGCAGCAGTCCGCACCGGCACCGGACGGCCCGGCGTCGGCCCAGTCCCCCGCCGCCCCCAGCCCCTCCGGAAGCCACGCCCCGGCCCCCGGCAGCGGCCTCCTGGGCGGCACGGGCAACCTGCTGAACCCGCCGGCACACGGCCAGTCCGCGCCGCCCCCGGCGACCCCGGCACAGCCCCAGCCGGACATCACCCTCCCGCCGCTCCTCCCGGACCTCCTCCCGGGCCTGGGCATCCGGGCGGAGGACGCCGAGTAAGAAGCGGAACGCCAGGCGCGGTTGGCTGCACCAACCCCGCCTGGCGTTCCCGCGCGAGCATCAGCAGCCCGGGCCTCAGAAGAAGACGGACCTCCGCTGCACCAGCAGCTTGTACAGCGTGTGCTGGATCTGCTCCCGCACCTGGTCCGTCAGGTTGAACATCAGCATCGGGTCCTCGGCGGCCTCCGGCGCGTACCTGTCCGTCGGGATCGGCTCCCCGAACTGGATGGTCCACTTCGTCGGCAGGGGCACCGCCCCCAACGGCCCGAGCCACGGGAACGTCGGCGTCAGCGGGAAGTACGGCAGCCCCAGCAGCCGCGCCAGCGTCTTCGCGTTCCCGATCATCGGGTAGATCTCCTCCGCCCCCACGATCGAGCACGGCACGATCGGCGTGCCCGCCCGCAGCGCCGTCGAGACGAACCCGCCCCGCCCGAACCGCTGGAGCTTGTACCGCTCACCGAACGGCTTCCCTATCCCCTTGAAGCCCTCCGGCATCACCCCGACCAGCTCCCCGGCCTCCAGCAGCCGCTGCGCGTCCTCCGCGCAGGCCAGCGTGTGACCGGCCTTCCGTGCGAGCTCGTTCACCACCGGCAGCATGAACACCAGGTCCGCCGCCAGCAGCCGCAGGTGCCGCTCGGCCGGATGGTGGTCGTGGACGGCGACCTGGAGCATCAGCCCGTCCAGCGGGAGCGTCCCCGAGTGGTTGGCGACGATCAGCGCGCCGCCATCCTTCGGGATGTTCTCGACGCCCTTGACCTCCACCCGGAAGTACTTGTCGAACAGCGGCCGCATCAAGGACATCAGGACCTGGTCCGTCAGCTCCTTGTCGTAGCCGAACTCGTCGACCTCGTACTCGCCCGTGATCCGCCGCCGCAGGAACGCCAGCCCGCCCGCGATCCGCCGGTCCCAGCCGCCGTCACTCCCCGCCCGCGCGGCCCCGGCCCCCGGCCCGTCCAGGGGCTCCACGACCGGCTGTACCGCCTCCGGCCGGTCCGGGACCGCCCGTACCTTCCGGGCCGCGCCGGACCGCCGGCGCGGCCGGTCCTCGTCGAACGGGATGACCTTGGCGTCGGCCACTATCGCTCCACTCCCTCGTCAACGTCCAACAGCTCCGCGATCCGCCCCACGGCCCGCCCCACCCGCTCCGGCGGCAGCAGCCCGCCGCCCCGGCTCCGCGCGAAGTCCGCGAAGGCCTCGGCGGTCGTGTACATGGGCCGGAAGCCCAGCGTCTCCCGCATCTGCGTGGTCTCCACGACCCGCCCGTACGTCAGCAGCCGGATCTGCTCCGGCGAGAAGTCCGTCGCCCCCACCGCCCGCAGCGCCTGCCCCACCCACGTCACCGCGGGCAGCAGGAAGGGCACCGTCGGCCGCCCCAGCCGCCGCGCGCACTGCGACAGCAGCAGCACCCCGTCGCCCGCGATGTTGAACGTCCCGCTGTTCAGCGTCCCCCGCTCCGGCTCCCCCGCCGCCAGCCGCAGCACGTCCATCACGTCGTCCTCGTGGACGAACTGCAGCCGCGGGTCGTACCCCAGGACCGTGGGCATCACCGGCATGGAGAAGTACTCCGCGAGCGCCGAGTCCGCGAACGGCCCCAGGATGTTCGCGAAGCGCAGCACGCACACCGCCACGTCCGGCCGCCGGCGCGCGAAGCCCCGTACGTAGCCCTCGACCTCGGCGGCGTCCTTCGCGAAGCCCCCCGCCGGCAGCGTCTTCGGCTGCGTCGTCTCCGTGAAGACGGCCGGGTCCCGCGCCGTGCCCCCGTACACGCTGGTGCTCGACTTCACCACGAGCCGCCGTACCGTCGGGGACTTCTGGCAGGCCCCCAGGAGCTGCATGGTCCCGATGACGTTCGTTTCCTTGACGGCGCTGCGCCCGCCCGGCAGGCCCGCGGCGGCGCCGCCGGTGACCGCGAGATGGACCACCGTGTCCACGGCGTGCTCCGCGAGCACCCGGGCGATGGCCGACTGCCTGATGTCCGTCCGCACGAACTCGGCCGAACCGAGCCGGTGCGGCGGGCTCACCGCGTCGACCGCGATGACCCGTTCCACTCCGGGGTCGCGCTGGACGCGGCGCACGAAGCGGCCCCCCAGCTGCCGGGCTGCCCCGGTGACGAGCACGACCTTCCCCACGAGCTCAGCGCCTCCCTCGAAGAAGTACCCCCGACTGCACCGCAGCCCCCCCACCAGGATGGTGGAGGGGCTGCGGAAAACACGTACAGCTGCCGTTTACTTCTTGTTACGGCGCTGGACGCGGGTGCGCTTGAGCAGCTTGCGGTGCTTCTTCTTAGCCATCCGCTTGCGCCGCTTCTTGATAACAGAGCCCACGACTACCCTCGCTCACTTCTCTTCACTGGTGCGGGGCGTCTGGGCCCACACGACCTACGTCGGCCTAGCCTACCCGCCCGAGGTCCGAGCTTGTAATCCGAGCCCTCCGCAGGTGTGGCCGAGCCTCGACGGGATGCCGAATCTCAGGCCGACTCCACCCCCACGAAGGACTCCCGGAGGTACTCGTGGACCGCGTTCTCGGGGACCCGGAAGGACCGGCCCACCCGGATCGCGGGCAGATGACCGTTGTGCACCAGCCGGTACACGGTCATCTTCGACACTCGCATCACCGAGGCGACCTCCGCCACGGTCAGGAACTGAACCTCGCTGAGAGGCCTCTCGCCAGCAGCCATGACACCCACCTGACCTTCCGCGCATGACGGGCACCGGCTTCCCCTCCGGTTACTCCTCGTCGTCGCACGCTCACTCCCCAGAGTAGGGGCGGGTGATACGAGTGGGGAAGAGGAGCTACGGCCACTCCTGACGCCCCGACAGCCCGGCGCGGTGCAACACGTGCCGGATCACCGGCCCGTAGTAGTCCGCCCGCACCCCGTCATCAAGCGGAACGGCCACCGCCACCCGCCCCTCGGCCTCCCCGACGAACAGCGCCGGATCATCCGTATCGCCCAGCCCGATCGCCTCCACACCGAGCTGACCTGCGCCGCAGACCCACCCGTGGTCACCCACCACCAGCCCCGGCAGCGGCCCCCCGGCCTCCGCCAGCGCACCCAGCGCCAGCCGAACCGGCAGCGGCGAATGGGAGTGTGCGCCGGTGGCACTCCCGGCCCCCCGCGCGCCGGGCTCCCGCACCAGAGCGACCCCCCGTACGTAATCGAGGAGGTGCGGGCGTACCCCGAACCGGGTCGCCATGTCGACATGCACCCCCTGCGCCGGAGTGAGGACAACACATCCCGCCGCCGACAGCGCCCCCGCCAAAGCGGCGTAGAAGGGCAGGAGCCGGTGCGGGTGCCCCGTCCCCAGCAGCACCGGCGACCGGGCCCCCGCCGCCACCGCCAAACGCTCCGCGAAGGCCTCCAGGGCCGCCAGCGTCCGCTCCGGATCGATCACGTCCGGGCCCCTGACGTGCGACGGGTCCGCCGAGACCCCGCACTTGGCCGCCATCAGCCCCAGCAGCTCACCCACGCCCCAGCGCCGCTCCGGCTCCAGCCCCAGCAACACCCGCGGATCCCCCGCCGCGAACAGCCGGTACCTGCGCAGACTCTCCTCCCGCGTCGTGGCGACGGGCCCGGCCAACCGGGCGGCCAGCAGATGCGCACGCAACGCGCCGGTGCTCAACACCCTCCGATGCTGCCGCACCGGATCTGCCGGTTCATCAATTCCGCCGAACCGCCCCACAGTTGGCGTAACCGTGCCAGCGGCTGACCCCCCGTCACACCAGCATCCCGCGCAACGGGAACACCGCCTTCCGCGTCGCCAGAACGGCCTGATCCGTACGGTCCGCCGGATCGTAACCGGCGTCCCAGTCCCGCCATCCCGGCGTCCGCCCGTCCGTCATCCGGGCCGGCCCCGGCTGCCGCGTCCGCGCGTACGCCTCGTCCCGCCACGACTGCGGGACCTCCGCCCGCGGATCCACCGGCCGGTGCGCCGCGATCCCCACCAGGTGCGTCCACGACCGCGGTACGACGTCCACCACCGCGTACCCGCCGCCGCCCAGCGCCAGCCACCGCCCGCCCGCGTACTCGTGCGCCAGGGCGTGACAGGCCTCCTGCACCGCGCGCTGCGCGTCCAGCGACACCGCCAGGTGCGCGAGCGGGTCCTCGAAGTGCGTGTCCGCCCCGTGCTGGGTCACCAGCACCTGCGGCCGGAAGTCCGCCAGCAGCTCCGGCACCGTCGCGTGGAAGGCCCGCAGCCACCCCTCGTCCCCGGTCCCCGCCGCCAGCGCCACGTTCACCGCGCTCCCCTCGGCGCCCGGACCGCCCGTCTCCTCGGGCCAGCCCGTCTGCGGGAACAGCGTCCGCGGGTGCTCGTGCAGCGACACCGTCAGCACCCGGGGGTCGTCCCAGAAGGCCGCCTGCACCCCGTCCCCGTGGTGCACGTCCACGTCCACGTACGCGACCCGCTCCGCGCCCAGCTCCAGCAGCCGCGCGATGGCCAGGGCCGCGTCGTTGTACACGCAGAACCCGGCCGCCCCGCCCGGCATCGCGTGGTGCAGCCCGCCCGCGAAGTTCACCGCGTGCCGGGCCTCCCCGCGCCACAGCGCCTCCGCCGCCGCCACCGACTGTCCGGCGATCAGCGCGGACGCCTCGTGGATCCCGGGGAAGGCGGGATCGTCGACAGTCCCCAGCCCGTACGCGCCGTCCGCCGTCCCGGGATCCGCCGACACCGCCCGCACCGCGGCCACGTAGTCCTCCCGGTGGACCAGCCGCAGCGTCGACTCCCCCGCGGCCCGGGCCGCCCGCACCTCCATCTCCCGGTCCAGCCCGAAGGCCCGCACCAGTCCCATGGTCAGCGCCAGGCGCACCGGGTCCATCGGATGGCCGGGGCCGAAGTCATACCCCGTTACCGCCTCGTCCCACATCAACAGCCCGGTCACCGGCTCGCCGCTCATGCCCGACACCGTATCGGTCCGGGTCCGCGCCGAACGAGCGGGCGTAGAACAAGGTCACCAGCACCAGCACCATCGGCACCACCATCGCGCCCCGGTAGCTCCAGGCGTCCCCGATCCCGCCGACCAGCGGCGAACCGATCAGGAAGCCCACGTAGTTGAAGATGTTCAGCCGCGCCACCGCCGTGTCGGAAGCACCGGGGAACAACCGCCCCGCCGCCGCGAAGGTCTGCGGCACGATCACGCACAGCCCGGTCCCCAGCAGGGTGAAGCCCAGCATCCCCACCCAGGCCCCCGGCGCCACCGCCACCACCGCGAACCCGCCGGCCGCCACCACCGTCCCGGCCCGCACCACGGCCACCGCCCCGAACCGGCGCACCCCGAGGTCCCCCACCGCCCGCCCGGCCAGCGTCGTCACCATGTACACGTTGTAGGGAACCGTCGCCAGCTGCTCCGAGCCGCCCAGCACGTCCTGGAGGTACTTCGCACTCCAGTTCGCCACCGTCGAGTCGCCGATGTACGCGCACGCCATCACCAGGCACAGCGGCAGCAGCAGCTTCCCCCCGCCCGCCGGCCACCCCTGCTCCGTCTTTCCGACGCCGGCCCGCGCGTCGACGTACGACCGGCTCGCCAGCAGCGCCGCCGGCAACAGCACCGCCACCGCGGGCAGATACCCGGCGAACAGCGGAAGCTGCCAGTGCGCCCCCGCCCACGCCGCCGACGCCCCCAGGATCCCGCCGAGGCTGTACGAGGCGTGGAAGCCCAGCATGATGCTGCGCCCGTACTCCCGTTGGAGGCTGACCCCGAGCATGTTCATCGAGGCGTCCAGCGCGCCCACCGCCAGCCCGAACACCCCCAGGGCCACCGCCACCTGCCACATGCCGCGGCCGGCCCCGACCCCGAGCAGGGCCAGCAGGACGACGGGCTGCGCCCACCGCAACACCGCGCTCGGCGCGACCCGCTTCACCAGGTGCTCGGTGGCGACGCTGGAGACCCCGGCGAGGACGGGCACGGCGGCGAGGAAGGCGGGCAGCAGCCCGTCGGATATCCCGTACCGGTCCTGGATGGCCGGGATCCGGGTCACCAGGAGGGCGAAGGCGACCCCCTGCACGAAGAAGCTGAACCCGAGCGCGCCGCGCCCACGGCGGAGCCGTGCGTCAACCGTCATGGCGGCACAGCGTAGGCCCCGCCACTACCGGTGGGTAGAGAGATCACGCACCCAATCCGTCGCCCAGCCCGAGCAGGGAGGACAACTCCTTCATCTCCCCGAAGCAGGCCGTGGCACCGGCGAGTTCCTCGGCGGGGACCAGGGAGGTGAAGCCGAACACGTCCATCCCGGCGGCCCGGGCGGCCCGCACCCCGGCCACGCCGGCCTCGACCACCACGCATCGCGCGGGGGCGACGCCCATCATGTCGGCGGCGTGGAGGAACAGGTCCGGAGCCGGCTTGTCCTGCCCGACGTCCTCCGCACTGAAGATCCACTCCTCTTCGAACCACTCGCCCATGCCGGTCGCGTCGTGGGTGGCCCGGATCTGCTCGTGCCCGGAGGAGGAGGTCACGCAGTAGGGCATGCCGAGCGCGGACAGCGCCGCCAGCACCTCGGTCACCCCGGGCACGGGCCGTAGCTCGCGCGAGGGCGGGATCGTATCGGAGAGCGGCTCACTGTCCACGAGGACGCCGTCGTTGTCGAAGATGACCAGCTCGTAGCCCATCAGGCCACCATACGAGCAGTCAGCCGAGGTTGACGGGAACCGCGTGCTGGTAAACGGCTGAACGCGCCCTGAACGCAGAAAAGCCCCACACCAGAAGGTGCGGGGCTTTCCCACAATGATTGTTCGGCGGCGTCCTACTCTCCCACAGGGTCCCCCCTGCAGTACCATCGGCGCTGAAAGGCT